>JBGAID010000037.1:66492-102449 GCA_044225865.1 Polyangiaceae bacterium | reverse complement strand
ATCTGCTCCGCCCCCGCGCACGGCGCGGCAAGTGAAGGGCGGAGCAGCTCCAGGCACGAAGCCTCAAGTCTGGCCGTGGACTTCTGTGTTCCTGGGTACTGCCGGATCCGGAAGCGGACTTCCGGCCGGCAGTACAGCGAGCCGAGCTGCGGGGTCTCGCGCTCACCACCCAACGCCCCGAGCACGACAACGCTCCTCGCCTTGACCTCTCGGGCGAGCGCGAAGCGCGCTCTCCCGGCTTCGCGTGAGCCACCCAACGCCTCGACCACGACAACGTTTCAGCTCTCTCTCTCGCTCTCAATCAATAGAACCCTTCGCGGCGCGCGTAGCGCTCGGCGCGCTCGCGGTCGTACGTCTGGGCGTCCACCTCGCCGTCGGTGAGGAGGGCGTGGATCTCCCCGTTCGTCGGGAGCGTCGCGCGGTCCACGAAGCGCGCCGGATCGAAGAGATGGGACCGCAAGAACGCCTTGCCGCACTGGGTGTACGCGCTCTCGATGTCGACGATGATCCCGAGGGCGGGGACCTTGCCCTCGACCTCCGAGGGGGCGAGGAGCTCCGCGTCGTCGGTGAGGGTCGCCTTGCCCTGAACCCGGAACGTGTCGACCACGCCCGGGATCACGAAGAGCAGCCCGACGCGCGGGTTCGAAAGGATGTTCCGCAGCGAGTCGGCGATCTTGTTCCCCGGGCGCTCCGGGAGGAGCAGCGTGGAATCATCCAGGATCCGCACGAACCCCGGCGGATCGCCGCGGGGGCTGGCGTCGCAGCTCCCCTGCGCGTCGGAGGTCGCGAGCACCACGAAGGGCGACCGCTCGATGAACGTCCGGGTCAGGGGGTTGAGCCTGGGCGCGATCTTCGCGATCACCGTCGGCTTCGGCTCGCCGATGACCGCCCGCAGGCTCGACTCGTCCGCGACCACCCGCGAGGTGAGGCGATGTTGCATGGGGCGATCTAGCACGAGCGAAGGGGCGCCGAATGCTGGCCTCCGGGCCTCGGAGACCCTAAGTTTCACTGGCCATGAGAAAGCTCGTCGTAGAGGTCTTCTCCGACATCGCTTGTCCGTGGTGTTACATCGGCAAGCGAAGGCTCGAGGCGGCCCTGCGCGAGCTGGAGCACCGCGACGCGGTGCGGGTCGTGTGGCGGGCCTACGAGCTCGACGCGTCCGCGCCCGCCGCGTCCTCGAGCCCCGTCGACTACGTGCGTCGGATCGCAGAGAAGAAGCGGTGCTCGGTGGCCCAGGCTCAGGCGATGATCCGCCACATCACCGAGGTCGGCGCGGCCGAGGGCCTCGACCTGCGCTTCGATCGGATCAAGCCGGGCAACACGTTCGACGCCCACCGCCTCATCGCGTTCGGCCGCGCCCACGGGCGCGAGCTCGAGCTCACGGAGCGCGTGTTCCAGGCCTACATGACGGAGGGCTTGTCCCTCGGAGACCGCGAGGTCCTCGCCGGGCTCGCCGCCGACGTGGGCCTCCCCATCGAGGACGCGCGCGCCATCCTCTCCACCGGCGCCTTTACCGACGAGGTCCGCGGCGACGAGCAGCTCGCCGCTGATATCGGCATCCAAGGCGTCCCGTTCTTCGTCGTCGACGAGCGCTTCGCGATCAGCGGCGCCCAGCCGGCAGAGGTCTTCTTCCGCGCGTTCGAGCGAGCCTGGCGCGAGCCTCCCCCGTCGAGCCGCGACGCCGCCCGGGCTTCATAGACGGAGCGGACAGCGCGCGTTCGGGCCCGCGCTCAGGGCTTCGTACGCGCGCAGGCGCTTCGGACCGTCTCGGCTTCGTCGGCCCCCGCGTGCCGCGCGCGCGCGCCCAGCGCAGCGGGGCTCTCCGCGTTTCCCAGCACCCCGCAGATCACGGAGCGGACGCGGGGAGAGGGGTCGCGGTCGAGGGCGGACGCGAGGGCAGAGACGACCGCCTCGTCGGTCGCAGCGGCTCTCTTTAGCCCGTTCGCGGCGCGGGAACGGACGTAGTCGCTTGGGTTCTCGAGGTGCTCGAGGCGGAGCGCGTTCACTTCGGGGGTCTGGATCGTGATCAGGGCGTCGATCTCCTCGCCCAACACGGTCGGGTCGGGCTCGACGCGCGCCGCCTCGAGCAGCCCCGTTCGGAGCTCGTCGGGCCCCATGGCGACCGCCGCGACCAGGATCCTCGCCGCGAGGACGCGGATCGTCACCGAGCGGTGCTTCAGGTGTCGGAGCGCGACCCCAGCGCGCGCGACGAAGTAGTCCTTCCCGCGGCCTCGTCGGATCGCCGCTTGGTAGTCCTTCCACGCTGGGCACGTGGGCGCGACTCCGATCTCCAGCGTGCAGTCGACCATCCCCAAGAGCGCCATCTCGTAGAGCTCCGGCGACGCGTTGGACTCGTCAGCGAGGAGTCGAGCCAGCGCCGCGGAGTCGATCGGCTCCGTGGAGAAGGCGCCGGGAGGGGCGGTCTCGGCGGCCCCGCCGTGGCGCCTTATGGATTCCCCTCTCGAAGAGCACGCGGACAGCGCCACGCTCATCGCAAGAAGAACACCGAAGGCCCCCCGGTTCACCGGGATCGCTTCACTCGCCCTCGCGCAGACGTCAACACGCCGCCGTCCGGCCCGCCGGCTCGGACGGTCCAATGGACGGTCCAGTGACTGGCGTCGGGGCTGAGCCGGGAGTTTTCCAGGGCTTTCAGCGCCCTCGGGAGATGGCCCGCGCCGTGCTCAAGGGGAGCGCGACGGCGACGACGACAGGGCGGCAAGCCCCGGCGGTCTAGCCCTCACATAACCACGACGACTCTCCAGGAGCCCCGCAGGAACCGACCATGAAGACCACCACGCTCACCTCGCTCGCCGCTTCGATCGCCCTCGCCACCCTCGCCCTCACGACCGGCTGCGTCGCCCCCGACGAGAGCCCCGAGGACGAGGCCAACGACGAAGCGCTCGCCGGAGACGACGGGGACGACGAGGAGGTCGGTCACTCGGAGGGCGCGATCAGCGCGACCATCCAGTACCCCTCGGCCGCGTGCGGCAAGACGGTGACGGCGTACCAGACCTTCGTCGGCGCCATGCACCAGCAGAAGAGCAAGTCGATCACCGTCTGCGGCTCGACCGCGCCCTTCACGTTCGGCATCACGTGCGTCACGCTCGGCCAAACCCTTGACGCCGACACGAGCGCGACCAACCTCGCGCCCGCCGTCAGCGCCGCCGTCTCGACGGGCGGGGACCTCTCGACGCTGGGCTACAGGCTCAGCACCCTCGAGGGCACCTTGCAGGAGGCGCAGACTGGCTCGGTCTTCCCGAGCGGGTGGGCGAGCGTGTGGACCGCCTACCACGCCTTCACGGATCAGCTCGGCGCGTGCTCGGCCTCGCGGGCGTCGGGCGACGCCTGACACGTCGCGGGCCCATCACCGCCTCGGCTTTCCGGCCTCGCGCTCGGGACGCATCATCGCGCCTATGGCTGCGGGCCTCGACCACGCGCTGACACTTCGTGTCTCGGTGCACGTTCCCCTCATGCGCGTGTCGCGAAGACGATGCTCAGTCGAGGCACTCGCCGCGCACGAGGACGGACCGCTTGATCCACATCCGGTCGCCCGAGTGCTGAAAGACGGCGAGCTCGTCGGATTCGTCGCCGCGAATCATGATCAGATGAAACAGGAGCGTGTCGGACTGGATCGATAGAAGCGGCTGCGCGTCGTTGATTCCCCCCGTGAGCACGCGGCCGACATGGAGCAGCTGCACCGGCGTGCCCGACCACGCGTCCCAAATGCTCGCGAAGTCTTGCGGGGCGTAGGCGTGTTGCCCGAGGTTCGTGAACGTCATCCATCGCGGGGCCCTCTCGCCGAATGGCTCCCCGTCGAGCTCATATGTGCTGATGGTGGGCTTCTCGTCGTCCGCGATACCCTGCCGTTTGCGTACCCGCTCTTCGAATGCCTGCCAGATTCGCGAGGCGAAGATGACCGGCCCGAACGAAGATCCCGTCGATCGCCTCCACGGGACCGCTTTGACGTCCTTCTGCGCGCTCGCCGGCCTCGCCCAGAGGACGGACTCGACTTTGCTGGGCGAGCACCCCTCGACGCGCCGTGCAAGATAGAGGTTCGGCCGCACCCCCCACGAGAGCAACAGCTTGGGATTGAACGCCTCGGGCGGCAGATTCGCCTCGGCTGCGTCGTTCGATCCACACGCAACGTCCAAGCCGATGGTCGCGTTGACATACGAGACGACCTCCGCACTGGATAGTTTGCCTTCGCAGATGACGGAGGAGCCGTCGAAGACTTGCCATACCCGATCGTCTTTGGGTTGCTTGTTCTTGGGTGACCCCAAGAGCAGAAGGCCGGGCGGGTGCCCGTTCTTGATTTTCGCCACCGTGGCGTGCTTCGACCGGGCGGCCGCCTCCGGGTCTACGTACACGTCCGTATTCACGTAGACGCCGGCGCTCGTCGCGTGCGCGATGGCCGGCACCGCGTCGGATGGACTCGACGGCGCGCGCCACGTCGGCGAGTCGTAGAGTGAAATGGCGACATCATCGGCGGCACCTGGTTGGTCCGCGCTCGCGCTCGGCGCCGGAGCGGACGCGGCGACTCGTGCCGAGGTCGCGATCGGTCGGGCGGAGTCGAAGCACGGCGGTGATGAGGCGGGCGGAACATCGGGCCCGCACGCGACGACTGCGACCAGCGATGCGGAGGCGATCGATACCAGGCGCACGAGAACCTCGCATGGCGAGCTGCGCGAACTTCAAAGCGGCGCAAGCCAATCTACGCGACCTCGTCCGGGCGCGCACGTCGCCCGACATCGGCGTCACCTGCCCTCTCGAGCCGGCGTTCCTCAGCGCTGACCGTCGCCGCGCGCGCCGCTGCCCCACGTGCCCCCGAACGATGGTCACGAGAGGGCGACTTCGTGCGAGCCTGCGGACGCACGTCTCGCTGCTCGACCGGACCGTCGGGCGACTCGCCAGAAAAAAAGAGCTACGCCGACGCTTCGCGCCCGTTCCCCAGAAGAGATGATGAACCCCACCCCTCCCGGCCCCCGTTGGCTCCCGACCGCAGTCCTCCTTTTGCTCGTCCAAGCAGCGGGCTGCGGGGACCGCTCCTCGACCAGCGGCTCCGCCGCGCCGAGCGCAAAGGCCAGCAACACCAGCACCAGCGCGGTCACGACCAAAGCCGATGCCCCGTCCGCTGCGACGAGCGCCCGTGCCGCGGTCGGCCCGCTCGACCCTCGTCTCGTCGGCCATTGGACGTTCAAGGGCGCGGACGAGCCCCGGTTCACCTTCGCCAAGAACGGTCGCGTAAAGATGACGCTGGGCACCCAACGCTGCCTGGGCAAATGGTCGACATCTCCGAACGAGGAGCTCCTCGTCGCGTACGACCCGAATCAGTCCGGGTGCAACTGGGGCCCCGCCATCTCCTACACGTTGCTCGACAACGACGCCTCGTTGCGCTTCCTCGGCGCCTCGTACACCCGCGTGGACGCGAACGACGATTCGTCGCTTCAGTGAGCGGGGCCGCGCAACGCGGACCGTGGCAAGCGTGGGCTTCGAGCTTCGCCAGCCTCGCGCTCGGAACCAATCGCGCCTATGGCTGTATCGATGGTGACGGTCGCAGACACGGCCTTCTCAATCGCGGCGGTCCGGGCCGAGGAGCGCGCGTTGCCCGAGGCAGAGCGGCTCTTCGAGGACCCTTACGCGTCGCTGTTCCACGAAGCGGGGGCTCACGCCGCCGAGGCGACGGCGCGCTACCTCGAGCTGCCTTATTTCCGGGAGGGGATCCGCTTGCGCACGCGGGGGATCGACGACGCAGTGAGAGAGGGCTTTCGTGCCGGGCTCGGGCAGCTGGTGATCCTCGGGACCGGCTTCGACATGCGCGCGCTGCGCCTCTCGGAGGTCGCCGCGAACGACGTGAGCGTCTTCGAGATCGACGTCGCCGAGCAGCTCGATCGAAAGAGGGCCGTCCTCACCGCGGCCGGGGTCGCCCTCCCCGCCTCGGTTCGCTATGTCCCGTTCGACTTCGAGCAGCCGTTTGGGCTCCTCACCGACGCGATGGTCGAGCGCGGCTTTCGCCGAGGCGGCGGGGCCATGTTCATTTGGGAGGGCGTCATCGGCTACATCGACCTCGCTGCGATCGACCGCAGCCTCCGCTTCATGGCCGACGCAGGCGGCGAAGGATCCCGCCTGGTCTTCAGCTTCGCGGACACGCCGTTCGAGCCGGGCCGCGCCGCCGATCACGTCCACGCCGCAGGGTTCTCGACCTTCGAAGAGGTGACGTTCGCCGAGCTGTGGACCCGCTACCGCCTCGCCGGCCCCGCGAGCGAGGCCATGAGCTTCCCCAAGCTCGGGATGGCGAGCGTGCGGCGCGGCTGAGGCGCGGCGGGTCAAGCCTCACGGCACCCCTACCGAGCGGGGCGGAACAGCGCGGGGTGGTCATCGGGCGCAAGCACCGAGGCGTGTGTCATCTCCAGCACCGCCTCGAACGGCGGCCTCGCCACGATCAGCACGCCCGCCGCCCTCGCCTCCGCGGCGAGCCTCTCGCAGATGGGCTCGATCCAGCTCTCCTTGAGCGGCTTGTCCGGCAGGAGCACCCAGACGCGCTCCGGCCCCTCGCCATGAAAGCGGTAGGAGACTCCGTACTCGATCGGGCCGTCCTCGTGGATGGTCCCTCCGAAGTCCGTGCGCAGGTGGATCAGCGGCATCGACAGAGCGTCCTCGATCCCGAGCCTACCAAGCTCGGGTGGCGTGGATCGAAGTCGTGCGGGCGCGGACGGCGGGGGAACGGTCTCGCCAACTTGGAGGCCACGTCGAAAGAAATGACTATGGACCGCCAGCCGAAGGCACACGACTATCACCTTTAGCGAGCTCTCAATCGAGTGCGGTTACCTGCGCTCGCGGGCGCCAGTCGGGACCCTAAACCTGCTGCTGCCGTATCGCGGGCTCAATGCTCGTCTTTCCACTATCAGACGGCAATGCGCATATCTACAGTCGCTTTCGCGCTTCTCCTCGCTTGGACAGCCGGCTGTGATGACGACGCCGACGGCGGGGGCGGGGCGGGCGGAGGCGCCGCGGGACACGAAACGGGCGGCGAACCAGCGAGTGGAGGCGGCGGAGCCGGCGGGACCGGCACCGGAGCAACTGGGGGCGAGGGTGGCGAGGCACCGCCCGCGTGTGTCGACGAGGACGGCGATGGCTTCGGCGTCCACTGCGCCGCCGGCCCTGACTGTGACGATGGCGACGACGCGCGATGGCAACTGCTCACTGCCTACGTCGATGGCGACGGCGACGGCTACATGGGCACCGCGGTGGATGTTTGCTCGGGCGACACGCTGCCCCCAGGCTCGATCAGCGTCGCCGATGATTGCGACGACGCGGACGATCTCGTCCACCCCGAGAGCTTGGACCTGCCCGACGACGGCATCGATCAGGACTGCGACGGCGACGACTTCGAGGCCGCGGACGACAATGGCTTCTTCGTGGATGGCGCCGGCGGGGACGACACGAACGCCGGGACGAAGAGCGCGCCATTGAAGACGATCGGGGCGGCGCTCGCGCTGGCGGGCGCGGAAGTGTCGAAACGCCGCGTGTACGTCGCGACCGGCGACTATCCGGAGGCGCTGAGCATCGGCGACCGCGCGCTGTTCGGTGGATACGAGGCCTCAACCTGGACACGAGACCTGACGCTGCCAACCAGGCTCGTGCCGCTCACGGCGGGGATAACTGGCTTCACGCTCGAGTCCAACGAAGGCCACAGCGTCGTTCAAGGCTTCACCGTCAGGTCTCCGTCCAACCAGCCGGGCGGCGGGGCCTTCTACTTCGCGGGCGTTGCGGAGGTCTTCGACTGCGTGCTGCACGCCGAGGGCTTGCTTTCCTACTCGTCCGTCGTCGCCTCCCCACTCGACCAAACGCTCCGTCTGGTGCGCTCGAGGGTGGAGACCGGCGCGGCTACCAACGCGGGCAGCGGCATCGCCGTGAACGGCAGCGCCGCGATCATCGACTCCGAGATCGACGTGTGCCCGAGCGGCGGCAGCTGCGCGGCCGTCAACGTGTACCAAGCATCGCTCGTCATGACTCGCTCATCGGCCAAGGCATGCAGTGGAAGCTGCCCCGCGATGAGCGCGGACTACGGGATCATCACGCTCGAAAGGGCCGAGCTCTCGGGACCAGTCTCCGTCGACAACTCATCCCTGACGATTCGCGCTTCGACCCTCGACGCGCTGGATGCCTTGCATGGCGAGCTGATGGTGAGCGATTCCGAGCTGGGGACGGTGCTGAGCGCCGGCTCTCAGAACGACACGCGCATCTTCCGAAGCCGTCTCGAGAGCATCAATGCCACGGGCGGAGCTCTCGCCTTGATCGGCAACGTCATTGTCAGCGATGGTGCGTCGGCCGTGGAGCTCAGCGGGCAAGGCTACATCGCGAACAACACGATTCGCGTCGAAGGCGAGGTCATCTTCAACGCCATCGAGGTAATGGGGGGGATACCCGATACGTTCACGTCGGCGGCGATCGTCAACAACGATATCGAAGTCGGCGCCACTGTCGGCTCAGCGATCATTTTCCAATTCCAGGGTTCCAACCCTCCCCCCATCGAGCTTCGCGGCAACAACCTTCGCTTCACCGGCAACACTCAGTCCGACGGCTTCTTGCAAGGCGTGGCCGACCTCGCGGTGCTCAACGATTGCCAGTTCGCGGGCTGCGTCGGCGCCGGCGACAATATCAGCGTCGACCCGCTCTTCGTCTCCAGCGCCGATTTCCACCTGAGCGCGGGGAGCCCGAACATCGACGCCGGGGTCAATCCCCTGCCCTATGCGCCCGACGACGTGGTGCCGTTCGTCTTCTACGACAGCGACGGTGAGCTGCGCCCGGCGGGCCCGGGCTGGGACATCGGGGCGCTCGAGGCAGCGCCGTAGTGCTGCCGGCCCGAAGCTCACTGCGTGGACCTCCTTGGACTCCGTCCACTGCGTGGACTGCACCCAATCCGGTTCGTGCTCGCCGGGCAGAAGCGCTGCAGGACGACGCCGCGCGCACCGCAGCACAGACCGAAAGAATGACTATGGCCGCGGCGCTCGATCTGGCTAGCTTCCCGATGCATGGCCTCATTCGGGTTCGCGACGGCGCTGGCCGTTTCGTCGGCTGTGGCGCTCTGTATTTCCGCGGGGCCCGCCCTGGCGCAGGAGGACAAGCAGGTATGCGCCCAGGCTTACGAGCAGACCCAGACCGCGAAGCGAAACGGGCAGCTGCGCACCGCGCGCGAGCAGGCGGCGATTTGCGTGAGTGACACCTGCCCGGAGTTCATCAAAAAAGACTGCGGACAGTGGTTGTCGGAGATCGACGCGAGCCAGCCCACGGTGGTGATCGACGTGCGCGTCGACGGCAAGGAGGTGACGGAGGCGCGCGTGCTGCTCGACGGGCGCCCTTGGATCACCGGCCTCGACGGGCGCGCACACCCCATCGACCCCGGCCAACACACGATTCGCTACGAGGCCGGCGGCGCGGCCTCCGAGGAGACCGTCCAGATCCGCGAGGGCGAGAAGAACCGGAAGCTCCAGGCCGGTCTGAGAACGGCACCCGGCGGTCGCCCGGGGGGGGACGAGCGGCAGCCGCCCATCGCAGCGAGCCGGTCATCGGAAGCGGCCCCGGTGATTGCTCCTTGGGTGATCGGATCCGTCGGCGTGGCCGGCTTGATCGCAGGCGGGGTCATGGGCGCCCTCGTCGTGAGCGACAAGGCCGTGACCGAGGACCATTGCGATGAGGCGACGCTCACCTGCGACGACGATGGCCTGTCGGCGGCGTCGAGAGGTCGGGCGCTCGGCCCGGCAACGACGGTGTCATTGGTCGCGGGAGGGGCGCTCGCCGCGGCAGGGGCCATTTGGTTGGGGGTGGCTCTTACGGCACGGAGCCAGGGTCCCAAGGCAGCGATGGGTCTCCTTCTGGGAGAAGGCGCTCTCGGTGGCCGGGTCCGCCTTCAATGGTGACGCTGCGTTCGACCGTCGGGGTCACCGGGTTTTCGGCAGTGGTGACCTGCTGCGCGTGTGCCATCACCTTCCCTGCCGCCGGAGCAGGCGATCATGGTCCCCGCCATCGAGGATCGCGGCGTTCAATCGAACCAGCCGAACGGCGGCGACCGAACCATCAGCAACGGTAACTCGTTGCAATACGCGTGTATCTTCCCGCTCCAAGAACCCGTCGATCCCGGTCCGGCGTGCGCGGACGATCCTCCGGACAACCCGGCGTGCAATGGGACCGCGCAGATCGCAGCGGTCACGTTCCCGAGCTTGCGGCCGCTCGCGGTCGCGGGTGGGCTTGGTGAGCGGGGCGTTCCCGCCTCGATCTGCCCCGGGGTCATCGACAGCTCGCAGCCCGATTTCGGCTACGAGCGAAGCTTCGACGCCATCGTCGATCGCGTGAAGCACGTCTTCGCGCGTGACGGCTCGGGGCGTTGACACGTGTTCTCGACCGGTCAGCGCATCGGCGGCAAATACGAGATCGAGCGTGTGCTCGGCGAGGGCGGGATGGGTGTCGTCGTCGCGGCGCGGCACACCGGGCTGGGCCAGCGCGTGGCCCTCAAGTTCCTCAAACCGGAGCTCCTCTCGCACGAGGTCATCGTCGAGAGGTTCAAGCGAGAGGCGCGCGCGGCGTCGCGAATCGAGAGCGACCACGTCGCGCGGGTCATGGACGTCGACACCACGCCGGACGGCGTGCCGTTCATGGTGATGGAGCTCCTCGAAGGGAGTGACTTCAGCGCGGTCCGGAGACGCGGAGCGCCTCTCGACGTTGGTGATGCCGCCCGCGTGATCATGGACGCGTGCGAGGCGATCGGTGAGGCGCACCGCCTCGGCATCGTCCACCGTGACATCAAGCCGGCCAATATTTTCCTAGCGCGCCGCGCCGACGGCAGAACGCGGGTGAAGGTCCTCGACTTCGGCATCTCGAAGATGACCGGGGACGGTGAAATGAACGTCACGAAGACGTCGTCGTTCATGGGATCCGCCGAATACATGTCACCGGAGCAGATGTTGGGGACGCGGGACGTCGATGCGCGCACGGACGTGTGGGCGCTGGGCGTCACGCTCTTCGAGCTCGTCACCGCCTCGGTGCCGTTCCCCGCCGATAGCATCCCGCGTGTCTGCGCGATGGTGCTCGCCCAGGCGCCGGTGGTCCCGTCGTCGGTGCGTCCGTCCATTCCCCCGGCCTTGGACGCCATCATCCTCCGCTGCTTGGAGAAGGAGCGTGAGAATCGCTACGCGAGCGTGGCCGAGCTGGCCGCGGCTCTCGCACCCTTCGCGGGTGGAGTCAGAGCGTCGTTCGTGCCCGACGCGCTCGCGGCCGCACCGCGTCCGCCCGCTGTCAGCGACTCCGCGAGCAAGACGGAGGTCATCGGCACCATCATGGCCGGTCCGGCGCCCGGCCTGACGACTGCCGCCGTCTCGACGACGTCGGCGCGCGCGTCGGGCTCCCTCTGGTCAAAGGTCGCGATCGGACTATCCATCGCGGCCGTGGTCGGGGCTGCGGGCGTATTCATTTACAGCCGCACCCTGCCGAGCTCTCCGCCGGCGCGCAGCGCGACGACCGCAACCCCGCCGCCCCCGGTAGAGAGGCAGCCGACGGTGACATCCCCGGTGCCTGCGGTCGCTGCCCCGACCCCGGCGGCGGTAGCGCCGGCACCGACGGCCAGCGAGACCATGCCTCCACCGCCGGCAACGCCCTCGAGCGCGATCGCGTCAGGAGCGCCCTCGGCGGTGAAGTCCACCGCGAGTCGTGAACCGACCTCGAAGCCGAGGCCCGCGCCCGCCCCCGTCCCCGTCACGCTTCCGCCGGCGCCGAATTGCAATCCGCCTTACACGGTCGACGCGTCCGGCATCAAGCGGGCGAAGCCGCAGTGCCTTTGAGCGACGAACAGTGTGCTAAAAAAGGCGGTCGTCATGCCAGTGGGTGGGCAGTTGCTGCTCTCTCACCCCCCAGCCCCCCTCGCGTAGCGAGGGGGAGTCAGCGCTCTGGGTTGTGCAAGCACCTTGACCCGGTCGCGCGCGGAGGAGAAGAGAGGCCCAACACACTCCGCACAGATCAGGGACCGACCTGCGAGTCACCCAGAAGTGATCTTCCATCGGGTGAGCTCGGCCTCGCGCACGATCTCCCCTCCCTCGGAAGCAACATCGTGTGAACATTGCCAACATGGAGGGACCGATACGCAATGTTCTATTCGGGACGTCCTGTTTCTTATGAGTGGCGGTGGGGTTGCGGTGCCCGATCTTCTCCCGCACCCGACGGCGCGCCGCGGCGCGGTTTCACGCCGCCCGCTCCTGGGCGCGACCGAGAGAGAAGCCATCGCGCGCATTCCGCGAGAGGCCCAACTCGGCCCAGCTCCGCTCCTCGTTTCGACGGAGAAAGCCGCGCAATCCGCCGGCACGCGAGATGCTTCGCCGCGGCGGGGGAGATATGCGGAACGTCCTCTGTGTCGGACTGATGGTGGTCGCCTCCGGGTGCGGTGACTCGGGCGCGCTCGCCTCCGGCGGCGCCGGTGGAGTGTCCTCGCGAGATGGGGGCGCCGGGGGCGGCGAGGCCGGCGGGCCGAGCGTCCCAAAGGGCCCGCGGGAGCGAGGGACGATCGACGCCATGCGAGATCGGCGCGTCACCGCCGAGGGCCTCTCCGATCGCTGGTCGGTACAGATCCAATACGGCGTGCTGGATGAGTCTCGGACGTGGGCCGACTGCGTCCCCGAGATCATCGACAATTGTCGAGTCTACGAGTGCACGGAGTTCGAGCGCTATGGCTCCATCTATCAATATCAATCCATCGCGGCGGGAGCGGTCACGATCGCAGGTGGCTCCGAAGCCGTGACGTTCGTACCCGATGGTGCGGAGTACCCAATCGATTGGGTGGAGGGCGACGGCCTGTTCGTACCTGGCGATACGGTCGAAGCCACCGTCACCGGTGACGGCGACATTCCCCCCCATTCCCTCTCTGCGGTCGCGCCTTCGGACATCACGATCCTGTCCCCGGATATCGCCCCCGCGACGATGGGCTGGTACGAGCCCGTCGTCACGGTCGACCGCAGCCAAGACCTCGTCGTCCGATGGACCCCTGGCGCGGAAGGGACCGTCTCGTTCACGCTCACCGCCCACGACCTCTATGGTGAGCTCTTCACCGGCGTCTCGTGCGATGCGGCGGCGAGCGCTGGGAGCATGACCATTCCGAGCCCAATCCTCTCGCGCGTGGAGAGCACGGAGTCGGAGACCACTGCGCTCTTTGCCATCGGTGTCTACAACCAAGCGGAGACCATGGCCGGCGATTGCCAGGTGACGCTCTACGTCTCCGGTGTCTCCCTGACCCCGGACGGTGATCCGACCCAAGGAGCGGCCGCGGTGTTGTAGACGAGGCGCTCTTCCTCGCCCTGAGGCTTGCGAGCAAACAGGAACCATTGTAGAGTCCCCACTCTGGGAGGGGTTGGCATGCGGAAAGTTCTAGTGGCTTCGAACTCGCGGCTCGCGTGGGGCTGCAGTCCCAGCCTGACTCCGGCAGGCAGTGCGGCAAAGCTGCAGAGAGCCGACCCGCCGGCGGTTGCACAGAGGTTGGAAACGTCAGCACGACGCCCCTTGGTTGGTGCGATGCAGCCTGCCAGAACCCGCATGCGAAATGAAGCCGGCGAGAAGGGCGCGAATTACGTTCGCTACGAAACGTTCTCGCTAGAAACTGGCTCAACGGGGACGGCATACAAGTGCCCCAAGCGGGCCTCGACGGCAGCACCGACCGCCAGCCCTCCCACCCCGACGGCTTCCACCTCGGCTCAACCTCCCAGCCAGTGACCTCACCCCCGCCCGAACGCGGCGAGTGCGAAGCAGCACCAAGCGCGGGGCGAGAGAGCCAGCGCAGGACTTCCGTGTTGGTGGCGCGACACCGAACTGGCGGGTCGCAGCCGTCACCGATCGCATAAGGCCGCGGCACCCCCCGGCGGCGCCAGAGAAGAGAGATTGCAGACATGCGCGTTGGCCGACTCGTCTGGATGTTCGCCCTGATGATCGCGTGTGGCGATTCTGGGTCTGGAGGAGGGGGCGGCGCTGCGGGCGGGCCGCCAGGCTCAGGGGGCGCGGGGGGCGGCAGTCCAGAACCCATCGCATTGGAGGGCGGTGTCGAGAAGGGTCCAATGGTGCTCGGATCCTCTGTCCAGGTCAGCGTTTTGAGCGCCAGCCTCGAGCCAACGGGCGAGGTCTTCAACGTCGTCACCCTCGACGACCGGGGCGCCTTCGAAGTGACGCTACCGGGTCCGTCGACTGTGTCGATCGAAGCGGTAGGCTTCACGTTCAATGAGCTGGCTGGCGCACTCTCGGGGGCGCCGGCAACCCTCCGCGCCGTGGTTCAGACCGACGGCTCGAGCCCCGTGATCGTCAATGTCGTGACCCATCTCACCGAGCGCCGCGTTCGGACCCTCGTCCTCGCCGGCAAGTCCTTCGAGCTTGCGCAGTCCCAAGCGGAAGACGAGCTCGCGGCTTCAATGCGCGTCGGCCCCCCGGGCGTGTACGGTGCGGCCAAGGGCTCCGACATGGACATGCTCGGGGGCGACACCGATGCGAATGCCTACATGCTTGCCGTCAGCGCTGTCCTTCTGCAGACGGCCACCACCGAGGCGGGCGGTGGCGCCGTCGACGGTGAGGTGCAGCAGCTGCTCAATGGGATCGCTGACGACCTCGCGTCGGACGGCTACCTCGACACGCTTCTTGCGGCGAAGCTGCTCACCGCCCAGCTCACCTTCGACACGGCGACAGTCGAGTCAAACCTCGCGGGCTTCATGCAAGAGCTCGGGCTCGACGAGGCCGTGCCCAATCTGGACCGAATTCTCGACCAAGATCAGGACGGCATCGTCAACGAGGACGACAATTGCCCCCGGGCTGCGAACCCGGACCAGCTCGACAGCGACGGCGACGGCTTCGGTGATGCGTGTCTGCCGCCATCCGTATGTGGCGATGGAGTCGTCGAAGGCCTCGAAGCGTGCGACGACATGAACACCGACGAGCTCGACGGATGCACCACCTTGTGCCAGCCGCCCGTGTGCGGAGATGGCATTCTCGACCCTGCCAAAGAAGCCTGCGACGACGGCAACGGCCTGCACGGCGACGGCTGCTATGACTGTGCCCTGTTGCAACAGGCGATGGCTGCTTCCGATCACACCTGCGTGATTGTCCGGGGTGTTCCGCAGGTCAATGAGCCGAACGCGGCCCGCCAACACGTCTTCTGTTGGGGCGACAACGACTACGGCGCATTGGGCCAGGGCGATCTCGAGGATCGCGGGGACGAACCGGGAGAGCTCGAGGCGCTCGCCCCAGTCGACTTCGTGCCCAAGGGGCCGGTCGGGTACTTCTACCTCTCGCTGGGCAGCCATCACGTCTGCGTCAGTCAGGCCTTCTTTGGCGGACGTTGTTGGGGGCGCAACGATTCTGGGCAGCTCGGCGTCGGAGACATTGAGTCCCGCGGTGATGAGCCCGGCGAGATGGGGACGCTGCTCCCCGCGGCGCCGCCCGGCGTGATCACAGCGCTGGCCGAAGCCACTTGCAGCGACGCTTCGCAAACAGGCAACTATTCCTGTTGGGGCTACGGTGGTGACGGCATCTTCGGGAACGGCAGCCCGGAGAACATTGGCGACGAGCCGAATGAGACGCCGGCTCCGATTGGGAATCAGGTTACGGCGACCAAAATCCGACAGGGGTACCATCGCTGCACGTACAGTCACACCGACTGCTGGGGCCGGAACACGTTCGGGCAACTGGCCCACGACTCCGTTGAGAACTACGGAGACGATCCTGGAGAGACCAGCTTGGCGCCCCCTCTCGCTCCGTACCTAACTCAGTCCCTTGTCGCGGGCCGAAATCACACTTGCAGCCCGTCCGCACCGTTTCAGTGTTGGGGTGGAAACGACAAGGGCCAGCTGGGGCGCGGGGACACTCAAACCATTGGCGATGATCCCGGCGAATCCGCCGCCGTGCAGCCGATCTCGTCCTTTAACCTCAGCGGCACGCTGGTGACGAGCCCCGAGGCCGACTTCAACTGTATTTTTGACCAACACACCGTTCGCTGCTTCGGGGACAACTCCAGCGGACAGCTCGGGTTGGGCCACACCAACAACATCGGCGATGATCCCGGGGAGATGGACTTCCTTCAGCCGGTCGACCTGGGGGTCAATCCCAATGACTACACTGTCGGCGACGTCACGATCGGCCGCGCCCACGTCTGCGTCGTCTTGGTGGCGAACGCCATCCCCACCGCCTTCGCAAGCCAGCCCTTGCGTATGAAGTGCTGGGGCGACAACTCGCGCGGGCAACTCGGGCTCGGAGACACCGAAAACCGAGGGGACGATCCCGGTGAGATGGGGGCGGCGCTTCCGTTCGTGCCAGTCCCGTAGCTCCGTGGGTCGATGCGCTGCATGGATATGGCAGTGCCACTACGCGAAGCAGGCCCATCGCCTGCGGCGACGGGGCCCCATCATCCGCTCTGTAGCGTCGTATGTGTCAGCATCACGATCGGTGATCTAGAGCGCCGAACCGCATAACGGGCGAGGGAAACGCCGGGAGATGCGAGCAGGTCGGTCGCCCGAGGAGCGAGGAGCGGAAGACTACTCGCAGCAATCTGAGCACCGCAGCGACGAGGCCGGCCAGATGCGATGCAGATCGCGGCTTTCATTGGCCGCTTTGCGGTTCGGCGCTCTAGCAGGCTGCTAAAAAGTCGGCGTCATGCCTCGGCACCGGAGTGGCTGCCACTACTTTCTGGTTCGCTCGTGCGAGGGGAGACGTCGGAGCACGGCTATCGCCGTGGAGCGGGTCGCAGCGACTTCGCCTTGGGCCTCTCCGCGCGCGACCGGGCCAGGTGCTGTGCAACCCAGAGAGCGCTGACTCCCTCGCTACGCGAGGGGGCTGTGAAAGAGCAGCAACTGCCCCCAGTGGCCTGACGACCGCCTTTTTCAGCACTCTGCTGGTGCTGCCGGCCGGAAGTCCGATTCCGGAGCCGGCAGTGCCCAGGAACACAGAAGTCCACGGCCAGACCTCGGGCTTCGCCTTCCAGCTGCTCCGCCCCACTGCCGCGCATTGCGCGGGGCGGAGCGGGTCCAGGCATGGAGCTTCGGGCCGGCAGTACGGTGGCCGGCCATAAGCGTGCTCGACGTGCGCCCGCCCCCGCCCGCCCGGAAACGATCCCGGCCCCTCGCCCCCCACCCCACTCTCCCGCGGGGCGCGAAGCGCCACGCAAGGGAGGGGTCGGCGAGCGAGCCGCGGGTGGGCACCTGCCCGCTCTCTGCGCCGCCCGCTCCCGCCCAGCTCTCTCGGCGTCCCCGGCTTGCTCCCCTTCCCCCTCGTCTTCGCTTCGGGGGGCGGCGGCGCCTTCTTCGTCTGCGCTTTGCGCCGCTGACCCGACGACCGCATGGATCCGGTCGACGCGGTCGCGTCCTTGTCGTTGCTCGCTTGGTATCCGCCGGCCGTGGCCGTGCTCGCGGGCGCTTCGGCGTCGCTCGCGTTCGTCTTCGCCAACGACGCGGTCGGAGATGGGGGTGGAGGAGCGGAGGGCGCGAGCGCGACGGAGCCGGGCGCGCTCGCGGCGGTCGCCTCGATGCCGCTCGCTTCCTGGGAGAGGCCGAGCCACGTGGCGGCGCCGGCGACGAGGACGCCGGCGGCGGCGATGATCTGGACGCGGCGGCGCGGGCGCGGCTTGTCGAGGGTGGCGGAGGCGCGCGTCTGGGCGCCTGCGAACGAAGGCCGCGACGGGGCGCGGGGATGCTGGGAGAGGAGGGTCGAGACGGGAGCGGCGGCGATGGTCTCGCCGCTCTGGGCCTTGGCGGCGGGGGCGGGCTCGTCGCTGAGGGGCTCGAGGGCGAAGTCGTCCTCGTCGCCGGCGTCGGCGAGCCCGAGCTGGGGCGCTTCGATCTTCGCGAACCGAGCGAGGGCGCGCGCGAGGTGGTCGATCGAGGGGTAGCGGTTGTCCGCGTGCTTCTGGAGGCAGCGGCGCACGATGGTGACGATCTCGTCGGGGAGATCGGGGCGGTGCTTCTTCGGCGAGGGGACGCCTTGCTCGATGACGTTGATCGCGACCTCCGTCACCGACTCGCCGCTGAACGGGAGCTCGCCGGTGAGGAGCTCGAACATCGTGACCCCGAGGGACCAGACGTCGCTCCGGGCGTCGACGTTCTTCGCGGAGCGCATCTGCTCGGGGGACATGTAGAAGGGCGAGCCGACCGTCATCGCCGTCTTGGTGAGGGAGCCGGACTCGGGGGCGAGCGTCTTGGCGATGCCGAAGTCGAGGACCTTCAGGAGGGGGCGGCCGTCGCGGCGGGTGGTGACGAAGAGGTTCGCGGGCTTGAGGTCGCGGTGGACGATGCCCTCGCGGTGGGCTTCGCGGAGGGCCTCGCACGCTTGGAGGACGAGCTCGGCGAGGGGCTCGGGATCGAGGGGGCCCACGCGGGCGAGACGCTCGGCGAGGTTCTCTCCCTCGAGGAGCTCGAGGACCATGAAGGGGGGGCCGTCGTCGTCGAGGAACCCGAAGTCGATGGCGCGCGCGACGTGCTCGCTCTCGAGCTTGGCAGCCGCCTTCGCCTCGCGGGCGAAGCGCTCGCGGGCGGCGCCGCTCGCGGCCGCGGAGGGGAGCATGAGCTTGAGGGCGTAGCCCTGGCCGAGCTCCACGTGGGAGACGGCGAGCACGACACCCATGCCCCCTTTGCCGATCTCACGGACGACGCGGTACTTCCCCGCGATGACCGTCCCCGGCTCGAGCGCCTCGCGAAGCTCCATCGTCTCTCTCTACGCTCGCAACCGCTGGGCGCGGTCTCGTGTTCTGCGAGGGCGGGGACGCGCGGTCTGAGTCCGTCGAGCCCACGGCGCTCCATCCCTTCCGCCGATGCCCCCCACGCTCTGCGTGGAGCCCCCCTCCAACTCCGTGTTCAAGCGCTCGCCGCGCCGGGTCGAGAAGTCGGTTTCGCGTTTTCTCGAAACCTCCCCCGCCAAACGCGGTCGCGCCCCATCGCCTCGGGCGACGAAGCCCCATCGGTCCGGGCTGGGAGTCTCTCGTACCAAGATCACGCTCGCCTTAGCCTCAGAAGTCGTAGTCGACCGAGTAGGTCACGCAGGCGTTCGTGGTCGTCTTCAGGCTCATGTAGACCCAGGCGCTGTCGTCGTTGAGGCTCGAGCTGCCGCACACGTAGTCGATGGTGAAGCCGGTCGCGGAGCAGCAGCCGGGGCGGCCATCGGGAGAGGTCGCGGAGTCGGCCCCGTCGGGACAGGTGAAATCGGGCACGGAGTCATCCATGCACTGGATGTACTTGCAGAAGCGGACGGCCGCGCTCGACGAGACGCTGCGGGTCGGATCGGTGCTGCAGCCGATGCCGAAGTCGTCGGAGCCGGCGTACTTGAACCAGTCGGTGTCCATCACGCCCTCGAGGACGCCCGCGAAGGACGCGCCGTCGCTGCAATCGCTCTGGGCGGGGAGCTCGGCGGCGTTCGACTCCGTGTCGTTGTCCTCGGACGGCTCTTGGTCGCACATGAGCCCGCCCGTGCCGGTGCTCGTGGTGGTGGTCGTCGTCGTGGTCGTGCTCGTGGTGGTGGTCGACGTCGACGTCGGAGAGCTGCCGGTGCTCGTCGCGTGGGTGACGGTCGAGCCCGTCGTGGTGCTGTCGGCCCCGCCTTCGCCGGCGTTACCGCCGAGCTGCTCGTAGCCTGGAGGCGGAGCTCCGTCGGCGCACGCCGAGATGCCCAACCCCACCCATGCCGCAGCGACCCCGGCGCATAGCACGCCCAAGCGGAGATTCACTGCTGCATCTTACACCAAAGATCTCGGGTCCGCCCTTGCCCAAAGCGATGCGGGCTGGAATACGACCCCATGGTCCTTCGTCACGTTCGGGTGGCTCGGTGATACGTAGGGACGAAGCCCTCCGCCCGCGCTAACGTTTGCCCCAAGAAAGGTATCAGACCGACGCCATGCACGACGTCCGCGCGCTCAACGAGCTCGTCGCTCGTGAGAGCACCTTCCTCAACGACCTGATGTCCGAGGTCGGCAAGGTCATCGTTGGCCAGACATACATGATCGAGCGGATCCTCATCGGTCTGCTCTGCGGCGGTCATGTGCTCCTCGAGGGCGTGCCCGGTCTCGCCAAGACCCTCACCGTCCGGACGCTCTGCGACGCGATCGGGGCGAAGTTCAGCCGCATCCAGTTCACCCCCGATCTGCTCCCGGCCGATCTCATCGGCACCGTCATCTACAACCACCAGAAGGGTGAGTTCACCTCCAAGCTCGGGCCCATCTTCGCGAACCTCGTGCTCGCGGACGAGATCAACCGCGCCCCCGCCAAGGTGCAGAGCGCGCTGCTCGAGGCGATGCAGGAGCGCCAGGTCACGATCGGAGACACGACCTACCCCCTCAACGAGCCGTTCGTGGTCATGGCGACCCAGAACCCGATCGAGCAAGAGGGCACCTACTCGCTGCCCGAAGCGCAGGTCGATCGCTTCCTGCTCATGATCAAGGTCGGCTACCCGAGCCGCACCGAGGAGCGCGCGGTCGTGGATCGCGCCCTCGCCCCCGCCCCCGGCAAGGCCCAGAAGATCATCGAGGCGGAGCACCTCCTCAAGGCGCGCAGCGTGGTGCGGGACATCTACGTCGACGACCGGATCAAGGACTACATCGTGGAGGTCGTGTTCGCGACCCGCGAGCCGGCCGCCCGAGGCATGCGCGATCTCGTCGGCCTCATCGAGTACGGCGCGAGCCCGCGCGCCTCCATCGCCCTCGCCCTCGCGGCGCGGGCCCACGCGTTCCTCCGCCACCGCGGCTACGTCACCCCCGAGGACGTGAAGGCGGTCGGCGCGGACGTGCTCCGCCACCGCGTCGTCCTCACCTACGAGGCGGAGGCAGAGCAGGTCACCTCCGAGCAGGTCGTGCGCCGCGTCTTCGAGGTGGTCGAGGTTCCGTGAGCAAGAGGGCCGAGCCCGCCCAACAAGCGAGCGTGCCCGCGCGCGCCGGCGCCCTCGCGCCGAAGGGGGCCGCCGCGGCGCGGCCCGCGACGGGATCGAACGACGTCCCGCAAGAGCTCCTGCGGGATCTGATGCGGCTGAAGATCCGCACGAAGCACCTCGTCGCGAACCAGCTCCAGAACGCATACTCCTCCATCTTCCGCGGCCAGGGCCTGAGCTTCAGCGAGGTCCGCAGCTACCAGCCCGGCGACGACGTGCGCTGGATCGACTGGAACGTCTCGGCGCGGATGAGCGACGCCTTCGTGAAGGTGTTCGTCGAAGAGCGCGAGATGACGGTGATGCTCCTCGTGGACATCTCGCGCTCGACGGAGTGGGGGACGCGTCGCGCCCCGAAATCGTGGGTGGCGGCGGAGGCGGCCGCCCTCTGCGCCTTCAGCGCCACCAACAACAACGACCAGGTCGGGCTCATCCTCGCCACCGACGTCGTCGAGCGCATCCTGCCCCCGAAGAAGGGGGAGAAGCAGGTCATGCGCGTCGTCCGCGAGATCATCGCCCACAAGCCGAAGTATCAAGGAACGAACCTCACCGCCGCGCTTCAAACCCTCGTGATGGTGACAAAGCGCCGGAGCGTCGCGTTCCTCATCAGCGATTTCTTCGCGGGGGGCTTCGAGCGCGCCCTCGCCCTCGCGTCGGCCAAGCACGACGTCATCCCGGTGATGCTCGTCGACCAGCGCGACGAGGAGCTGCCGAACGTCGGCCTCGCGTCGTTCCAAGATCTGGAGACGGGGGACGAGGTCCTCGTCGACACGTCGAGCTCGCGCGTGCGCAAGCACTACAAGGAGACGATGCGGAGCTTCCGCGCGGAGCGAGAGAAGCTCTTCAAGCGGCTCGCGCTGGACTACGTGACCGTGCGGACCGAAGAGGGCGTCGTGGGCCCGCTCCGCAAGCTGTTCGAGCGGCGCGAGAGGAGACGACGCCGGTGAAGAAGGCCTCGCTTCCCCGGAAGCGCGCGCGGGCCGCCGCCGCCTTCATCATGCTCGCGGTCGCGTTCGTCCTGGCCTCGTCCGTCGCGTCGCCGCCCCCCGCCGCCGCCGATCAGACGGCGCCGAAGCAGGTCACCTGCGAGGAGACGATCCCCAAGGGCGCGAAGCGGCCCAAGATGAAGGAGAAGTTCCCGGGCGAGGTCGTCGCCGGATTCGGCGCGAGCCTCGAGCTCGAGATCCTCCACGGCAAGGGGGAGAAGCCGCTGCCGAATGGGTTCAAGGTCGTGCAGTCGACCGGCCCCGGGAAGTTCCTCGAGGAGGCGGGCTTCTTGGTCGCGGAGCCCCAGGGCAGCTCCGGCGTCGTCGTCGAGACCCAGGAGGACGAGAACGCCGCCATCACCCGGGTGACGATCCCGTTCGTCGTCGCCCCCATCAAGAGCGGCAACGTGAGCCTCACCATGCCGCGGCTGCCGATCCAGATCGACCGCCCGAACGGGCAGACGATGGTGGTGTGCACCCAGATGCACCTCGTCACCGCGCTCGACCCGACGGCGGCCGAGGAGGATCCGATGCCGCGGCCGAACCCGCCCGCGCGGCGGCAGATCGAGCCGTGGCCGCTGATGAAGTGGATCATGGCTGCCCTCGCCGCCCTGATCGTGGCCAGCATGATCCTCGCGTGGTGGGTCCGGAGGCAGATGAAGAAGCCGGTCCCGGAGCCCATCCCCATCCCCAAGCTGCCGTGGGAGCAGGCCCTCGCCGAGCTGGAGACCCACAAGAGCTCGAGCGATCTCGAGCCTCGGATCGACGCCCCGAAGGATCGAACGGAGCTGTTCGATCGGGTGAGCGACACCCTCCGGAAGTACCTGGGGGCCCGCTACGGCTTCGAGGGGCTCGGCTTCGACGGCCTGGAGACGACCACGGACGAGATGATGAGCCTGCTCCGGCGGGTGAGGCCCGGGGTCACGAGGCTGGATCTCGTGTCGAGCTTCTTGCGCGAGTGCGACCTCGTGAAGTTCGCGCGGGTGGTGCCGGAGGCCTCCGACTGCCGCACCGCCATTGAGCGCGCGGAGGCCATCGTCCGCGCGACGACCCCGCCTCCCCCGGCGCCCCCCACCGCACCGGGCGCGGCCTCCGTCGTGACGTCGCAGGAGCCGAGGCCGTGAAGCTCGCGCTCCGCATCTTCGGCATCCTCGTGGCGTTCGCGGCCTGCGTCGGGGCCGGCTTCTCGTACATCTACTTCGGGCGCTTCTTCGGCACCGCCGATCGCTTCCACGATCTCGAGACGGCGATCTGGCAGCGGAAGCACTTCGCGTGGGCCCTCCTGCTCGTGCCGGTGGTCCTGTTCACGTCGACGCTGCTCCAAGACTGGCTGCGCCCCCACGTGAAGATCGGGACGGTGTTCCCCCTCGCGCGGGGCCCGCGCGGCGTCCGCGTGTACCTGCGCGATCTGCCGGGCGCGGTGCGGGCGGCCGCCCTCGTGTTCCTCGTCGGCGCGATGTGCAAGCCGATCAACGTCCGCACCGACGAGCGGGCGGAGGACAAGGGCATCGACATCGTCATCGCGATGGACCTCTCCGGGTCGATGCGCGCCATCCTCGACAGCAAGCCAGAGGATCTGCCGGGCAGCCCCGAGGTCGCGGAGAAGGATCGCATCACCCGCCTCGAGACGGCGAAGCTCGTCGTCAAAGACTTCATCCTCCGCCGCAAGAGCGACCGCATCGGGGTCGTCGTGTTCGCGAAGAAGGCGTACATCCTCTCGCCCCCGACCCTCGACTATCCGCTCCTGAACCGCCTCGTCTCCAAGCTCCAGCTCCGCGTCATCGACGAGTCGGGCACCGCCATCGGCGAGGGCATCGCGACCGCCGTCTCGCGCCTGCGCCGCAGCGAGGCCCAGTCCAAGGTCGTCATCCTCCTGACCGACGGCGACAACAACGCGGGCGAGGTCTCCCCGGAGTTCGCCGCCGACCTCGCGGCCGAGCACCACTGCAAGGTCTACACGATCCAGATCGGCAGCGAGGACGAGGTCGACGTGGAGGACGGGGTCGACTGGCTCGGCAAGCCCCACTACTCGCGCCAGCGCTTCCCCGTGAACCCGAAGCTCCTCCAGAAGATCGCCGACAAGACGAACGGCCAGGCCTTCGTCGCGACGGACGGCAAGGCCCTCGCGAGCAGCATGCACGAGATCCTCGATCAGCTCGAGAAGACGCGCTTCGAGGCGCCGCGCTCTTCGTTCGAGGAGCTCTTCCCGCTCCTGCTCGTGCCGGGGGTCGTCCTCGTCGGGCTCGAGATCCTCTTGCGCGCCCTCCTGCTCCGGAGGTTCCCGTGAGGTTCGCGGCCCCCCTCATGCTGTTCGGAGCCGCCCTCGCGCTCCTCTTCGGGCTCATCATGCTCGTCGGGGTGCTGCGGGCCCGATCGGCCAAGCGCCGCTTCGCCGACGACAAGCGCCTCGCCGCCCTCGTCACGTTCGATCCCGCCAAGCGGCGGGCGTTCAAGGGGCTCTTCCTCGTCGTCGCGACCGCCCTCGCCTTCGTGGCCGCGGCGCGCCCCCAGTACGGCAAGGAGAAGCAGCTCATCCCTGCCACCAAGGTCGATATCATCTTGGTGCTCGACTACTCGAAGAGCATGTACGCGCGCGATATCGAGCCCTCGCGGATCTCGCGCGCGAAGGCGGAGGTCGCCGAGCTCGTCCAGTCGCTGCCGGGCGCGCGCTTCGGCGCGGTCGCGTTCGCGGGGGACGCGATGGGCTTCCCGGTCACGAGCGACGGCCCCGCGGTGGCCGCCTTCTTCCGGGGCATCGACCCGAACGACATGCCAGTGGGCGGCACGTCCATCTCCCGCGGGCTGAACCTCGCGCGGGATCTGCTCGACCGCGATCCGAAGAGCAAGGACCACAAGCGCTTCGTCATCCTCGTCACCGACGGCGAGGATCTCGAGGGCCAGTCGCGCAGCGTCGCCGCCTCGATGGGCGACGAGGGGACGACGATCCACGTCGTGCAGATCGGGGGGACGACGCCGGAGCGCATCCCCGAGATCGGGCCCGACGGAGAGATGATCGGGTGGCGCAAGACGGACTCGGGCGAGATCATGACGACCCAGCTCACCCCCCAAGGCCAGGAGCGCCTGCGCGCCATCGCGTCCGCGACCCCGGGAGGCCGCACCGTGGTCTCGACGGGCGGTCAGACGGGCATCGTCGAGCTCACCGACGAGCTCAAGGAGGCGATGAAGACGGGGGAGTTCGCCGAGCACTACGAGGACGTCTACGCCGACGTCTACGAGTACCCGCTCGGGGCCGCCGTCCTCCTCCTCCTGCTCGAGGCCCTCGTCACCGACGCGCCGTTCTCGCGCCGGAGGTTCGTGCGAGTGAAGCCGCCCCCCAACGCGGCGAAGAGACCCATCGCCGCCTCCGCCCGTCCAAGGGCGGAAGACTCCGTCATGTCGCTCGGCAAGGCCGCCGTCCGAGGAGCTCCCCGTGCGTGAGCGCATCCTTCGAGCGATCACCCACCCCTGGGTGGTCACCGCGTTTCTCACCGCCTGCGTGATCGGCGGCGTCGGGCACATGAGCTTCGGCTGCTCGGGCTGGGATCCGCGCAAGCCCTTCGAACGGACGAACCCGGACGTCGATCGCGCCGTCGAGATGCTCGAGGAGGGCCAGATCGAGAACGCGGAGGAGGTCCTCACCGACTACCTCGACACCGGCATCTGCAAGAAGGGCAAGATCGGCCTGCCCGACGATCTCCGGAAGAAGTCGGACGGCACGTTCGACCTTGGCCTCGTCCTCTTCTATCTGGCCGAGAAGTACGGCGAGCGCTTCGGCGACGAGAACAAGCTCCTCGAGAAGATCGACGCGGGCGAGGATCTCGACGGGCTCGTGGAGACGGCTCAGAAGCGCGACGACGAGGTGAAGTGCGGGCTCGTGGTCGCCCTCGCGATCGCGAAGGACGGCAAGGTCGCCCCCGATCTGCGGGCGCGCGCCTACTACGTCTCCGGCAACTTGGAGTTCTTGAGGCTCGACTACGGCAAGGCGATCTCGAGCTACGAAGAGGCCCTCAAGCTCGTACCCGGCGTCGTGGAGGAGGCGGGCGGCGACAGCATCGGCCGCGACGCGGCGTGGAACCGCGCCGTCGCCCTCCGCCGCCTCGAGAAGCTCCTCGCCGACGCGGGAGGCGGAGAAGACGCGGGCGAGGACGCGCCTCAGCAAGGGCCCGATCCGCAAGACGCGGACGGGGGCGGACAAGACCAAGACGGCGGCGACGGCAGCGGCGGCCCCGACGGCGACATGGACGGCGGCGACGGCAACGACGCGGGCGACTCGGGACAGGACGCCGGCGACGACGCCGGGATGGGCGACAACGCCGACTCCGGGCCGGACGGCGGCTCGGACGGGCCGGACGGCGGAGACCCGCAGAACGGCTCGCCCGACGCCGGCGACGGAGAGCCCAAGGACGACCCCGACCAGCAGGACCCGCAAGACGGAGATCCGGAGCCGGCCGATCCCTCGAAGGAGGGACCGGAGGGGCCCGATCAAGGCGATCGCGTGCTCGATCGATACGACCAGACCCCGACCTACCAGCAGGAGGAGTCCAAGAAGCGCGGCGAGACCCGACGCCGCAACATGGAGGACAAGTGAGCGCGCGCGGCCGAGCCTGGCTCGTGGCGGTGCTCGCCGCCCTCGCGCTGTGCGTCTTCGCGCCGGGTGAGGCGCGCGCTCAGAGCGGCGGCATCGACGACCTCACCCCCGACGACAGCGCCGCCGCGAAGGAGCTCGCCCTCCCCGAAGGTCCGACCGACGAGGTCATCTTCCTCTACGCGAAGACGGACAAGCAGAAGGTCGTCGTCGGCGAGCAGGTGACCCTCTCCGTGTACCTCTATTACCGGGTCGCCTACGAGATGAGCGAGCGTCGAGACCCGAAGCTCGGGGACGCGCTGCGATACCCCCTCCTCACCGATCCGAGCGCGACGACCCCCGTCTTCACGACGGTGAAGGGGGAGCGCTACGGCGCCCGCCTCGTCGAGCGCCTCGCGTTGATCCCCCTCCACGCGGGGGATCTGGTGACGGGCGGGATGCCGGCGCGCTTCACTGGCCGGCAGATCGGCTCGCGCGTGCAGAAGATCTCCAACGACGTCGTGGTGAAGGTCGAAGAGCCGCCCGCCGAAGGGAGGCCGCCCGGCTACGTGCTCGGCACCGTCGGCCAGCTCACCCTCACCGCGTCGGTGAGCCCCAAGTCGACGGTGGCAGGCGGCTCGGTGAGCGTCGTCGCGAAGGTCCAGGGCTTCGGCAACTTGCCCGCTCGCCTGCCGATGCCCACGGTCGCGGGAGGGAAGTGGCTCGAGCCGACCCGCAAGGAGACGCTGAGCGTCGACCCGAAGCGGCTCACGGTCGGAGGCTCGCGGACCCTCGAGTACCTCCTGCGGCTGGAGAAGCCGGGCGACATCGCCCTCGGGACGCTGAGCCTGCCCGTCTACGATCCGATCACCAAGAAGTACGTCACCCTGACCGCGGAGCTCGGCACGGTGAAGGTCGACGCGAGAGCGGGCCTGCCCCAAGCCGCCCCCGACACGGGAGAGGACAAGCAGCGAATGCCGCTCTTCAACCTGCCGAAGGCGAGGCCGAAGCCGACGGCGTGGGCGCCGAAGCGAGAGGTGGTGATCGCGATGCCCCTCTTCGCGCTCGGGCTGTTCGCCCCCCCTGCCCTCGCCCTGCTCGTGATCGGCGGAGTGAAGGCGCGCGAGCGCATCAAGGCGCGGCGCGCCGCCTCCGGGGCGGAGCTGCGCGGGAAGCTGAAGGACGCGATGAAGGACGCGGCCAAGGCCGACAAGGCCCACGATCCTCGGACCGCGTGCGCCGCCATCGAGCGCGCCGTCCACGCCGCCCTCGAGGCGAAGACAGGCCTCCGTCCACGCCGCCCTCGAGGCGAAGACAGGCCTCAAGACGCGCGGCTTTCGGATGGAAGAGCTCGAGCCGAGCGTCGCGGAGGCGGGCCTCGACAAGAGCCTCGCCGCGGAGGCGAAGGCGATCCTCTCCGAGTGCGAGTCGCTTCGCTTCATGCCCCAGGTCGACGAGGCCTCGTTCACCGGCTTGCGCGATCGTGCGAAGGCCTTCACCAAGAAGCTCGAAGCATGAAGGCGCGCCTGCCGACCCTGCTGCTCGCGCTCGGTGCCTTCGTCTTCGCGCTCGCGCCCGTGGTTACGACGGCGGCCCCGAGCCACGAGGTGCCGCCGGAGGCGTATCAGCGCGCCGTCGGCGCCCTCGAGAAGGGAGAGGCGACCGCCGCCATCGACGAGCTCGAGGCGATCACCGATCAGGGCGTCGTCCACCCGGACGTCAGCTACATGCGCGGCCTCGCCTATGCCCTGCGCGCCCGCGGCAAGGCGGCCGAGCCCGGGGATCTCGGGCGCGCCGCGGCCGCCCTCGAAGAGGCCCATCGCCTCCGTCCGAGCGACGCGGAGGCGGATAAAGCACTGGATCTCGTGCGCGCAGAGGTCGCGCGCCGCCGCTCGAAGCAGGACAAGAACGACGTCGTGGTGCGCCCCTCGCTCGACCGCGTGATCCTGGAGGCGTTCTCCCCCGCGACCTGGTCCATCGCGGCGATGGCCGCGTCCGCGATCCTCGCCATCGGCGTGCTCATGCGCTGGCGGAAGGCGGGCCTCGTCCACGTCGTCGGGGCCGTCGTCACCCCCATCGCGCTGCTCGCGACCGTCGCCCTCGGCCCCATCGCCTTCTTCGCGCGCCAGCACGCGGCGACGCGCAAGCCCGGGATCGTCGTCGCCCCTGAGACGCGGATCGAGGACGAAGACGGCAAGCCCGCCGACGCTCCCGTCATCCCCGAGGCGAGCCTCGTCGAGGTCGGCCCGCGAAAGGAGAACCGCGTGCTCGTCCGCTGGGGCAACTACGAGGGCTGGGTCCCCTGGGGCGCGGTCCGAACGCTCGCGGTTCGATAGCGCCCCGCCTTCGCGAGCCACCCGCCGACGAGCGCTGCTAACCTCGTCGCGATGTGGGTCCGAAGAGCCGCGATCCGGCCCGTCCCTGAGTTCGCGAAGGTGCCCGAGGCCGTCCTCGACCGCCTCGAGGACGAGCTCGCGGCCGAGATCGACGAGGGGAGCGGCACCGGCATGCTCGCGCAGGCGCTCGACCGCTTCGAGCGCGACCAGACGGTGCTCGCCGACCACATGTCCGACGCGCTCGGCCGCCACCAGCGCGAGCCCGCGCTCGGCTTCGGCTACTTCCTCATGATCGCCGTCTACCTCGCCTTCGAGCGCGCCTTCTCGGACGACCTCGAGGCGGTGAGCGAGGTCGGCATCAAGAGCGTGGAGGAGGCCCTCACCCTCGACGAGGAGATCCGCATGGCCGACGCCGCCGAGGTCGTCGAGTCGGACGACGTCGTCGCGATGGAGCAGCCCCACCTGCTGAAGTACGTGCAGGACCACGTCGACGCCGCCCTCGAGGCCCACGCCGACGAGGTCGACGTCGACGACGTCCACGCCGTCTACCGCGCCGTCCTCGTCGAGATCCTCGCCCTCAGCTACTCGGTGCGCGCGCCCAAAGGGGTGCGAACGATCGACGCCGGAGAGATGGTCAGCTGAAGCGAGCAAGCCCAAGCGCGCGACAAGCCCCCCCGCCCCCGCCGCTCCCTCTCGCTCCCTCTCGCTCCCGCGCTCCCGCGCTCTCGCCTTCGCCCTCGCGCGCCGTGCTCCGCCGCGCCGCCCGCTCGAGGGGGCCGATGGGACAACGGGGGGGGTGGTTCGTCGGCAGCCACCCCGGTCGTCGCGTCCGAACGGCGCGCGCTATGAAAAACATAGCGCGCGGCGGCCGGCCGCCTGCGCCCCACCGGTCGCGGAATGACCGCGCGACCCACGTCACCCGCCGCGCGCTCCGACCCAGCACCGTCACCGATTGCCACCGCCACCTTCAGCACGACGGGGGAGGCTCGGGTCCTCTCACGGGGACGCTTCGGCTCCGAAAGAGGCGCGGCGCGCGCTCCGCCTTTACCGCGCGCGCGGCAGGGTCAGCGCGAACGTCGTCGCGAAGCCTTCTCGAGCCGCGAGCTCCAGCGTGCCCCCGTGGGCGACCGCGATCGCGCGCGACACGCGCAGCCCGAGACCGCTTCCGCCCGGCTTCGTCGTCACGCCCGCGAACGCGAGGGCGGGATCGAGCCCCGGCCCTTCGTCGGCGACGCGCAGGACGACCGCCCCATCGACGCCGATCGCGTCGATCGCGACGCGGCCGGGCCCCTTCGACGCGACGGCGGCGCCGGCGTTGTCGATGAGGTTCGCGACCGCCCGGCCGAGGAGCACGAGCTCACCGGCGACCTCGAGCGACTCGAGGTCCGGCGCGACCTCGACCACCACGCCCTCCGGCAGGGTCACGCCGTCGAGGGCGTCGTCGACGACGGCGCGCACGCGCACGGGGCCGCCGCCGACACGATCGCCGCGCGCGACGGCGAGGCAGCGGTCGATGAGGGCCATCGCCTTCTCGAGCTTGTCGCGGGTGCGCCCGAGGTGCTTCTCGACGAAGGCGGTGTCGGAGAGGCTGCTCGACGCGAGGTGGGCGCTCGTCCGCGCGACGGCGAGGTGGTTGCGCACGTCGTGGATGGAAGCAGCAGCGAGGGCAGCGGCGATCTCCGCGTCGGTCGCCTTCGTCACAAAGCCTCGGCCGCGACCGGCTCATGCGGGGGCGGCGGCGCGACGGGCGGATCGCGCAAGAGCAGCGAGAGGCGCACGAGGTGACGGCCCACGCTCGCGAGCGGCTCGCCGAGGACGGCGTCGGCGATCTCGCTCGCCTTGGCCGCGCCGGTGCCGCGGATCTCCGCCGTCGCGACGAAGCCCACGAGGTCGCCGATGAGCCCGGCCCGGCGCACCTCGTCTCGAAGAGGCCCCTCGAGCGGCTCGAGCGCGACGAGGTACGACCGCACGTCGACGATCTTCGAAAGGGAGCGCGTCCGTCACCGCCTTGCGGCTCATCACGATCGCGTAGCGCGCGCCGCCGACGAGAGCGCCGAGCGAGGCGGCCTTCGGGGCGAGGCGCGTCGCGCGCAGGAAGCGGAGCCCCTCCGGGGCGCACTCCGTCATCCGCGTGACGAGGGCGGCGAGCGCCTCCTCGTCGAAGTCGCCGTGCAGCTTCACGTCGAAGGCCTCTTCGAGCGAGAGCACCCCGAGGCTCAGCGCGGGCGAGAACGTCATGTCCGGCTTGGGATGGAAGCCCTTGGTGTGGACCATCGCCACGCCGGCCCGGCGAAACACGCGCGGGAGCTCGCGCACGAGATCGAGGTGACCGATGAGGGCGACCGGGCCGACCTTCTCGAACCAGAAGCGATAGCGCGCGGAGGGCAACCCCTCCCGCGGCGGCGCGGCTTTGCGCGCCGACGCTTGGGAGGGGTCGTCGGGCGTGTGCCCGACGGGGGTGGGCATCGTCGGATCGTCGGATAGCAGCGGGAGAGAGCGCTTCGGCGTGGTCGCCTCGATGCGCTCGTGGAAGCGGATGCGCTCGTCGCGCATCGCCGTCATGTCGCACGCGACGCCGCAGTCGTAGCAGACGAGCCGGCGCGTATCGGCGCGCGTCGCCTCTGCGGTGGTGGGGTGGACGAACGCGCCCGCCGCCTTGCCGCACGGCGGGCTCAAGCGGCTCGCGAGGGCCTTGCGATACTCCCGGGCGAGGAAGCCGTCCTCCAATCCGACGTCGATGTGGCTCCACGGAAGGCGCGCGGTGATGGGGAGCGTCCCGAGGAAGATCGACTTGTCGAGGCCGGCCGCCTCGAGGGCGCGCTTCCACAGACCGAGGTCGAGCCGATCGTCCCACGAGTCGAAGCGCGCGCCGTGCTCGTAGGCGTGCTGGATGACGTCGGCGAGGCGGCGATCGCCGCGCGCGAAGATCCCCTCGAGGACGCTCGCGTCCGGGTCGTGGGTCTTGAGGCGGAGGTTTCTGACCTTGCGCGTCTCTTCGCGGAGGATGCGCTGTTTGTCGTCGATGGTCGCGACGTCGTCCATCGCGCACCATTGAAAGGGGGTGTGCGGCTTCGGCACGTGGACGGAGACGCTCACCGTGACCTCGGCCGGCTTGCCCTTCGCCGCCTTGCGGCCGACCTCGAGGGCGCGCCGGCCCGTCTCCACGATGCCGCGCACGTCGTCCTCCGTCTCGGTGGGGAGGCCGGCGATGAAGTAGAGCTTCATCTTGCCCCACCCGCGCGAGAACACGCGCTCCGCCGTCTCGAGGAGCTGCTCCTCGGTGACGTTCTTGTTGATGACGTCGCGCATGCGCTGGGTGCCCGCCTCGGGGGCGAACGTGAGGCCGGTGCCGCGCACGCGCTTGAGCTCGTCGAGCAGCTCCGGCTCGAGGCCGTAGGCGCGCAGCGAAGACACCCCGAGGGAGATCTTCTTCTCCGCGAGCTTCTCGCTCACCTTCTTCACGAGCGGCGCGATGCACGAGACGTCGGCGGTGGAGAGCGCCGTCAGCGACACCTCGTCGTGGCCGCTCTTCTCGACCGCGCGCATGACCGTGTCGACGATCTCCTCCGGATCGCGCTCGCGCACGGGGCGATAGATCATCCCCGCCTGGCAGAAGCGGCAGCCCTCGGTGCAGCCGCGGGCGATCTCGATCGACATGCGATCGAAGATCGCCTCCGGGCCGCCGGTGGGGCTCTCGTCCGGGAACGGGTACTTCTTGATGTCGACCCACGCTCGCTCGATCGGGAACGGCAGCGTCGGATCGGCGGGGCGATCGACGGCGTAGAGGCCGCTGTCCGGATCGAGGCTCGCCTCGTAGAGGGAGGGCACGTAGACCCCGCGGAGCTTGGCGAGGGCGCGCAGGCGCTCGGCCCGGGGCGCGCCCGCGTCCTTCATCCGCTTCTCGAGGAGGGCGATCTCGGTCGTGATCTCCTCACCGTCGCCGATCACGATCGCGTCGATGAAGGGGGCGATCGGCTCCGGGTGGGTGGCGACGGGGCCGCCCGCGATGACGAGCGGATCGCGATCGCCACGGTCTCGCGCACGTAACGGGATGCCCCCGAGGTCGAGCATCGTGAGGATGTTCGTGAACGTGAGCTCGAACTGGAGCGAGAAGCCCACGACGTCGAAGTCTTTGAGGGGCCGCTTCGACTCGAGGGTCACGAGGGGCAGCCCGCGCTTGCGCAGCTCCGCCTCGAGATCGATCCACGGCGCGTAGCAGCGCTCGGCGAGGGTGCGCGGGTCGTCGTTCAATATCCCGTAGAGGATCTTGAAGCCGAGGTGGCTCATCCCGATGTCGTAGACGTCCGGGAACGCGAGGCAGACCTTCGCGACCTTGGGGGTGTGCTCGCGGCGGCGCGACCCCATCTCGCCTCCGGTGTAGCGGGCCGGCTTCTCGACCGCGTGGAGAAACTCCGCGTACGGATGGAGGGGCACGGGATCGGACGGCGAGGGCATGCGCGCCCTTTAGCACATCGCGGGCAAGGACAAGGCCGTGCGAGCGAATCTCCAGGCAACGAGCCGCCTCTGCGGGGCGACGCGATCGCAGAAGAAGCGGCAGGAGAGCGAGACGTTCTTCGTCGCGGTGGGGGCCGCTACGATTTCCGTAGCGTGGGCAACGAGGCTCAGGGACCGAACGTCTCGGGGGCGGGCAGCGCGACGTCGGTCCACTCGCCCGCAGCCGTCCCGACCACGATGACGCCGGCTCCGATGACGACCGCTCGCGCTTCGTCGGCGGCGACCGCGTCGAAGCTGCCATCACGGAGGAGCGACCAGCCGCCTCCCTCGTCGATCATGAGACCGGCTCGGCCGGGCGCGACGCGCTGGCCGCCGAGGACGGCATAGCCGGTCACGTCGTTGCCGGGGCGGTCGTCGGACGCCGGCCAGAGGTGACCGTCCTCCGAGCGAGCCAGGGCGCTCCGATCCGAGCGCTCGCAGCCGAATCCATCGCCGGTGCACCCGTCGTCGAGCACGGCCCCGATCATGGCGTGGCCGTCTTCGGCGACCCACGCGAGCCCGACGGAGCTGTCGCGGGCCCAGCTCTCTCCGCCGTCCTTGGAGATCCAGTTCTGCTCGTCTCGCTCCCCCCGGATGAACACGCCGCCGCCGAACCCGACCTGGAGGCCGAGCGGGTACCAAGAGAACGCGTCGTCGGGGTTCTTCCAGACGGAGGCCCAGCGCTCGCCGCCGTCGTCGGAGCGAAAGGTCTCGCCCGCGCTCACCGCGATGAACGCGCCGTCTCCGTAGGTCACGTCGAGGAGGGGCTCGGCGGCGCTCGTCGCGACGCGCTCCCACGTCTCCCCGTCGTCGGTCGAGCGCAGGACGATGCTCACCGCGTCGCCTTCGTACGCGTCGCCTCCCACCGCGATGACGACGCCGTCCCCGGCCGCGACCGCGAGGAGAGGCGCGTGGGCTTCGACGGCGACGCTCTGCCACGCGAGGCCGTCGTCCGAGGTGAGCAGCGCCGCCGGACCGCCGTCATAGAAGGGCTCGGCGCGATGGACCGCGCCTACCGCAATGAAGCGGTGGCCGCTCACCGCGACGTCCTCGAGGACGACGCGATCGGGTGGGGTGTCGTCACAGGCAGCGAGCAGGAGCCCGCCGACCAGCCCAAAAGCAAGGAGGTGAAGGCGCATGGTAAGTGCCAAGAGAATAAAAGACGGGGTGAGCTCGCGCACGTCGCGGCATGAAAAAGCCCGCAATTCGCGGTACAGTCGGCCTCGGTGAGCCCCCCCGACGTCGACTCGATCGCGCGCTCGTACGAGCACGATCCGTCCTTCGAGGCGTTCGTCGTAAGCAAGGCGACGGCGGAGCCGGCGGTGGACGCGTCGACCCTCCATCGGTCCGACCTCGCCCTCGCGTTCGGGTGCCTTCGCGGCGACCGGGCCGCCCTCGACGTCTTCGAGCGGGTGCACGGGCCCGACGTCGACTTCGCCCTCAAGCGCAGCCCCAACCTCGGGCTGCAGGCGGAGGAGTTTCGCCAGCTCGTGCGGACGAAGCTCTTCGTGCGACCGGCGGAGGGCGCGCCGAAGATCGAGACCTACGGGGGGCGGGGGCCGCTCAAGAGCTGGGTCCGGGTGACGGTGGCGCGGATGATCGTGGACATCGCGCGGGGAACGGATCCGGCGCGGCCCGCGTCGGAGGAGCCGGTGCTGGACCGCATCCCGAGCGCCGGGGATCCGGAGATCGCCTATTTGAAGGACGCGTCGCGGGCGGAGCTCGGGGAGGCGATGAAGCGGGCCTTCGCGAAGCTCACGATGCGCCAGCGGAACCTCCTGCGGCAGCGCTTCCTGTTCGACCTGCCCGCGGAGAAGATCGCGACGCTCTACCAGGTGCACCGCGCGACCGCGTTCGGTTGGATCGAGGAGGCGCGGCGCGCCCTGGTCGACAACATCCGGCGCGAGCTCTCGGCGGGTCGTTCGAAAGGACGCGAGCTCGAGAGCATCTTGGCCTTGCTCGGGAGCCGACTCGACGTCAGCCTCCGGGGCGTGATCGGCGAAGAGCTCGAGAGCTGAGCGCACGATCGCGACCCTTCCCTATTCCACGACGGGGCCTATCGGCTCGGTCGAGAGGTTCGACCCGCCCCATGCGACCCCGCGCTCTTTCCCTTCGCTTCGCTCCCTGTGCCCTCGTCGTCGCTCTGCTCGCAGGGTGCGGCGACGACGTGGACCCGGACGGAGGCGGAGGCGCCGGCGCCGGCGGGAGCAACGAGGGCGGCACGAACGCCGGCGGGAGCAACGAGGGCGGCGGGGGCGGCGGGGGGTCCGGGCTCTCGCCCGAGGTCGAGACGTGTTTGTTCATCAACGCGTGCGAGGCGGACGGCGGCACGCCGATCGGCATGCAGGCGTGCCTCGCCCACCCCTACGAGCGCCAGTGGCGCTGGGCGAGCTCGGGGAGCTATCGGCTTGGCCTCGAGGCGATGGAGTGCCGATTCGCGGCGACGGACTGCGAGGGCGTGCGCGCGTGCGACACCGATCCGACTGGGTTCGACGCGGCGTGCGCGGAGCAGCCCGGCACCACGTTGTGCGACGGCGGGACGTGGGTCGTCTGCGGCGACGACGGCGTCACCGCGGGCGCGTTCGACTGCGCCGCCGCCGGCAAGGAGTGCAACGTCGACATCTGGGCGGGCTGCGGCACCGAGCCGTGCACCTTCGGCCAGACCGA
>JBGAID010000037.1:0-66483 GCA_044225865.1 Polyangiaceae bacterium | reverse complement strand
CTGCGACCCGGACGACCCGACCGTCCTCGTCTCGTGCAACCCCTCTGGCTTCTTGGAGCGGACGAGCTGCGACCTCGAGAACAACTTCGTCATCGTGCACGGCACCGAAGGCGACGAGCCCTCGACGATCGCCGGCGAGACGTGCGGCGACGATCCGATGCTGGGCTCGAAGGGCTGCATCGGGACCGGCGACGCGTGCGACTTCTTCTCGCAGGCGTGCGACGGCGACGTGCTCGTCACGTGCGCCGGGGGCAAGCTCGCCCACCGCGACTGCGCCGCCCTCCATCCCGCCGGCCAGGGCTGCGGCTTCAACACGTCGGGCCCGTTCGCGGGCGGCGCCGCGTGCGGCGTCGTCGAGTCCGCGTGCGATCCAGCCGAGCCCGAGGCGTGCGACGCCGGGACGATCACGTTCTGCGCGCAAGGTCTCGCCCAGACCATCGCCTGCGCCGAGGCGGGCTTCGCCGGCTGCGACACGGCCACGCGCGAAGGGCGGACGGTCGCCTTCTGCAACTGACCGCCCTCGGTCCGCGCGGCCGGGCGCGCTATGAAAAACGTAGCTGCGCGGGCGCCGCGGGCGCGCCCTTCTCTCAGCGGCGAGCGGGCGCGCGGGAGGATCGGCGCGCGAGAGCGGTGGCCAACACCGCGAGGGCGGTGACGAGGGCGCCTGCGCCGCGCGGGAGCTCGCGGGGCGAAGCGGAGCAGCTGAGGGTCAGCGGGATGCACGAGAGGTCGGCCGCCCCGTCACCGCCGCCCGCGGCGTCATCGCCGCCGGCTTCGCCCTCGCCCGCGCCGTTCGCGCCGGAGCCTTGGGGAGGCGCGCCACCGTCGCAGCTGCCGTGGGCGGGGCTTCCGCCGGTCTCGCCTCCACCTTCGGATGGCGAGCCCGCGCCAGCACCCTGGCCGCCGACCGCACCCGCGCCCTGCCCGCCCGCGCCCTGCCCGCCCGTGCCTTGCCCGCCTGCGCCCGCGCCCTGCCCGCCCGCGCCTGCGCCCTGCCCGCCCGCGCCTGCGCCCCCCTCGGAGCTCGCACCCCCCTGCCCGCTCGAGACGGCGGCGTGGATGATGGGCTCGATGAAGTCGGCGTAGACGGCGGAGACGCGGCCGTAGTTCGCGACGTGCTCGCACGTGCCGTCGCCGTTGCTGGTGACCCCGACGACGCGCAGCGAACCGGAAGCGTTGGAGTACGCCGGGCCGCCCGAGTCGCCGAAGCACGCGCTCTTCCCGGTGCTCGCGTCGAACCGAAGCCACGACGGGGCGAGCGACGCGATGGGGACGCTCACCACGTGCCGCTCGTAGTTGAAAACGCCCTGCTGGGCCGCCCCCGCGTAGGTTCGGCCGAAGCCGGAGAGCTCCACCACCCCGCCCTGGACGAGGCCGTCGCTCACGCCGCCGGGCGGGACCACGACCGTGTCGGCGTTCGCGCCGCCGAAGACGACGACCGCGAAGTCGTTCGCGTGGGTCGCCGGGTCATAGGCGGGGTGGACATAGACCGCCTTCGGCTCGTACGAGGCGTTGCATCCGGAGGCGTCGCCGGCCTGGGTACAGTCGCGCCAATCGGTCGCCTCGAAGATGTGGTCGACGGTGCCCGTCGCGCAGTGGGCGGCGGTGAGGACGAAGCCCTTCTCGCCGTCGGTGGCGATCACGGTGCCCGAGCAGAGGCCGCCGCTGCCGTCGGGCTGAGTCAGCAAGAGCGCCACGGTCGCGTGGTGGGTTTCATCGAGCTGGCCGCCGATGATGGGCTGTCCGGTGGCGCCGACCCCCAGGTCGGCCGGGTCGAGGCAGAGGTCGAGCGAGCAGCCGCTGCCCGCGAACACGAAGAGAAAGGCACACGTGAGCCGAGCCGGCGTCGCCATGAACGAGCAGAGCGGCACGTCCGGGCCCGACCTTTACGCCGCGCGCGCGGGCGGCACGGGGGGTGCACGTGAACCCACGCCATGAGGCGCGTCTCGATCGCACTGGGCTTCTCCGCGGGGCTTTTCGTCACCGGCTGCGGCGCTCTCGCGCGCGACACCGTGAAGACGACCGTGCCTGTCGCGGTCGAGAGCGCCGTGGACAAGGCCACGGCGGCGGATACCCAGAAGATGATCGCGGAGCGGGTGGATCCCAAGTACGTGCAGGAGACCTCCGCGAAGCTCTTGAGCGGCGTGGTCGACGGATCGCTGGACTCTCTCGGACAGCCCGAGCGTCGGGCCGAGCTGCGTCAGGTCTTCTCCGAGCTCCTCGCGGGCTTCCAGCTCCCCCTGACGATCCAAGGGATCGACAAGAACGCGGTGGGCGACATCGTCGACGAGCTCGTGCGGCGCGCGTTCTCGTCCGACAGTGACAAGGCCAAGCTCGTCCTGCGCGCGGCCGTCCAGGAGATCGTCGCCGCCGCGTTCGAACAGGTTCGGCACGAGCTCGAGGGTCAGGAGATCGGCAAGGGGCTCTCAGCGGGGGCGCGGGAGATGGCGAAGGAGGCGACCCTCGGCTTCCAGGAGGCGATCGACGAGACGGCCCAAAAGAAGCGCGCCGGCCAGCTCGGCACCGACGAAGGCAACGTCCTCGACGCCGCGAACCGCGCCGCCCAATCGAGCTCGAGCGTCGTCCCCATCGCGATCGCGGGTTTCGGCGGGTTCGCGCTCGCCGTCCTCGGCGCGATCCTGTGGGCGGGCCGGCGCCGGCGCATCACGAGGAGCGATCTCGCGAGCCGAGACGAGGCCCTCCTCGCCATGGTCGACGTGATCCGCGCCTCCGAAGGCAAGCCGTGGTCGCGCGAGCTGCAACAGATCGTCCGCGACACGATCCACGACCGCGAGAACGTCGATCACCTGCGCCAGCTGCTGCGCAAGCAAAGCGGGGCGGCGCCGCCGCGCGCGCTCTGACGGAGCTCGAAGAGCGCAGTCGCCTGGGAGGGGTCGGCGAGCGCGAAGCGCGCCGGGGGTGCTGAATCAAGCCTGTGCGAACGGCCGAGGGGGGCGCACCGAGCCGGGCCTCGTCCCCGCCCGCGGGTCGGGGCGGTCGATGCCGTGCTCCACGTAGTCGCCGTCGCAGGCGTGCCCGAACACCACCCGCAGCGTGAGGCGCTCCGTGTCGAGGATCGCGCTCCACAGCGTCTCCGAGAGCTCATCCCCGTGGCGGCAGATCGTGTTCTTGTCGCCGGCTCCGCCTCGGTGATCGGTCATCACGCGACGGATCGTCGCCTCGTCGATCGTGCTCGGCAGGTCGCGCTCGAGCTCGTCCCATCGGCGCTGCCGCTCGAGGTTCGACTCGTGGAGCGGGATGCCGGGGATGAGCCCCGTCGACACCGCCCCGACCGGGATCTCGAAGCGCTCCATGGAGGGGACGCGGTACTTGTTGAACGTGACGAGCAAGGGCCCTTCCGCGCGGCGCACCGAAGCGCTCGTGCACGACCGCTCCACCACCGCCCTTCGTCCCCCGCGATCGGCGAGGGTCAAGAGGGCGCCGTTCGTGACGGGGGCCGCGACGAGGAGGTCGGCCGCCTCGTCGGCGGTGCGGCAGCGGTCGAGGCAATCCTGCACGAGGCTCGTGAGGAGGAGCCCGGGCTTGCCGTCGAAGTCCGTCGAGAACGCGTGGTTCAAGGTGATGGCGAGGCCGTGCTCGTTCACCCCCGCGAGGCACCCGACCATGATCGGGTACGTGAGGCACACGGACGCGAACGCGTCGGTGGGGTGGTTGCGGCGCACGAAGTTGTAGCGCCCGAAGCGCGGCGGGAAATCATGGTTGTAGGCGATCCGAGGGGCGCCGCTCCCGGTGGCCTCCGCCCCGATGGCGATCGCGCTGCACCCGAGGGTGTACCCCATCTGCGCGCCCGCGATCTCCGGCACCGCGCCGAGTCCGTACATGCCGGGCAGCGTCTTTCCCGCCCCCTCGGCGAGGCCCTGCTGGGCGCGGAAGAACTTACCGCTCGCGTGCCCGATCAGGGCGGCGCGGTGCTTGGCGAGGTAGACGGCGCCGGCGGCGGCGAGGAGGGCGGAGGAGATCTTCTCGTGGGCGCGCTCCCCGAAGTACCGCGGGCCGACGACGAGCGAGCCGATGGACGACGCGGCGCGATCCATCTCGCCCGCGCAGGCGAGCCCTTGCTGTCGAGCCCGCTCGCGGGCTTCGCCTTCCACCGTGAGGGAGCGCGTCGGTCCGAGGTAGTGGGAGTGCATGGGCGGCGCTTACAACGCGCCGCCGCCCGGCGAAAGAGTGACCGAACGGTCATGCCGACTCGCCCTCGACCTGCCGCTGCCAAAACGAGCGCACGTCGTCGAGCGACTCCGTCCGGCACACGAGGGGCAGCCGCTCGAGGATGCGCGATCCATAGGCGCGCGTGACGAGGCGGTGATCGAGCACCGCTGCGATCCCTCGGTCGCGCCGCGTTCGCAGGAGGCGGCCCACCCCCTGCTTCAGGGTGATCGCCGCGTCCGGGACGCTGTAGGCGGTGAACGGATCGTGGCCTTCGCGCTCGAGCGCCTCGCACCGCGCCGCGACGAGGGCGTCGCTCGGGACGGCGAACGGGAGCTTGTCCACGACGACGAGGCGGAGCGCGTCGCCCGGGACGTCTACCCCCTCCCAGTAGCTCATCGTCGCGACGAGGATGGCGTGACCGTCGGCGCGGAACCGCTCGAGGAGGGCGGACTTGGGCGCGTCGCCCTGCACCATCACCCGCCTGCCGGTAGCCCGCTCGATGGCGGGCGAGAGCGCTCGCATCGCGCGCATGCTCGTCGTGAGCACGAACGCTCCTCCTCCCACGACCTCGATCAGCTCCGACGCGCGGGCAGCGGCGCGATCCAAGAAATCCGGCTGCGACACGTCGGGCAGGTCGCGCGGGACGTACAGGAGCGCGCGGGACGCGTAGTCGAAGGGGGATCCGAGCTCGAGCTCCTCGACGGGAACGGGCAGGCTCTCGTCGAGCCCGAGCCGCTTCTTCAAGAACGAGAACGGCGAAGGCTTGGACGCGGGGGCGCGAGGCGGCTCGTCGACGTCCATCGCGTCGACGTCGCGGCGACGCCGGGCGGGCGCGCCTACCGGGACGGTGGCGAGGGTCGCGCTCGTGAGCACGACCCCCCCGAGGCGACCGACGACGAGGCTCCGGAACTGCGCGCCGACGTCGGTGGTCGAAGCGCCGATCGCGACGCCCTCCCGCTTCTGCTCGATGTACGCGACGTGGTGGGTGGCGGGCTCGACGACGGCGGCGAGGTCGTCACGAAAGGCTCGGGCCCGCCTGCCGATGGTCGCGATGGACTCGTCGAGCTCGTGGCTCTCCGCGAACGTCTCGAGCAGATCGAGCACGTCGTCCAGGCGGCGGTGGGCCTCGCGGTCGCGCTCGTCGAGGGCGTGCTCGCCGATTCGGACCCTGCCCTCCTGGGCCCGCGCCATGCGACCGAGCGACTGGAAGAACGTCTTTCCCGCCTCGCGCACGCCGATCAGCAGGCCCGCCGCGCGCTCCGCGAGCGACGGCGAAGAGGAGGCGAGGAACGCGCGCTCCGCGTCCCGCACGAGGGCGGCGAGCTTGGCGCTCGAGATTCGCACCCCGAAGAAGGTGCTCATGACGTCCTCGATCCGGTGGGCCTCGTCGAACACGACCGCGTCGTAGGGAGGCAGGACGCTCGCGCGCGACTCGCCGCCCTTCCCTGCCCGCGCCTTGAGCGCGACGTCGGCGAAGAAGAGGTGGTGGTTCACGACGATGAGCTCCGCGCGGGCGAGCTCCTGGCGCATGCGGGTCACGAAGCACGCGTCATGGTGCTCGCAGCGAGGGCCGATGCGGGTGTCGCTCGACGAGGTGACCTCGGCCCAGATCGGGTCGTCCTCGGAGAGGGCGCTCAGCTCCGCGATGTCGCCGGTGCGCGTCTCGTTCCGGAACGCCCGCACGAGCGGGAGCGCGCGCCGCACCGAGGGGAGTATGGAGTCGGCGCCGTCCGGCGTCGCCTCGAGCTCTCGCAGCCTTCGGAGACAAACGTAGTTGGAGAGGCCCTTCGCGAGCGCGACCCGGGGCGTCCGACCGAGGGCCCGCGCGACCCGAGGGATGTCGCGCGACAAGATCTGATCCTGCAGGGCCTTGGTCGCCGTCGACACGACGACGCGCTGACCGCTCTCGAGGGCAGGCACGAGGTACGCGAGGGTCTTGCCGACGCCGGTGCCTGCCTCGCAGAGGAGCACGGAGGCCTCCAAGAGCGCCCGCGAGACCGCCTCCGCCATCGCCAGCTGCTCCGGCCTCGTCTCGTATTCTTCGCTCGACGCGAAGGGCCCTTGTGGTCCGAGCAGGTCGCTCGCGCGCCGGGGCTTCGCGGTCACGATCTCAGCCGCGCGAGTCGCCCTCCCCGCCGCCGGCGAGGAGAGGATTGCGTGCGGAGATCGCGTCGGGCGGCTCGGGAGGGATCGATCCTTCGACGTCCAAGAACTCGACGCCGACGATCGCGCCGTCGGGCTCTTCCTGGATCCACACGATGCGCGCGGCCCGCGACGGACCCTCCGCGATGGAGATCTCGACCTCCGCCCCCAGGTCGATCGGCTCGTCGACGACGGCCCGAATGCCGCCGCGGCTCTCGTTGAGCGCCCACCCCTCGACCTCGCGGCCGCCGAGCGTGAACTTGACGCGGGCGCTCGTTTCTTTGCGAGCGCCACCGGTACGCCGCTTCGGCGGCAATCCAGTGCCGGGATCGGGAGAGGGCGTGAGACTTCGCCTGGTCACGAGCGTGGAGCATAGCATGCCGCTCTCGGCCGGCTTCGTTTCAGGCGAAACATCCACCGCTGTCGCACGCGGAAAAGCGTGCTAGACGGACGCGCCCCCGTGAATCGAGCGTCCTCCCTCCTAGGCGGCCTGGCGGTCATCGCGATCGCCGTCGTGTTCATCGTCAACTTCCAACCTGGAGGCGGACAGAACCAGGCCAAAACCGGTCCCCAATGCGCGGCCGACGTGCTCGGGCAATGCATCTCGAGCGGCCAGTATTGGGCGACGTGGCGCTTGCGCTTCCGCGGCCAAGACCCGCGCGACGACGCGCCCCGCGCGCAGCAGGAGGTCCTCGACGCCCTCGTCGAGCGGCAGCTGCTCCTCGCCGAGGCGAAGCGGATCGGCATCTCCGTCACCGAGCAAGAGCTGACGAAGGAGCTGCGAGCGGGTCGCATCCGCTTCTCCGTCACGGCCGCTCAGCTCGCCAAGACGGCGGGCAACCCGATGTCGACGCTCAAGCACGCTCCCCACACCGTCATTCCGATGGGGGATGAGTTCCTCGACAAGAAGACGAACAAGTTCTCGGTCGAGGAGTACAAGCGGACGGTCACCGACACGACCCACCTCTCCGAGGAGGAGTTCCGTGACTTCCAGCGCAACGAGCTGATCGCCGAGCGCATGCGCGATCTCATCATGGCGCGGGTCCGCGTGAGCGAGTCGGAGGCGTTCGACACCTTCACCGCCGACGAGACGACGGCCCGGGCGAAGTTCATCCGCTTCCGCCAGGAGTACTACGTGCGCGCGGTCGATCGCACCCAGGCCGCGATCGACGCGTGGGCGGGGAAGAACGCCGAGGAGATCGAGAAGCGCTACGGCTCCCTCAAGGAGAAGCTGGGCGATGGCTGCCGTGAGGCGAGCGAGATCTTCCTCCTCGTCAAGCCGGACGCGTCCCCGGACGAGCGCAAGGCGGCCAAGACCAAGCTCGAGGACATCAAGCGTCACATCGAGGCGAAGACGATCACCTTCGAGCAGGCGGCGCGCGCCATCAGCCAAGACGCCGTGTCCGCCCTCGACGAGGGCCACCGCGGTTGCCAGATCAAGGAGGAGCTCATCGGGCCCCGCCAGGGGCTGGGTGACGCGATCTTCACGCTCCAAGAGGGCGCGATCAGCGACGTCATCGAGTCGGCCGCCGGCCTCCACCTCGTGCGCGTCGACAAGATCCTGAAGGGCGACGCCGCGGAGAAGTCGCTCCGCGAGCGGGTCGTGCGGCAGCTCTATCTCGGCAACGAGTCGAAGCGGATCGCCACCGAAGCAGCGCAAGAGGTCCAGGCGGCGGTGAAGGGCGGCAAGACGATCGAGGACGCGCTGAAGGCGCACCTCGCGAAGGTCCCGAAGCTCCCGGCGGTGAAGCTCGATCTCCCCGCCCTCCCCGAGAAGAAGGAGGAGCCCGCGAACAAGGTCGAGCTGCCGAAGGGGGACACGCCGCCCGAGAAGAAAGACGGCGAGCCCAAGAAAGACGGCGAGCCCAAGAAGGACCAGCCCAAGAAGGACGCCGAGCCCAAGAAGGACGGCGAGCCCAAGAAGGACGGCGCCGACAAGAAGCCGGAAGAGGGCAAGAAGAAGGACGGCGACAAGCCCAAGGGCGACAAGGCCCCCGAGGCCCAGAAGGGCGACGCGCAGCCGAAGAAGGACGCCGAGCCCAAGAAGGACCCGGAGCCCAAGAAGGACCCGGAGCCCAAGAAGGACGCCGAGCCCAAGAAGGACGCCGAGCCCAAGAAGGACGCCGACGCAGCGCCCGAGAAGGATCCGCTCGAGCCCACCGTCGAGACGAGCCGTCCTTTCACCGCGAACGAAGAGCCCTTCCAAGACGCGGAGCTCGGCGAGTCGCCGGCCGCGGTGGCGTTCGGGCTCGACAAGGTCGGGGATGTTGCCGAGCACCTCGTCCCGGTGAAGGGAGGCGCCATCGTCCTGATCGCCCTCGCCGAGAAGACGCCCCCCTCGGACGAAGACTGGCAAAAAGAGAAGGCGGGCAAGATCGACTCGCTGCGCATGAAGCGTCAGCTCGAAGCGTACGCGGACTACATGAAGCGGCTGCGCGCAGCCCACACCGCCGAGATCAAGCCGAAGGAAGACTTCTTCCCGAAGCCCAAGTCCTCCGCGAAGGCGGGCGGGACCAACGCGCCGCCTCCTCCCGAAGAAGAAGAGTGAAGGGCGAGGCCATGAGCCTCTCGGTCGCCGAGCCGAAGCACGCCTTCGAGACGTGCGCGCTCGGGAGCGGGATCTCGGTGGCGTTCGCGCCCGGCCCCCACCTCCACCGCGCCGCCGTCGCCTGCATGTTCGACGTCGGCGCGCGCTTCGAGGAGCCGGCGACGGCGGGCCTCTCGCACTTCCTCGAGCACATGCTCCACCGCGGGACCCCGGCGTTTCCTTCCGCGCACGCGCTCGCGGCCGGGATCGAGAACCTCGGCGCGAGCCTCGACGCCGCGACCGGCGTCGACCACGGCTCGCTCGTCCTCACCGCCCCTCCCGAGACGGTCCTCGAAGCGATCGGCGTCCTCGGGGAGGTCGTCCGCGCGCCGATCTTCTCCGACCTCGAGGTCGAGCGCGGCATCGTGCGAGAGGAGCTCCTCGAGGACCGTGACGAGCGCGGACGGCTGGTGGATCCGGACGGGATCGTCCGCGCCGCGCTCTTCGCCGATCACCCCCTCGGCTTTCCCATCGTGGGCTCACCGAAGACGCTCTCCTCGTTCGACGTGCCGATGCTCCGCCGCCACCACGCGCGCCACTACACGGGGTCGACGTGCGCGATCGCGGTGGCGGGGAAGCTCCCCGCGAAGAGCCGCCTCACGCGGGCCCTCGAGAGCGCCTTCGGGGCGGTGCCCCGCGGCCGGGCGATCCGGCCCGCGCGCTTCGGCGCGGCGCGGACGAGCCGCCCGCGCGAGCCTCGGCTCACCGTCACCCGAACGAGCTCGAGCCAGGTCTCTCTGCGCGTCGCGTGCCTCGGCCCGGGCCGCGGCACGCGACGGGCGCCTCCGCGGAGCTGCTCCTGCGCATGTTCGACGACGGCAACGCGACCCGGCTCTACGAGGCCCTCTGCGATCGCCGCGGCCTCTGTTACGAGGTCTCCGCCGGCTTCGAGCCCTACGCGGAGATCGGCCTGTTCGACGTCGCGGCGGAGGCCCATGAGGACGCGATCGCGGAGGTCCTCTCCGTGATCTTCTCGATCTTCTCCGATCTCGCCGACCGGGGGCCGACCCAGTCCGAGCTCGACCGCGCCCGACAGCGCGCTCGGTGGCAAGCAGCGCGCACCCTCGATCAGCCGGAGGCGATGGCGGAGCAGGCGGCGCGCGCCCTGATGACGGCCGAGCCCACCACCCCCTTCGCCCGCGCCGCCCGCATGGACGCCTGCAGCGTCGCGAGCGTGCGGACGATCGCGCGGCGGATGTTCGACCCGGGCGCGATCGCGGTCGCCCTCGTCGGCTCCATCGCGAGGAAGACGGAGCGCGAGGTCCACGAGATCGTGCGCCGCTACGGCGCCGCGCGAGGGGCATGACCGCTTCCGCCCGGCCCCCGCCACCGCGCGCAGCGTGGGTCGCGAAGATCGGCTACGCGGCGGCGGCTGCGACGTACCTCGTCGGGGTCCTGATCCGCTACCTCTACCTGTTCGTCTTCCACAAGCCGAAGGACTTCGTCTACTCGGACATGGGGATGTACGTGGAGCTCGGCAAGCGGCTCGCCCGCCCCGGCTACCGCCTCCATCCGTACGACGTCACCCACCCACCCGGCCTCAGCGAGCTGATCGCCTACTTCATCAAGACGGACCCATCCCTCGACAACTTGGTCCGGTTCCAGTTCGTGGTCACGGCGGCCGTCCCCCTCTTGATCGGGCTCTTCGGCTGGCTCGCGTTCGATCGGAAGAACGGCGCGTGGTCCCTCGCGATCGCGAGCCTGTATTTCCCCTTCATCGACTACGGCGGCTATTTCCTCGCCGAGATCTACCTGACGTTCACCGCCACCGCGACGCTCGTCCTCTTCCTCGGCGCGCTCCGGCTGCTCTCGACCGGCGAGGAGGGCGTGGCCGCGATCGACTCGCGGATGGAGCTCCTCGCGCGGATCCGCGCCGCCCTCCGATCCCCCTTCTTCGGCCCGGTGTCGAAGCCGCGGATCGCGTTCGCGATCGGGCTGGCCGCGGTCGGCGGCTTCACCTTCTCGCTCGCGATGCTCATGAAGATGGTCGCGGTGCCGGCCATCCTCGCCTTCCTCGGGGTCGTCGTCGTCTTCACGCGCACGCCCGCCTCTTGGAAGGCGAAGCTCGTGCTCGCGGTCGCGCTGTTCGCTGGGGCCGCCCCCCTCAGCCGCTGGCAAGCGGATCGCTGCACCCGCGGCAACGAGGGCAAGTTCTGCCCAGGCTCCAACAAGGCCCCCGCCGACTTCTTGATGGGCCACATCGGGCGGGTGCAGTCGGTGACGTGGCTCGAGCGCGACCCCCACCGGCCGGAGCGCGTGCGGAGCCAAGTGAACTTCGGCAGCCCGGCCGCGTTTCAGCACGGCTACCAGGAGAAGGCGAAGTTCGAGTTCAAGATCACCGACGGCGAAGAGAACAAGGCCGCGGCGTGGGCATGGATCCGCGAGAACCCCGGGCAGGCAGTGGTCCTCTCCTTCGAGCACGTCTGGGACAGCTTCGGGGGCAGCCTCCCGTGGCCCTCGGTCGCGACCAAGTCGTGGCCGGCGAGCCAGGCCGCCCACTACGCGTTCTTGGGCCTCTTGCTCTTCCCTGCCCTCATGCGCCTCCTGGAGGTGGCGAGGGCCCGCGGGCTCGTCGGCCTCGCGCGGTCGACCGAGCTCGCCGTGCTCGCCCCCATCTTCGGCGTGGTCGTCTCGGTGATGCTCGCGACCGGCGAGGCGCGGTACCGGATCCCCTGGGACATGTGCTTCATCCTCGTCGCCGTGGAGCTCTACCGCGGGGTGAGGATCCGGCTCTTCGAGCCTCGCGCCGCTCAGCCGCCCTCGAGCGAGGCGACGATTCGAGAGAACACCGGCGCCGAGGACTTGCCGCCCGGGGCCTGAGCGATCATCCCCACGAGCACGACGTACTTCGGCGCGTCGATCGGGGCGACGCCGACGAAGCTGCCGTAGTAGACCTCCGAGCGGCCGGCGATCTGCGCGGTGCCCGTCTTGCCCCCGACGCGCACGCCTGCGACGAGCGCGCCCGCGCCGGTCGAGGCGGGCGCCGTGACCGCCTTCTCGAGCAGCCCGAGCACGGCGCGGGCGGTGTCGGCCCGAACGGCGCGGGAGGTCACGGGCGCGCCGTCGTCCGAGGAAGGCGACGCGTAGACGCCTCCGTTCGCGAGGGCGGCGTACGCCGCCGCCATGTGGAGCGGCGTCACCCGGACTCCGTGCCCGAGGGCGGCGTTCGCGCCCGCGATCGTCCCCGCCTTCGGCGTCGCCCCGAGCGAGAACGCCTGCGCCTGCTCGTCCCCCGCGCGGATCGCGCGATCGAAGCCGAAGCCCCGGAGCGTGTCGACATAGGCGTCGCCCCCGAGTCGATCGAAGATCTTCGACGCGCCGACGTTCGAGGAGACGGCGAGGATGCCGGCCACGTCGAGGGAGCCGAAGTCACCGATGTCCCGGAGGCGCTGCCCCGTCGGGTACACGCGCTCTCCGTGCTCGCAGTCGATCGTCTCCGTCTCGCGGATCACGCCCTGCTCGAGCGCGCCCGCGACGAGCAGCGGCTTGATCGTCGACCCTGGCTCGCGAGGGGTGGTCGCGAGCCGCTCTCCCACCATCGCGAGGACGCGGCCGGTCCGCGCGTCGAGCACGATGGCGGTCGCGTCGTCGGCGCCGTACTCCGCCTTGGCCCGCTCGAGCTCGCGGGTCGCGAGGGCCTGGACGCGCGGCTCGATCGTCGAGCGCCCGCTCCGAGCGGCGGCCCGAGGCGCGGCGTCGATGCGGCCGGGACCGCTCGCGGCCTTCGCGTCGACGCGGCGAGGCGCGGGCTCGATCGACGGGCCTACGCACGCTCCCAGCGCCAACAGCGCGGCCGCCGAGGCGGCGACGCCGACGGCCCCGCGCGCGCCGAGGGCGGGGCGCGCCCCATCGAGCACGGCCTCGATCCGAGTCGCGACGTGGCTCCGCTCCGGCACGGCGCCGATCGCCCCTGCCGTCCGCCGTTGTCCGAGTGAGCTCGCGAGCACGAGGAGATCCTCCGCGTAGTCGGACGCGCGCGCCCCCGCCGCCACCACCAGCTCATCCGCGGCGAGCTCGCGCTCCTCCTCGAGCTTGCGGAGAGCGCGCCACGCGATCGGGTCGAAGAAGGAGAGCGAGGCGACGAGCTGGGCGAGGATGCTCGCGGCGACGTCGGCGCTCCGAGCGTGGGCGAGCTCGTGGGCCAGCACGCGCTCGAGGCGCGCCGCGGGCCACCCTCGGGCCGACTCCGGCAGCACGATGACGGGCCGCAGCGCGCCGATGAGCATGGGCGCGTCCACCTCGTCGCTCGCGGCCACCACCGCCCTCGCTCCCACCGCTCGCTCCGCGCGGACGAGGGCCCAGAGCAGATGGGATCGGAGATCGGCAAGGCCCGCCGCGCGATCGCGCGGGCGGCGAGGTGGGCCCGCGCGAAGCGCGTCCCGACCGCGATACTCCCGAGCAACCAGAGGGCGAGGAGGGCGATGGGCAGCAGACCGGCGCTCGGCGCGCGCTCGACCGCTCCTTCGGCGCGCGCCGCGGCAGGGGCGTCGACCGGCGTGGCCGCGGCCGCGCCCCCCGCGCGCGCCCGCCGCTCGATCGCCTCCACGACCGGCTCCGTGTCCGGGACGGAGGGGGCGGCGGAGGTCGAGCGCGCCACGACCGGGCGCTCCGCGACGAGCCCGCGGCCGACGGGGCCGAGGAGCGGCGCGACGAGGGTGAGCGCGAACGAGAGGACGAGGAGCTTTCGACGCGCGCGAGCGCTCCTCTTCGCGAGGAGCCATCCGCCGAGGAGCGCGGCGCCGGAGAAGATCGCCCCTTGGAGGGCGAACGAGAGGAAGAGGTGGAGGGGGCTCATCTCAACGTCCCTCCTTCTTGGCCTTCGCGATGGCGCGGGAGAGGCGGTCGATCTCGTCGTCGCTGAGCTTGTGCTTCGTCGTCTCGAGCAGCGCCACCGCCGCCTCCGTCGCCGACCCGCCGAAGAAGGTCTGGACGAGGTGAGAGAGCGCGCTCTTCTTGGCTCGCCCGGGGGCGACCGCGGGGAGGTAGACGTAGCGCGGGCCGTCCTCGACGTGGCGGACGTGCCCGCGCTCCTCGAGCAAGCGCAGCAGCGCCCGCACCGCCGAGTAGCTGGGCGGCTCGGCGAGGCCCTCGAGCACCTCCTGCGCCGTCGCCCGCCCCCGCTTGTGCAGGACGTCCATGATCTCGCGCTCGCGCCTCGTGAGCGCGCGCTCCCGCTTCGTCGGTTCGACCATGAGCGCTTCGTAGCGCGGTGCTAAAATTTTAGCAACAGATCGATGCTAAATTCTTAGCACAAATCCTCGACCCCCCCGCGCGCCCTCAAGGGAAGATGCGAGCTTCGCACGTGTCGCCGTTCACGGAGGCGTGGGCGTGGTTGGTCAGGAAATCCCAGTGCGCGCTCTTGTCGCGGGACGCGTTGGTGAGGGACGCCGTCGAGTCGGCGTTGAACGAGAACCCCTTCGCCGCCGCCGCCTCGAACGCCTGGCGGAACGAGCATCGGGCGGGGGCGAGAACGCCCTGCTCGGACGACGGGGAGAGCACGAAGCCGCGGAGGACGCCCTCCCGGAGATCCACGTAGAGCGCGCCCCTCGGGATGGTGTAGGTCGCGCTCGCGTATCCCCGAGGCCGCGTCAGATCGAGCGCGCCGCTCGAGATCGCCTTGTCGAACCTGAGGTGGGCGAGCTTCGCGCCCGGATCGGACTCGACCGCGAACCGGTTGAGCTCGGCGATGACCTCGTCCGCCTCGACGCGGGAGGGGGTCGCGATCGCGGACGGCCGGCAGAAGTCACGACCGCGGCAGAGGTCGGCGCTCGCGGCGGCCGGTGCCGGCGCCGGGGGCGCTCCGACGACCGCGGTCGGCGCGGGCGGGCTCTGGGTCCGCGCCGACGCGCTCCGCTTCGACTTGGGTGACTCCGCCCCCGACCTCGAGAGCTGGCGCGCTCCCAACATCAGCGCGAGGGCGACGACGATCCCGCTCGCGACGAGGATGAACGCGAGGCGCCGGCGCCTCGAATCGAACCGATCCAGGAGGGCGATCGTGTCTGCGCGCTTGGGGGCGCGCCCGGCGGCGGGGATGGGAGGGACCCGCGCCGGAACGAGGCCCGTCATCGGCGGGAGGCGGGTCATCGCCGCGGTCGCGCCGGCCGCGATCGCCACGGTGGCGTCCGTCCCCGAGCCGGGAGCCCCCAGCTGCCCGAGGCGCGCCGCGACCCCAGCCGCGCTCGACGGCCTTCGCTCCACCTTCTTCTCGAGGAGCGAGAAGACGAGCTCCTCGAGCTCGCGGGGGATCTGCCTGCGCACGGGATCCGGCAACGGAGGAGGCTCCTCCTCGCACTGCTTTCGGAGGAGGCCCAAGACGGAGGGAGATTGGAACGGGGGCGCTCCCGCGAGCATCTCGTAGAGCACGAGGCCGAGCGCGTAGAGATCCGTCCGCTCCGTGATCGCGCCGCCCTCCGCCTGCTCGGGGCTCATGTACTGAGCGGTGCCGATCGCCTGCGTCGCGCGCGTCTGGGAGGGGGCGCCGAGGACCTTCGCGATCCCGAAGTCCATCACCTTCACGTTCCCGTCCGGGGTGAGCATGAGGTTCTCGGGCTTCAGGTCGCGGTGCACGATCGCGGGCGATCTCGCGTGGGCGACCGCGAGCGCGGACGCGACCGCGTGGGCGATCCGGATCGCGCGCGCGGGAGCGAGGGCGCCTCGCTGCTCGAGCTCCTCGCGCAGCGTCCTTCCTTCGAGGAGCTCGAGCACCATCACGAGCCGACCGTCGATCTCGGACGTGGAGAGGCAGCGCACGATGCTCGGGTGCTCGAGGGTGGTGAGGATCTGCATCTCCGTCACGAACCGAGCGCGGGCGTCGGCGCGCCCGGCGAGCGATCGGTGGAGGACCTTCAAGGCCACGCGCCGGCCGGTCAGACGCTCCGTCGCCTCGTACACGACGCCCATCCCACCTTCGCCGAGGATGCGGGTGAGGGCGTAGTCGCCGATCCGATCGATCTCACCGCCCTCGGCCATTGGCCCTCGAGGATACGGCGGCGCTCGAGAAGAGTCGCCGTCAGTTCGCGACTTGGGGAGCCCCGCACGCGATCCACTCGAGGAGCAGGGTCCGCTCCTCGTCGCTCATCTGCGCGTCCTCGGGAGGCGGCATCGAGCAATCCTCGACGGTGCGCGCGATGTCGCTCGACCAGCCTTGCACCTCGGCGTAGCTCGTGAGCAGCTCCTTCGGCTCTTCACCGCCCTGCTGGTGGCAGCTCGCGCAGTAGGCGTCGATGATGGGCTCGATCTCGGTCGCGTAGTCGGGGGCGGTGGCGCAGGTGGGCGAGTCGATCGCGGTGCAGCTTCCCTGGTCGCCGTCACCGCCGCCGGACACGCTCGCGCCGCAGCCGAACAAGATGATGGAGAGGGAGATGAGGATCATGGTTTTCATAGGCTCGCGAGGGCCATCGCAACGACCGTTCCGCGTATCGATCGCGCCTGCGTCGCCGGGTTCGCGAGGCGCGTCGGGCGCGGCGATGCGGAAGTCGCAGGCGCCTGATGCGGAGGCCGCAGGGCCCTCGAACGAAGGCAAGAAGAAGCCGCCTCAGCAGCCCTGAAGCGCTAGATCCCCCCATGTTCTTCGCGAATTTTGTTATTTGCATTTATTCGCATCTATGTAATTAATGCCCTCGATGGATGTCGACGAGGCGGACCTGACGAGGGCGGCACCGAGCCCGAAGCTCGTCCCCGAGGCCGACGTCCCTCGCTGCGAGCTCTATCGGCTGCTCTCCGATCCGGTCCGCGTGCGCCTCCTCGCCCTCGCGGAGGCGGAGGAGCTCGGGGTCGGCGAGCTCGCGGAGCTGCTCGGCGAAGGCCAGCCGAAGATCTCCCGACACGGCGCCGCCCTCCGCGACGCCGGCCTCGTCACCGCCAAGCGCAACGGGACCTGGGTGCTCTTGCGCCTCGCCGACTCCGCCCGCACCGATCCGGTCGTGAGGGACGCGCTCGAGGCCGGGCGCCGGGCGCTCCAACGCGATGGAACCCTCGCCAAGGTCGAGGAGATCGTGCGCGCGCGCGACGCCAAGGCCCGCGAGTACTTCGCGAGGAGCGCGGCTCGCCTCTCCCACGCGAGCGTGCCGCGCGAGCTCGGGGCGTACCTGGTCGCGCTCCGGCCGCTGCTCGCCGCTCACGATCTCGCCGTCGACGCGGGCACCGGCGACGGATCGCTCCTCGACGTGCTCTCGCCCTTGTTCGATCGCGTCGTCGCCGTCGACCGCTCGAGCGCGCAGCTCGCCACCGCCCGCGCCCACGCGTCGCGGAGCGGCCTCGCCAACATCGACTTCGTCGAGTCGGAGCTCGACGGTGAAGCGGCGAGGAGCGCGGTGCGGGCGCGCGCGCCGCGCGGCGCGGACGTCGTGTTCGCGTCCCGCGTTTTGCACCACGCCCCCAAGCCCGCGGCGGCGGTGAAGGCGCTCGCGTCGCTGCTCGCGCCCGGGGGCGTGTTCGTCGTGCTCGACTACGCCCCTCACGAAGACCTCGCCCTCAAGGAGTCCCAAGCCGATCTGTGGCTCGGCTTCTCCGACGACGAGCTGTCCCGCTACGCGGAGGGAGCCGGCCTCGTCTCGGCCGCGCCCTCCGCCGCCATCCCCAAACCTTTCCGCGGAGAAGGTCCCGACGCTCACCTCGAGTGGCGGGTCTTCTGCGCCGCAAAGCCAGTCAAAAACCGCTGACCGAGGAACCGACATGAGCGAGAAACCCCGTTACAAGGTGGCCGACATCAACCTGGCCGAGTTCGGCCGCAAAGAGATCGCCATCGCCGAGAAGGAGATGCCCGGTCTCATGGCGCTGCGCGAGGAGTACGGCGCGAAGAAGCCGCTCAAGGGCGCGCGCATCGCGGGCTGCCTCCACATGACGATCCAGACGGCGGTCCTCATCGAGACCCTCGTCGAGCTCGGGGCCGAGGTCACCTGGACGAGCTGCAACATCTACTCGACCCAGGACCACGCCGCCTCCGCCATCGCCGCGCGCGGGATCCCCGTCTACGCCTGGAAGGGCGAGACGCTCGAGGAGTACGACTGGTGCCTCGAGCAGCAGATCTACGCGTTCGAGGGCGGCAAGGGCCCGAACATGATCCTCGACGACGGCGGGGATCTCACCAACTGGATCCACGATCGGCACGCCCACCTCTTCGAGGGCGCCGACAAGATCCGCGGCCTCTCCGAGGAGACGACGACGGGGGTGAAGAACCTCCGGAAGCGGTTCGCGGACGGCAAGCTCAAGTGCCCGGCCATCAACGTCAACGACTCGGTCACGAAGAGCAAGTTCGACAACCTCTACGGCTGCCGCGAGTCGCTCGGCGACGGCATCAAGCGCGCGACGGACGTGATGTTCGCGGGCAAGGTCGCGGTCGTGTGCGGCTACGGCGACGTGGGCAAGGGCTGCGCTCAGTCGCTCCGCGGCCTCGGCGCGCGCGTCGTCGTCACCGAGATCGATCCCATCTGCGCGCTCCAGGCGGCGATGGAGGGCTACGAGGTCCGGACGATGGAGCAGGCCGCGCCCGTCGCCGACATCTTCGTCACCGCCACCGGCAACGCCGACATCATCCGCGGTGAGCACATGAGCGTGATGAAGGACGAGGCCATCGTCTGCAACATCGGCCACTTCGACAGCGAGATCCAGATCGCGTGGCTCGACAACAACCCGGAGATCAAGAAGGAGAACATCAAGCCTCAGGTCGACCACTACATCTTCCCGGACGGGAAGAAGATCATCGTGCTCGCCGCGGGCCGGCTCGTGAACCTGGGCTGCGCGACGGGCCACCCGTCGTTCGTGATGTCGACCTCGTTCACCAACCAGGTGATCGCGCAGCTCGCCCTCTTCAACGAGAAGTTCGAGCTTGGGGTGCACGTGCTCCCGAAGAAGCTCGACGAGCAGGTGGCGCGCCTCCACCTCAAGAAGCTCGGGGTCCAGCTGACGACCCTCACCAAGGCCCAAGCCGACTACCTCGGCGTGCCGGTCGAGGGGCCGTACAAGCCCGAGAACTACCGGTACTGAGCTCCGGACGCTCGTCCCGCTCCGAGGCCCGATCGAGCGCGTTCGCGCCGGTCGGGCCTTCGTCGTCTCTCCGTGGTCGCGACCTCTGGCGGAGGGCGACGCCCCCGCCGCATGCTCGCGCGCGTGGACCGGGCGCCTCGTCACTTCGAAGGACGCGGGCAAGACGGTAGAGATCGGGAGTCTGCCGCCGCGCCCGCGCCTCGGGTTCTTCGACTGCACAGTGATGTGCGGGTCCGCCGGGTGCGACCTCGGTACGACCTGGTCCGGCGAAGTGCTGGCGTTGCGCTGGGGAAGCGACGGGCGCCCCTGACGCCTTCGCCGAGGAGCACGCGGTGCCGCCACCGAGGAGCGCGATCTCGCGATGATCGCACGGTGAACCAGAGCGCCGGCGCATCGCTCACGCCTGGCATGGTCATCGCAACGGGGCGGCCCCAAACGAGGAGGTCGTCATGGGTTTCTTGGACAAGCTGAAGTCGGTCAAGAACTTCGTCACCGGCGGCGGAGCGAAGGTCTCGGTGCAGATCGGGCAGCCCGCGCTCGGCCAACCGATCCCGGTCCTGGTGCGGGCGCAGGTGGACAGCGCGCCCATCAACGCGGCCAAGGTCTACGTCGCGATCCGCGCGGTGGAGTCGATCCACATGGTCGTCCGCGACCAGGACACGCCCGGCGACAAGGACAGGGTGCAGACCTCGGACACGACCTTCAGCCAGGAGTTCGTGATCGCGGGGCCGCAGCAGCTCGCGGCCGGCTCGAGCCACGAGTGGCAGGGACAGATCATGATCCCGCCCGGCGTGCAGCCGACCTACCAAGGCAAGAACGCGAAGCACGAGTGGAGCGTGCTCGCCGCCCTCGACGTGACCGGCAATGATCCGGACTCGGGCTGGATCGAGTTCGTGCTGCGCTGACCTTCGGCGCGAGATCGGTCAGCGCCCCACTCGGGCCTCGATCGCGCCCATCGCCGCGTCCACCTCCGGGCCGTGCTCGAAGCAGCACACGCTCCGGCCTCGGCACGACGACTTCGTGAGGACCTGCAGCTGGCCCAGCGTGCGCTCGTCACCGTCGGTGCCGGCGCGCGCGAACAGGTCCTTCTTCTTCTCGCACGGCGCTTTGCGGAGGAGAAAGGCGATCTGCATCGCTTTGGAGCCGCGGGCGAGCACGTCCGGCTGGGAGAGGAGCTTGTCGGCCGTGTCCGCCGCCTGCGAGCCTCCCCGGTTCGTGACCAAGTAGAGGAGCACGTCGAGGCCGTAGGGCGCCGCCTTCTCGGTGAGGAGCGCGAACATGCGGCCCTCGAGCCCGGGCGTCTTGGCCGCGAGCTGGGTGAGATCGACGATGTCCGATTTGAGGTGGCGAGGGACCCGCGCGCGTCGCGCACCTTCCAGCGCTCCCGAAACGCGCCGAGCTGATCCGCGGCCTCCGCCGTCGAGGGCTTGGCGTGGGCGGGCTTCGCGGAGGGGCCCGGAGAGATGGAGACGGGATCGCCCGACGGCTCGGCCTCCGGCTCGGTGCTTGCGGCGGGCCGCGCGGAGCGACCGGCGTCGGCGCTCACGGAGGCGGCCGGCCCGCTCCCCGGCGCGCCTCCGTAAGGGCCGCGCACGACGGCGAGGCCGATCACGATCAAGAGGAGCCCGCCGAACGCGCCGAGGCCGATGGCGGCGGGGCTCTTCGCGAGATCGAGGGCGTCGTCGATCGAGCGCTGAGAAGGCGGCCGCGCTGCTTCCACCTCGACACCGAACCACGAGTCACCCCCGCTCGCAAGCAGGCGAGCGTGCCTGTTGATCGAACGCAAGACCTCCGATACGCATGCGGGCCTATGTCCATGACGAACCCGACCCGCGGCACTTGGAAGATGGCCCTCACCGTCGCGGCCGTGATGTTCGGATCGACCGGGTGCCTGAAGAAGCTGCTCCTCGACGGGCAGATCGCTTCGACCCGCACCGCCAGCAACGCCGTGAACACCTTCCAGGACTACGAGGCGGCGGAGAAGGTCGCGATGGCGGGCCTCGGCCAGATCGAAGGGATGCGCTACCTCGCGCCGGAGAACGAGGACGCGCTCTTCATGCTGACCCGCTCGTGGACGAGCGTGTCCCTCGGCTTCATCGAGGACGCGATGGAGCGCGCCGAGGACGAAGAGGGCACGGGACCGAACTGGGACTACCACAAGCGGCGCGCGGAGGCGGCGTACGACCGCGGGGTCTGGTACGGCATCCAGCTCCTCGAGCTGAAGAAGAAGGGCTTCAAAGACGCGACCAAGAACGTAAAGACGTTGAAGGCTTGGCTTCAGGACTTCGACGATCCCGAGAAGGACGCGGAGAACCTCTTCTGGGTCGGCAACGCGTGGCTCGGGCGCGCCAACGTCTCCAAAGAGAAGCCGGAGCTCGTGGCGGAGATCTACGTGGGGGTCACCCTCATCGAGCGCAGCGTCGAGCTGAACCCCGAGTACATGCACGGGACGGGCTACGCGATCCTCGGCTCGTACCACGCGCGCACCCCGATGGCGGAGCTGTCCGAGGCGAAGGACTACTTCGACAAGTCGATCAAGCTCTCGGACGGCAAGACCCTCTTGCCCAAGGTCCAGCTCGCGACCCGGTACTTCTGCAACAAGGGCGACAAGGAGAGCTACAAAAAGACCCTCGAGGCGGTGATGGCGGCCGGCGACGGCGACCCGTATCAGCGCCTCGCGAACACCATCGCGAAGCGCAAAGCGAGCCGCTGGCTCGGCGACAAACGCATGAGGGACAACTGCGGGTTCTGAGCGATCGAGGGCGCGCCCTCGACCTCAGTCGTGCCGCTTGCTCTTTCGCTTGCGCGGCTTCTTCTTGTTGCCGTCGTCCTTCTTCTTCTCGGCGCGGCGGGCCTTCTCTCGCTCTTCCTTCTTCGGAGCGGGCGCGGCGTCTTCCTTGTCGGCGGGCTCGGCCTCCGGCTTCGCCTCCCGGGGCTCGTCGGTCCGGGCCTCGGCGGTCGACGAGGCGAGGGGCTTCGGCTCGGGGGCGGGCTCGGTCGGGGGCGTCGTCGCCAGCGTCGTCGCGGGGGCTTCGGCAGGCGCTTCGACGGCGGCCCCCTCGGGCGCGCTCCCCTCGTCCGCGAGCTCCTGCGGCTCCTCCGTGCCCGGCACCGACCAGCCGGTCGCGCGCTTGACCGCGTCGGGGTACTTCACGAGGGTCACCGCGCCGAGGCTCCCCGCGAGCATCATGGTGGTGGCGAGGGCGGCCATGCCGACCCGGCGGATCTTCGAGCGCCGCTTGCCGGGCGCGGCGAGGGCGGCCTCGATCGCCTCACGCATCTCGGTGGCCGCACCGAAGCGGAGCGAAGGGTGGCGCGCGAGGGCGCGGAGGCAGAGCGCGTCCACGTCGGCGGGGATGTTCCGTGCCTTGGCTCGCTCGCTCGGAGCCTCCGGGCTGCCCTGGGCCTTCGCCTCGAGGATCGCGACCGCGCTCGCGCCCACGAAGGGCAGCCGGCCCGTCAGCATCTCGTAGAGCATCGCCCCCACCGCGTAGATATCCGCGCGCGCGTCGACCTCGTGAGGGCGCGCCGCCTGCTCGGGGGCCATGTACTCGGGCGTCCCGTAGAGCGAGATCGAGGGCTGCTTCTTGGAGGGCGTCTCGAGATCGCTCATGTCGCGGTCGCCCTTGGCGATGGCGATCCCGAAGTCGACGAGGGTCACCCCGCGATCCTCCGCGAGGACGATGTTCTCCGGCTTCAGGTCGCGGTGGACGACGCCGCGGGCGTGGACGCGATCGAGGACGGTCAGGATGCGCGCGGAGATCTCGAGGGCCTCGTCGATCGAGACGCCCCCTTCGCGCTTCATCGTCTTCTCGAGGGTCTCCCCCTCGCACAGCTCGAGGACGACGAACGGTCGCTGATCCGTGGTCTCCCCCGCGTCGATCACGCGCACCACCCCGGGCACCTCGAGGCTGGAGAGGATGCGCGCCTCGCGCCGGAAGCGCGCCTGGGCCATCGCGGGGGCGGTCGCCGACTCGAGCATCTTCACCGCCGCGCGCCGGCCGAGGTCGACGTGCTCCGCCTCCACCACGACCGTCCCCGCGCCCTTGCCGATCTCGCGGACGACCTTGTAGCGGGTGCCAGGGACGAAGCCCGCCTTCTCCTCCTTCATGGCGATGGCGGCCTTCGGCGTCGGGGCCTGGGGCGTCCCGGTGGGGGTCGAGAAGACCTTCCGCGCCTCCGCGACGAGGCGGAGGAACTCGCGCCGGTTGCGGGCGCTCTCGCCGTCGAAGAGGCGCTGCATCAGGCCGGCCACCCGCGAGCGCACCCCGCGCTCGCCGCCGGCCAGCGCCGCCGCCGAGGTGAGGAGCGAGGCGAGCTCGCGCGCCGCGACCTTCGTGCGAGCGTAGCGCCCCTCGCGATCGAAGGCGGTGAGGCGGGCGAGGATGTCGTCCAGCGCGCGCGGCGCCCCCGCCACCTCCGCGATCGGGGGCAGGTTGCGGAGGTTCTTGGAGACGGCGGCCATGTGATCGCTCGCCTCTCCTTCGAGGAAGCGACGGCCCGCGCAGAGCTCCCAGAGCATCACCCCGAGGGCGTAGAGATCGACGCGGAAATCCCCGGGGTTGCCGTTGGCGACCTCGGGCGCGACGTAGCCGGGCTTCGCGAAGACGACCCCGCTCACGGTGTGACAGCGGCGGTTTTCGCCCCGCGCCGTGCCGAAGTCGATGATCTTCACCTCGCCGCCGTAGCCGATCATCAGGTTCTGGGGCGACAGGTCCCGGTGGACGATGTTGAGCGGTCGGTTCTGAGCGTCGTGCCGCTCGTGGACGTGGGCGAGGGCCTCGGCCGCGAGCTGGGCGATCGCGACCGCCTCGTGCCACTCGATCCGCTGACCGCTCGTGAGGGCTCGCGCCCGGACGTCGCCGAGGCTGCGGCCGTCCACGAACTCGACGACGACGTAGGGCTCGCCGCTGTCGTCGTCGGTGGTCGCCTCGAGGACCTGACAGACCCCGGCGTGCTCGAGCTGGGCCTGCACCCGCGCCTCGTCGAGGAAGCGGGCCTTGAAGCTCTTGTCGGTGCGGTGCTCCGTCCGGATCGTCTTGATGATGAGGGGGCGCTCCGCTCCTTCGAGCCCGAGCGTCGTCGCGAGCATGACCTCGCCCATCCCGCCCTTCGCGATGCGCCGGAGGAGCACGTAGCGCCCGAACCGCCTCGGCAGGTCGGAGAGGGAGAGCGCGGCGGCGCGCAGCGACGGTCGTACGTACGCGGCTGCCGGCGTGGGGACGGAGGTCGCCATGCCTCTCCCTACGGACCCGCGCGCAGCCGGGCCAACTTCCGGACGACCCGGTTTCCTAGAGCTCGCCCGTCGCGCTATATCGAGCATCGTCGCTCGGAGCGCTCGATGTCTCGACCTTCCCTCCTCGCCTCGGTTTGCCTCTACGCGCTCGCGGGCGCGCTCCTCGTGAAAGGGACGGACCTGCCCGGCCGCATCTCGGGCCGGCCGACCGTCATCGAGAACCCGGCGAGCTGGGACGACGGCGAGGCCAGCGTCCCCGTCTCGTCGCTCGACCCGATGTGGGGCTCGCGCGTCGCTCCGGTGACGATCGTGCTCTTCTCGGACTACCGCTGCCCCTACTGCAAGCAGCTCGAGGACACGATCCGCGAGATCGAGCAGGAGTACGGCCCCCACAAGGTCCGCGTGGTCTTCAAGCACGCCCCCATCGTCCATCGGGACGCGCGCCCCGCCCACGAGGCGGCCGCGAAGGTCTTCGCGATCGGAGGCGCGGACGCGTTCTGGGCCTTCCACCGGCTCGCGTTCGAGAACAACGGGTCGCTCGGGGCGGAGAACCTCGAGGCGTGGGCGAAGAAGGTCGGCGTCGACGCGAGCGCCTTCCGCGCGGAGGGCGCGTCGCAGGCGGCAGCCCAGCACGTCTCGAATGACCTCGCCCTCGCGAGCAAGCTCGGCGTGCGCGGGACGCCGATGGCGTTCGTCAACGGCATCCTCGTGCGCGGCTACGTCGCGGCGGACGCGTACCGGAGCGTGATCGAGAAGGAGCTCGCGGCCGCGGAGGCGCTCGTGGCGGAGGGGACGCCGCCGGATCGCGTGTACGTCGTGCGTTCCCAGGTGAACCGCCCCGACAAGAGCGCGAGCAAAGAGGAGACGCCCGCCGCCAAAGATCCCGCTGGCGAGGACGCGACCCCTCCCCCGCCGAAGAAGGATCGCGGCGCGGTGCAGGAGGACGATCCGACCGTGTTCCGCGCCTCCGCGGGCGCTTCCCCCGTCCGCGGCCCGAAGAGCGCCCCCGTCACCATCGTGGAGCTGGCGAGCTTCGACTGCCGCTTCTCGAGCCTCGCCGAGGAGACCCTCCGCGAGATCCTCGCCTCGTACAAAGACGACGTGAGGCTCGTCTACAAGCACCGGATGCTCCCCTACCTCAAGCGCGGTCTGCCCGCGGCGCTCCTCGCCGAGCTGGCTCGCGCCGAGAAGGGAGACGAGGGTTTCTGGGCCGCGCACGACGCCCTCTTCAAGGCGGAGCAGGAGGCGAACGACCGCGGCGGCGACGAGCGCCTCTTCAACCAGGCCCAGCTCGTCTCCATCGGGACGACGCTCGGGCTCGACGAGGCGAAGGTGCGCGCCGTGCTCACGGACGCGAACCTCGAGACCCCCGCCTTCGAGCCGGGGCCCGCGGCCAAGAAGTACCTGGCCGCGATCGAGGCGGACGCGGAGCTCGCCGACACCCTCGACGCGGAGCCGACCCCTCACTTCTTCATCAACGGTCGGCGCCTCGTGGGGGCGCAAGGGGCGGACAAGTTCCGCATGCTCATCGACGAGGAGCTCAAGAAGGCGAAGGCCAAGATCGCCGCCGGGACCAGCCCGGACGGGCTCTACGAGGCGATCATGAAGGACGCGGTGGAGCCCGCCGCTCCCCCCGTGAAGCTCATCGATCCCGCCCCCGGCGCGCCCTCGAGGGGGAAGCCGGACGCGAAGGTGCAGCTCCACGTGTTCTCCGACTTCGAGTGCCAGTTCTGCAAGCAGTCGGAGGCGACCCTCGCGATGATCGAGAAGGCGTACGCCGACAAGGTCACGATCGTGTGGCGCGACCGCCCGCTGCCGAAACACACCACCGCCCCCCTCGCCGCGAACGCGGCCCGCGAGGCGCTCGCGCAGAAGGGCAACGAGGGCTTCTTCGCCTTCCACGACGAGCTCTTCAAGCTCACCCGCACCCCGGAGTTCAACCGCGCCGGCTTCGAGCGGATCGCGGAGCAGCAGGGCCTCGACATGGCCGCGTTCAAGGCCGCCCTCGACGGCAAGGCCCACCAGAAAGCGATCGACGCGGACGTGAAGACGGCGGACGCCGCCGGCATCAACGGCACCCCGAGCTTCGTCTTCACGTTCGGCAAGAAGGACGACAAGCTCGAGGGCTTCGTCCTCAGCGGGGCGCTGCCGCCCTCCCGCTTCCGTCGGGCATTTCGCCTCGCCTTCGCGGTCGCCTCCGGAACGACGAAGGCCCCCGAGCCGGACGGCGCGCGCGAGGCCCCGCCCTCCGTCAGCGATCCGATCGAACGCTGAGGGACGAGCCGCCGCCCCGTTCGCGAAGTGGTAGGCTCGCCCCTATGCATTCGAATCGCGCGCTCTTCGCCTCGCTTGTCGTCGTGTCGTCGATAGCCTTCGCCGCCGGGTGCGGTGACAGCACCTCCTCGGGAGGAGGCGGCGCGGGAGCGGGCGGCGGCGGCGACACGGGCGGCGCGGGCGGCGGCGCGGGCGGGAGCACCAACGCGATCGAGGCCCCGCTCGACACGTGGACCTGGGTCGATTTCCCCGAGTCGAAGTGCATGGACGGCTCCCCCACCGGCATCGCCGTGAACCTCCACGACGCGAGCCCGAACGTCGTGATCTTCCTCGAGGGCGGCAACGCCTGCTTCAACAACCTGAGCTGCCTCTCGACCGCGAACCCGAACGGCTACTCGAAGGCGACGTTCGAGTCGGACGGCCTCGACGCGATCGCGAGCTACCCCTACCTCGATCGCGACAACCCCGACAACCCGTTCAAGGACATGAGCCTCGTGTACATCCCCTACTGCTCCGGGGATCTGCACTTCGGCAACAAGGCCGACGTCGAGGTCGGCAACAAGGTGCGGCAGTTCCACGGCTACGCCAACATGACGGCGTACCTCGAGCGGCTCGTCCCCACGTTCCCCGACGCAGACCGCGTCGTCCTCTCCGGCATCAGCGCGGGCGGCTTCGGGGCCGCCCTCAACTACGATCACGTCGCCCAGGCGTTCGGCACCGCGGTCAAGACGGACCTCGTCGACGACTGCGGGCCTCCCATGTCGAGCGACTTCATCCCGACGTGTCTCCAGCAGCACCTCGCCGACACGTGGGGCCTCTTCGACTCGTTCCCCGCCGGCTGCGCCGACTGCGGCGCTGCCCCGTTCGTGGAGCCCTACGTCGACTACATCCTCTCGACGTACCCGGACCGGAGCATCGGGCTCATCTCGAGCGAAGCCGACGAGACGATCTCCAACCTCCTCGGCTTCGGCGAGGACAACTGCTCGAGCATCGACAGCGCCCCCCTCCCCTACGACGCGGCCAAGTACAAGGCCGGCCTCGAAGACCTGCGCGATCGCATCGGCGCCGCCGGCAACTTCCGACTGTTCCTCATCCCCGGCACCGAGCACGTCTTCCTGAACAACCCGATCGGCAGCGTCAGCGTCGACGGCACCGCGCTCGAGGACTGGATCACCCAGGACATCACCGAGGACGCGGCTTGGGAGAACGTCCCCGCGCCCTGAGCGCGCCGGCGCGCACGCGCGCTCAACGGAAGCGGTACTGCCCTTCTTCGCGCCACCACTGGAAGTACCGCGCCTGCGCGCGCTCGCGCTCCTTGGGGGGCAGGTCGTCGTAGTAGCCGAAGTACTCGCGGGTGATCGACTTCAGCTCGTCGCCGGCGGTGCGGCGGATGCTCGGCGTCTCGTGGGTGAGCGCTTGGATGAGCCACTCCACCCGGTGCTCGTGCTGGTGGATGTCCCACCACGCGCTCCACACGTTCGGGTTCCGGCCGAGGTCCTGGCGGGTGACGACCATGAGGGCGGTGCGCGTCGCCTCCACGATCGAGTCCGACTCGTCTCGCAGGCCCGGGATGAGGATCGGCACCACCGTCGGCACCCGCATGTCGCTGAGCGCCTCGATCGCGAGCAGCCTCCGCGAGATCGGCTCGTCCTGGTTCCGCATCGTGTGATCGAGGCTGTGCTTCAGCGGCTCCCCCGGCGCGCCCGCGGTCGCGAGGGCCTGGGCCGCGCGCCGCGCGACCCTCCGCACGGAGACCTCGTCGTCGAAGAGCCGCGGGAGGATCGCGTTGGACGCCTCGGGCAAGAGCAGCTCCCCGAGGACGTGGGTCGCCCAGAAGCGCTGCTCCACGTCTTGCGACGTGCTCTTCACCGTCATGAAGGGCAGCGCCCCTCTCCGCATCGTGACGAGGAGCTTCAGCAGCGGACCGCACTCCGAGGCAGGGGGCAGATCCGCGCGCGCCCGCAGCCGATCCACGACGAGCGGCCCCGGGAACCTCTCGACGAGGCGAGGAAAATCCTGCTCGGCGCGCCGGAGCAGCTCGCTCATCGCCTCCTCCCCCTCGAGCCCTCCCGACGTCGCGCGATCGAGCAGGGCCGCGAGATCCGCGGACTCACCCCGCAGGCGGGCCTCCGCCGGTCGCGGCACCAAGTGGTAGCTCCCAGCGCGGCCGTCGGACAACGGCTCCGCTTCGTAGCGAAGAGAAGGCCGGGGGGACTCCCCCGCATCGACGTTCTCGGCGACGAGCATCGACGCGTCGTCGTCGTCGACGCGCGGGATCGGAGGGACGAACGGGTGGTTCCGCGACGGGGCCTCCGGCGCCTCGCGAATGCCGTACGCCTCCGGGTCCGGCGCGAGCACCGGCGGCCCGTCGAACCGAGCCTCCGCCGCGGGCGGCCGCGACGTCCCGGGCTTCGCCGGCTCCTCGACGAGCCGTGGCTCGTACCGCGGAGCCTCGCTCTTGGGGACGATCCCGAGGGGGACCGTCGCGGCGTGCGCAAACCGCTCCCGCGGCCCTGGGTGCTCCGGCTCCTCCTCGACGAAGGACTCGTGGGACGAGCGCCAGCTCGCCTCCGGCGAGGGCTTGGGCTCGCGAGCCCTGCTCATCGGAGCGCCCGCGAGCCCGAGGGCGAGCTCCTCTTGGAGCGAAGACAGGGCGGCGCTCGCGAGCCCGTCGCTCGGGATCAGCGCGGGGGGCACCTTCGTCTTGTTCGCGTGGACGCTCGAGGGGAGCACCCCGTCTTCAGGCCGCTCTTCGCGCGGCCGCTCGTCGCGCGACCAGCGCGGGAGGGTGACCTCCGCCTCTTCCTCCTCGTCTTCGTCTTCGACGGCCGAGGGCGGAGGCGGCTGCACGCTCGTCGCCCCCGGGGAGACCCGCGGGCGATCCGAGCCGCCGTGAGGCTCGTCCGCGACCGAGCCTTCGCCGCGGGTCGCGATCCCCACCGGCGCGCTCGAAGGCGGCATCGGCAGCGAGAGCGCCCGCGCCAAGGCCTCCACGCTCGAGGGCTGGGCCCGCGGCGCGACGAGGCCCGCGAAGGGCCCGCCCTTCGCCTTCTTCGCGATCGCGACGCGCTCGAGCTGCGCGCTCGCGAGGGCGCTGAACCCGAGGAGCTCTCCGAGGGAGGCGATCGTGATGTCCCCGTCGCCATCGTCGCCGTACAGCATCGCGACCGCGCGCCGCTTCACGGTGAGAGGGACGATCGCGGAAAGGGGCTGGCGCGAGACCCCGCCGCGCTCGAGATCGCGGACGAGCTCGCGATCGAGGTCGTGCTCGTCGAAGCGGGAGAGCAGCACGTGGCCCTCCTTGCGCACCGTCGCGAGCGAGCTCGGCAGATCCAGGGGGACCCCCAGGCCGAGGACGCGCTGTCGATCCGCGCCCGGCCCCCACGCGTCGCGGCCCTCCACGAGATCCCCATGCACGACGAAGAGCGCGGAGTACGCGAAGAACTGAGACCCGAACGCGAAGAAGGTGTCGATCACCTCCTCCGCAGTGCGCGCACCCTCGAGCTCGCGCTCCGCCTCGGTCCGGGAGAAAGGCCCCTTCTTGCGAGCGGTCTTGCCCGCGCCTCTGCGCTTCGACCCGATCTCGCGACGGAGGAGGTTCGCGACCGCGCGCCGATCGACCATCCCGGGCGGACGCGGTGAGTCCTCTTCGGGCGTCGGTGAGACGTCCGGGAGCGGCGCGGCCTCGTCGATGGGAGGTGGCTCTGGCTCCTCGGCAGGAGGCTCTTGGGGCGCGGGCTCCTCGGGAGGAGGCTCTTGGGGCGCGGGCTCCTCGGGAGGAGGCTCTTGGGGCGCGGGCTCCGGGGAGGCGGGGATCTCGGGCTCCGGTTGCGTGCGAGGACCGTCGAGATCGGCGACGGCGCCGGGGACGACCGTCTCTGCGCTCGCCGCGGGCGCGACCTCGGGTGGAGGCTCGCTGACGAAGCCGCGGACCTCCTCGTCGGGCGCCACGGCCGCCTCTTCGTCTTGCTCCTCGAACGCCACCCCGGGCGCGCTCTTGCGCGGCGCGGATCGCGGCTCGAGCAGCGGCTCGGGCTCCTCGTCGTCGAGATCGTGGACGTCGATCGGGGCGTCGTGGGGAGGCAAGGAGGGCCCCTTGACCTCCTCCATCTCGAGGGTCGTCCCCTTGCGGCGCGTCGTCGGGACGGAGGCCTCGACGGGGCCGGGCGGGCTCGTCACCCCGCTGCCGAGGTTCGATGGAAGGAACCCGGGCGGCGAGAGGGGCCGCGTCGGAGCCATCCCCTGCCCCTCGATCATCCCGTCGAGCCGCTGCACGAGCCGGAGCTGCCGTGGCTCGAGGGGCACCCCGTAGTGGGCCGCGATCCCCTCGCGGATCCGAATGAGGGGCGAGGCGACCTGCGAAAGGTCCAGCCCGAGCGCGTACGCCAGATCATGCAGCGCCGTCGGCTTCAAACGCTCGCTCGTGGCGATGACGAGCGTCTTCGCGCTCAGCCGCAGCGGAAACACCCCGTAGCGGAGGGCCGTCTCCACTGGGACGATGTCGAGCACCTCGTTGTCCGGCGCGGGGAGCCGCCCCGGCGGCACGCTCGGGATCCCGAGGCTCTCGGCCAGGACCCGCGTCAGCGGGTGCTCGCATTGAGGGGCGATCTCCAGCAGGTTCGTGACGAGATCGCCGCCGTGAATCACCTGCCGCGCGATGGCCTGCTCGACCTCGGCGATGCTCGCGACCTGACGCTGGACGATGAGGGAGCTCAGGCTGGGCATGCGTCGGCGCGCCCGACTGTACTTGAGCGCGTGCCCCCTTTCAAACCTCCGACGACCGGCCGAGGCCGGAGAGCCACCGGGCCACGATCTCGCGGCCCGTCACCAGCTTCACAATGCTCGTGAACTCGTTCTTCTGATGGGCTTGGGCGTTGTCGCCGGGCCCGAAATTGACGGCGGGGATCCCCACCGCGGCGAAGCGCGCAACGTCCGTCCACGCCTGTTTGGGCTCGACCGCGAACACCCCGGCGTCCCGCAGCGCCACGACGAGCGGATGATCCGCGAACGGAGGCGCCGACGGGCTCAGGTCGAGCCACTCGATCAGGGCTCGGCCCCCCACGAGCGCGACCACGTCCGCCTGCGCCTGCGCGAGCGTCCGGTCCGGGCTGAAGCGGTGGTTCAGGTTCATCTCGAACCGATCGGGGATGATGTTGCGCCCGCGTCCCCCGCTCGCCGTCGTCACCGAGAACACGGAGCGATAGAGGAGCCCTTCGATCGTCACCTCGCGCGGCGCCAACGCGTCGAGCTCGGCCAGGAACGCCCCCGCCCGATGGATGGCGTTCACCCCCTGCCAAGGTCGCGCCGAGTGCGCCGTCTTCCCTTCGAACACGAGGCGCGCGTGGATCGATCCGCTCGCCCCCAGGCTCAGCTTGTTGTCGCTCGGCTCGAGGCACACCGCGAGCTGCACCTCCTTGAGCTCCGGATCCAGCTCCAGCACCGGACCGAGCTCGTTCTCCGCGAACGGCCCCTCCTCGCGGGCGTAGAACACGAACGTCAGGTCCACCCCCTTCGCGAACCGCGCGAAGTGGTGCTCCACGAGATCGATCATCAGCGCGAGCCCGCTCTTCATGTCCGCCGCGCCCGGGCCGAACACCCGGTCCCCGTCGACGCGCGGCTCGCCCTCGTGCTCCGTGCGCACCACGTCCAAGTGCCCCACGAGCGCGATCCGAGGCCCCCCCGTCCCTCGCGTCACCGGCACCACGATCGAGTTTCCGTATCGCCGAATCGCCCCCGCGAGCGGCAGCCCCGCGAGCCGAGCCGCCACCGCGTCGCAGATGGGCCCCTCCTCGCCGATGAACGAAGGGATCCGCAGCAGCCACAAGAGCGTGTCCACGATCGGCGCGTTGTCGCCGAACACGAACCCTCGGACGGTGCTCCTCAGATCAGCCACGAGAGGCTCCTTGGCCTGCACCGCGCTGGCTCGAGACGGGGGCTCTCGCACGGCGTCGTCTCGAGACGGAGGCGGTCCAGAGAAGACGGATCGTGCCCGTGCCCCCTCCCATCAGACCGGCACCTCGAGATCGCGCAGGGCGGCGTTGAGCGACACCTTGCGATCCGTCGACGCGCTCCGCTGGCCGATGATGAGGGCGCACGGCACTCCGAACTCCCCGGCGGGGAACTTCTTCGGTCGGGTGCCGGGGATCACGACGCTGCGGGCGGGGACCCGGCCGCGCATCTCGACCGGTGAGGGGCCGGTCACGTCGATGATCGCGGTCGACGACGTGAGCACGACGCCCGCCCCGATCACCGCCTCCTTCTCGACCACCATCCCTTCGACGATGACCGCGCGCGAGCCCACGAAGACGCCGTCCTCGACGATGACGGGGCGCGCCCCCGGCGGCTCCAGCACGCCCCCGATCCCCACCCCGCCCGCGAGGTGCACGTCGCGCCCGATCTGAGCGCAGCTGCCGACGGTCGCCCACGTGTCGACCATCGAGCCCTCACCGACGCGCGCGCCGATGTTCACGTAACCGGGCATCACGATGACGCCCTTCTCGAGGTGGGCTCCGTACCGGACCGTCCCCGGCGGCACCACCCGCACCCCTTCGAGCCGGGTCTTCACCGGGATCTTGTCCCGGAAGGCGAGCGGCCCCGCCCGCTCCTCGCTCATCTTCGTGAGCGCGAAGTAGAGCAGGATGGCCTGCTTCACCCACGCGTGGGTCACCCATGCCCCGTCCTCGCCGCGCGACGCGACCCGCAGCTCGCCCCGATCGAGCAGGTCGATCACTTCGAAGACGGCGGACTGCGTCGTCTCGTCGGCGAGGAGGGATCGGTCGTCGAACGAGGCCTCGACGCGCCCGCGAAGCTCATCGATCACGGAGCGGAGGTACACGACCCACGCGCGCGGCTCAAGGCTTGACCACGATCGATCGCCCCTCGCGCGCCCCGATCGATCCGATGATCGCGCACGCCGCGTTCGAATCGCGGAGCACCGAGACGAGGTCGCCCGCCGCCTCCTCCGGCACCGTGAGCAGAAGCCCGCCCGAGGTCTGCGCGTCCGCGAGCAGCAGCCGCGTCGTCGCGTCCACCGCGTCGTCGAACCCCACCGCCGCCTGCACCCACCCGAGGTTGCGCTTCGATCCGCCCGGCACGACCCCTGCCTCCGCGAGCGCGCGCGCGCCCGGCAAGAGCGGCACCGCCCCCGCCGAGAGCGTCGCCGTCACCTGCGACGCGTCGCACATGTTCTTCAGGTGGCCGAGCAGCCCGAAGCCGGTCACGTCCGTCGCGCTCGTCGCCCCTGCCCGTGCCCCCGCCTCGCGCGCCAGATCGTTCAACGCCCGCATGCTCGCGATCGCCGCCTCCGCGGCCTCTTGGGGGGCCGACTCCGACTTCATCGCCTGCACGATCACGCCCGTCCCGATCGCCTTCGTCAGCACGAGCACCTGGCCCGCCCGCGCCCCGCGATGGGACCACGCCCGCGCCGCGTCGACCTCGCCCGTCACCGAGAGCCCCGCCTTCGGCTCGGGGTCCACGATCGTATGACCTCCAACGATCGCGCACCCCGCCCGCGCGCACGCCGCCCCCATCCCCCGCGCGATCGCCGCCAGCACCTCGAGCGGCAGCTTGTCCGTGGGGAACCCAATGAACGAGAGGGCCACCCGGGGCAGCCCCCCCATCGCGTACACGTCGGAGAGCGCGTTCGCCGCCGCGATCTCCCCGAACGCCTCCGGGTCGTCGACCATCGGCGTCACGACGTCCACCGTCATCACCAGCCGCCGCGACGAGGCCCCGTCGAACCGCACCAGCGCCGCGTCGTCGAGCGGGCCCGTGGCGTGATCCACCCACCCGCTCGAGCCCCACGCTTCGCCCACCACCGGGCGCGCCGCCGCGAGCGGCTCCGAAGGAGCCTCGGAAGGAAGAGCGAGCTGACTCAGAACCTGGACCAGGCTCTCGGCGGGGAGCTTGCGGGCTCACCCACCGCCTTGCACGAGCGACATCAACCGGATGGTCATGGCGCGGAGCTTACAAGAGCCGGGGCCTGCCGCCAGCGTGTCGCTCACGGCCACGCGCGTCGCGCGTCCGCACCCGGGCATCGATGCCCACCCCCAGTCCGTGCTCGCGCCTTCGGCGCTGCGCGCGGCCTGCCCCTCCCAAGCGTCGCGCTACGCGCGCCGCGGGAGGGGACCGCTACGTTCATCGTAGCGACGGTTCGCTACACCAGCTCGCAGCCGGCGAAGAAATAGCCGATCTCGCGCGCCGCGCTCGTCTCGGAGTCGGAGCCGTGGACCGCGTTCTCGCCCACGTTGGTGCCGTGGAGCTTGCGGACGGTCCCCTCGGCGGCCTTGGCGGGATCGGTCGCGCCGATGACCTCGCGGTACTTGGCGATGGCGTCCTCGCGCTCGAGGCAGAGCACGGTGATGGGGCCGCGCGACATGAAGGTGCACAGCTCGTCGAAGAAGCCGCGGCCCTTGTGCTCGGCGTAGAAGCCCTCGGCCTGGGCGCGCGAGAGGCGGAGCATCTTCATGCCCCGAACGACGAAGCCCTCTTCTTGGAAGCGGCCGAGGATCGCGCCGGCCCGGCCCTTCTCCATGGCGTCGGGCTTGATGATCGAAAGAGTTCGCTGAGTAGCCATATGGCGCGCCCTCTTAGGGGAGCTTTGTCCCGCCGACAAGCGCGCTACGCTTTTCGAAGCGGCGGAGGCGAGGGCCTCCCCTCCCGCGAGGCGCGGAGCGCCGAGCTTGGGAGGGGGCGGCGAGCGGAGCGAGACGGGGGGTGGGCAGCTGAGAGGCGAGAGGCGAGAGACGAGAGGCGAGAGGCGAGAGGCGAGAGGCGAGAGGCGAGAGGCGAGAGGCGAGAGGCGAGAGGCTGACTGAGGGGGTGCTTGCTCGGGCTTGCCGAGCTTGCTTGCGTGCTCGGTCAGGTCAAGGCCAAGCCGCGCCTGCGGCGCGGTGAGCCTTCGGCTCAGCCTTGACCTGACCTGCGCGCGCAAGCGGAGGGGCGGGGCCCTCGAACCGCAGAGAGCGGCGCGGAGGGCGCAAGGAGGTCTCCATGCTTCGTGTGTACGGTCGGTACCTGGGCGTGCTGCGGTCGATGCGACCTGTCATTGCGGCCATTGGTCGCAGAGACAGGTCCCTGGCTCGACACCTCACGGACGCGGCGGCGAGCGTCGCCCTGAATCTCAGTGAAGGCAGCGGCTGTGAGGGAGGCGCGCGTCGACAGAGAAACCTCACCGCGCTGGGCTCGGCGCGCGAGGTCGTGTCGGCGCTCGAGGTCGCCGATGCGCTCGGCTACGTCGCGCTCTGTCCGCAGCTGATGGCGGACCTGAGTGGCGTCGTCGGAACGCTGGTCGTCCTCGTGATGGGACGGCGCAGGTAGGCATGTGGGGGCCGCCCTCCGCGGAGGGCGGCCTCGGGGTTGAGAAGGCGGGACGCGAGAGACGTGGGCGAGAGACGTGGGCGAGAGACGAGAGGCGAGAGGCGAGAGACGAGAGACGAGAGACGGGAGACGGGAGACGGGAGACGAGAGACGGGAGACGGGAGACGGGAGACGAGAGACGGGAGACGAGAGACGGGAGACGAGAGACGAGAGACGGGAGACGAGAGACGGGAGACGAGAGACGGGAGACGAGAGACGGGAGACGAGAGACGGGAGACGAGAGACGGGAGACGAGAGACGGGAGACGAGAGACGGGAGACGGGAGACGGGAGACGAGAGACGGGAGACGAGAGACGAGAGACGAGAGACGAGAGACGAGAGACGAGAGACGTGGGCGGAGGGCGAGAGGCAAGAGCAAGCGCGAGAGGCGCGAGACTCGCCGCCAACATCACCGGGGTGGACGACGCTTCAGCTCCGCACTCTCCGGCTTGTAGCTGGCGAGCCGAGCGGCGGGGCCTCGCGCTCGCCGCGCAACGCTCACGGCAAGAACGACGCTTCGGCGTTCGGCTCTCTCTCCAGCGAGCTGGAGCGCGGAGCGCAACGCATCTATCTTTACGGCGCGTAAATCTGCCGCCTTAGCGCCTGCATCTCGTCTCGCAGCGGGGCGATGAACTCGATGCTGAAGGTCCGCTTCTTTCCCTTCATGGCGCGGGCCGTGTGCCATTTGCAGAGGGCGAGGCGGCCGGCGGCGCGGATGAAGCGGCGCTGGAGGGCGCCTTTGGGCCAGAAGTAGGTCCGCCATGAGCCGAAGGCGCTCGTGACGAGGCGGAGCTCGCGCTCGGTGAGGTTGCCGAGGAGGACCTCGTCCTTGAGGTAGTCGCGGATGAGGCGGCCTTTGCGGATGACGAGGGCGACGACGATCACGAAGAACACGCCGACGAAGCCGAACCAGAAGAGGAGGCTCAAGAGGAAGGCCTTCGCCCCGAGGTGGGGGATGAAGTTCCACATCGCGTGCAGGAGGATGGCGACGGCGAGGCCGCCGAAGGGGGCGAAGAAGCGAACGACGCCGCGGTGGGACTCGCGCGCGATGCCGATGCCGATGCCGGTCATCGAGGTGTAGAGGGGGTGACCCCAGGGGGCGACGACGCCGCGCAGGAAGAAGGTGGCGGCGAAGACGTCCTGTCCTTCGAGGGCGGCGCGCGCGTAGTAGCTGACGTTCTCGACGGCGGCGAACCCGAGGGCGGAGAACGTCGCGTAGATGATGCCGTCGACGACGCCGTCGAACTCGCGCCTCAAGAAGAAGAAGAAGCCCCACACGATCATGCTCTTCATCGTCTCTTCGACGACGGGGGCGGAGACGACGACGGTGACGAGCTCGCCGCGGGAGGGCCCGATGGCGTGGGCGGCGTAGACGTGCACGCCGCTGTTGACGAGGCCGGCGACGCCGGTGGCAACGACGGCGCCCCACACGAAGGCCATCAGGAGGCACCACCAGGGCTCGGGATCGTAGCGGTCGAGGATGCGAGGGATGGGCAGGTAGACGAGGAGCATCGCGAAGGCGGGCACCGCCCCCGCGAGCATGGCGTTCGCCATCGTGCTCGCCGAGCGTCTGCTCCCGAAGATCTCGACCGCGAAGAAGAGGAGGTTGAGGACGAGGCCGGCGATGAGGGCGACCGCGTAGAGGGCGGCCCCCGCGCGGCGGCGGCCGCGATCGGGCTCGACCGCGACGTGGGGCCCCGCGACGTGCACGAAGGCGGCGGCCGGTGGCTGGTAGGGGCTGGGGGGGCGCGGCCGTTGAGGTTCGGACATGTCTCGCTGAGGCGTCGTTGCGCCCACGATCGGGAGCGCCCGCTTCCGCGCGTTCGAGATGGTATCGTTCACGGTCTCGAGAGGACAAAGTCCTATGCGATGCTCGCGCCCGACGTCGGTCTTCGGTCTCCTCGCGCTCGCGTGCGGGGGGTGGCTCTTGGCGTGCGGTGACTCCACCGGCAGCGGCGGACAAGGCGGGGCGGCCGAGGGCGGCGCCGGGGGCGCAGGGGCGGGCCCCGCCGGGTGCTCGGCGGATCGGCTGTGCCTCGAGGTGGTGGAGGCCGGCGACCCGGCCCCCGGGCGCCTCGCCGTCGTGTGGCTCCGCTTCGAAGGCAACGTGGGCCACGATCCGACGGTGGGGTACGAGGCCGCGTTCGATGGCGCCGCGGGGGACCGCATCGACATCCCCCTCTCGGAGATCACCGATCCCCCGGACATCGACAGGGCGTGCGAGCGCGGCTGCGAAGACCCGAAGACGTGCCCATGCACCGGCGACTTCCAGGCCGCCGTCGCCTACGTCCTCGTCGTAAACGACGCCGACGCGAGCGGCGTGCTCGAGCCCACGGAGCTCGCCGACGCGAAGAACTGGGTCGGCATCGCGAACGCGGCGGTGGCCTTCAGCGAGACCACGGAGGCTTCACCTCCCGCGCCGTTCGACGTGACGTTCCCGGACGGTGTCGAGGCCGGCATCCACCCCTCGTTCATCTCCGCCGACGGCACCCTCCACGAGGCGGGCGACACCGAGGTGTTCCAGCTCCGCGCGGGGACAGAGGCTATTTAGTTCTCGCGTGCGCGGATGCCCGCGCGGCGCTTTTCTCGCGTGCGCGGATGCCCGCGCACCGGGCGACGCTCTTTGTTTCTCGCGTGCGCGGATGCCCGCGCACCGGGCGACGCTCTTTGTTTCTCGCGTGCGCGGATGCCCGCGCACCGGGCGACACTTCTCGGGATATTTTTGCTTCGCAAAAATCCCCGGAAGCTTCGTCGCCTGACCTGAGGGGGGGGCTTGCGCCCCCCCGGCTTCGCCTCCCCCCTCCGGGCCCAAACGGGGGCGGACGCTCTCGGCCTTTCGGCCTTTGAGCTTGGGGGCGTGGGCGTTCTCGCTTCGCTCGAACATTGGGGGGGCGGGGGCGTTCTTCGCTTCGCTCGAACATGGGGGGATTGTGCTTCTGAATTCGTAGCGGGAGGGCGGGGGCGGGGGGGCGGGCGCTCGCTCTGCTCCAGTCGTCGGCGGTGGTCTGCTAAGAGTGCTCGGCATGAGGCCGGCTCGCTTTGCATCGCTCTCGGCGTTGGTCGTCTGTTCGCTCATGGGGGGGTCGTGCGATGACGCGAAGAAGGGGGGGGCGCCGGTGGGGCGGGACGAGGTGATCACGGCGACGGGCTCGGAGACGAAGCCGGCTCCGACGCCGGCGGCGACGTCGGCGGCTCCTCGGCGGGGGAAGCTGTGCAACGCGGGCAAGCCGGGCATCAAGCCGAAGGCGCTGAAGCTCGCGTCGGTGCAGGCGCCGGACGAGACGCCGCTCGGGGAGGAGCTCTCCGTCGGCGACGGGGCGTGGACCTGGATCAACGTGTGGGCGGGGTGGTGTGAGCCGTGCCTGGAGGAGATCCCGATGCTCGCCTCGTGGCAGTCGAAGCTCGGGGGCAAGCTTCGGGTCGAGTTCGTGAGCATCGACGACGACGAGCGGCAGGCGGTGAAGTTCCTCTCTTCGCAGCCGAAGGGGGGCGTGCGGCGGAGTCATCACATCCCGGACCCGAAGGATCGCAACGACTGGCTCTCGGCGATGGGCGCCTCGATGGCGCGCCTGCCGATCCACATCTTGGTGGACCCGGCGGGCGAGGTGCGCTGCACGGTGAACGGCGCGATCACCGCCCAGGACTTCGCGGAGGTCGAGGGGCTGGTTCGGGGGAAGTAGCGCCGCCTCAGTGGTGGGTGATCTGCGTCGTCTGCAGATAGCCCTCGTAGGCGAGGGCGGTGCGCGCGCGGGCGCGGCCCTGGGTGCTCGAAGCCTTTTTGCTCTTCTTGTGGAGGCGCTCCATGTTCTTGAGGGCGATGTAGACCTCCTTGGTGTTGCCCTCGAACACCGCCTGCTTGAGATCGGCGAGCATCTTCTCGCCGCCGAGCCGCTTCTCCGCCTTGGAGACGCCTGGGCCGCGCATGTAGACGCGGTCGACGATAGCGGCCTGCTGGAGGGCGGGCAGGTTGTCGAAGCCGGGGAAGTTCTCGCGCGCGGCGTAGACGCCCTTCGTCATGAGGAGGTTCTTCTCGAAGACCTTCGTCGCCTCGTCGTAGGTGAGGTCGATGCCCTCGGTCGCCTTCAGGGCTTGCTTTCGCTTCTTCTTGGGGATGTTGCCGATCTCGGCGAGGTCCTTGAGGGTGTCGCGCTCGGCCTTCGTGAGCACCTCGCCCTGGGGGCCGTAGTCGTTCGCGCCGCCACCCGAGCCGACGTAGGTCGGCCCGTAGAACTTGTCGATCTCGGCCTTGCTCGCCTGGCCGATGTCGTGACCGAAGCCGAGGGTCGCCCCCGAGTTGCTCGGGATGTGCACTTGGCCGGGCGTGCGCTTGTTGAGCCCGGGCAGCGTGTGGTTGAAGGCCTTCTTGATCGCGTCCTCGTTCTGCTGCCCGCCCGCGACCTCGTAGGCGCGGATGAGGAGCGAGGCTCGCTTGATCATCTCTTCGTTGGCGGCGTCTGCGACGCTCTGCTCTTGGGGCTGGTCGTCGGCCATTCACGCGGTCGGGGAGCAGCGCGCGTGCCAAGTTGGCCTCGCGGCCTCGGTCGACGCCGCGGGCGCCGCGCCCTCTCGATCTCCGTTCCTCCGCGAGCTCGCGGGTGAGCGACGGGCCTCGCCCGCCCGGCGCCGTTGCGCATCGTGTGTACGCATCGAGCGCGGGGAGTTGCGCAGGCGCGGCCAAACGAGCGCCTTTTCGGAGCGGCACGCGGCTTGCCGTCCGGGCGTCATGACCTCGGCGATGCCTGCGATCCCTGGTACGTCGTCACCGCAGAACCTTCAGCTCCAAATCTCTGCGTCGGATGCGTTCGACGTTCGCGAGTACGAGGTCCGAGACGCGATCAACGCGCTGTTCTCGATCGACCTCCTCGTGCGATGCCCGAACCCGGCCGTCGACTTCGAAGAGGTGATCGGGGCGCCGGCCGCGTTCCGCATCGAGCTCGAGCGGGAGCTGCTCGGTGCGGCGACGGGATCGGCCTCGCCTTGCTGGACGGGGATCGTCGCCGACATCGAGCAGGTGACGGCGGAGGAGACGGGGCTCTCGACGTATCGGCTCCGGATCGCCCCTGTGTTCTGGCTGCTGACCCAGCGGACGAACTGCCGGGTGTTCCAGCAGCTCGACGACCTCCAGGTGGTCACGAAGATCTTCGAGGAGTGGGGGCTCGCGTTCGAGTCGGCCTGCCGCGAGACGTACAAGACGCGGAAGTACCGCGTGCAATACCAGGAGACGGACTTCGCCTTCGTCTCGCGGCTGCTCGAGGACTCCGGGATCAACTACACCCTCGAGCAACGCGACGAGGGCACCGTCGTCGTCCTCCGCGACGCGCCGGAGGCAGTCGCGCCCCGCGCGGAGCCGCTCGAGCACGTGAACGAGCCGACCGCGGGCAAGCGCTACGCGACGAAGCTCCGGGACGTGCGGCGGGTGCGATCGGGGCGCTCGACGTTCGCGGATCACGACCCGCGCCTGCCGAACGAGCCGCTGCTCGCGCAGGCCGCCTCGAGCGCGCACCCGATCGAGTCGCGCCTCGAGTCGTACGTGTATCGCCCGGGCGCGTTCAAATTCGGCAACCCCGGCCCCGCCGAGACGCCCGCCGCCGACGACCGGGGCCGCTCGCGCACCGACGCGGCAGAGGCGGCCCGGATCGCCCAGCACGACGCGGCGGTGCGGATCGCCCGCTCGCAGCGGGTGGCGTTCCAGTCGAACTGCCTCGAGCTGCGCGCGGGCACGGTGCTCTCGCTCGCGAACCACCCCGCCGCGGACAAGTACAAGAAGCTCCTCGTCTCGGAGATCTTGGTGAAGGGCACCTCTCAGTCGGAGGCGGAGGTCTCCGCCCAGGCCGTGAGCGCGGAGGTCCCGTACAAGCCGGCGTCGATCACGCCGCGCCCCAACATCTCGGGCGTCGAGTGCGCGACGGTGGTGGGGCCGGAGGGGGAGACGATCCACTGCGACGAGTTCGGCCGCGTCCGGGTGCAGTTCCACTGGGACCGCTACGGGAAGATGAACGAGTTCTCCTCGTGCTGGGTGCCGACGAACCAGCCGTGGGCGGGGGAAGGCTTCGGCATGGTGAACCTGCCTCGAATCGGCCAGGAGGTGATCGTGAGCTTCCTCGGGGGCAACCCGGAGGAGCCGGTCATCATGGGCCGGATGTTCACGAACCTTCGAAGGCCTCCCTTCACCCTGCCCGCGGCCAAGACGGAGAGCGGGTTCCGGAGCAAGAGCGTCCCCGAGACGGGCGGCTACAACCTCTTGAGGTTCGTCGACACGGCGGGCGAGGAGCTCGTCGAGGGGCGCGCGGAGAAGGACATGAAGACGCGCGTGAACAACGACAAGGCCCTCTCGGTGGGCCGTGATCGGGCGATGGAGATCGCGCGCGACGACGAAGAGCAGGTCGGCGGCAACCAGGCCGAGTCGGTCGGGAAGAACAAGCTCTCTCGCGTCCTCGACAGCATGCTCTCGGTGGTCGGAAAGGATCGCCTGCTGAAGACGATCGGAGACATGGTGTCCCACGCGTCGAGCCACTCCGTCAGCGCCGACAACGTGATCAACATCAACGTGGGCGGCTCGACGATCTACATCGACAAGGATCAGATCATCATCAAGGCCAAGACGGTCTACGTGAACCCAAAGTAGGCTCCTCGCGCGCGATGAAGCTCTCTCACCTGTCGGCCCGGGGCGTCCGAGGGCTCCCCGATCTCGATGTCGACCTCACCGCGAGCACGGGACGGCCCTTCGATCTCGTCGTGATCACGGGGCCGGAGGCCTCCGGCAAGACGCGGCTCTGTGAGCTGATCCTGGCCGGGCTCGAGCGCATCGGCCCCTACGAGGGCATCGTCCGCGCCTCCGATTGGGTGCGCGGGCCGAGAGAGAGCGCGCGCCTCGAGCTCGGGATCTGGCTCGACGACGGCGAGCGAGAGGCCTTCGGCGACCTGGGCGGGCGGGTCGTGGTCTCGTTCGGGCCGGAGGGCGTCGTCTGCGACGCCTCGCGGGAGCTGAAGCGTCTCGTGTCGCGCTACGATCACGATCCCTCCCACGGCAAGCGCGAGTACTTCCCGGAGCACCGACAGCGCTCCTGGGGGGGCCGGTTGGACGGGCTCGGCGAGCTCGAGCAGAGCCTCTGGCGGGCTTCGAAGGACCCGCAAAAATACTCGGCCATCCCTCGCTTCCTGGATGGCCTCGAGGACGACCCGGCGCGCCGGCGCGTGTTCGAGGGTGCGCTCGATCGGCTCGCCCCGGGGATCCGCTTCTCGCCCGGTGCGCAGCCCGACGCGCGCACGGCGATGGGGCGGCTCGCGAACCGTACGTTCTTCGCTGCCCACGGCGGAGCCCTGCGCTTGTCGGACCTCTCGAGCTCGGAGGCGGACGCTGTCATCATCGCCGCCACCGCGGCCATGATCGGGCTCGGGCACTCGGTCGTGCTCCTCGATCGGCCGGAGCTGCACGTGGATCCCAAGCGGCTCGCGCCGTGGGTGCTCGGGCTCTCGGGCCTGGGCGCGGAGAACCAGTGGATCGTCGCGACCCAGCGCGCGGCCTTGGTGAGCGCCGTCGATCCGGCGCAGGTGGTCGACCTCGCCCAAGGAGCGGCCCGATGAAGCTCTTCGATCTGGAGACGCTCGGCGTGCGCGGGGTGGCCGACGGGCGCTACGCGTTCGGCGACATGACGGGGCCGCGCGACCGGGTGCTCGTCTTCGGAGCGCCCGGCTCCGGCAAGACGCGCCTGCTCGAGCTGATCGTGGCGGTGCGAGAGATGATCGCCCCCGCCGACGAGACGATCGACGAGGACGACTTCATTCGCGAGGAGGGCTCCGCGGCCAAGGTCGTGGCGCGCTTCCACCTGAGCCCGGCGGAGGCGGCCCTCGTGGGAGCGTCGCATCCCGTCGTCTCCGCCGAGCTCATCTTCGGAGGCGACACCAGGGTGGATCCGAGCCTCGCGTTCTTGCTCGCGCGGTACGATCACTCCGACGCCACCCCCAAGCTCGAGCACTTCGGCGAGCGGCGGCGCCTCGACGTCGGCGGCGGCGAGATGCCGCTCGACGAGGAGCACCAGAAGCGCTTTCGGACCGACGGGAGCCCTCGCAAGCACGCGTTCGTGCCCGGGCTGCTCGCGCGGCTTCCATCGCGCCCCGCGGAGGCCCAGCGCTTCGCGCGCGGCCTCGCCGGGCTGTCCCGGGCGCTGCGCTACGATCTCGAGCGGCACGTGCTCGTCTCCGGCACGCGCGACGTCCCGAGCCTCGAGCAGCTCTCCGCGAGCGAAGCGGACGCGGTGATGTTCGCCGCCACCGCGACCCTCGTGGGCCTCTCGAGCTCGATCGTCCTCGTCGACGGACCGGAGCTCCACGGGCTCGATCCCGCGCGCGCCCTCTTGGGGATCGCCGCCCTCGGAGAGGACAACCAGATCGTCTACGCGACGTCGCTGCCCGAGCTCGCGCAGGGCTTTCCAGGCGTCGTCATCTCGCTCCCGACCCACGCCGCGCGCTTCTGAGCGCCCACGAGAGCCACCTCCATGCTGCCCTACTACTGCAACGAAGCGCTGTTGATGCTCCCGCGCGTGAGGAGCATCCAGGACCGGACCCGCCAGGACCTCGCCATCGTCACCGAGGAGGGCACGAAGCTGACCCTCGTCATCGCCCGCGCCCCGTCCGGGCCCGACGAGAGCATCCACGCCGTCATCGACAAGGGCCTGAAGGAGCAGCAGCGCGGCCTCTTGGGCTTTCAGCTGATCGAGAAGACCGAGGTCGAGTACGGAGGGCTCCTGGGGGTCGAGGTGAAGGTGCGCTGGATCGACAAGACGGACGGCCCCATCTTCCACTACGTCTTCCACACCAAGGTCGGCGACGAGCGCATCGGCTTCTTCGGCATCTCGACCGTCGCCGACGCGGGGGCGTGCGCAGAGTGGATGGTAGCGATGCTCTCCAATTTGAAGCTCCGCTCCTGATTCGGGAGCGAAGTAGCGGCGCCTCTCGCGACGTGGCAAGACCGTCCGACCGTGCTCCGCGGCCTCCTCGCGTCCTATGCCGCCGTGGCCTACGCGCTCTTCGCGGTGGTGCGCGCGTCGGGAGCGCCTCCCCTCGCCTACGCCGCGCTCGTGCCGATGTTCGCGCTCCTCGCGGTCGTGTTCGTCGCGACCTCCCCGAAGCGGCCGGAGGTGGGGACGGAGCCCGCCGCGCGTAAGGCGGCGCGCGCGGTGGCGACGACGAGCGTCATCGCCGGGATCGGCCTCTATCACCCGGAGCTCTTCGAGGGGCGGCTCGCCGCTGCGATCGGCTCCGCGGGCGCGGGCCTCGCGGGGCTCGTCGCCGTTCGCTCCGTCCCCGCCGAGCAAGGCCTGGTCTCCACCCTCGCGGCGGTGCGGCGGCATCGGTTCGCGATCGCGCTCGCGACCCTCGCGTGGACCTTCACCATCCTCGTTCCCCTGCTCGAGGTGCGCCGCGAGGAGGTGGACCTCGGGTTCACCCTCCCCTCCCACGCCTTCGGCCTCGCCCTCAGCGCATCGTCCTTCGCCAGCGCCGCTCTCACCCTCGCCATCGGCGCCCTCGATCGTCACGCCCGGCGGCTCGAGCTCGGGGCCGGGGATCGCCTGCGCGCGTTCGTGATGGTGGCGGCCACGATCGTGCTCGTCGCGGTCGCGGCCGGGGTCGCGCGGCTCGTACCGGCGCCGCTCTTGTTCTCGCTTTGCGCGGTGAGCACCGCCCTCACCGCCGCCGCGACCGCGACCACGCGCTCTCCGGAGGCGGTCGGGCGGTTCGCGACCCACGTCGCCATCCTCGCCACCCTGTCGGTGCTCCCGTCGATCCTCCTCGCCGCCCTCGCCAAGACGCGCCCGGACGCGGCCGCGTTCGCCGTCGTCACGGCCGCGTTCGCGGCGGCGATGGGCGGGCTCGCCGCGCCCGCGGTCGCGCGCTGGCTGCTCCCGCGTGCCGAGCCGTGGACCCAGGCCTTCGAGGCCGCGACGCGCGCCGCCGTCCACCCCGATCCGGAGCCGGCCTTGGAGCGCGTCCTCCTCGAGCTGCGCGGGCTCTCCAAGCGCAAGCTCGAGGCGCCGCTCCTGTTTCGCTTCGAGCCCGCCACCGTGATGTCCGTCGATCTGGGGGGCTACGCCCGCACCGAAGAGGTTGTGATCCCGGAGTCGCTCGCCGAGCTCGCGGCGGGGGAGACGGAGGCGGTCGTGAGCGCGGAGGGCCTGCGCGCGTGCGCGGTGCGGAGGCCAGACGTTCGCCCCGCCCTGGCGTGGCTCGACGACCGCCGCCTCGCGGCCGTGGTCGTGATGCGCGAGGACGGGATCCCCATCGGGATGCTCGGGCTGCCGCGCGGCAACCGCGTCACCGTGCTCACGCTCTCCGAGGTGCGCGCCTTGGGGCACCTCGGTCGACTTCTCGGAGCCCAGGTCTCCGCGGCCGCGAAGATCGCGCGCGCGTCGCGGCGCGAGGCCACCGCCACGGAGCGCGCGGAGAGGAACGAGGCGCGCTCGATCGAGCTCGCCGTCGATCTCGAGCGCGAGCGCGATCGGGGCGAGGCGATCTGCCGCGTGCTCTCGGACCGAGCCCGCGTCGCGAACTACTCCCCCGCGTCGCGCCTCGCCGTCGACCAGCTGGAGGTCCACGGGCGCGCCGCGTATCCGCTCTCGATCATCGCCCCCCTCGGGGTCGATCCCCTCCCCTATCTGTCGATCTTCCACCTCGCGTCGACGCGCAAGAGCTCCGCCCTCTACATGGTCGAGGGCCGGCGCGCGGAGCTGCGCGATCTCGAGCGCTGGCGCTCGGAGACGGAGTCGCCGTTCGTGCTCGCGCGGGGAGGGACGCTCGTCATCGCCGACCCCCACCTTCTGCCTCGGCTCGTGCAGGCGTACATCGCCGCCGCCGCCGTCGCGGAGGAGGATCGCGGGCGCGCGGAGCGCGTGCGCCTCGCGGTCGTCGTGCCGCGCACCCTCGACGCCCTCGTGGCGCGCGGGGCCCTCGACGAGCGGTTCGCGGACGCGCTCGGCGACCGGGCCCTCGCCCTCCCGCCGCTCTCCGCGCGCGCCGAAGACCTGCGCCCGCTCGTCCTCGATCGGCTCACCCGCATCGGGCTCGATCGCTTCGGGCGCGCCATCGGCATCGAGCCCTCCGCGATGGCCCTCCTCGCCGAGTACGAGTGGCCCGGCAACGACGTCGAGCTCGACGCCGTCCTCGCGCGCGTGGGGGCCACCCTCCCGGAGGGCGCCGAGGTCGTCCGGCGGCAGGACTTGGTGCGGGCCGGCTTCAACGCCCGCACCGAGCGAGGCGCTCCGCGCGAGGAGCGCCCCCGCGAGAGCCGCGGATGAGCGTTCAGCGACGAGGCGCTCGCGCTCCAGCGGCAGCGCAGCGATCCGAGACGCGCACGTCCGCGGGGCGAAGCACTCCCTTCATCCGCCCCGCGAGGTAGAGATCGACGAGGTCGTTGCACACCCGCGTCGCCTGCGCGACGTCCGGCAGCGCCACCCCGATCTCGACCAACCGGGAGTCTCGAACCTCGCGCGCCCGGACCGCGGCCGAGAGGTCGCCGGCGTCGATCTGCTCGCGCGCCGCGACCCTCCCGAGCAGCGGCGCTTCCGTGATCCCTCGCGCGACCTCGCGCTGCAGCGCCTCCGTCGCCTCCTGCCCGTCGGGAACGGCGCCCGCGCCCAAGGCCCGCACCTCGGCCTCGCAGATCAGGGTCGCGGTCACCGTCGGAGCGCGCTCCGGCTTCGAGGACGAAGATTCGCCGTCCCGATGGGCTCCTTCCGTGCACGCCTCGGCGCCGATCGCCGTCCACGCGAGAGGCCCTGAAACAGGAGGCGCCACCGCGTCGCGCCCCGGTATGGTCGAGCAGTCGGAGGTTGGGTTTTCGGCGAGCTTGCCAAGCGCGAGAGACCTTCCTCATCGGCAAGATCCGCCAAGCGTGGCCGTCACGCCGCGCCCTGCTATCATGGTCGCCATGCGGGTGCGCGAGGCAGTGGTGGGGCTCGTGTTCGGAGGGGCGTTCGTGATCAACCCCGGGCTCGTGACGGGTTGTCATTTCGAGGAGCCCTTTCGATTCGAAGAGAGCGACGTGGTCGCGCTCATCGCAGACGCGAACCAGCAGGGCCCTTACGTCTTCGAGGAGCGAGGAGAGCGGTACGAGGTCACGTTCACGCTTCGGCAAAAGGTCGGCGCCGACGCGCGAACATCCGCCCTCGAGGCCCCGGCCCTGACGCGATCCGCCCACGCCTGCAGCGGACGCAGCTTCATGCGCAGCGCGGCCGCGTGCCTCGACCTCACCACCGCTCCCGTCGAGGGGCACGCGGTCGTTCGCCACATCGCCGCCGTCCCCACGACCCTCGAGGGGGACGTGAAGGGAGAGGTCTCCATCGAGGGTAAGAAGCTCGACAACGCCTGGGTTGCGCTCGAGACCGGGTCCAGCGACAAGGGCGGCTTCAAGCTCGAGCTTCGCAGCCGGGACGGCAGGACTTTCGTGCTGGAGAAGGTGGCCCTCCGCGCTCCTTGAACGGCGCCTCCGTCGCCGCTTTACGGAGTCGAACGCGAGTCGTATTCCTTGAGGCTCATCGGAGGGACGAAGAGCGCCATGACGGAAAAGAAGGACGACGCGCCGTGGGTTCCGATCACAGCTCGCAAGGCGGAGACGGCCACCGTCGACGTGCCTTGGTCGGAGAGCATCGGGGGACAGACGTCGCCGCGTGATGAAGAGGTGTGGAAGCGGCTCGAGGCGGTCGTCGCGAAGAACCACCACTCGACGAGGCACGTGCTGGAGCTGTTCCCGGCCTACGTGCGGCGCATCCACATGATGCGCTTCCTCTCCCACTTCGAGCTCTTCAAGCAGATCGTCGATCTGCCCGGCGTGATCGTGGAGCTCGGGGTGTACCGCGCCCCGAGCCTGCTCACGTGGGCGAAGCTCGCCGAGATCTTCATCCCCCAGGATCGCACGCGAAGGATCTACGGCTTCGACAGCTTCAAGGGCCTTCAGAACCTGGGCGAGAAGGACGGCCCCCCCGTCCCCCTCATCGGCAAGGTCGAGGGCGGATGGTCGGCGGGCAGCGTCGCGGACGAGGTCCGCGAGCTCATCGCGATCCAGAACCTCGACAACATCATCCCCAACCAAGTCCGCACCGTGCTCATCGAAGGAGATCTGGAGGAGACGCTCCCCAAGTTCCTCAAGGACAACCCCGGGGTCCGGATCAGCTTGCTCCACCTCGACGTGGATCTCTACAAGCCGACCAAGCTCGCCCTCGAGCTGCTCTATCCGCGCGTGGTGACGGGCGGCGTGATCATCTTCGACGAGTACGGCCTCGTGCCGTGGGAGGGCGAGACGAACGCGGCCGAAGAGTACTTCCGGGAGATCGGCATCAACCCGGTCGTGCGCAAGCACGCGTGGACGCACGTGCCGCACGGGTACTTCATCAAGGGCGAAGAGAAGAAGTAAGAACCATGAGCGCGACAGCGGAAGTCGACGTGCGTGCGCTCACCGTCACCGCCGCCGAAGAGGACCGGCCGCGGCTCTGCGAGACGTTCCGCACCCATGGGGCGGTCGTGGTCAAAGGGTTGTTCACGGCCGCCGAGATGAGCTCGTTCCAGGCCGCCTATCGGGGGCTCGTGCAGGCCCGGCTCCGCGCGCTGGGGAAGGTCGAGGCGGCCGCGGAGACGGATCTCGACGTGCTCTACGATCGCCTCGCGGAGGCGGACCCGAACGCGCGGTTCGACATGCGCGGGATCGCCCGCGATCACCTCGCGTTCTATCGCTACCTCGCCCACCCGAAGGTGACGGGGGTCGTCGCATCCCTCATCGGGCACGACCACCTCCAGATCAACCCCGACATCAACCTGTTCCGCATCGACTCCCCCGACAAGGATCGGGAGGGCTTCGAGTGGCACCAGGACTACCCGTACAACATGATGTCCCAGACCGCGGTCACGACCTGGACGCCGATCACGCCCATCGACGCGACCATGGGGTACCTGCGGGTCGTGCCTGGCTCTCACGACAAGATCCTGCCCGTCGTAGAGACGCCCGCGATCACCAAGAAGCGGTACCAGCAGCACAACCAGCTCCGCATCGACGGCATCGACGCGATCGCCGCCGATCTCGAGAAGCGCGCCGTCGAGGTGAGCAACATCGATCTCGGCGACACCCTGTTCATCCACAGCCTCATCCTCCACCGCAGCGGGCAGAACCGGAGCAACCGCCACCGCTTCGTGATGAACGCGCGCTTCGGCGACATCGAGGATCCCGCCCTCACGGCGCGGGCGTGGCGGGTCGCGCGGGTCCGGGACATGTACCCGTTCTTCGACGTCCACGCGGAGCTCGCCCGGAGGAACCCACCCTCCGACGAGTGCTGAGCGCTCTCAGCGCAGCTCCGCGCGGTACCGCTCCCACGAATCCGTCACCGCCCTCGCGATCTCGTCCGCGAGGGCGGTGGCGCGCGCCCGCTGGGCTTCGTCGAGGCGAAGCCGCTCCCGCGCGTCCTCGGCGGAGGAGCGCGAGTGCTCGCGGCCGATGAGGACGCCGGCCTCGAACGCGAGGGCCTCGACCTCGGCCGCGTCCTTGGCGCTGTTCGCGTGGAAATACGCGGTCTCGCGGGCACGCTGGCGGACCCAGTGGTCGCCGCTCGCGAGCACGCGCGCTCCATAGCGGTCGCGGACGTAGGGCGCGATCTCCAGATCCGTCGGCGTCGCCCTCGGATCCAGCTGAAGACACGGCGCCGACTCGATCTCGACGGGGATGATCTCGAGCTCCAGATCGTCGCTGTCGCCCGCGGTGCGCCCGCGCGTTCGCGCGACATAGCCGGGCTTCCCCAGCGAGAGGCCCTGCGCGCGATCCGAAAGCTCGACCAGATCGAAGATGCCGAAGTCGAACGCCTTGTTCTTCGGGCGCACGACGATGGCGGAGTAGAGCTCCGCGTGGACGGCGTCGAAGAGGCGCTTCGCCTCGGCCGGATCGCCGGGCGGCGGAGGGGTGTCGATGCGCTTCTTCGGAGCGCGATCATCGAGGAGGCGGGCCTGAGCCGCGCGGGCGAACGAAGGGACGGGCACCTCCCCGTCCGGCTTCTCCAGGCCTTGGGCGTAGCCGCGCAGAAACGCCGCTTGGAGGCGAGACTTCGCCCCTTCGAGGCCGGGCTGGGCGTCGAAGAGCGCGAGCGAGGCGAGCATGCGCACGAGGTCGACGATCGGGGGCCCCCGCTCGATGCGGTCCCGCTCGAGCCCGCGCCCGAACGCGCTCACCCGATACGCCTCGAGCGTGGCGTCGCCGTGGAGGACGACGGTGGGCATCGCTTCGATGGACCTCCCGAGCTCGATGCACATGGCCCGATCGAACGCGAGCCGCGCGAATCGGAAGAGCGCGTGCGGGCTCGCTCCGACCCGCTCGCGCAGGCCGCTCGGCGGGCTGGTGCCGAGGTCGGCGGGCACGATCCGAAGCAGATCGAGCGGGGTCGGCGGCGGGGGTTTCCTCTTCGGGGAAGACGCGACCGGCGGAGGAGCGGCCGAGCGCGGCGGGGCGGGCGACGCCTCCTCGATGCGCGCCGCCGCGCACGACGTCGCGAAGCAGAGGCCGAGGAGCGCGAGGCGGGGGGGCACCCGCGCGAGGATAGCCCAGCTCTCGCTCGCCCTTCAGAGGGCGCACTTTTCGAGCGTGACGGTGCCGATCTCCTCGAGGCCTCCGAACGAGCACGTGAACTTCGCGTCCGCGCCCACCTTGAGCTTGCTCGCGGCGGCGAGGTCTTTGTTGTCCGCCTCGAACTTGAACGCGACGTCCTTCGTGTCGCCCTTCAGGTAGACGCGGACATCGCCCGTCTCGCCCTTCGACTTGTCGGTGATCTCGACCTTCGTGACCTTGCCGCTCACCGTGTACTTCGCGCTGCTGGGGAAGGTCGTCGGCGACTTCTCCTTCTGCCACGCCTTCTGGAACTCCGGCGCGGTGCAGGCGCGCTTGCCCTTCTCGGTCTCGGGGCACTCGCGGTCCGAAGCGGCGGCCGCGGCGGTCGTGGACGCGGCGGGCGGCTCCGCGGGCTTCGCCGCTGCCGACGTCGCGGCCGGCTTCGCGGTCGAGGTTGGCCTGGCGCTCTCGGTCATCAGCTTGGCGCTCCTCGGCGCGGGCGCGCTCGAGGACGAGTCGGTCTTGTCACCGCTGCCGCAGGCAGCGAGGGTGGAGAGGATGGCGACGGGGAGGAGGGTCTTCATGCGCGGCGTCTTGGCAACGAGCATACCGAGCGAGGCGGCGCAGGGTCGGCCGGAATTGTCGGGGGAAGCGAGCCCCCCGCCGCGGACTGCAACGCGGCGCCACGATGATGCGCCGTTGCTTCGTCGACGGCTCGGTCCGAGCCCTCAGAGCCCCTGGATGTACTCGAGCAGGCAGTCCTCTTCGAAGTCGCTCAGCACCTCGCCCGTCTGGGGCATGCGGGTGAGGCACGTGTTGGTGGCGAGGCACTTCGTGTAGAGGAGGCTCTGCTCGGGGGCGGCGCTGTCGACGATCTTGCCCATGCAGCCGACGCCGTCGACGTCGACCATGCGCGCGGCGAGGCCGTCGTCGGGCGTCAGATCGAGGCCAGCCTGGGGCGTGTCGGCTCCGTGACATCCGGCCGTGGCGCAGCGCTCGCCCAGGATCTTCGTGGGGACGTCGGGGCAGCCCAAGAACTGGTCCGGGTTCTCGAGCGAGCCGGGGCACGCCGAGACGAGGACCGAGAACAGAGCGAGCGGAACGAGCGCGGCGAGCGCGCCCTTCACGGCGCGCCTTCGGGGGTGATCGTGACCTTCGTGTTGCATGTCGTTCTCTCGGAAGAGGTCGCTCAGAAGAGGTACTGCGGTCCGACCTCGATGTGGACGTACTCATCGAGCGCGCCGCCGGCCACGAACGTGTCGCCGATCACGGGCGCGAAGGCGTAGAACCAGCGGACGTACTCGGCCTGGAGGCGCGCCTCGAAGCCGAGGGCGATCGGCACGGTGAGGCCGCCGCCGACGTCGATGCCGCCGATGCTCGGATCGGTGAAGCGATCGTGGACGGCGCCGGAGTCGATGGCGCCGAGGTATCCCCCGAACGCGGTGATGGCGATGGGGCCGATCGGGAAGCGGCCGTCGAGGCCGACGCGCATGAAGCTGTATTGCACGCTCGGCGCCTCGTCGGCGACGTCGCCCTCGGCGTCGATGACGAAGCCGTCGCGGATGAAGCTCCCCCGCAGGCCGAGGACGAAGGGCTTCTCCTTCGGGCCGAGGGGCAAGCGATAGCGCAGCCCTCCCCCGAACCTCATCCACTGCGTCCCGTACTCGGTGCCGTCGCTCGTCGCGGAGCTGATGCCGGGCGAGATGCGGAACTCACCGGTGAGCCCGAGATCCTTCAAGAACACGATGCCGAGGGGCGCGAGCGGGAAGACCTCGAGCCGCGCCGAGACGCCCGGCTGACCGTAGACGTGGTAGTCGCGGAGGTTCGTCGTGACGCCGTCGTTGTAGCCGAACATCCGGAAGGCCACGTCGAACGAGGCGTTGATCGAGAAGATCTCGTGACCGTAGACGTTCTTCGGCCGGACCCATCCCTTGCCGTCGTCGTCGTCCTTCTTGGGCTCGACCTTCGGCTTCTCCCCCGGCTCGGTGGTGGGGCCGGTCGGGCCGGTGGGGCCCGTCGGACCTGACTCGGACGGCTTCCAGGCGTCGGCGATCGGCTTCAGGGCGGTCGCGACGCCGTCCTTCGTCGTCGGCTTGTCGAGGGGCACCGTCTGATCGACCGAGGGGCTGTCGCTGCCGGCGGGGATCGCGAGCAAGAGCAGCTCGAAGCCGGATCGGCCGCGCTGCACGTACCCGATGATCACCATCTCCGCGCCGAGCTCGCTCGCCGCCTTGCCGACGCGGCCGAGCATCGCCTGCCGCTTCGACCCGAGGGTGACCGTCAGACCGAACGGCTGCTTCTGCCCTTGTTTGAGGAGGGCTTTGCGAAAGTCTTCGCCCTGGATGATCTCCGTGTCGGAGGGGAGCGCGCCCTTCACGAGGCCCGCGACCTCCGCTCCGCGCCCGCCCTCCGTGTAGAGGATGACGCGATGTTTGTCCGCGAGCGCCGCGGTCGCGATCACGAAGACGCACGTCGCGACGAGCACGGCGACGAACATCCGAGCAGCACGAGGCGCCGCGAGGAGGCGGGCCAGATGGGGGATTTTCGGGCGTTCCGGCATGCGTTTGCGGGCGCATGATGCGGGAAGAGGCGCCGAAGTGTCGACCTCGTTCTTGTCGATGCGGTTGTGCTTGGACCCGCGCAAGAACTTTGGCATTGAGACGGAATGCGAAGGCGAACCTCCCTTCGATGGCTCGCGCTCGCGACGGCGACCTCGTTGGGAGCGTGTCAGCGCGGAAGCGACGCGACCGCAAGCGCGAGCGCGTCGGCCGCGGCGACCCCTAGCGCTTCCGCTTCCGCCGACGCGCCGGCCCCGCCCGCGACCTTCGGCAAGAACTCCGTCGCCGCCGCCGTCCCCGAGGGCGGTCCCATGCTCGGGATCACGAGCTTCGTGACGATCGTCTACGACGAGCCGCGCGACACCGCGAAGCGCATCGGGTACCTGCGGCTCGGGGCCAAGGTCCACCGGAGCGATCAGCCAGTCGGGACGAAGGGGTGCGCCGGCGGCTGGTACGAGATCGCGCCCAAGGGCTTCGTCTGCGCCGGCAAGGACGCGACGACGAACCTCGACGATCCCATCCTGCTCGCGGGCGCGAAGCGTCCCGACACGAACGCGGCGATGCCCTACCGCTACGGCTTCGTTCGCGCGGTGCTCCCGCTCTACCTGAAGATCCCGACCGCGGACGAGCAGCTCAAGGCCGAGTTCAAGCTCAAGGATCACCTCGACTGGTACGCCCAGAACAAGGCCGAGGTCGACAAGGTCAAGCTCGGCGCCTTCGACGTGCCCCTCGACGAACGGGGCGTGCCGCTGCGAGACAAAGCGGTGGGAGAGATCGGCCAACGCAAGATCTCCTCCGAGCTCGGCCTCGGCGAGCTCTTCGGGGGAGCGAGCGACAACGACCCTCCCCCGCCTTGGCTCGCCGGCGGGAAGCGCAGCATCCCGAACCTCTCCGACTTCGCCGTCCCGGAGACGGCCACCTTCGCGGATCGAGCGCGAAGGTTCTCCGGGTTCGCGTTCGTGGGCTCGTTCCAGACGGGCGAGGAGTCGCTGAACCGTCGCTTCGCGATCACGACCGATCTCAGGCTCGCCCCGACGACGAAGGTCAAGCCCGACAGCGGCTCCCCCTGGCACGGGATCGAGATCGAGGACGCCTCCGAGCTGCCGCTCGCCTTCGTGCGGGAGCAGGGCGCCGTCCGCTACGCCCTCTCCGGAGAGACGGCCACCCCAGGCGAAGAGCTCGCCTTCCGCAGCGTGGTGAAGCTCTCCGGCAAGGTGAAGCGCGTCGCCGGCGAGCGCTACCTCGTCACCCGCGACGGCGCCCTCGTGCGCGCGAGCGACATGGGCCTCGTCGTCGCGCCCCACACCTTCCCGGACGCGGGCGAGCGCGGAGAGAAGTGGATCGAGGTGAACCTCACCGAGCAGACCCTCGTCATGTGGGAGGGCAAGCGGCCCATCTACGCGACGCTCGTCTCGACCGGACGCGAGGAGTTCCCGACCGTCACCGGCGAGTTCAAGATCAAGAACAAGCACATCACCGCGACGATGGACTCCAACGAGAGCAGCGACGTCGGGGGCGGCGGCCCGCGCCGCGTCGCCGCCGCGTCGCCCGCGTCCGACGGCGACCCGGGCTCCAGCGGCCCCGCCCCGTCCGCTCCCAAGAAGAAGAAGGACGGAGAAAAGACGAAGCCCGCCGCCACGAAGGGCAAGCCCGACAAGGCCAAGCCCGCCCCCGCCGCGAAGCCCGCCTCCGACAAGAAGCCCAAGAAGGATCCGAAGGCCAAGCCCGGCGCCCCGAAGGAAGCCCACCCGAAGATCCCGAAGAAGGGCGACGGCGAGTACGGCGTCACCAAGCGGCGCGGCGAGGGCACCTACGCCCTCCACGACGTCCCCTACATCCAATACTTCGCCCAGGGCTACGCCCTCCACGCCGCCTACTGGCACGACGTGTTCGGCAAGCGCCGCAGCCACGGCTGCGTGAACCTCTCCCCCATCGACGCCCACCGCGTCTTCATGTGGACGGAGCCGGCCGTGCCCGATGGCTGGCACGCCGTGAACGCGGGCAAGGATCTCGGCGAAGGCACGACGGTCGTCGTGCACGAGTGACGATGCGGAGGAGAGCCGTCCTCGCGTCGCTCTCCGCCGCCGGCATCGGCGCGCTCGCGACGCGCGCTCGCGCCGAGAGCAGTCTCCTCGACCCGAAGACGCCTCGGCTCGTGCTCTCTGCGGGCCGATCCGTGCTCCGCGTAGAGCTTCCGGCGGCGTCGTTCTGCACCATCGCCGTGCTCGGCCCCCCGACCGCGCTGCTCGGCACCGAGGCCGCGGGCAGCGCCATCGCGCGGCGCCTCCGATCGCACCGCCCCCTCGACGAAGACGGTCTCTTGCCGCGGACATTGAGCGTCCAGACCGAGGCCTCGGCCGAGTCTTTCGATCTCGTCGTCGACGTCACCGACCCGGTCGAGGTGCTGCTCGGTTGCGCCAGCGAGGCCGACGCCATCGAGCCCTCGCCCAAGGACCTCAAGGCCGGCACCGCCCAGCCCCGCCCGCTCGTCGGCTTCCCCGCGCCCAAGAGCCCGAAGGCTGGATACGCCATCGCCAGCCCCGCCCGCTACGTCTTCGCGCGCATCGACGTCGTCCGATCCCTCCTCGCCGTCTTCGAGAAGACCCGCAAGTCCCTCGGCGTCGCGGACCCCATCGCCCTCTCCGACGCGAGCCAATGGAACGGCAAGCGCCCCAAGTCCGACATCGGCCAACCCCGCCACATCAGCCACGAAGGCGGCGTCGACATCGACATCGCCCTCCCCGCGAACGACAGCATCCCCTCCAGCATCCGCGACCACTGCCGCGGCGTCCGCCTCGAGACCGATCGCTACGGCTGCTCCCCCGGAACCGCCAAAGGCGTCGACTTCGACCGCCTCGGCTTCCTCATCGGCACCCTCGCCGACGAGTCCCCGGGCCGCATCACCAAGGTCTTCATGGACGACGTCTACCGCCGCGAAGTCATCCGAGTCGGCCAAAGCCTCCGCGACCGCGGCCTCATCAAAGAGCCCGGCCTCGTCGCCCTCGGGGAAGACGGAGTCATCGTCGCCTCCCCCTGGCACACCGACCACTTCCACGTCCGCTTCTCCGGCGAAAAAGGACGCAGCCTCTTCTAACAGTGTGCTAAAAAAGGCGGTCGTCAGGCCCCTGGGTGGGCAGTTGCTGCTCTTTCACCCCCCGGCCCCCCTCGCGTAACGAGGGGGCGTCAGCGCTCGGGGTTGTGCACAGCACCTTGACCCGGTCGCGCGCGGAGGAGAGAGACCCAAGGCGAGCTCGCGGCGACCGCTCACGCGGCGACCCGCCGTGCGATGCGCAATGGCAGTGTGCTGAAACGCCCGAAGACGCCGGCGCGGTCGGAGTCGGTAAGAGTCAGCGGCTGCTGACGCCAGCGAACCGCCCGACCTCTCTCGCGACCCGCGCGCGCAAGGCCAGGAATCGCGCGCGCAGACGCCCTTCGCTCAGCCGCGACCCCAAGACTGCCACCGCGCGGCTCGCGGGCAAGAGCGGCTCGGAAGAAGGAGGAATCATCGTCCCCAATCGAGCGGCGAGCTCGAGGCGAGCCTCGGGGCCGGCGTCGATCGCAGCGCGAAAGAGGGCGATGACGGCGCCGATCGAGCTCCAATCGCCGACGCCGTCGAGGAGACGAAGGAGAGGCTCGTTGTCTCGATGGGGCGCGCCGGCGCGCGCGGCGAGGAGGCCGGCCGCGACTTGCCACTTCACGACCCACGCGCACTCGTCATGATCGGGCGGAGGCTCGGGGATGTATCTCGCCGCGCCCACAAATGCCCGAGGATCGACGCCCGCGGCGCGCGCCGCGAGATCCCACCACCGATCGAGCGAGTAGGCCGTCTGCGCGATGGCTCGGAGCTCGACCCGCGCCCGCTCCCCGTCTCTCGAGGACGCGGGCCAAGCGTGGGCCGGGTCGAACAAGGGCCCATAGGGAGGAGCAGCGGCGCGCGATCCCGGCTCGAAGATCGAGACCTCGAGGGTCGTGTCGCTCCCGCCGCGTCGTCTCTCCCCGAGCCTCCACGCGATCGCTGCGCTCGGACACAGAGCCCGCTCTGCGCGAGCGCGAACCGTGAACCCTCCCGCGTCCTTCGACGCCCGCGAGGTGGCGTTGCGGATTACCCCCACCAACGCGTCGACGGGGTCGGGCAAGACATCGATGTAGGCGGCGAGATCGATGAGCAGTCGCCTCGCGAGCGGCGAGCCCGTCTCTTCGAGGGCGTCGGCGCGGACGGAGCGTGAAGGCGTAGCGCTCTCGGCTTGGAGGGCGGTCGCGTACGCAAGCAGGCAGTGACAAGTCTCGGTGAGGGGCCCCCCTTCGACGAGCGCGGCCGCGCGCTCGAAGGCTTCGCGAGCGGACGCGAGGTTCCCCTCATCCATCGCGGCATCGCCGAGATCGAGCCAGGTGCTGGGCTCGTTCGGGCGAGCCTCGGCCGCGCGTTTCAGCCAGGCCTCGCGCGCCTCGCGGTCCTCCTCGTCGCCGGCGATCGCGGCCGCTTCGACGGCGACCTCCCACGCCCGCGCGTCGCCGTGGGCCAGGAGCCAAGCGCGCGCCTCGTCGGCGCGGGCGAGACTCCGCAGCACGCGTGATCCGGCGACGGCGAGGAGATTGTCCGTCTCGGCTCGCGAAGCGGCGCGCTCGATGACGTGCAGCAGGCTCTGCAGGTTGTCGAGGACGGCCCGCGACGGCGGCCGACCCTCGGCCCCATCGACGACCTCGATCGTGCCCTGCGCGAGGGTCTCAGATGACACGCGCCTCCTCGTGCTCGGCGCGTCCACCCACCGCTCGATCCACGAGATGACGCGGAGCGAGGGCTCGAACGCAGCGGCGCGCAGAACGTGTTCCACCGCCTCGTCGACCCGTCCGTGCCGAAAGAGGGCCCAGCCGCGGACCGCGCACAGCCCATAGAAAGTCCCGGGCCGAAGGGCGAGGACGGCGAGCGGGGCGCGGGTGCGATCGAGGATGCGATCGAGCAGGCGCAAGTGCTCGGTGTCGTTGGGTGCGATCGCGAGCGCGGCCGAGATCAAGAGCAGCGCATAGGGGTGCTGCTTCTCGGAGAGGGCCCAGGTCGCGGCGCGGGCATAGTCGGCATCCGTCGGGTCTTCGACGAACTGCCCTCCTTCGGATGCATCCCGCAAGCTTGGACGGCGGCGTTCGAGCACGATGGTCACGGTTTGCGAGGCAAGGAGCGGAGTGTAGCCTTGAGGCGTGGCGCGAACAGCTCCGGTTCCCAACATTCCTCCCATCCCCGGCATGTGTCCGAGCGTCGCCGTCCTGGGCGGCGGAAGCGGCTCGGGTGGCGGCTCCGGAGATGGATCCGGCGACGGCAACGGTAACGGAGCGGACGGCAACGGCAATGGAGAGAACGCCAACGGCGACGGCGGCAACGCCGGCTCTTGCGGGCCGGGGGGTCCCGGTGCTTGCACCAACTGCGGGCACAACGTCGCCGCGGGGGATCCGGTCGACGTCGTCTCCGGCAAGGTCTTCACCATCCCTTCGGTGGATCTCGAGCTGCCCGGAACGTTCGGGCTGACGGTCCTCCGCTCGTACGGAGCGGACAATCGTCGCGCCGACGTCGGGATTGGCTACGGCTGGACCCACAGCCTCGCGTGGCGTCTCGAGGAGCACCGGGACCACGCGCTGATTCGAGCCGGCGACGGGACGCGAACCGTCATTCCTCTTCCGCGGCCGGGGGACCAACTTCGCGCGGGGGCGTGGGGGATTCTCCGGATTGGTGAGCTGTACGTCATTCGGCCTGGCAACGAGTTCATCCACTACTTCGAGCGAGATCCCGGGACGAGCCACTTTCGCCTCGCCTTCGTCCGCTATCGAAATCGAGGCGCCATCTCTCTGCAGTACGAGCCTTCCCCGCGGGGAGGATCCGCCCTCGCTCGGGTCATCGACTCGGTAGGGCGAGTCATCCTGTTCGAGCGAACGCCGGAGGGGCGGACGAGCTCGATCACCTGCCCCGACTCGCGGGGCAACGCCATCGTGTTCGCTCGCTACGCCTATGACTCGGAGGGCAACCTCGTCAGCGCCGCCGAGGCGGATGGCTCCGTCACATCCTACGCCTACGACGACGAGCACAAGCTGGTTCGACTCGAGTACCCCAACCGCCTCGTCTTCCATTTCCGCTACGACGAGCAAGGTCGATGCACGGAGACTTGGGGGGACGGTCCCGACCTCGCCGCCACCCTCGCGAGCGACGTTCCCCAACAGCTCGTCGACGGATCCCCCGCGAGAGGGATCTATCATTGTCGGCTCGACTTCGGCCCCGATGGCATGAGCGAGGTGGCCGATTCCATGCGGCGGCGCCGCTTCTTCTCCGGGCCCGGCGACAGCATCGCGAAGGCCGTCGATCCCCTCGGCGGGGTGACGACGCGAGAGTTCGATCCGCTCGGACGCGTCATTCGGCAGACCGATCCGGGCGGCAACACCTGGAGCTACGCCCACGACGATCTCGACCAAGTGATCCGTGAGGTGGACCCCGAGGGTCACGAGGTGAAGCTCCGTCGCGACGGCGCGGGGCGCGTCATCGAGCTCGTCGACGCAGCTGGCGGCGTGGTCAAGGTTGCTCGGGACTCGAGCGGCGAGATCACATCCATCGAAGATCCGACGGGGGCGATCAAGCGGTTCGTCCGAGACTCGCGGGGTTTGGTCCTCGAATGTCACGACCATCGAGGAGCGCGCCTCGTCTTCGAATATGACGCTCACGCCAATTGCATCTTGAAGTCGACGGCGAGGGGCGGAGCGGCGCGCGCTGCCTACGACGCGTGGGGGAGGCTCGTCGCCGACACCGATCCGCTCGGCTTCACGCGGAGCTTCACGTACTCCAATGGTGGCAAGCTCCTCTCCGAGCGGGACCGGACGGGGGCGGTGCGCTCGTTCCAATACGACGTCATGGGCAACTGCACCTCGGTCACGGAGGCCGACGGGACGACGACGGCGTGGGAGTACGGCGGCCTGAGCTGGTGCCGCCTCGAGCGCACCGCCGACGGCGCCGAGACGAAGCTCGAGTACGATCGAGAAGGCTACGTCACCAGGCTCGTCAACGCGCGCGGCCAAAAGTACGAGCTCGGACGCAACGGGCTGGGCCACATCACGCGCGAGGTCACCTTCGACGGACAGGTCATTCGCTTCGGCTACGACAGGCTCGGGCGCGTCACCTCCTATGACGAGGGCGCCGGCAAGCACGAGATCGTCCGCGACAAAGTCGGCAACGTCCTCGCTCACACCGCTCCTGACGGCTCCGCGCGAACCTTCCAATACAACGCCCGCGGCGAGCTCGTCCGCGCGACCCAGGGGAAGAACGCCTTTGCCTTCTCATTGGACGGGGTCGGGCGCGTCGAGCGCGAGGACGTGACCATCCACGACCGAGCGTATTTCGTAGAGTCGGAGCTCGACAGCGCGGGCGACCGCGTCGGGCTGTCCACTTCGCTCGGGCATCGACTGCGACTGGAGCGCGACGCGAGCGGCCAGGTGCGGGCGGTCGCGGACAAGCAGGGCGACGTCCTTGGGGTAGAGCGCAATCTCCTTGGCATCGCCATTCGCGAGGCCCTCGGGGGCGGGGCGCAGATCCTCGATCGCTACGACCCGGCTCGCCGCCTCCGCCGCCGCGAGGTGGTGCCGCCGGGGCCCACCTTCGATGAAGAAGGGAAGCCGGAGTGGATTGGGGGCGCGCGGCCCGGGGTCACGGACTATCAATTCGACTATACGGCGACCCATGAGCTCGTGAGCGTCCGCGCCGCCGCCGGAGGTGGCTCGGGACAGGTCGAGAGCGTCGACTACGAATATGACCTCGTACGGCATTTGAAGAAGGCGCGCCGGAAGGCGATCGTCGAGGAGCTCCGGGCCGACCCGAACGGCAACATGCATGAGGTCGGGACGAACGCCAGCCGTCGCGTCTACGACGAGGGGGACAAGCTCGTCGCCCTCGACCGGCCGGGCGGGGCGACCACCGAGTACCGATACGACGCGCTCGGGCGCCTCGTCGAAGAGAGGACGACGAACCCTCCGGCCAGCGCGGATGGCAAGCCCCAGACGACTTCGAAGAAGTTGACCTGGGACGGATTTGGCATGCTGAAGGCGGTAAAATTGCCAGACGGCACGACCGTCTCTTATGACTACGACGCGTTCGCCCGGCTCGTCGCGAGGACCGTGAGCCGTCCTGGCAAGAAGGCAGAGACTCGCCACTTCGTCTGGGACCTCGCGAACATGCTGCACGAGGTGGCGCTCCCGAGGGACGCGGCGACCCAAGGGCCGCCCCCGAGCTATCGCGCCTATCTGTTCTTGGACAACGACGACGTCCGCCCTCGCGGTCACCGCGACGTCGCCGACGGCCAGGAGAAGCCCTGGCGCTACTATGTCTGGGACCCGCTCGGCACGCCGGAGGAGATCATCGACGGCGCCGGACGTCGCCTCGCGAAGCTCGAGAGGACTGCTTATGGCCTCACGACCATCGTCGGCGGCGAGGGCACGCCGTTCCGGTTCCCTGGCCAGCTCGCCGATTCGGAGACGGGACTACATTACAATCGCTTCCGGACATATGACCCGGCGATTGGAAGGTACCTGAGCCCGGACCCCCTGGCGCTCCAGGCAGGGACGAACGCATATGCTTATGCGAGGAACCCCGTCGGGTGGAGCGACCCGCTCGGACTCCACGACCTGACCCACTCGAGCGATGACCCGGGCTTCGTGGCGACGCAGGGGCGCACCGTCTCCCGCGGGCCGATGGCGGGCGCGGGGCCCTTCTATCGGTCGGGGCGCGGACCGAACATGCCGGCTCAGCTCGCGTGCGTCCGCGGCATGGATGACAGGACCCACACCGAGCAGCAGTTCGCCCACGACCTGATTTCACAGCGGGGCAACCAGGGGGGAGTGGGCACGACCCACAACCTGGGCGGTCAGTTCCCGCCATGTCCGACTTGTCACGGGGCGATGATGCGAGCGGCGTCCGAGACGGGGGCCACGATCAACTACACCTGGACTCAGAACGGAGAGACCCAAACCATCCAATACACCGGCTCGGGGGCGCGCGCGACATCGGGCTCGCTCGCGACCAGGCTCGCAGGAGATGGCACGACGCGCGGTGTGTATGACCACCAATTGACCGGTGGATGGCAGGGGCTCAACCGCCCGGGAGATCCGGGGCAGACATACACCTCCGATAGCCGCCAATATTGGGGGTTCTCGTCGGGCCCGGGCTGCGAGGCCGAATATCAGGACATGCGCGACGCTTGTCAGGCGGGGACGCCATTCAATCCATCCACCCCGACGGCCCGCCGGCCGAGCCCCGCCACCCCTGGTCCACGCTGAGAGCCAACGTGCACTGGAACGATCTATCTCATCTCGAAGGCTCGGCCACCGACGTCCCGGAGCTGGTCGCCCTGATGGGCAGCGACGATCCGGGGAGCGTCGAAGAGGGCTTCGACCGGCTCTACGCCGCGTTCGTCGGCTGGCACCCACCAGAGACGACCGACGCCGCGGCGGCCCTCGCGGCCGCGCTCTTGAATCGGCTCCCGGAGGCGATCGAGAAGGGTCCGACCCTGCTTCTGCTCGCGGAGGTGCTGGGGGCGGACCACGTCCGGTATTGGTCAGAAGACGGTCCGGTGCCGGACCCGACCGTGCTCGCGGTCGTGCGAAAGCACGAGGCGCTCGTCGTGGGTCTCCTCGACGATCCGCGGCCGTCGGTGCGCTCGGCCGCGACGGTGCTGGCCTCTACCGCCCGCCTTCGAGGGGCGGTTCCCCGTCTCCTCGAGCTCGCTCCGAGCGACCCCGACGAGCGGGTCGTGGCCTCGGCGCTGATCGCGCTCGCGCCCTTCGAGGACGCGAGGGTGGACGGCGCGCTGGACGAGGCGCTCGCGCGGAGCGGCGGTGCGCCCCTCGTTCTCGGGGCGGTGACGCTCGGGCGACTGCGACGCGACGCGAGCGCGTCCACGGACGCGCATCGGGCGGGGATCGAGGCGTGGCTCGGGTGGGAGCCTCCGCCGTGGTCGGAGGATGAGACAGAGCTCGCCTGGTTCGGCGCGGCGTGGGCGTCGACCTATCGAATCGAGCGACCCCACGACGGCTTCTGCCGTGCCCTCGCGGGCGCCGCCGCCCGCCGCGCGCGCACCGAGCAGCTCGTATCGACCCTGCTCGAGATCGGGGCCAAGCGCGCCCCCGGCGCGGCGACGAGGCGGGCCGGCGCGCTCGTCGCCGACCTCGGCGGGCTCGAGCACCGATTCAAGGCGGGCCCCGTCCAAGACGTAGTCCCGTTCGAGATGCTATCAGAAAGAGAGCAGCGAACGGCGCGCGCGCTCGGTGACGGCTACCTCCTGCCCGGCCCTTCGCGCGGCCTCCCGGCGGCGAAGCTCCCCCGCGCCCGCTGGGCGGGCCTGCCCCACCCGGATCTACCCAGCGGCGAGCTCGGATCGTCCTTCGTCCGATGGCACGCCGCGGTGGACAGGGTGTCGGGCGCCCGCGGCGGCGCTCCCCTTCGCATCGTCGACGCGGATCAGATGGAATCGCTGCTCGCCGCCGCCGCCGCCGCACCAAGCGACGCGATGCGCGCGGTCACCGACGATCTCGCGCTTCGCTTCGGGGCGATGCAAGCGGAGGGGGCACGTCCGCCGAGGAGCGCGCCTCTCACCGCGCTTGCCCTGCTTCCGTTCGTGCGGCGAAACGAGCCCATCCCGCCAGCTTGGGACGTCATCGTGGACGTCACGCCGGAGCCCTCGACCCAAGAGGTCTTCGCGTCCTTAGAGCCGGCGCGGCGAGAGGCGATCCTCTTCAGGCATCTCTCCTCCCGCCGGCCGACGGATCCGGCCGGGCTCAAAGAGGCGATCGCGCTGCTCGATCTCGGCGCCTCCCGCCGCAACGTCGAGGCCCTCAAGGCATCCCTGGCGACCGCCCCCGTGGCGAGCTTCTTCGGCGCGGCCTGCGCGTCGATGCGCGATCGCGTACGCGAGGCCGAGGCGCGCCTCTCGAGCCTCTCCTGAGTCACCGATGGCAATCCTGACCCACACGCCGCCACAGAGCGGATGGGTGACCGAAGCCGCCGCGAAGCTCCATCAGGATTGCGTCGCTGATTTGGATCACGTGAGGCTTTCCGATAGCCGCAGGGCCTCCGGGCTCAGCCTTCGGCGAGCGGGATATACAGGTCGGTCACGAGATCGGCAGTAGCGGTCGTGCGCGGATCGTTGACGTAGACCTCGAACGACGGCCCCGCGCCGAGGCGGTATCCGCTGCGCGGCAGCCATCCCCCCATCAAGCGCGCCCACGTGTCGCCGAGCCCCGCGTAGGCGCCGCGATGGGTCGTTCGCGCATAGCGACCTCCCGGAACCGTTACCTCCACGAGGCCCGGCGGAAGCACGGTCGCGTCGCGCACCACCAAGGCCGCGTCGGAGCGCAGCTCGGGGGCGGGGGTGATCTCCGGATCGTCGTGATAGAGCGCGAGCATCGCCGGGTCGACGTGCGCATAGAGCCCATGCTCGGCCGCGATGGTCCCGAGGCGATGGAAGGCTTCTCCGATCCGCGGGTACGGACCGACGTGGCGAACGGTGGCCAAGCGCCGCTCGGGCAGTGTCTCGAGGGTCACATCCATCTTCGTGTCTCCAGAGGTGAGGGTGAGCGTGGCGAGATCGACTCGGTCATTGCAGACGTGCAGGCCGCACTTCGCCGCCAACGCGGTCGATGGACCGCCGTGGCACGCGTTCGCCGCCTCCGCAGCACGCTCGCGGAACGCGGAAGGTGAAGCCCCATAGCGCTCGCGGAACGCACGCGTGAAGGCCTCGTGGGCCTCGTACCCAGCTTGGAACGCGATGGTGGTCACGCTCGCGGTAGAGCGGCAAAGCTGCTCCGCCGCGCGCTCCATGCGAAGACGCCGGTGCAGCTCGAGCGGCGTCTCCCCGACGAGACCACGGAACACCCGATGGAAGTGAAACGCGGACAGCGCCGCCCCGCGCGCGAGCGCCTCGAGGTCCAGCGCCTCGTCGAGCGCACCTGCGACGCGCTCCACCGCGCGCACCACCGCCGCCTCGTAGAAGCTTCGTGTCTCCGCCTTCACCGCGAACATCCTAGCCAGTGAAGCCGAGCGTTGATTGACGGCGCTTGCGAATTCAACCCCTCGCGCCGCGGGTAAATCGACGCCCCGACGTTCCCAATGGCTTCGGCAGCGTGCGCCGCGGTGAGCCCCGCCACGACCTCTCAGCGCGCCCCCAGCCCTGCGCGTGCGTGGGGGAGACGAGGAAACGCGCTACGGATTCCGTAGCACCGGCAGCCACGTCCCCCCAGGTCGAGCCCCTTCCAAGCCCGCAACCACCTCTCAGCGCGCCCCCGCCCAGCCTCGCAACAACCTCCAAGCTCGCCCCCGTCCAGCCTCGCCACAACCTCCCAGTGCGCCCCCGCCCAACTCGCCACGACCTCGGCGGGCGAGGGTTCCTCCGTCGCCGACCGGCGCAGCGAGCCTTATAGGCGAGCGAGCATCTGGAACTCTCGGGCCGAGCGCCGAGCGAGTGCTGCCCCCACGCGTCGGCGCTGCGCGCCGCCGGTCTCCCCCATTTCCCCTCGCGTTCGCGGATAGCCGCGAACCCAGCGACACTTCTCGCCGGCTTGCTTCGCAAGACGGCGGAAGCTT
>JBGAID010000036.1:18117-102059 GCA_044225865.1 Polyangiaceae bacterium | reverse complement strand
GTCGTTCTGATCGACCCCCGCGGGGCGGGATCGATCAGTCGGGGAAGGGGCAGACGAAGGCGTCGGGGGCGGGCTCCGCGCTGCCGAGCATCTGGCCCGGATCGTTGGGCGCGTCGCCGGCCTGCCAGTAGTGATTGCTCAGCACCGGGAGGGAGTCCGCGGCGGGCTTCACGCACCAGACTTGGATGGCGGAGGGCGCCTCCCCGGTGGAGAGGTCGAAGTCGAGCGGGCCGGAGGCTCCCTCGTAGTTGATGGTCTTGCCGTTCGCGAGGGCGTTCTTGGCCTTTCCGATGTCGGGCTTGCCGGCGTGGATGACGACGCCCTTCTCGACGTCGGCGAGGCTCGAGAAGCCGCGCGCGAGCTGCTCGGCGGTGAGGGGCGCGCCGTTCGCGACGATCGAGCTGTAGGCGATCAAGAACACGATGTCGAACGCCCCCGCGGCGCCGAAGATCTCGGGGCCGTCATCGTCGCCGGTCGGGAACGCGGCGTTGTACGCGCCCGCGAAGGCGAGGTAGTCGTCGCTGACGTTGAGGGGCGGTCCGGGGACCGTCCCCCGCACGCGCTCGAGGGCGCCGACCTGGCGAGCCGCGTTCGCGACGGCCGAGCTGAGCCCGCCGTCGCCGAGGATGTAATAGGGCCGATCCTCCTCCGCGCCCGTCCAGTTCATCTCGATTCGCGTGAGGATCTCCGCCACCTCGTCGGTGCCGATGAGGAAGACGACGTCGGGCTGCTTGGCGATCGCCTCGTCGACGACGTCGAAGTTGGGCTGGATGCCGTCCGTCTCGGTGTCGGTGTCCTCGTAGTCCACGCGATAGAACTTCGAGTTCTGCTGGGTGGTCGCGGGGGCGCCGTTGATCACGAGCTTCGTTCGGATGATGTCGGAGAGGAGATCGCCGTAGGCGTCCGGCTTGTAGAGGACGTACGCGGTGATATCGGTCCGCGTCTCGACCGGCATCGTCGGGTCGGAGGCGTTCCGAGTCCGGATGTCCGACTCGATCTCGGCCACGTACTTGGCGATGGCGGCGCCTTGATACTCGTCCGACGGCGACGTCCTCCAGACGAGCCCCGGGCACGCGGCCACACAATCCGCGTCGTCGCCGCAAGCCGTCTGACAGCGCGGGCTCTTGTCGGCGATGCCGGTCACGAGCGGGCTCGTCGCGGACGAAGAGAAGAGGACCATGTTGTTGGCGACGGTTCCGGGCTTGTCGGGGGTGCCCGCCGTCTCCAGCGTCTGCCCGCTGTAGGCCGGGCCGATCATGATCTCCGCGCCGATGGTCGAGAGGGTCACGCCGTTGTCGTAGGCGTCCTCGGTGTCGGCGTGGTCATCGCAGATGATGAGCACCATCGGCTGATCCCCGCCGATGCCGCCGTCCTTGTTGAACTGGTCCACCCCGAGCTTCGCCCCGTTGACGATGCTGAGGCCGGTCGAGATGTCGACGGAGGCGGGGGACGAGACGCCGATGAGGATCGCGCGGTCGTTCCGGAAGGTGTCGTCGTTCGGGTAGACCTCGTTGCAGTTGCCTTGCTTCACCGGCTGACAAGAGCGCGGCTGCACGGGACGGCACACCGAGTCCTCGCCGCAGTCGGCGTTGCTCGAGCAGGTGTCGAGCGAGACGCAGAGGCCCTGCTCCGCGTCGCAGCCGGTGTTGGGGAAGTTCACGCAGTCGGCGTCCGTCTCGCAGCCCTTCGGATCGGTATGGACGATGAGGTCACAGGAGGCGACGAGCGCCACGACCGGCAGGGCGCACAACAGGAGGGCCGACCCCTTCTTCCATATCTTCATACCGAAGTCTCCGCGGGCGCCGCGCCCGCTCCAAGCGATGAGCGAGCCTTCGTGGGAAGGCCGGCTCCAAAGTGTAGCGTCTCCGCTCCGAGGGGGGAAAGCGCGATGGTGCTCAGCGAAGGGCGGCCTCGATCGCGGCGAGGAGCGCCTCGTCCTCCGCGGCGGGGACGGTCCGAGCCTCCAGGCGCACCGCACCTTCCACGACGCGCGCGACGACGGGGCGAGGGCCGATTCGGAGCGCCCGCGCTACGTCGTCGGCCGTCCTCCCGGGGGGTGGAGCGAGCTCGAGCGCATAGGACGGGATCGACCGACCGGCGAGGGTGCCCCCTCCCATCTCGCTCGTGCTCTCGACGCACCGAGCGTGGATGTCTTTGCCGGCGAGGACGCGCACCCACCCTTCGACCCGCGCCATGAGGGTGTCGGCTGGGATCTTCGCCATCGCGAGGGCGGGGATCTCCTCCCACGCCCGTCCCGCCAGGTACGATTCGAGCGTTCCCTCGAGGGCGAGCAGGGGCAAGCGGCCGAGGCGGAGCGCTCGGTAGAGAGGGTGCTTGCGGGCCCGATCGACGAGGTCGCGGCGTCCGACGAGCGCTCCCCCTTGAGGCCCCCCAAGGACCTTGTCAGTCGAGAACGTGATCGCAGAACACCCCGCGCGAACGCACGCCGTGACGAGCGGCTCCCCTTCGAACCCGACCTCCGCGAGGTCCACGAGGGCGCCTCCGCCGAGATCCTTCAGGAGCGGCACCCCTCGCGACGAGGCGAGGGCCCCGAGCTCGGCGAGGTCCGGACGCTCGACGAAGCCCACCTGCCGGAAGTTGCCCTGGTGGACGCGGAGGATCGCGACCACGTCCTGCTCCCGATCGAGCGCGCGCGCGTAGTCGTCGATGCGGGTCTTGTTCGTGGTGCCGACCTCCACGAGCCGCGCCCCGCTCTCCGCCATCACGTCCGGGACGCGAAAGCCACCCCCGATCTCGACCAGCTCGCCGCGGGAGACGATGACCGCCTTGCCGCGCGCCACCGTCGAGAGGAGCAGCAGCACCGCGGCCGCGCAGTTGTTCACGACGAGGGCGCTCTCCGCCTCCGACACGCTCGCGAGGGCCGTCTCCACGAAGGCCCCTCGCCTCCCCCGCCGCCCGCTCTCGAGATCCATCTCGATGCTCGAGTAGCCGGCGGCCGCCCGCGCGAGCTTGCGCGTCGCGCGCGCGCCGAGGGGAGCGCGCCCGAGGTTCGTGTGGACGAGGACGCCTGTCGCGTTCAGGACCTCCTGCGCCTTTCCTGCCTGGAGCGACTCCGCTTCGCGAAGCGCTTCGCGAACGACCTCGTCCTCCGTGGGGACGGTGGTGCGCTCCTGGGCGAGCAGCCGCGCCCGCGCCCGGTCGATCACGCGGCGAACGATCGAGACGAGGAGGGCGGGCCCGAGCGCCTCGCGGTGCGGCTCGAGCTCGGGCCGGCCCGAGACCCGATCCACGCGCGGCATCCCGGAGAGGTCAGTCGCCATGCCGGCGGTGATAGCCGTTTTGGGCTTCGCCGCGAACCACCGCCGTCACGGCGCTCGCCCCAGCCGTCTCGGGCCCCCCATCCGCGGCGCCGCCTCTCTCTCGGAAGCCGCGAAGCTCCGAATCACGGTATGAATGAGGCTCCTTCCGTTCCGACGGCCCCCCCGGCCGGCAACCTGTTAGAGAGGCGCTCATGTCGACCGATCGCCGGCGTCGCATCCTGCGTACCGCACTCCTTCTCTTCACGGGCGGGCTCGCCGCCGTCTCGTCGCACGCGCGCGCAGAGCCCAACCCGAACTGGCCGCCGGACCCGTCGCTCACGTCGGAGGATCTCTCCGACTCGAAGTATTGGCCCGACGACCCGGGCTACGCGTGGTCCACCGACGGCGCGAACGGGCAGTGGAACTACTACTCGTTCATGGTGCCGAATGACAACGTCCGGCCCGAAGAGACGGCGACCGGCATGTCGATCGATCTCGCCTGGCGCTACACGGTGGGCGATCCGCGCGTCGTCATCGCCGTCACCGACAGCGGCATCAAGTGGGACGAGGACGACATCATCGACGCCGCGTTCATCAACCACCTGGAGCTCCAGGCCCACCGGCCCGCTCACGCCGACGGCAGCGCGTGCGGTGACCTCGATCCCGATTTCTACCCGGGCCAAGACCCGGCGTTGCTCGCGGGCTTCGACTGCAACGGCGACGGCTACATCTCCGTGGCCGACTACGCCGAGACGCCGGCCCTCATCCCCGCCGCGAGCGAGGGGCATCCCCTCGGCGACAAGAACAACAACGGCAGGTTCGACGCGGGCGATCTGATCCTGAATTTCTCGGACGGCGTGGACGACGACGGCAACGGGTACGTCGACGATATCTCCGGCTGGGACTTCATGAAGGACGACAACGACCCGTACGACGACACCCGCTACGGGCACGGCACGGGCGAGGCCAAGGACTCGACCTCGCGGGCGAACAACGGCATCGGCGACGCGGGCGGCTGCAACCAGTGCCGCTTCATGCCCATGCGCGTGGGCGACAGCTTCATCACCGACGTGAACGACTTCGGCCAGGCCGTGCTCTACGCCACCGACAACGGGGCGAAGATCATCCAGAGCGCCCTCGGCACCGTGAACAACAGCCGCTTCTCGCAGGCCGCGATCGACTACGCGTACGACCACGGCGTCATCACCGTCGCCTCGATGGCGGACGAGAACGCGCGCCACCACAACATGCCGACGGTGTCGAACCACACCCTCCCCGTCCACGCCATCCAATACGCGGGCGAGAAGATCACGGAGGCGCGCACCTTCCTCCAGTACCACCCGTGCTCGAACTACGGCGGGCACAACTTCCTCTCCGCGTCCGGAACATCGTGCTCGAGCGAGGCGACCGGGCAGACGTCGGGCATCGTCGGGCTCGTCTGGTCGGCGGGCATCCAACACGACATGGATCTCTCCCCGGGGGAGGTGTTCCAGCTCATGATCATGGGCGCGGACGACATCGACGTGCCCGAGTCGCAGCAGGAGGGCGCGGCCGATCGGTGGTCGCAGCCCGGCTTCGATCAGCGCTTCGGCTACGGCCGGGTGAACGCGAACAACGCCGTCGAGGCCGTCGTCCAAGGGCACATCCCGCCCGAGGTGGATATCGTCAGCCCCACTTGGTACTCCGTCCTCTACAAGGACCAGGTCACGAGCGGCGTCGACATCCTCGGCACCGTCCGCGCGCGACGCGCGGCGAGCTTCGACTACGTGGTCGAGTGGGCCCCCGGCGTGCAGCCGCTCGACGGGGCGTTCAAGACGATCGGCGAAGGGTCGGGCGGCCCCGACGACATCGTCGGCGGCGACAAGCCGCTCGCCTCGTTCGACATCCGACAGATCCAGGAGCTGCCCATCCCTCCGGAGGCGTGGGACGTCGACAGCGAGCTCGGCGAGAACCAGTACACGGTGACGGTCCGCGTGCGCGCTACCGCCCACTACGACTTCGGGGACGTGGTCGGCGAGAACCGCCGCACGTACTACGTGCACTCGGATCCCGATCTCGTGAAGGGCTTCCCGGTCTACATCGGCGACGGCGGCGAGAGCAGCCCGAAGATGGCGGACATCGACGGCGACGGCGTGCGCGACCTGATCTACGGCACCGCCGGGGGCGACTTGCACGTCCTTCGGATGACGGACGCGGGGCCGGAGGAGGTCTTCGGCGAGCCGTTCCGCACCCGCCGGATGGATGGTCTCAACGAGACCCCGTCGGATCCGGGCGAGCCGAGCTACCTCGGGGCGAAGGCGTACGCGAGCGTCGACCCGGACATGGCGCGCGAGGCCCTCACGACCAACGCCCCCGGCATCGCCGACTTGGACGGCGACGGTCACCCGGAGATCGTGGCGGTCACCTACCCCGGGACGCTCTACGTGATCGAGGATGACGGCACGGTGCGCGCCGGCTGGCCCAAGCGCCTGCCGCGCATCCCTTCGTGCCCGCTCGACCCGACGACGCCGACGGCGGAGCCGTGCATGTCCACCGAGAGCCGCATCGCGCGCGGCACGTTCGCGGCCCCCGTGCTCGAGGACATGGATGGCGACGGCAAGCTCGACATCATCCTCGCCGCGTTCGATGGGAAGATCTACGTCTTCGACGCGGAGGGCAACGACGTGGACGGCTTCCCCGTCGACATCCTCTACGACGGCAAGTTCGGCGGAGATCCCCCCGCTCCGAACCGCGTCTTCACCACCCCGGCCGTCGCCGACTTCAACGGAGACGGCATCCCCGACCTCGTCGTCGGATCGAACCAGCTCATCGGCGAAGGCGGCAACTCGGGGGCCGTCTACTTGGTGGACGGGCGGGGCAACAACGCTCCCAGCCTCTACTTCCAGAATTGGCCGATCACGATGACGTCGCTCAACCTCTTCCCCCTCGTCGCCGAGGGGGTGACGAACTCGCCCGTGGTCGGGGCCTTCGACGGAACCCTCGCCGCGGTCGCCCACGGGAACGCCTCGTCGCCGCTGATCCTCCCCCTCGATCCGGGCACCCAGCCGAAGCTCAACGCCTACCCGCCCAACATCATCCCTCAACGGACGGATCAGTCGAACGACGGCCTCGACCCTTCGAGCGCCTTCGGTCCTCTCTCGGAGGCGGCCCAGCCGAACACGATGCTGCCGCTCTTCTCCCAGCCTGCGCTCGGTGACATGGATCAGGACGGCTCGCCCGACATCATCGCCTCGGGCGGGTCGCTCAACCTCGCCATCAACATCCAGTCGCCGAGCGACAACCTGAAGGGCGACAACCTCCTGTCGATCTGGAGCGTGAAGACGGGCCACATGTTGCCCGCGTCGCCGATGCTCCTCGAAGACTTCACCTTCTTCAACAGCTCCGCCGTCGCCGACCTGACCGGTGACGGCTACCCGGAGGCGATCATCGGCTCGGGCGGCTATTACCTCCACGCCTACGACGGCTGCGGCCGCGAGCCCGAGGGCTGGCCGAAGTTCACTGGCCAATGGATCATCCCCACCCCCGCGGTGGGCGACATCGACGGCGACGGCAAGCTCGAGGTCGCGGTCGCGACCCGCAGCGGCTGGCTCTACGCGTGGCACACGGAGGGCTCGGCCGACACGAGCCTCATCGAGTGGGAGAGCTATCACCACGACAACCGCAACACCGGCAACTACGACGTGCCCCTCGACCAGGGCGGCGACACCCACCCCGCGACCCCGCTCGTCGCGGACATGTGCACGGTGCCTTCGGGCGGCGACGACGACGACGGCTCCACCTACGAGGCGACAGGCGGCTGCTCGTGCCGCGTCGGGGCGCCCCAGAGCTCGCCGTGGTCTCACGTGGCGATCGCGATGGGCGCGCTCGCCCTCGCCGCCGGGCGCCGGCGAAGGTCGGTCCTCGACCGTCGCTGAGCGGGCACACCGCCGCCACCTGTGGCGGTCCCGCACGGTCCTTCGCAGCTCGCGTCGCCCCGATCCGCGGCGCGAGCTGCGGCTCGTGTCTTGCTGTTCCTCGACGCATGAACGCGGAAAGAGGAACGGCGCGTGGAGGCGCGCGCGCTTCCGACGATATCGAGGCGGTTCGGGATCGGGCGACGAGCGACGCCATGCGCGAAGCGGCCGCCTTCGAGATCTGCGCGGAGGCGGGCGAGCTCGCGCGAGACGGGGCCTTCTCGGCGGAGCACAAGCATCGCTATGCGTTGGCGATCCGATGCGCGCTCGCCTCCGACGCGGCGATGACGAAGACGTACCTCGGCTATCTCGATCTGGCGATCCTCGCGGGCGAGATCGTCTGCGCCCACCAGCGGAGTCACGCCCCGATCTGAAGCTGCGGATCGGCGCTACGATGCGGGGATGCGTTCGGCATCCTGGCGGGTGAGCCTCGCCCTCGCTGCAGCGTGCTTGGTGTTGGGCTGTGGCGACGACGCCCTCGGGCGGCGCGGGAGCTTCGGGCGGGGCAGGCGCGGGCGGGGCCAGTGACGGCGGCTCGGGGACCGGCGCCTTCAGCAGCGCGGGCGGGCACGACGGCGAGGGGGCGGGAGGCGCCCGCGCGGACGCGACCGTCTTCCTCGTCATGATGGAGAACCACAACTGGGCCGACATCGTGGCGAGCGACTCGGCTCCTTACATCGCGTCGCTCCTCGAAGAAGGGGCCCACGCGGAGCAGGCCTACAACCCGCCCGACATCCACCCGAGCGAGCCGAACTACATCTGGCTCGAGGCCGGGGACAACCTCGGCATCGTCACCGACGCGGGCCCCGCGGCGAACCACCAGGCGACCACCAATCACCTCGTGACACCTCGAGGACGTCGGGCTCTCGTGGAAGAGCTACCAGCAGGGCATCACCGGCGACGCGTGCCCCCTGACGAGCAGCGGCAAATACGCGCCGAAGCACAACCCGATGATCTACTTCGACGACGTCACCGACGTGAACGACCCGGCCTCTGCGCGGTGCATCGCCCACGTTCGACCGATCGAAGAGCTCGCTACGGATCTCGAAGCGGACGACGTCGCGAACTACAACCTCGTCACCCCCGATCTCTGCCACGACATGCACGACAGCTGCGCGCCCACGTCGGACCGCATCAAGCAGGGCGACGACTTCCTCGCCGCGACCATCCCCGTGATCCAGGCTTCGGCCGCGTACGCGCGCGGAGCCGTCATCATCGTGACGTGGGACGAAGGAGAGGAGAACAGCGACGGCCCGATCGGGATCATCGTGCTGGGCAAGTCGGTGAAGGTCGGGTACGCGAACGAGCTTCATTACGATCACAGCTCGACCCTCAAGACGATGGAGGAGATCTTGGGCGTCGGCCTGATGCGGCACAGCGCCGATCCGGACGTGCTCGACCTCTCCGACTTGTTCGAGACGTTCCCGCCCTGATCAAACCCCTCCCGCGACGGAGCTCGAAGATCGCAGTCGCCTGGGAGGGGTCGGCGAGCGCGCAGCGCGCCGGGGGTGTTGGTCAACCCCTCCCGCGACGGAGGCTCGAAGAGCGCAGTCGCCTGGGAGGGTCGGCGAGCGCGCAGCGCGCCGGGGGTGTTGGTCAACCCCTCCCGCGACGGAGCCGAAGAGCGCAGTCGCCTGGGAAGGTCGGCAGCGCGCAGCGCGCCGGGGGTGTTGAATCAGAACCTCCAGGTCGCGTCGACGCGGCTCGGCGAGATGGACAGGGCGGGCGCCGCGATCGGCTCGCGGGCCCCGATCACGAGCATCGGGATGCCCGCTCCGAGCCCCGCGCCCAGGCAGCTGACCGCACCGAGGCCGAGCAGCGGTCCCTCGAGGTCGATGAAGCCACCGGTGGGCGCTTGGATGGCGGCGTAGAGCAGCCTTCCGAAACCCGCGAGGCCGCCGATGAGGAGGATCGATCCGCCCGCGACCAACCCTGGGCTCTCGATCGACGGGCTCGAGCTCGACTGGGCGCCGGCCGCGAGGAGGGGGACGCCCACCGCGAATGAGACCCCGCTCGCAACCAGCCAAGGGGCGGCTTGGTCGAAGCGGCCCTCCTGGCCCAGGCCGCCGAGGAAGAGCCCGCCGCCGAGCATGCCGATCGACGCCGCGGTGAGCGACAGACCGGTCGTGGCGAGCGCGGGGCTCTTCATCCGTCCCGGCGGGCGGAGCGCGACGACGGTGAGCGCGACGCCGCCGAAGAGGATGTCGGCGATGCCGGCGCCGGTGAGGAACGTCCCGGGGGCGCGGGTGTCGCTCGCCCGCGCGACGGTCGCGCAGCCCGCTCGCGCGCCGCAGACCGTCTCTTCCGGATCCGGCAGGGACCAGAGGACGCCCCCCGCGACGGCCATCGCCGCGCCGGCGGACAGCGTCGTCGCGGAGGCGGCGACGAGCGGATCGACCTGCTTCGGCTCGTCCGCGCGGGCCACGAGCGGCGCGCCCAGGGAGAGGCCGAGGCCGAGCGCGGCGGCGGCGACGATGCGCGGAGCACGAATCATGGGAGCACCTCCTCGATGGACGCGCGCGGTCGATGCGGCCGACCGTCGAGGTCCCCGCCGAGCTCGTCCAGACCGCGTAGACGGCGCCCCCGCTCGAGGTGATCTCGACCGGCTCGAGGGTCCGCGCGTCGTGGGAGGGCTGACCCTCCTCGTCGAGCCGCACCCAGGCCGTCCCGCCCTCATAGAGGGGCGCAGCGATCACCGCGCCGCCGCCCTCGAGCGCCGCGACAGAGCCGGGGGAGGCGAGCTGGAGGCAGGGCGTCTCCCGCTCCATCAGCTCGAACGAAGCCGAGCTGAGCGAGCCGGACGCGACGCGGGCGTCGCTCGCGGCACCACCGACCAGCGCCGCGAGCGAGCCGTCCGGCGCGGAGGCGAGCCGGCGCGGGACGAACGCGCTTGCATGTCGCAGCTGCAGGTCGACGTCGAGCAGGGCGAGGCCACGAGGCGAGGCCGCCGCCGGCTCGAACGTCGCGGTCGCGGCGAGCACGGAGCCCTCGATTCCGGGCACGAGCGCGAAGACGCTCTCGTCACCGACACGATGCACGGCGCCGTCGACCATGTCGATGGAGGCGATGAAGGGCGCGTTCGGCGTGAATGCACCTCCGCTGAGGCGGAGCGAGGCGCCCGCGCGGCCCGAGACGAACACGTATCGATCGCTCGCGCCGGCGACGACGAGGATTCCGTCGCCGGCGCCCTCGACGGGGACCGACCATACGACGGCGCCACCGGCGTCGACTCGGCGCAGCTCGACGGGGGCGAGCCCGAACGGCTCCGTGACGAGGGCGACCGCGCCTCCGTCCGGATCTCTCGCGAACGACGCCACGTTCGTCGCGAGGACGGTGACGCCGGCCTCGCTGGCGCGCAGGAGCGTGGCGGGGCCAACGCGGTAGAGCACCGCGTCGTCGCTCGCGGCGGCGACGGAGGGAAGGTACCAAGCGGCCGGGGGCAAGGCCTCTTCGCCGGTCGTCCTCCACGCGAACGGGAAGAGCTCGCCGATGGTCATCGCGGCCGGGCCGGCCTCCACGTCACCGGTGAAGTACCCTTCTGCGCCGACCCCCCCCGCGCCGCGAACGGCCACGTGGACCGAGACGGGGACGATCGGGGAAAGGCACGCTCCGTCCCGCTCCCATCGGATGGACAACCCCGCGACCGCGACGGGCGCCTCCCCGATCGCGACGGGCCACATCGAGGCATCTACCTCCAGGTCGACGCGCTCGTCTCCGATCGTCGCCTCCGCGACGTCGAGCACCACCTCCGTCGGCGAGCTCGAGGTGATCGAGACCTCGACGTCACCCTGGATCATCGACCCGCGGGGCGTGGGCTCGACAAGCAGGGACGAGAGGTCGACCTCGACCTGGACGCTCGGCTCCCTGGCGTCGCACCCCGCGGTCACGAGCAAGAGGCCGACCGCGAAGCTGCGCATGGGCCCGCCCAGAGCAACGGCGGTGCCTCCCCTGCTCGTCGCGCTTTTCGCGGCCTCGTCTGAAGTCGTGTGCACGAAGCTGCACGCGCGCGTGCAGCGGGAGGAGTGTGCTGAAAAAGGCTGTCGTCAGGCCACTGGGTGGGCAGTTGCTGCTCTTTCACCCCCCCGGCCCCCATCGCGTAGCGAGGGGGGAGTCAGCGCTCTGGGTTGTGCACAGCACCTTGACCCGGTCGCGCGCGGACGAGAATGGCCCAAGGCGAGCTCGCTGCGACCGCTCACGCGGCGACCAGCCGTGACCTGCGACGGATCTCCCCGCTCGCACGGCGAGGGGGGCAGGGGGGTGAATTGGCAGCCACTCCGGTGCCGAGAGGCATGACGCCGACTCTTTCAGCAGCCTGCTCGACGATCAGGCGGCGCCCTCCGAGAACCACGTGAGGCGCGCGCTCGGCTGCGTCGACGAGAGCCGCCCTCCGCCGCGCGCCCAGGACGCGCAGAGGCGCGCCTCGTCCTCGTCGAGGAAGGCGCCGAGCTCGCGGTGCCGCCGGAACGGCCTCGTCTCCCCGAGCCGGGTGATGGCGGCGCGCGCGATGGCGGCGGCGATCGGGCTCGGGCTGGAGGCGACGAGGGCCAGATCGTCGACGAGATCGATGGCGCCTAGCTCGGCCGCGATCACGCACGCGAGGGGGGCGCGATCCGGCCCCTGGCAGGGACCGACGAGCATCTCACGCAGGAGCTGGAGGCTCGCGGGGCGCACGCGCCGCGTCGTGGAGCGGTACCCGAACGCCTCGACGTCGAAGAGCTCGCGGCCGCGATCCGACCTCAAGAGATCCTGAGCGGCTCGCAGCAGCACCTTCAGCGTCTCTCCCGAGTCGGGCTCGACGAGCCCGTCCGAAGGAGCGAGGCCGAGGGCGACGAGCCGCTCCGACTCGAGCGCGAAGGTGCGGGCCAGCTTGCCGAGCTCGGCGAGCTGGGGGTGCCACTCGCGCGCGGCTTGGAAGCGCTCCGACCCGATGTCCACGTAGAGGAAGCTCGTGCGCTTCGGCCACCCGAGGTGGGTCTGCCCCTTCCCCGTCTCGACGGTCTCGTGGACGACCTGGGTGATCTCGCTCCAGCCGTGCGCGGCGCCGGTGAAGACCCCCCACGGCAGGATCGAGAGGGCGGCCTTCCGCAGCCTCGCGTGTCGCATCATCGTGAGGCTGACCGGGCCATCCTGAGGAGGTGCCTTCTCTCGGAAGCCGAGGAGCACCGCGATGCCCTGCCAGAACGGAGCGATGCCCGGCCCCGGGTCGAGCTCGATCCGCGAGAGCCAAGGAGGGACGACCGGGCGCTGCACGACGAGGGACCTTTTTCGCACCGCTCGCGCGGGAGAACAAGGCCCCGGATCGGGCGCCCGCTCAGGCGGGCGCGCCCTCTTCGATCGGCACCGCCCGCCCTCTCGGGCCATGGCGCGCGGGCTTCGGCGGAGCGGGAGGCCGCGAGCGCGCCTTGCGCTCCCCGAGCCACTGGTTGAGCTCGACTCCGAGCAAGAGCGCGAGGCACAGGAGGAAGAGGCTGATCATCGTGACGCCGATGGACGCGAGGCCCGCTTGATAAGCGCCTCCGTCGCCGAGCGTGCGCAGGTAGAGCGTGTATCCATGGCCGACGACGGTCTGGACCGCGAGCGCGAACGCGGCGCCGGGGAGGATCGGCATGCGGGCCCGCGCCTCGCGCGGGAGCGCCACCCAATACAGTCCGGCCACCAGGCCGAACGTCACGAGGTAGCCGATCACCGCTCGCACGACGGCGGTCGTGGGGTGATCGACGACGCCGGTCGTCTTGCCGTTCGGGTGCGCCCACTCCGTGACGCCGGTGACGCCGGTCTGGATGAAGGCAACGATCGCGAGGCCCACCGACATCGCCACGCACGTCGCGATCGCCAACAGGCGCTTTCGGAGCCACGTCCGAGGCTTCGCGTCCGCCTCGAGCTCGACGCCGTCGAAGATGGACGCGATGCCGCTCGAGGCGAGCCACACGAACATCAGCGCCGCACCCACGCCGACCTGCCCGCCCCGCCACGCCGCCACCCGCGCGAGCTCGTTCTCGACGAGCTCGCGCCCCGCGGGAGGAAGCGCCTTCAAGAAGGGCGCGTGCACGGCACCGCCGTCGACCGTCACCTTGGCGACGACGAGGCCGGCGACGGCGGCGAGCGGGAGCAGCGACAAGAAGAGCCAGAAGGCCATCTCCGCCGCGAGCCCGAGGGTGCGGTCGTGCGCGAGCCGAGCGCCAGCGCGGCGCGCGACGTCGAGGGTGGTTGCAAAGACGCGCTTGGTCCCAACAACGAGCTGCACGCTCGAGAGCAGTGCAGCGCGCGTGCCCAGGGCGGCGCACATCCAGCGATGTCCCGAGCCGCCACGCCCGTGGCGCCATGGCCGCCACCCGCGCCGCCGCCGCGCTCAGCGGGCGAGCACGAGAGCGCCGACGTAGAGCGCGGCGAGCGCGATCCACAGCGCCGCGCGCGCGCGCATCCCGAGCGTGAACGCTCCGTACGGGGCGAGCGGAGGAACGGCGAGCCCCAGCAGCGCCCAGCGATACCGCTTGGCCCGGAGCAGCCCGAAGAGTGTGGCGACATGGACCGTGACGAGTGAGGCGAACGCGACGAGCAGGCCGACCGTCACCGCCGCTTGGAAGGTCTCGTGGCTCATCGGGAGGCCGTCTCGCCGTCGTCCTTCGGGCACACCTCGAGGCTCGGCCAGGCCGCGAGCGGACGCCCACGCTTGTCCCGCCACGCCGCCCTCGCGAAGTAGAGCCGCCCGTCTCTTCGGCGCTCCGCGCGCCACCGGGTGAAGTACGCGTCCGCCGCCGGCGGCTTCATCCACGTCCCGGGCTGCCAGCGGAAATCGCGTCCATCCCAGTCCCACTGGCCGTCGATCCACACGTCCGCTTCGCTCTTCTTCGCCGGGATCGTCTCGACCCGCGCCGCCGGCGGCGGGTACGGGATCTCGAACATCGCGTCCTTGGGGACGGGCCCCGTCTTGGGACGCGGGAGGCCGGGCGAGCACGCGGTGAGGACAATCGCCACGAGGAGGGGCGCGCGGATCACGCTCGTCGCGAGTGCAAGCGCGGTGCCTCCCCGCACCACGCCTTCGGAACGTCCGTTGCACCTCGCGTCGCCGAACCGTGGCTGCGTCGCGCGCTTTCCTCCTCTTCCTCGCCTTCCTCCTCCTGCTCTGCGGATCCGGCTGCGCGTCGATCCCGAAGGGAGCGGCCGCCGTCGACTCCGTCGACGTGGAGGGGAACGACGCCATCTCCGAGAGCGACATCGAGGAGAAGATCGCGACCACCGAGAGCCCGAAGTTCCTCCAGCTCTTCCGCGGCGTCGTCTACGACTACGAGCTCTTCGACAAGGCGGTGCTGCAGCGCGATCTCGAGCGCGTCGAGCGGCTCTATCGGGCGCGCGGATACTACGAGGCGAAGGCCCGGGCCGGGCGCGTTCGCTACAAGAGCGACACCCACGTCGAGGTGACGATCGAGGTCGAGGAGGGGCCCGTCGTCCTCGTCGGCACCGTGAAGGTGGAGGGCCTCGAGGAGCTCGACCCCCGAGAGCGAAAGGCGATCGAGAGCGAGGCGGGCGCGCTGGTGAAGGGCGAGCCGTTCGTGGAGGAGACCTTCGACAAGACCCGCGAGGCGATGGTGCGCGCCCTCACGAACCGCGGCTTCGCGTTCGCGAAGGTGCAGCAGAAGGCCGACGTCGATCTGCCCAATCGCCGAGCCCACGTCACCTACGCGGTGACCCGCGGGCCGAAGGCGAAGTTCGGCACGGTGAAGATCGAGGGCCTCCGCGAGCTCCCCGAGGACATCGTGCGCCGGACCGTCGACATCGCCCCCGGCGACCCCTACTCCACCGATCGGATCGACCGCGCGCGCGAGGCCGTCCTCGCGCTCGGAACCTTCGGCTCCGTCGACATCGTCCCCCAGCTCGAGCCGCCGCCCCCGAACGCGGTCGTGCCCCTCGTGGTGAAGGTGCACGAGCAGCGGCTGAAGAGCGTCGTCCTCGGCGGGGGCATCGAGCTCGACTCCATCCGCGCCCAGTTTCACCTCCACGCGGGCTGGGAGCACAAGAACCTGTTCGGAGGCTTTCGGAAGTTCAACGTCGACTTCAAGCCCGGCCTCGACCTCTATCCGACGCGCATCCCCGACTTTCAGGCGCCGACCGCGGTGCTGCCGGAGGAGAAGCTCGTCGCGACCCTCCGCCAGCCGAGCTTCCTCGAGGCGCGCACCACCGGCTTCGTCTCCCAGGAGCTCAACACCTACCCGGTGCTGCTCGCGGAGAAGGTGGACCCGGCCGCGCCCGTCATCGGGTACTTCGAATACAAAGGCTCGGTCGGGCTCGAGCGCACGTTCTGGAAGCTCTTCGGCTCCCCGAGCTACACGTTCCAGTACAACCTGCCCTTCGCGTATCAGGGCGAGCTCGACCCGAACCTGCGCGGGATCATCCTCTCGTACGTCGGGCTCAAGACGCACTTCGATCTCCGCGACAACCGCCTCAAGCCGCACTCCGGGATCTACCTCGAGGACGACGTGCAGTTCGCGGGGCTCGGCGGAGACGCGCGTGACTTCCGGATCCAGCCCGAGGCGCGCGGGTACATCCCGATCGGCAAGAAGGTCACGGTCGCGGCTCGCTTCACGGTCGGGCTCCTCTTCCCGCTCAACTACGGCGACGCCGCCACCGCCCACGCGGAGCGAAGGGATCGCCCCTATGAGCCGTCCGCGGTCACGACCGACATGGAGCTCGTCTATTTCCGCGGCTTCTTCTCGGGCGGCCCGAGCTCGAACCGCGGCTACCCGCTCCGGGGCGTGGGGCCGCACGGGAGCGTCCCCTTCTTCAACCCCGGACTCGCCGCCACCCAGCTCGCGTCCGAGTGCGCCCCCGACAACCCTGCCTACGACGAGCTCCGGTGCAGCGTCCCCCTCGGCGGCCAGTCGCTCTGGGAGGCGTCGCTCGAGGTCCGCTTCCCGATCCTCGACCCCGTCGGTGGCGTGGTGTTTTGCGACGCCAGCGACGTTTCTGCTCGTCGCCTCGACCTGCGCTTCACCTATCCGCACCTGTCGTGCGGCGCGGGCTTGCGCATCGATACCCCGATCGGTCCCGTGCGCGCCGACCTCGGCTATCGCATCCCCGGCGCGCAGGTCCCCGCAGGAGCGGATCTCGCGCTCGAGGGCGAGCCGGGCACCATCTACGGCGCGCCCATTGCTCTGGCTTTCGGGATCGGAGAGGCATTCTGATGAGCGAGGTTCACGATCCGCCCGACCCCGATCCCGAGGAGGTCCACGCCGTGCCGAGCCGCCGGAGCTTCGGCTCGGAGGCGCCGCCTCCCCCTCGCGGGCCGGGACGCGCGCGTCGAGCGGTCGCCGCGTGCGCGAAGGCAGTGGGCCTCGCGGCCGTGTTCGGGGTCGCGGCCGCGGGCGGCGTGATCATCCACGCCGGCATGCGCGCCCCCCGGGAGGTGACCCTCGCGAAGGTGAACGACCTCCTCGCGACCTCCTTCCGAGGCGAGGTGAAGATCCTCCGCCTCGAGGAGCTCCGCTTGAACCGACTGCGCGGCCTCGACGCCGAGGTGCTCGACCCCCAGGGGCGGCGCGCCCTCCTCGTCGAGGACGCGGACGTGCAGATCGGGACCCTCACCATCCTGAGGTCGCTCGTCGGCGCGGGTGGCCTCTCCATCGATCTGCCCTCCGTCCGGGCTCGCTCGGTGGAGGTCGTGATCGACGAGGACGAGCACGGTGAGCTCGGGCTCTTGCGCGCGTTCGAGTCGCGCGAGCCTCCGGGCGCGGAGCCGCCTTCCGAGAGCAAGACGAGGGTCGACGTGGGCTCGATCGTCATCGATCGCATCTGGGTCCACGGCCACATGGAGCGCCTCCCCTTCCCCATCGACGCCGACCTCGTCGGGCTCACCGGGCGCTTCTCCTACGCCCCCGACGAGACGCGCATCGACGTGCAGGACCTCGAGGTTCGGGCGCGCGGCATCGAGGGCCTCTCCCCCGAGGGCTCCCTCACCGCCCACGCCCGGATCGGCGACGACGACGCGCGCCGCTTCCTCTCCGTCGCCTACGACGGCTGGCTCGGGGACATCCCGATCGCGCTCTCGGGCTCCGTCGACGGCGACGACATCGACGCCGTGCTCGACGTGTCCGAAGTGGAGCCGGAGGCGATCGACGCGATCGCCCCCGAGACGCTCTCCCTCTCCGTCCCCGTCTCGGTCCACGCCGACATCCGCGGCACCCTCCCGTCGATCTCGCCCTCCGTGCTCGTTCGGGCGGGCGACGGCTCGATCGCGGTCGACGCCGACGTCACCCTCCCCATCGAAGGTGCGGAGCTCGCCGCCGACGCGACGGTGGAGATCGATCACATCGATCTCGCTTCCCTCTCCGCAGACGCGCCCCCGTCCGACCTCTCCGCTTCCGTCCGAGGCTCCTTCTCCGATCGCGAGGGGCGCGGCATCGCCGGGTACGCCGAGCTCGAGTCGGCGGAGGGGCTGATCGCGGGGCAGCTCGTCCCCGCGGTGACGGCGAGGGCCCAGCTGTTCGACACCACCGTGCTCGCGACCGCCCACGTCGCCGAGCGGGGCGCCCCGACCGACATCGCGGCCGCCGTCCTCGCCGTCCGGGGGGGCTCGCCTTCGTACGTCGCCTTCTCCACCGAGACGACGGTGCCGAGCCTCGCCGCCGTCGAGCGCCTGGGCGTGATCGGCCGCGGCCGCGTCTCCCTCCGCACCCGCGGCGCGTTCGATCTCGCCTCGAAGGTCCTCGACGCGCGCGCGTCCGCCGACGTGGGCGGCCTCTTCGTCAGCGGCATCTCCGTCTCGGGGGCCCGCCTGAACGCGGAGGCGCGAGGTCCCATCGACGCCCTGCGCGCCTCCGCGAGCCTCTCCGGCTCCGGGCTCGCCGCCTACGGCCGTGCCTTCGACACGTTCAGCGCCCAGGTCCGCGGAACCCAGCGCGACCTCGACGTCAGGTTCGAGGCCCGCGGCGACGCCCACACCCCCGACGTGCGCGCCCGCGCGCGGGTGAGCGCGGGCGACGTCATCGCGATCACGGGGCCCCACGTCGAGGTGGAGCGGGCCGATGTCCGCGCCGTCGCCGACGCGCGGTCGATCACGATCGACGACGGCGCGACCTCGATCCGGGGCCTCGTCGTCACCGGGCTGGGCGAGCCCCTCCGCGCCGACGCCACCATCGGCGCCGGCTCGTTCCGCGTCGAGGCCCACGCCCCCCGCATCGAGGCCCAGAAGCTCGCGGTCCTCGCCGACGACAAGCGCGATATCCAGGGCCACGTCTCGATCGACGCCGACCTCGCCGCGAGCGGTGTCCGCGCCGACGGCTACGCCCACCTCGACGCGACGGTGACGAAGCTCCTCGGGGTCTCCGGCGTCGACGTGCAGGCGGGGGTCGCGTTCGAGGGGCGCTCGGTGAAGGGAGGCGTGGTCGCGAACCTCGGGGCGGCCGGCAAGATCCGGCTCGAGAGCCCGGGGCTCACGGTGGGAGGGCCCATCACCGCCCCCGCCTCGTGGCAGCGGGCGGAGGGCTCCCTCTCCCTCGAGGGCCGGATCGACCTCGCCAAAGCATTGGAGATGATGCCAGAGGATTGGAGGCCGGTCTCGGCCGCGCGCGGGCAGGTCGAGCTCGCCGGGAAGCTCGACCGCAAGAGCCACCGCGAGCTCCCGGGGGGAGAGATCACCCTCGAGACGAGCGGCCTCGACGTGACCGGCCCCGAGCACCCCATCATCCGCCCCGACGGCACCAAGGTGCAGGGTCCCCGCCCCTTCCGGGTGCAGGGCCTCGACACCCACGTGCGGGTGAGCTTCGATCCCGCCACCCGAAGGCTGGCCGTGCTCGGGACCGTCCGCGACCGACGCGGCCCTCTCGCCACCGTCGACGCCAGCACGGTGGCCTCGCGCGCGCTCCTCGAGAACCCCGCCGCCGCGACCTCGCTCCAGGCGGTGCGCGCCCTCCCCCTCGAGGTGCGCGTCGAGGTCCCGAAGCGCGCCATCGACACCCTCCCCGAGGTGATCCGATCGCTGCCGATCCAGGGCTACGTGGCCCTCACCGGCGATCTCCACGGCACCCTCGCCGCGCCGGAGATCTCGGTGCGCGCCCGTGGCGAGAGCCTCACCCCCACCGGGGGGCCGGCGTGCGCGCGCCCTGTCGACGTCGTCGTCGAGGCGACCTACGCGCGGGGTCGAGGGGCCGCCAAGATCGGCGCCCACAGCCGCGGTCGAGAGGTCGTCCGCGCGAGCTTCGATCTCGACGCCGATCTCGAGCGGGCCATCGCCGAGAAGGCCATCCCGGCGTGGGATCTCTCCGGTGAGCTCTCGATGAACGACCTGCCCCTCGAGGTCGTGGGAGCCTTCCTTCACCAGCCGCTCGCGGGTACGGCGGCGGGAGAGGTGAAGCTCACCGGGCTCCACAAAGCAGCCCAGCTCGACGCCCGCGTCACCGTGTCCGACGTCGCCTACGACCGCGCCAAGATCGCCCGCGGCGAGGTCACGGTGAAGGTCCAGGGCGGCGGCTTCGACGCGCGCTTGTCCCTCGACCAAGGGGACGGGCGGCTCGCCGCGAGGGCGACCGGCGGCGTCGCGTGGGCGGACGCGCTCACCCCCGCCCTCGTGCGAGACCGCCCCGTCGACGTCAGCCTCGACGCGAACGGCTTCCACGCCGACACGATCAGGCCCTTTCTGGGAGACGTCGTCACCGAGCTCGACGGCCGCATCGACGCGAAGACGAAGATCCGCATCCTGCGCGGCGGCGAGGACGGGACGATGGACGGGGCGATCGCGATCCGGGACGGGGTCTTCGAGGTCCCTCAGATCGGGGAGCGCTTCCACGGGCTCAAGGGCGAGCTGATCATCAAGCCCTGGGGCACCGTCCGGCTCGACGGCCTCGAGGCGCGCGGGCCGACCGGCCGCCTCACCGCCAGCGCGGAGGCGGTCCTCGATGGCTTCGCGCTCAAGACCGCCAAGGCCAAGGTCGTCATCCCGAAGGGGGAGAGCCTGCCCATCGCGGTCGAGGGGGTCCCGATGGGCCGCGCTTACGGCGAGATCACCGCGAACGCGACGATGGTGCCGACCGCGAAGCGCCTCGACGTGAAGGTCGACGTCCCTCTCCTCGACGTACAGCTGCCGCAGTCGACCGGACACTCCGTCCAGCCGCTCGAGCCCAACCCGAACATCCGCGTCGGGTACTACCAGGGCAAAGAGCTCGTGCTCATCCCGCTCGAGAAGCCCAAGAAGAGCGAGACCGGCGAGGGGCGCGATCTTGGCGTGAAGGCGGAGATCCGGCTCGGCAACGAGGTTCGCATCCGCCGCGACACCACCGTCGACGTCCGGCTCCGCGGCCGCACCGTCGTCGAGATCGCCGACAAGACGCACGTCACCGGCGAGATCCGCCTCGTGCGCGGCAAGATCGAGCTCCAAGGAAAGCTCTTCACGATCGAGCGCGGGGTCGTGAGCTTCGTGGGGGACGATCCTTCCAACCCGCTCATCCAAGCGACGGCGTATTGGGACGCCCCCGACAAGACGCGCGTGTTCGCGGACTTCTCCGGCTTCGTCACCCAAGGCAAGCTCGAGCTCCGCTCCGAGCCGCCCCTCACCCAGGACGAGATCCTCGCCCTCATCCTCTTCGGCTCCCCCGACGGGAGCTTCGGCGCTTCGCCCCCGCCCGGGCAGGAACAGTCGACGGGGGTCGCCGCCGTGGGCCTCGCGGGCGGCGTCGTCACTCAAGGGCTCAACAAGGTGCTCAGCGGGGTCACATCGCGGGTGACGACGCGCATCGACAGCTCCGAAGCGAACAGCCCTCAGCCGCAGATCGTCATGCAGATCACGAAGAGCATCTCCGCGAGCCTGGGATACAAGCTCGGGAGCCCCACCCTGGGCTCCGATCCCGATCGCGCCCAGGTCTCCGTGGACTGGCGCTTCTTCAAGAACTGGAGCCTCGACACCACCGTCGGCGACCGCGGCAGCACCGCCGTCGACGTCGTGTGGCGCATGCACTACTGAGCCGCGCGATCAGGCGACCGCTCGCCCGAGCGCGATGGGGATCCGGAAGTCGACGCGCGAGGGGAGCCCGTACCACCCGTACGCGACCGCCTCGCCCCCCGGCTCGTCGGTGAACAAGGTGATCGTGCCGTGCCCGAAGCCGCTCGTCTCGCCGGCGACGCGGGTGTCGCTCCCGTGCGGGATCGACGTCGAGTCGATGACGCGCACCCCGAAGCGCCGCCCCGACGCGTCCAGGCTCTGGACGCGCTCCACGAACATCACGTGGCCGGTGTTCTTCGATGCGAGCGTCGGAGGTCGCCGCCAGGCCACGAGATCGCCGGGCAAGAGCAGGCTCGGGGACCCGACGCGCGACCAACCGGCGACGGCCTTGCCGGCGGGAGCGGCCCGTATCACCTCGAAGAAGTCTCGCGCCACCGGTCGGCCGTGATCGCATCGCGAGAGGACGGCGCGGTGAGCGCGAGGCGTGGCCCGGGCGAGGACCCAAGACGCCATGCCCGAGCAGTCCCAATCGAAGCGACCGGTCTTCTCGTCGACGCGGGTGTCGTGGCGGTAGCGCGTCGTCCGGAGCGCCCGCTCGACGCGCCCGAGGACGCGCATGACCGCCGACGCGCGCGCGCTCTCGACCGATCGCGGCACCTTGTCCATCGCGCCCGACGAGAGCGCGCTTCCGAACCACGCGAGCACGGAGCGGCGGAGCACGGTCGAGACCTTATTGCCGCGCGTCCAGGCAGGAAACTTTTCGCGGATCTTGCCGCGCCCGCTCATCGAATGCTCACTGCCCCGATCGCGGGCGGCGCGCTAGCTTCCGCGCTCCCGTCCCGATCGCGGAGCGCACCATGGACACCGAGCCCGACTTCGTTCCCCGCGTGCTCCTCGGAGCCGTCCTGTTCACCATCGGCGCCGACGGTCGGGTCGACGAGCGAGAGGAGCGATGGCTGAGGGCGGCGTGCGTGAGCATGCCGGAGCTTCGCGGGGTGGACGTGGCCGCCCTCCTGCCCACCGCCGGGCAGGCGCTGCTCGCGGCTCGCGACGCGCCCATCGCGCTCCGTGAGAAGGCCTACGTGCTCGGGGTCGAGGCGGTCACCCGCGGCAACGAGGCCGACTTCCAGAGCGATCCGTCCGGCCTCCAAGCCGTTCAGCGATTGGGGATGCTCCTTCGGATCACGGATGAAGACGTGGCGACGGGTGCCCTCTCGGCCGCCCGCACCAAGTACATCGCGGGCGACCTCCCCGCCGAGCATCGAGACACGATCCTCGACGCGGCGGTGGCGGTCGCGATCGCCGACGGAGAGGCTCGCGAAGACTGGATGGCTCCGCTCGCCACGCTCCTCGCCACCGTTCCCCAGCTCGAAGACCTCGATCTCGCCCCCGCGGTGGCGGCAGCGCGGCAGCGGCTCTCCCGCGGTGAGCCCGCCCTCGTCACCAGGCTCCGCGCCCTCCCGAAGTTCCGCGACAAGACGTTCTCGATCGCCGCCGACCTCGCCTACGCCATCGGCCTCCCCTCCGGAGCGGAGAGGGTGCTCGGCTTGATCGAGAGCTCGGTGGCGCTGAGCCCGGATCTGCCCCTGCGGGCGCGCCGCGCCTTCGCCGCGAAGCACGCGAGGCTCGGGGGCGGGGTCGCGAATGGCGGTGGCACACTCGAAGGGCTCGCCCCCCTGGTCGAGCCGGCCCTGCGAGCAGGAGAGGAGCAGCTGCGCGCCGGCAACGCGGCGTTCGCCGTGCTCGTCGTCGAGCGCGCCAAAGAGCGCACGATCCGGGAGGCGTCCAACCGCTTCTTGCCGAGATCGAAGGAAGAGCTGATGGGCCTCCTCGCGACGCAGCTCGCGGACGCCGACCGGTACGCGATCGTGGTCCCGGGGCTCAGCCTCGACAGCGCCCTCTCGGGGACGGTGCTGTCGGTGGAGTCCGGCGATCGAGCGAGCCCCGACGCGCGCGTGACCCACCTCGCGTATCGGGGTATCGGCCCGAGCGTCGAGCTCCTCGGCCCGCCTTCGGTGGCGGGAGAGGTCGAGTCGCTCTTGTTCAGGCCAGCCCCGAGCGGCTCGCTCCAATTCGTGATCGAGGACTTCCGCGAGGAGGCGAACGCCCGCTCCGCCTCGTGTCGGCTCGGGACGATCGCGTTTCGTCTCGGCCTCACCATCACCGGCGAGGTGCCGGGGGTGAGCGGCGTCTCCTTCAAGGTCGGCGTCGGGACGGTCGATTTTGACTCCAGAGAAGCGGCCGCGTCCTTCGTCCAGGGGCTCGGCGCCGAGCGGCCCGTCCCCCGGACCCTCACCGCGACGGCCTCGGTGGTCGTGTTGACGGAGCGCGGACGGCGCGCCGGAGAAGGCTTCCGCGTCGGGGGCGGACATTGGCTCCTCACCAAGTGGACCTTCCAGTCCGACCGAGACGCGGTCGAGGTCTACGTCAACCTCCGGCCCCTCATGCGGCACGGGGAGCTCGCCCCAAAGAGCGCCCGCTTGTCGGAGGTGGGGGCGATGCTCGGGGCGCTGCTCGCTCGATAGCCGCTCGAGCGAGGACCGCGGTCAGCGCGAGGCCTTCTCGTCGGCGGCGTAGCGGTCGCCCCAGGGCTTCTCCTCCACCCGCACCGTCTCGAGCGCGCAATCGGCCAGTCGCGACAGGAGGTCGAAGAGGATGAGCGCGCTCGCGCCGTACATCACGTGCTCGCCGATCCGGAAGTGCGGCATCGAGAGAGGCAGGCCGCGCCACGGGGCCTCTGTCACCTCGATAGGCTCTCGATCTCGAAGCCAGCGCGCGAGCGGGACCTCGTAGAGGATCGCGTGCTCGCTGCTCGTGATCCGGGGCGCGCGCGTGACCCGCGCCACATAGGGGTGGATCAAGAAGCGGCCCGTGACGACCGGCACCGGGAAGAGCTCCCCCAGCACTTCGAAATCAGAAGCGGCGAGGCCGACCTCCTCCTCCGCCTCGCGCGCCACCGCGCAGAGGCGAGGCTCGCCCGCCTCGACCTTGCCGCCGGGGAAGCTCACCTCGCCGGCGTGATCCCTCAAGCCCTGCGCCCGGACCACCACGTGCACGCGGGGCAGGTCGGGCTCGGCGAACGACAGCGGCACCATCACGACCGCGTCGCGCGCCTGAGGCCCCAGCATCGCGCGCATGTCGACGCTCGGGCCGTCCCTCGCGATCCGCGCGCGGACGTCGGACGCGGTCAGCGGCGACGCCATCACGGCAACGCGGCGCGCACGCGCGCGACCGCGGCGAGCTCGAGGTTCTTCGCGAGCGGCTTCTTCAGCGCATCGGCGGCCATCGCGTCAAACTACCTCATCGGCCGGCCGAAGGAACCGAGCTCGGGCGCGCCGCTCTCGACGTGGGCGGGTGAGGCGACGCGCTGCTACGCTTCGGGAAGTGCCTCGATCGAGACCGCGACCTCGCCTCTCCGCCCGCGCCTTCGCGGCGCTGAGGCTCTTCGTCGCGTGTCTCGCGTTGCTGCTCGCGGCGAGCCCCGCCGCGCGTGAGGGCACCATCGAGGGCGGAGCCGGGACCTGGCTCATCGATCCCATCGCGTGGGTCGCGGTCGCGTCACCGTCGCGCGTCGCGGTCGAGGCCGCCGCGCGCGCCCCGAGCGCCCCCGAGCCGGCGTGCTCCACGCCGTCCTCCGTCACGGACGAGGCGCGGGCCGCCGCCCCGCGCCCGTGTCCTCGGTACCTCGAGCTCTGTCGCCTCCTCCTCTGATCGTCGCGGTCGCGCTCCGCCCGCTGCTCGTTCCAGAGGAGGTCGAAAATGAAGAAGAGGAAGAGGCGCTCGCGCGCCTCGGTGCTCGTGCGTCGTGCGTTCTCCATCATCGCGCGCGCGTTCCGCGTCGCGTTCGTCGCAGGCCTCGCGATGGGGCCCTTCGCGCCCCCGCCCCCACCACCACCGCCGCCGCCCGTCGAGGACGCAGACAGCGACGGTGACCCCGAGGATTGAGGGCTCATCGATCGAGGAGGACCTCATGAAGCCGAAGGGGCGCACGCGCTTCTGCGCTCTTGCGTCGCGTGCGTTCCACGATCGAGCGAGCCTTCCGGGTCGCGTTCGTCGCAGGCCTCGCCATGGGCAACTTCGCGCCACCACCACCGCCGCCCCCACCGAAACGCGGACGGGGACGGGGACGGTGAGAAGGATTGATTTGTGCGGGCAGGGTCTTTCGCGTCCAATCCATGGCGACGGGGTGCGCGCACCATGATCAAAGGCGACATTGACCAACTCTGCCACTTGGCGCGCTCCGCGGCCGGGTGCGAGCTGGCCTGCGTCGCCGGCCGAGACGCGCTCGTGCTCACCCTCACGGAGGGCAAGCGCACCATCTTCCTCGATCCCGGTGACCGCAGCGCCCTCGAAGCGGCGCTCGGCAAGGGCGTGCCCGCACCGCTGTCGCATCCGGGCCTGCCCCCATGCACGTGGAACGCGAGCGCCCAAACGGCCGCCGGCGTCTTCGAAGGCTCGAACATCCGCGTCCTCCTCACGGAGGCCACGCAAGCCGCGGCGAGCAACGCGCTCGTCGAGCAGATCGCCGCCACCGTGACGCGCGCGAAGAACGGCAGCGCGCCCCTCGGCGGCGCGATCGCGAAGAGGCTCACGCCCCTCTTCAACGACACCTGGCGGAGCGAGGGACCACCCAAGACGGAGGTCGAGGTCGCGCGGGAGATCACCCTCGAGACGATTCGAGTCTCGTTCACCGAGCCCTCCCTCGCGACCGTGTACTTCACGACCGGGGCCTTGTTCGGCGGCCACCTCGTCGAGGCGTGGCTCGATGCGCGCGGCGAGCTCGAAGACTGTCAGCTCGCCGGTTGAGCGTACCCATCGCCCCCCTCCCGCGACGAGCGAAGCGAGGAGCCGGGGAGGGGCCGACGAGCGAAGCGAGGAGGGGGGTGGGCATCAGCTCTCGCCTCGCTCGGTGTGCGCGCAGCGCGACGCGCGCCCCTCTCAGCCCGAGAGAAGCTGCTTCGCGATGACGATGCGCTGGATCTGGCTCGTGCCTTCGTAGATCTGGAGGACCTTGGCGTCGCGCATGAGCTTCTCGACGGGGTACTCCTTGGTGTAGCCGTTGCCGCCGAGGACCTGGACGGCGTCGACGGCCGTCTGCATCGCGCTGTCGGCGCCGAAGGCCTTCGCGATCGACGAGGTCATCGGGTCGCGGACGTGGCTGTCGAGCTGCCAGCCCGCCTTCATGTAGAGCAGGCGCGTCGCCTCGACGCGAATGGCCATCTCCGCGAGCATCGCCTGAACGAGCTGGTGCTGGCCGATGGGGACGCCGAAGGTCTTCCGCTCCTTGGCGTAGGCGGTCGCTTCGTCGAGGGCGCGCTGCATGAGGCCAGTCGCGCCGGCGGCGATGTCGGGGCGCGTCTGGTTGAAGGTCTCCATCGCGAGCTTGAATCCCTGCCCTTCGGGGGCGAGGAGGTTCTCCTTCTTCACGACGACGTCGTCGAGGTGGAGGACGGCGGTGTCGCTCGCGCGCTGGCCGAGCTTGTCCTCTTTCTTGCCGACCTTGAGGCCCTCCGTGTCGCGATCCACGATGAAGGCGCCGATGCCCTTGTGCTTGAGGGCGGGATCGATGGTCGCGAACACGACGTAGAAGCGGGCGTAGCTCGCGTTGGTGATCCAGCACTTCTGGCCGTTGAGGACGTAGTCGTCGCCGACCTTCTTGAAGCGGGTGGTGAGGCCGGCCACGTCGCTGCCCGCGCCCGGCTCGCTCGTGCAGTAGCTCGCCATGATCGGCTCGCTCGTGAGGGCGCCGAGGTACTTCTTCTTCTGGGCGTCGTTGCCCCCGAGGCGGATGGGGGTGAGGGCGAGCTGGTTCGCGGTGATGCTCGTCTGGATGCCGGTGCATCCGTAGGCGAGCTGCTCGGTGATGAGGGCGTTCTCGAGCTCGCCGAGGCCGGCGCCGCCGTACTCCTCGGGCACGCTCGGGTTCACGAGGCCGAGCTCCCAGGCCGCCTTGAAGACCTCCATCGGGAAGCGCGACTCGCGGTCGCACTCGGCGGCGACGGGGATGATGCGCTCCTTCGTGAAGCGCCGAGCGGTGTCGATGAGCTGCTTGTGTTCGTCGGAAAGTGAGAAGTCCACGTTGCTTACTCCTTCAAGCGCTTCTGCCTGCGCAACGCCTCGGCGCGCACCGCGCGTGCGCCCATCATGTAGCCGGTGACGAGGCCCACCATCAGCACCGTGGGGATATAGAGGAAGTGCCCCGCGGTCATGTCGCCGAAGTTCGGCATCGCTCTCTCCTTGTTCGTTACTCCTCTTGCGGTCGCGCGGGAGCGCGGCGCGGCTCGTCGCCGGCGGCGCGGCTCGCCTTCGCGAGGGCTTGCTCGAGCCCCTCCACCTTCTGCTCGAGGGCGCGCGTGCGTCGCCACGCGAGGCCGATGAAGACCATGAACGCGAGCCAGATGACCGCGTACGCCTCGGCGACGAGGGCGTGGCCGCTCTGGGTCTCTTTCTGATCGGTCACGGCCCGGTACGAGCCGTCCTCTTGGCCCGCGCTGGAGGCAGGGGCGGCGGATGAGGCAGAGGGGCTGGGCCCCGCGGCAGAGTCGGCAGCAAATCTCACGTCAGTCCTCCGTCACTCCGAGCTGCATCGCTTCGTCTTCCGCTTCGTCGAGGCGGGCCCGCGCGCGGTCTTGGCGGGTCCGCAGCCAGAGCAGCACCGCCGAGAGGAGGGTGAAGGTGACGAAGCCGAGGATCAGCGCGATCACCATATCGGGGTGCTTCAGCCCGCCGCCCTTGCCCGTCACGACCTCGGGGTGGGTGCCGCCCCACTTCCGCACCGAGTAGTGGATGATGGGCAGGTTCGCGGCCCCCAGGATGCCGAGCGCGGCTGCGAATTTCTTCTCCGCTTCGCCCCCCGAGGTGAAGGCCCTGAGGACGACGTAGGCCACGTAGATGAGCACGCTGAGGAGCGAAGTGGTGAGGCGCGGGTCCCACGTCCAATAGACCCCCCACGCCTTCACCGCCCACAGCGGCCCCGTCGTCACGAGGATGAAGCCCATGACGACGGCGACCTCGGCCCCCGCCTTGGCCAGCGAGTCCCATCCCTGGGTGCTCTTCCAGAGATAGCCGGCCGAGCCGAGGAAGCACGCGCCCGCGCCGATGTACATCCCGTAGCCGGCGGGCGCGTGGAAGTAGACGATGCGGTAGACGAACCCCATCGTCGCCTCGTCGGGCGCGCGCAGGAAGATCCAGTAGAGCGCCAGCATCGAGCTCACGGTCGTGAGCGCGAGGAGCGCGTAGAAAGCCCGATCGGAGGTCTTCACGTGACGAGCGCCGACGGTAGTTTGAAGCCTACGGGTATTCAAGCCGAGCCCACGGCTCCGAGGCGGTTTTTGGCGAGCCTCGGCGGCCCCTCCGCGCTATCTTTTTCATAGCAGCGGCGCCCCCGCCGGGCCGGCCGCGGGGCGGGGCCGGGGCGCGCACCGAGCCTGTGTTTCGAACAAACCGGACGTCGACGGGCGCGGCGCGGCGCGCCCCGAAGGCTACGGGTATTCAAGCCGAGCCCATGACGGTACACTCGCGTCGGTTCGAAAGGTGGCTACCTCCCCCCCGAAGAAGCCGTTTTTACAAGCGGCCGACCCTGCCGAGCTCGCGCCCGGCACGCTGATCGACGGTCGCTATCGCGTCATTCGAGTCATCGGCGTCGGGGGGACCGGCATCGTGTACGAGGTCGAGCACGATCGGACCGGCCAGCGCCTCGCCCTCAAGACGCTCCTCGATCCATCCCAGGGGCCGAGGCTCGAGCAAGAGGCGCGCGCCCTCGCCCGGCTCCGATCGCCTCACGTCGTGAAGGTGGTCGAGCTCGGCATGTGCGACGCCGGGCCGTTCATGGTGATGAGCCTCCTCGTGGGTCGCAACCTGCGCGACGTCCTCGAGACGAAGGTCCGGCTGCCGCTCTCGTTCGTGGCGAACCTCACCCTCCAGATCGCGGAGGGCCTCGACGAGGCGCATCGCGTGGGCCTCGTGCACCGCGATCTCAAGCCGGACAACATGCACCTGGCCGATCCGGCCGACGCCGACACGGAGACGACGGGGCCGTTCAGCGGGAGCGGGCAGCGGCCCCCGCACGATCTCACGTTCGTGACTGTGTTCGATTTCGGGGTCGTGAAGATGTCGGCGGCGGAGATCAACAACCCGCTCACCCGCACCGGATCGACGGTGGGAACGCCCTATTACATGAGCCTCGAGCAGCTGCGCGGCGCGGGCACGGTGGACGCGCAGAGCGACGTCTACGCGCTGTGCGTGGTGCTCTACGAATGCCTCGCCGGCCAGCGACCGTTCGAAGCGGGCACCCTCGGCGATCTCATCTTCGCGATCTGCTCGATCAACCCGCCCCACCTGTCGACGGTGCGCCCCGATCTGCCGCGCGACGTGACCGACATCATCATGCACGGGCTGTCTCGAGAGAAGAAGGACCGCCCCGCGACGATGCGCGACCTCGCGAAGGTCTTCGCCCCCCACGCCGATCCGAGCTTCACCGTCTGGCTGCGCGTCGACAAGGCGCCCGCGTCCCTGTCACCGTCGCGCCCGATGGATGCTCCCAAGCCGGCCGCGCCTGTCGCGAGCGCGGCTGCGCCGAGCGCGATCGTCGCCAACCCGACCGTGCCGATGCCGCAGGTCCCGGATGCGCGACCGGGCCGGGGCGCGCTCGGCCTTCCGCCGCCTCCTCCGCCGAGCAGCGCCGGGCACGCGGGCCCTCCGAGCAGCGGTCCGGCGATCGCCGCCGCCTCTCCTTCCGGCGCGAGCCAAGGCGTCGCCCAAGGCGTCGCCCCCCACCCGCCCCGCACCCCCCCCAACCCCGGCGCTCCCAACCTCGCCGCTGGGGCCTCCGCCGCGTCCGCCCCGGCGGCGCCGGCGCCTCCTCCGACCCACGGCGCGCCACCGCGGCCGGACGCTCCGCTCCCCGCGAAGGCGGATCACCCGAAGCTCGACCTGCCGAAGCTCGGGGGGGTCGCGAGGCCTCCGACCGCGCCGCGCCCGCTCCCTCCGCCGCCTCCATCCGCGAACCGGGCTGCGCCTCGCCCCCTCGCGCCGCTGCAGCCGCCCCCCGCCGAGCGCAGCGGGCCCCTCCTCCCGAAATTCACGGAGGCCATGCCCGCGCCCACGGCCGCGCAGCTCGAAGCGGATCTCGCGCGCGAGAAGAAGTCGAACGGCGCCGACATCCCGTCGATGCTCGACGAAGAGCCCTCGACGAGCACCGGCGATCGCGAGACGCCGACCGAGATGTACATGGCTCCGGTCCACGGAGACATCCTCAAGGACGCTGGGATCGAGGCGCCTGGCGCGTCGACGGCGGTCGCCGAGAAGGACGACGAGGCGAGCCGAGAGAGCGAGCCCCCGACCGGGCAGAAGTCGGTCGAAGGCGAGCCCGGCAAGCGCGCGGGGGTGGGGGTGCCGAACGTCGGCGGCGCGGTCGCCTCGGAGGACAAGACGGCGATCCTCGACATCGCCGCGTTCCAGAAGAACCCCCCCAACCCCTCGCCTCAGTACGGACCGAGCAGCGGATCGGTCGACGCGCACGCAGTCCCGATCGCCACCGGCGCGGGGGGCATGGTGCCGACGACGGCGCTGCCGCAGATCGGCCAGAGCGGCCCGATTTCGAGCGGTCCCATGTCGGGCTTCAACCACGGGATGCCCTATCCGCCCGCCTCCCAGAGCGGCGCGCGAGCGATGTCGCACTCGTCGCCCAACCTCGCGGGCGCCGCCCAGGACCTCGGCGGCGGAATGAGCCCTCTCGCTCGCAGCGATCCCTACGCCGCGTCGGCGTTCCCCTCGCGCCCCAAGCCGAAATGGGAGCAAGCGATCCAGGACAACGCCGAGAAGGTCCATCAGCTCCTGCTGAAGGGCGTCGCGCGCTTCAAGAAGGCGTCGCAGGAGCAGCAGATCGTGGTCGTGATGGTCGGCACCGCGTCGATGGCGATCGTGATCGTCGTCCTCATCTGGGCCATCTGGCTTTGAGCCGGCACGTCTGCGTCTTCTGCGGCTCGAGCGTCGGCATGCGACCGGTCCATGCGGAGGCCGCCCGCGCCCTCGGGGGCGCGATCGCGCGCAAGGGCCTCGGGCTCGTCTACGGCGGCGCGAAGGTCGGGCTGATGGGCTGCGTCGCCGACATGGTCGTCGCCGGCGGCCAGGAGGTGATCGGGGTCATCCCGCGCTTCCTCGCTCAGAAGGAGATCGCCCACGAGGGCATCCAGAAGCTGCTCCTCGTGGACTCGATGCACGAGCGGAAGGCCACCATGGCGCGCTACGCGAGCGCCTTCATCGCGCTGCCGGGCGGGTTCGGGACGCTCGACGAGCTGTTCGAGGTCCTCACGTGGGCGCAGCTCGGGCTCCACGCGAGCCCGGTCGCCGTCCTCGACGTGGACGGCTACTTCCAGGATGTCCTCGCCTTCGCCGATCGCGCGATGTCGGAGGGCTTCGTCCGCCCCGAGCACCGCGGCTTGCTCCGCGTGGGGACGGACCCGGACGCGCTCCTCGACGAGCTGCTCGCACCTCTCTCCCCGCGCGACGCGTAAGACGCGGGGCGGTCAATCGGGGCGCCCGGTGAGGCGCCCGATCTGCTCGCGGGTGAGGGTGACGCAGCCCCCGTCGCCGTCGCAGCGATTGAGCGGCCCCTTGCACTCCTCGTCCGGATCGAGGCCGCCGGTGATGAAGCCGCAGGAGCCCGGGAGGGCCCCCGTCCCCGTCTTCTGACCGGTGCACGCCATGCATCGCGAGCTGCACGCGGAGTCGCAGCACACGCCGTCGACGCAGAAGCCGGAGCCGCACTGAGCGGCGCGCGCGCATCGAAGGCCGTTCGCGAGGTTCGTCGCGTCGGGCGGAGGATCGAGGGGCGTGATCGCGGGCGCCATGGAGCGCGCGATCGGAGGTGGCCTCACGGCGCTCGAGGCGGAGGCGGACGAAGTCGTGAGCGCGGACGCGACCAGGCCGGAGGGGAGCGACGCGCTCGAGGGCGGGGGCGTGTCGAGCGGGGGGCGCGGAGCAGAGGTCGCGCCGCTCGCGGAGAGGGGCTCGCTGGCGGTCGCGAGCGACGAAGACGCGACGGGGGCGACGGGCGCGGGGCCACGAGACGTCGCGAGCCACATCCCCCCGGCGCCGACCGCGCCGCAGGCGACGGCGATGGCGGCGATGGCGCCGCGCGATCGGGGCTTCGGGGGCGGGGCGGCGACGCCGACGGGAGGGGACGAGATGGCCGGCTCGGGAGGGCGCGCCGCCTCCTTCTCCGGGGCGCGGTCGAAGCGCTGCATGTCGCGTGTCTCGTCGGCGACGGCGGCGCGCTCCACCTCGTGACCGGGGCGGGTCGCGCCGCCGGGACCGGGAGCCGCGGCGCGCGCCTCGATGGCCTCGCGCAGAGAAGCGGCGAGCTCCTTCGCGGATTGAAAGCGATCCCCCGGCCGGGGGGCGAGGGCGCGCTTCATCCACGCGTCGACGGCGGCGGGGAGCCTCGGATCGTGCTCGCTCGGGGGAGAGAAGACGCCCATCGACGCGGCCATCCCCACCGCGGCGAGGGTGTCGCCTTCGAACGGGAGGCGGCCGGTCAGGCACGCGTAGGCGACCACCGCGAGCGAGTAGAGATCCGATCGATGATCGGTCTCGCGCGGAGACATGAACTGCTCCGGGCTCATGTAGCGGGGCGTACCGAGGAGCGCTCCCGTCTTCGTCATCTGGAGCTCCGACGCCATGAACTTCGCGACGCCGAAGTCGAGCACCTTCACGAAGACGTCGTCGTCCGTCTCGAGGAGGAAGATGTTCGCGGGCTTGATGTCGCGGTGGATGACGGCGGCGGCGTGGGCCTTCGCGAGGGCGCGGCAGGTCTGGGTGACCACGGCCACGGTGGTGGCGGAGTCGAGGCGCCCCACCCGCTTGAGACGCGTCGAGAGATCCTCGCCGGTGAGGAGCTCCATCACGATGAAGGGCTCGCCGTCGGGGGTCATCCCGTAGTCGAAGACGCGCACGAGGTGAGGGTGATCGAGCGCGGCGAGCCCGCGCGCCTCTTGCTCGAAGCGCCGGCGCCCCTCCTCGGCCGGGGCGTCGCTGCCGGTGGCCGCGCGGAGGATCTTCACCGCGACCCGGCTCCCGAGCGCGGTGTTGGTGGCGACCCACACCGTGCCCATCCCTCCGGAGCCGAGCTCGCCCTCGAGCCGGAGGTTGTCCGTCAGCATGTCCCCGGGCTTCATGCAGGCGGTCATCGTCGCATGAGGAGCGCACGCGGGACGAGCGCGGTGCGCGGCACGAACCGTGACGGAGCCTGCGCTCCCGGCCGCGAGGTGGGGCGGGCTTGCGGACGCCTCGCCGCTGCGCGCACGTGAGACTGGCGCGTGGGTCCTCGCGCGGACATGGTGCGGTCATGACCGTCGGATCGGCCCCTCCCGCGCTGATGCTGATCGACGAAGCGTCCTTCGAGGAGGTCGTGCTCGGCGCGAGGGCCGTGGCCTTGGTCGCGTTCGTGATCCCAGGCCTCCGCGCGACGAGCGAGGTCCTCGCCGCGCTCGAGCCGATCGCCACCTCCGGGGTCGAGGTGCTCGCCTTCGTGGTGGACGTCGACGGCTCCCCCGGCCTCGCCAAGCGCTATCGAGTCGAGGACGCGCCGGTCGTGGTCGTGCTCTCGCTGGGCGCGGAGGTGGGCCGACTCGCGGGGCCGAGACGCCCGATCGAGTACCAGATCGCGCTCGAGAGCGCCGCCGCCGCGACCTCGATTCGGCACGCGTGCTGAGGGCGCGCGCGGCGTGCTAGGGTGTGCCCACCGTGGGCCGCTCCTCGCTCGCCGCAAGCTTCGCGATCGCGGCCGCGCTCGTCGCCTCGGCGTGCGATGGCCACCACGCGCCCCCCTTCCCGGAAGGGCAAGGGCAGCTTCCCCGCACCGGCGCAGCGTACCCGAGCGGCCCCTACGGAATTCAGAAGGGCGACACCATCCCCAACTTCGAGCTGACCGGCTTCCCTGCCCCGCTCGAGGACCGCAAGGACGGTGTGCCGATCGCGCTCGCCGATTTCTACAACCCGGGCGGCGACGGCACCTTCCCGGAGGACTCGATCTACGGCGCAGGGCCGAAGCCGAAGGCCCTCCTCATCAACGTCGGGGCGGTGTGGTGTCAGCCGTGCCAGTACGAAGCGGACGTCCTCTTGCCCGCTCAATACGAGAAGTATGCTCCTCAGGGCGTCGAGTTCCTCTTCGTGCTCGCGGACGGGACGAACCCGGGTGTGGCGGCGAACCTCACCCAGCTCACGAACTGGACGAAGAAGTTCGACACGGCGTGGCCGAGCACGATCGATCCGGACTACGCGATCGGCTCGCTGTTCAAGGCGAACGCGTTCCCCGTGAACATCGTCGTCGACCCGGAGACGATGGAGATCGTCGAGGTCGTGGCAGGTTTGCCGGAAGAAGACGGGCCGCTGTTCCAAGCCCTCGACGATCTCGTCGGAGGCTGACACGCCGGGGCGGCGCGGCCGCCGCCGATGAGCCGCCCTTCGCGGAGCAGGGGAGCGCGGAAAGAGGGGGATAACTCGCGCCGCGCCGCGCTCTGGATTATCGTTCTAGCGTGGCCCACGTGGTCGTCGACTTGGACCTTGGCTCGAGCGCGGGCTCGATCCCTTCCGGGCGTCTTCGCGCTGCTCGTCGGCAGGCTCCGCTCGCCACCCCCGCGCGCCGAGACCGCGGGCGCTCCGAGCGGGGCGCGGGGAGGGGCTCGTGAGCACGGGCAAGTCGGTCGATCCAGCGGCGACTTCGGTGACCGCGCCCGAAGAGGAGAGGAGGCGGAGAAGAAGAGCGCGGAGCAACCCAAGCGCGGATCGATCCCGCCGACGAGGCTGCAGCGAACGCTCTCGGACACGCCGGCGCCTGCGCGCTCGCGGCTGCCCACCCTTCCCCGCGCGACCGATCGCGCGAGCCGGACGATGCAAGCGGTGAGGCCGGGCTCCTTCGGCGGCAGCTCGTCCGCGCCTCCCCTCCCGCTCGCGGCGACGCCCACCCCGCTGCCGGTCGCGCCCCGAAAGAGCGCCGGCCCCAGCCCGAGCGGGGCCGGCTCCTCGTCTGTCCCCACCGCGAACGAGGCCTCGCGCGCAGGCGTGACGAAGACGTTCGTCGGGGTGGAGCCGCCGATCACGAAGACGTTCGTCGGCCTGGAGCCCAGCCCCGCGCGCGCGGAGCGTCCCGCGCCCAACGGCGGGTTGGAGAAGCCAGGCAGCCGCGTCGCGCCGAAGCCGCCGAAGCCCCCGGGCGAGCGCGCCACCCTCCCCCATATCGACCTCGCGCCTCCTCCTCTCCCCACCCCAGCAGAGGCGAAGCCCGCGCGCGCGGTCGTGCATCCGCCGCTGCCTCGCAAGCGACTCGATTCGATCGACGATGGCTGGGGCTTCGATCAAGCAGCGCCCGCAGCGCCGCCGCCGCCCAAAGCCGCGGCCGCTCTGCCCATCCCTTCGCCCTCGCCCGCCGTCCAAGAGGCGCCGAAGCCGGCCGACCAAGAGAGCGCGATCGACAGCATCCCGATCGACAGCGTCCCGAGCGATAGCATCCCGATCGACAGCGTCCCGAGCGAGCCCGAGCCGGGGCCGGCGATCCAAGAGGGCGAGCCCGAGGCGCGCGATGCGGAGCGGGTCGAGATCCCTGTCGCGATCGATCCTCCCGCCGCGCCCGAGCCGGTCCGCGCTCACGCCGCGCCTCCGATCAAGGAGCCACCGCATCCACCCGCCGCCCCGCCGAAGCACCATGCTCCCTCGAGCGTCGAGGCGGCGGTGCCCGCGATCCCGAGCTGGACCCCGCCCGTCGAGCCAGCCCCCAACGCCCTTCAAGCACCCAGCCTCGCCGAGATCGCCCGCACTGCCTCTGCCCGCACCTCGCGGCCCGATGGTCCCCCGCTGTCGACGCCTCCTCCTTGGGCGAATCGCGGCGACAAGGCGCGCGTGCCGCTCGCGATCGCGGGCGGGGTCGCGCTCCTCGCGATCGGGTTCTTCGCGGGGCGCGCCTCCGTCGACGTGTCGCCTCGCGAGAGCGAGACCACCGCGGCCGCGCCTCCCGCGCCGACGGCGACGGCGGCGGCCGCGCCCGAGCCGACGGCGACGGCCGCCCCCTCCCCCACCGCGCAAGACACCAGCGAGCCGAGCGCGTCCGCTTCTTCCTCGTCGAAGAAGAAGAAGAAGAAGAAGGGCTCATCGGGCGCGAGCGCGGAGGGCGAAGGCGGCGAGACGGCGGTCGCGGAGGCCCCCGCCGAGCGCGCAGAGAAGACGACCCGGACCGAGAAGGCGGAGAGCCCGGAGCCCAAGCCGGAGAAGCCGGTGAAAGGGACCGCGCCGTTCGACAAAGGCGCCGCGAACGCCGCGCTCGCGGCGGCGGTGGCGTCGGCGGCGGGCGGCTGCAAGCAGCCGGGCGATCCGAGCGGCCAAGCGGTGGTGTCGGTGACGTTCCTGCCTTCGGGCAAGGCGACGACGAGCAAGGTCTCCGGGCCGCCGTTCCAAGGGACGCCCACCGGCAGCTGCATCGCGCGCACCCTCCGCTCCGCGAAGATCCCGCCGTTCACTGGCGATCCGGTGACGGTAACGAAGACGGTCTCGATCCGTTAGCGAGGGCCCCGCGCGCTACGGCGGGGGCTGGGTCACGCCGTCCGGCGCGATCGCGTCCCATCCCGTCGCTCGTGCGAGCTTGGCGAGCGCGACGTCGAGCTCCATCGTCGCGTTCATCGTGTTGAAGCGGTTCAAGGCGTAGGTCTTGGCCGGCTCGAGCAGCTCTTTGTCTTCGATGGTGCCGACGTCGATCCCCTCCTGCACGACGATGAGCCACTTCTTCGCCTTGGACATCCCCTTCGCGTAGGCGTCCCTTCGCTTCTGCCAATCGACGACCTCCGCGTAGGCGAGCCGGATCTCCGTCGCGACGCCCTCGTCGGCGAGCTGCTTGGTCGCGTGCATCTCTGCGAGCTGGGACTTGGCCTGTCGAAGCCGGGCCTCTTGGGGGACGAAGTCGAGGCTCCACTGGAACACGAGCGCGGCCCCGTAACGGAAGTAGTTGGCCGGGTCGTACGCGAACGGATTGATCTGATCGTCGACCTCCGGGGCGACGCCGATCCCCACGTTCAGCCCGAGCCCGATGTCGGGATAGAAGCCGGACTCCGCCATCCGCACCTGGGCTTCGCGCGCGCTGACCCCGTAGCGCGCCTGAGCGAGCTCGGGCCGGTACTTCGCCGCCGCCTCGAGGTACTCGGCGAGGGGCAGGAGCTTGTGGGTCGGGGGAGCGAGCGGCACGTTGGGGACGTCGAAGTCCGCCACCCCCGTGTAGAAGCGCAGCCCCGCGATCGCGACCGAGTCCCACTTCTCCGCTTCGGCCGCGCGCACGTCGAGCTCGGCGGCGAAGGCCTGCAGCTTGTAGAGGTCGAGGACGTCCCCCTCCGCCTTCGCGATCTTCTCCTTGAGGTTCGCCTCCGCGTCGTCGAGCGTCTTCTTCACGTCGTCGAGGAGGAGGCGGCCGTCGCGGGCGAGGAGCGCGCCGTAATAAGCGCGCCGGACCTCGAGCCGCACGAGATCCCTCTCCTTCTCGACGTTGGCCTCGTTGACCTTTACGTTCGCCTCCGCCGCGTCCCAGAGGTTCGATATCTTTCCGAAGGTCCAGAGCGGGATGACGCCCTGCAGATCGATGCGCCAGGCGAGGGCGACACCGTTCGAGAGGGCAACGTCGTTGTTCGGGCTGTACTGCCCGTTCCCCTGGAGCTCCGGCGCGACCCCGACCCCTCCCGAGAGCTTGAACAAGCTGTAGGGGGCGGAGTGGGCCTCGTCGAGCTGGGCGCGCGTGTACATCAGCTTCGCGCGCGCGCCCTTGATGTTGGGGTGGTTCTTGTCGGCGAGGGAGAGGGCCTCCGCGAGGGTCCGCGGCTTTCCCTTCGCCAGCGTCGCGGCGGCCGGAGCGGCAGGCTCCGGCTTCGGCTCATCGGCGTGGGCCGGGGCGATGTCGAGCCCGCCGACCACCATCGCGGCGAAGGCCCAGCGCGCGGCACGGAGGGGTCGCATGGCCGGCCGAAGCTAGCACGAGCCTCTTGGGATCCGTGCGTTAGATGAGGGCGGATCCGTGCACGTTCGATTCGCGCCGTGTCCAATCACGGCGGCGGCCAGGGCTCCCTCTCGCGTGGGCTCAAGGCTGGAAGGTGGCCACGCACGTCCCCGTTCCGAAGGCTGCGACCGGCTTCAGGCTCGTCGTGAGGCACGCCGACACCTTGGGATCCCCTGCGTCGACCGAGCTCAAGGTGCCGCCCTGCACCGACCACTTCAGCCGCACCGGCTTGCCGTTGGAGCACTTCGCGATCTGCGCCTTCGCCTTGAGGAGGGAGGCGGTCGGCATCGAGTCCTGCGCCACGAGGGCGATCATCGCCGTCGTCTGCGCGACCGAGGCGCCCTCGCCCATGTCCCAGGGGGGCAGCTCACAAACGACTTCGTTCGCAGTGGCCCCATCGGCGGTGACAGACCCGAACGAGACGTTCGCAGATGGCACCTCCTTCGATCCAAGGCCCTTGTTCGTCCTCCGCGAGCTCACCCAAGCGAGGGCTCCGACCTTGATCGTCTTCCCGGCGTCGTTCTTGACCTCCACGCCTTTGGCGGATCCCTTCTCGACCGTGAGGTCGCTGGACTTATCTGCCGCCGGCGCTGAGGTGGCAGCGGAGGTGGTTGCGGGTGGCGCGGTCGGCGCTGGCTCGCTCGAGGCATGGGCCTCCGCGGTCAGCGCGGGCGCGGACGCTTGGGTGGCTGCCGTTCCATCGGCGGTGCCTTCGTTCGCCACCGTCGTTTGACCACCGCATCCGAGCAAGAAACACGAGAGGAGGAGGGCGCGCATGCGCGGGAGGCTAGCACTGCCGGTCGGAAGTCTGCTCCCGGATGCGCCAGTACCCAGGAGCACAGAGGTCCACGTCCAGACTTCGAGCTTCGTGCCCTGCTCGGCCCTACACTCGCCGCGCCCTGCGCGAAGGCGGAGCAGCGCCAGACACGAGCTACGGGCCGGCAGCACGAGCGCCCCCGCCGCTCCAATCCGAGCACATTGCGCTGCGCAGAGGAGCACGACGCCTCGGGTGTCTCTGCCCGGCGGTCAATCGACGATCGTCACCTTCGTCCGCGGCCTGACCACGCGCGCGATCTCCTCGATCTCGGCGTTGTCGACGGCGACGCAGCCGAGCGTCCAGTCCTGCTTCTTGTGCTCGCCGTCCTTCATGTCCGCCCACCGACCGTGGATCGCGATCCCGAAGCCGATGTTCGAGTCGAGCGGGATCTTCCGCTCCGCCTTGAGCTTGGCGAAGCGCTTCACGTCTTCGTAGTTGGGGTAGCTGACCCCAAGGAGGATGTGCCACGGGCTCTTGTCGAGCTTGCCGGTGATCTCGTAGGTGCCGACGGGTGTCACCGCGTCGCCCTCGCGCTGCTTGGGCCCGGCCCCGCCCCAGCCGATCGCGACGGAGTACGTCTTCACGATCGTGTCGTGGGACAGGAGGTACATCCGGTGGGCCGCCTTCTCGACCCGCACCTCGGTGACGGTTGGCGCGGGACTCCGCGCGAGCGCGCCCTCGTCGCAGCGAAAGCCGGAGGGGCAGGGCGGCGCGGGGACGGAGTCGAGCGCGGGCTTCGACGCCTCGATCGCGGTCGACGCCGGGACCGCCGCCTCGGGCGCGCGGGCGAGGGGCTCTTCGAGCGAGACGACGGGCGGCTCCGCGGAGGCGACCTCGTGTGCGCGCGGATCGACGGAGCAGCCGAGCAGGGCGAAGGTGAGCCCGATGGAGAACCGACGAAGCATCGACTCTCCATCGAGGAGCGCGCTCCCAGTGTGACCGATGACTCAAGGATCGCGGTGCGACCGCGGATCTTCGGGGAGGCGAGGCCCCAGGCTCAGCATGATCGCGGGGGCGGCGCGGTCGGAGGCGAGGGGCACCGGCGGATCGACGGGTCGCGCGGCGGCGAGGACGCAACGGGCGAGGGCGGCCGGGCAGGTCGTGGCCCCGTCGAGCGCGAGGTGCTGTGCGCCGGCGGCGCCGCCCTGGACCGTCAGCTGAATCCCACACGCGAGCTCGCGGTCGTCACGGGCCGCCTCTCGATGGCAGGCCTCGATCGCCTCGACGTCGGGGCCGAGCGCGAGGAGCGCGCGGGCCGCTGCTCCCGATGCGTTCACCGTCTCCATCCGAAAGTACAGCGTGCTGCTCGAGCGCTGCGTGCACGCCCCCGCCGGATCGGGAGAGTCGCACGGTCCACGGATGGCGTAGGTCGGCTGGCCCTCGTCGCCGCGAGGCGCGTGGGATGGGGACGCCGGCGGACGGCAGCCGCACGAGAGCAGCGCGACGATCCACGCCGGCGTTCGGAGGTCGGGGAGCAGGCCGCTCATGATGCGCGTGATCCTAGAGCACCGATTCATTTGAAGGCCGAGTGATGTCGCGCGAGTTTGCGTGGGAGGCGCGCGCCCGAGGAGTGAGCACCACAGCACGACTCGCAGTCATGCGAGGAGCGGAGCGACGAGGCCGCGTGGATCACGCGTGACGGTGCTCTAGCAGGGCCCAAGGCGAGCTCGCTGCGACCACTCACGCGGCGACCAGCCGTGCCCTCCGACGGATCTCCCGCCTCGCACAGCGAGGGGGGCCGGGGGGGTGAATTGGCAGCCACTCCGGTGCCGAGAGGCATGACGCCGACTTTTTCAGCAGCCTGCTCACCGCCGCTACCGCTCCGATGCAGGGAACATCTGGCGGAGGAGCACGAACGAGACCCCGCGGCGCGAGAGCTCGGTGACGGCGTCGCGCACCCCCTCCGCCGTCTGCCCGCGCGGGTGGTTCATGTGGAGGAGGACGACGGCGCCGCTCGGGGCCGAAGTGATCGCGTGCCGAACGTCTTCGCGCGAGTAGCCGCTGCCGCCGTCGCCGTTCACCGCGAAGCCGACGGGGACGAGGGCGAGGGCGCGCGCGATATCGACGCACACGTCGTCGAAGAAGCCGGTCGCGGGCCGGTAGAAGCGCGGGAGGGGCGCGCCGAGATCGACGATGGCGTCGCGACCGCCGGTGATCTCGTCGAAGGCCTCCCCCGCGTTGCGGGTCCCACGGATGTGATACGCGGCTCGACCGCTCACCGAGCAGGGCCGGTGCGCGGTGCCGTGATCTTCGATCTCGAAGAGCGGGTCACGGGCGAGGTCGCGCGCGATGGTGGGGTGGGTCTCGATCCAACGCGCCGTGAAGAACAGCGTCGCGGGGACCTTCTCGCGCCTCAAGAAGGCGATGAGATCCTCGTCGTATCCGTCGCCGCCGTGCCCGCCGCACGCGTCGAACGTGAGCGCGATGTCGCGCTTTCCGGAGGCAGGCGCGCTCGCGCGGACTCCCTCGAGGTCCTGGCCCCATGCCCTCGGCTTGCGACCGCCGAACGTCTCGACCACGCGGCCCCGGCTCCACGAAGGCGCGAGAGGAGCCTCGGCGAGCGCGGTCGAGCCGGCGCTCGACGGCGGCGGCGACGGGGCGTCGGTCGCGCGGGTCGGGAGGGGCGAGGCTTCGACCGCGACCTCCCCCGCCTCGTCGGTGGCGAGGTCGTGGGTCGAAGGCCGAGCGCAGCTCGCGACGACGACGGCGCCGAGGGAGACCGCGACGCGGAGCCCCGTCATGGCGAGGTCTTCCCTCGCACGCGGCGGAACAGCCGACGGAAGTTCGCGCGGTCCATCCCCGCGAGGTGGGCGGCCCGCGAGAGGTTGCCTTGCGCTCGCTCCACGACCGCGTCGACGTAGGCGCGCTCGAACTCGGAGACGACGCTGTCTCGGGCCGCGACGTACGGCATGTCCGGCACCGCCATGCGCCGCGCAGGGGCGCGGTCGAACCCGAAGTCACCCAGGGTCAGCACGTCGCGCGCAGATGAGACGACGGCCGCTCGCACCCGCTCCTCGAGCTCGGGAACGTTGCCCGGCCACGGCGCATTCCGAAGCACGCGCAGCACCTCCGCGCTGAAGCGCTTCGGGAGCAGGCCGAGCTCCTCGGTCACCCGCCGCGCGATCGTGTACGCGAGGACGGGGATGTCGTCGCGACGCGCGGAGAGCTCGGGCAGATCGAGGATCTGGCCGGCGAGCCGATAGTAGAGCTCGGAGCGAAACACCCCGTTCCGCTCCGCCTCTCTCAGCGACGGGAGCGCGGTAGCGACGATGCGAGCGGGCGGTCGCGCCTCGGTCAGGATCTCGAGGAGCACCGCCTGGCCCTCTCGATCGAGGGCGTCGACGCGGTGGAGGACGAGGGTCCCGCTGCCGGCGGCGCGGCTCGCGTCGAACATCGCGCTCGCCACCTCGTCGCCGTCGAGGGCGAGCATGTCGAGGACGGCGAAGGGGCGCGGCGACCTTCGCCCGCGGGTATGGCAGACGCGGGCGAGCGTCCGCTTGCCCGCGCCTTCCGGGCCGAGCACGAGGACGGGCTGGGCGGCGTCGGCCAAGCTCGAGGCGCGGGCCACGAGCTTGCGCATCGAGGAGGAGGCGGCGACGAGATCGGCGGCTTGGGCGGTGGAGGGAGGGGCCGTCTCCGCGCCCGCGTGACCGGCCACGGCGCGCGCGCTGTCGACGAGGATCCCGAGCCCGGGGGGCGGGGTGTCCACGCGGTCGAGCAGCGCGAAGACGCGCCCGCGCAGGGCGAGCACGGCCGAGCCCGCGTCGGTCGGATCGGCGAGCGCGATGATGGTCGAACGGGCGAGGAGCTCGGCGGTGCGATCGCCGTGACCGGGCTGGGTGAGCATCGCCGCGCTCGCGACGAGCACGACAGGCGCCGCGCCGTGGAGGAGCCCCGGCGCGGCCTCGATGTCCTCGGCGGTCAGCGCGTCGATGCCGGCGTCGAAGAGCGCGCGCGCCCAGCCTCGTCGGATCGATGGCTTCGAATCGACGAGGAGTACGCGCGCGGCGCCAGAGCCCGTGCGAGGCGCGAAGAGGGAGCGCGACGCCGGCACCAGCGCTTCGGGCTAGAACGACGGCATGCCGTATTCGTTGCCCGCGACCGGGAGGTTGTTGCGCGGTCCCGGCGGCAGGTCGAACTTCGATCGGCCGGAGGCCTTCGTGTAGATCTCGTCGATGTTGGCGACGAGGTCCAAGTAGAACTGAGCGTTCGGGCTGTAGAACGGGTTGCGGGTCTTGGAGTCCTCGCTCAGCGTGAGGTTCTCGTTGTTGTAGCCGATGTTGATCTGGAACATGTCGTAGATCGGCTGCGACAGGGAGATGTCGAACGTCGAGTCGGTGACGTAGGTGACGCGGTCGGCTTGGCGGCCGGCGGTGGTGCACTCGCCCATCACGACGACCTCGCAGTCCTTCGACTCGAAGTCGTGCTTGAAGCGACCGATGAGCCGGAACTGCGTCGTGAGGGACAGATCCTTGTACAGCGGGAGGATGATGATCGCGGACGGGATGAGGCGATCCATATCCATCGAGCGGAACGAGAGCTGGTCGCTGAAGATGCTCGCGCCCGAGGCGTTCTGTCGCGTGCGCTCGAGGTCGCCGTTCACCGGCTCGTAGGACTTCGCGAACAAGTGCGAGTACGTGAGGCCGCCCGTCAGGGTGAGGTTGTTGAGGCCCGCCGCGCCCTCGCCGAGGAGGCGGATCTTCTGGGTGAGCGACGCGCTCGCGGAGAGGACGCCATAGCGGCCCTGCTCGAGGGAGGGCTTGGAGGTCGGGATGTTGTACCGGACCTTGGTGCCGAGGCCCGTCGACCACTCTTTGTCTTGGCTCGCCCAGAGCGTCCGGTTGTAGCCGACGCCGACCTGGGTATCGCGGAACTGCGGCTCGTTGCGGGTCGTGGTCGAGCCGCTGTCGGTCAGCTCGACGGTGACGCCGGCCTCGGCGAAGACGAAGATCTTGTCCTTCTCGAGATCGAGCAGATAGAGCTGAGGCGACAGGACGAAGTCGAGGCCGTACTGGTCGTCCTCGTAGCCGATGTTGTCGCGGCCGATGCCGAGCGTCGTGCTCGAGACCGACTGGGTGAAGGTGAACGTCGTGCCTCGCCACATCAGCGGCTTCTGATCGGGCTGGGCGGGCGTGGTCTTGGCGGCCTGATCCGGGGCGGGGGCCGCGGGAGCAGGGGCAGGCGCGGCGCTGGGCGCGGTGGAGCCGGGCGCAGTGGGAGCCGCCCCATCGGGAGCGGTCTGGGCGGAAGCGGCGAGGGGCGCGAGCGCGAGCGCGAGCGCGGGAATCGAGAGGAGGTATTTCACGTTCTTAACCCCGGGCGTCGAAGGCGAAGCGCGTGTCCCATAGGTCGGGTGTCGCGTCAACGGGTGCGGTCGCGGTTCAAAGCAGGAAGCGTGCCTCACGTTCGGCGGCCTCAAGCAGCCGAAAACTGGCCCTTCCACGGGTTGGGGGCCATATTGGGACGGGGGACCGTTAGCAAGGTAACGAGCTCGTTGCGAGCCCCATGACGGTCCGGGCCATGCCCGAGAGGCCACCTCCGCCCGCCGGAACTTTTTCGTTGCGGTCCGAAAGGACGCGCGAGTAACTCGCCCACCGATGGAAGCGAGCTCGCCCGAAGGCTCTCCGAAAGCGCCGAGCGCGGTGCGGCCGACGGAGATCACCGCGCTCCTCGGTCGCGGGACGGAGTTCGAAGGCAAGCTCACCTTCTTCGGGCGCGTGCGCATCGACGGGCGCTTCGTCGGCGACATCCGCGGAGAGGACGTGCTCGTAATCGGCGAAGGCGCGCAGGTCGAAGGGACCATCGAGGTCGCCACCTGCATCGTCACCGCCGGCGAGGTGCGCGCACAAATCCGCGCCCGCGACGCGATCGAGCTCTACGCCCCGGCCAAGGTCATCGGGTCGCTGCGCGCGCCCGCGATCTTCATCGATCGCGGCGTCGTCTTCGAAGGCACGTGCACGATGGCTCCCCTCGACGCGCCGACAGAGCCGCCGAAGCCAGCCCTCGTCGACGTGCCGGCGGTGGTGGCGGCCCCGCCCGCGCCGAGGCCGAGCGAGGACCCGAGCCGGTGACCGAAGGGTCGTCGGGGAGCCGACGGCCGCTCGGCCCACCGCTCGTCGTTTTACCCACCGAACGACACGTCGAGCGCTCGGGCGGCGCGGCCGTCACCTCGGCGAGGCGGTTCTTCGCCCGGCTCTGGGACGAGGTCGAGCCCGAGCGGGTGGCCGCCTCGCCGGCGCTCCTCGAGCTCCTCGCGAAGCGCGCGGGAGCCCAGCCGCGCGAAGGGCTCGCGGTCGGGGCCGGCGCTCGCCCCGATCTTCGGGCGGGGCTCGGCGCGATCGTCCACGCGACCCTCGGCGAGCTCGCGCGGGCCGGCACCACCGCCCGCGATCTCGAGCGCGCGCGCACCGCGCGAGGGGCGGCGCTCGCGAGCATCCTCCGCGACGTCGATCGCGAGCTCGACCGCGTGGGCCGGTTCGATCCGCGCCGCACGCCGGTGACCCACCGCGACTTCGCGGCCCGGGCCGATTCCCTCGATCTCCCCGAGCGCGCGTGCATCGACGGGACGGTGAGCCTCGACGGCGGCGCGACCGACGCGTGGCTGGAGGTGCACCGCGCGATTCGAAGGCGCGGCGGGGAGGGGGTGGTGCTCCGGCTTCCACGGATCGCCCCCGACGAGGCGACGTTCGCGCCCGTCGCCGACGCGATCGAGCAGCGCCTCGCCGACGAGCCGGACCCGTTCGAGCTCGATTGGGTCGACGTGCCGCCCGTCGACCCATCGCGTACTGCCGTCCTCGAAGCGCACGGCGACGACGCAGAGGCGCGGGCGGTGGCGGCCCACGTGAGGCGCGCGATCGACGAGGGGGCCCGGCCGGATCGGATCCTCGTCGTCGCCCCGAGCCGCGAGGACGCCTTCATCGAGCCTCTGCTCGGCGCGCTGCGCGAGGCGGGGGTCGCCGCGAGCGAGGCGTGGGGCCCGAGCGTGGGCGGATCCCCGGAGGCGCGCTGCGTGCTGGCGCTCGTGCGGATGGCGGTCGGCCGCCTCGATCGCGACGCCCTCGTCGAGCTGCTCCACACGCCCGGGCTGCATCCGGGCGTCCTCGTCCGCGAGCGGGAGGAGGCCCACGCGGTGGAGCGCGCGCGCGCCCTCGCCTCTCGCCTCGCAGAGCTCCCCGTCGTCCAGGACCGCGACGGGGCCCTCTTCGTCGAGGCCCTCCGCGCGTCGATGAAGCAGGACGGCGAGGGCGCGAGCGCCGAGACGTCGCGCGACTTCTGGATGGTGAGCGCGATGGAGAAGCTCGCCCTCTCCATCCTCGAGCTGCGGAGCGCAGGCTCGCTCGAGGCGTTCGTGGGGACGCTCCTGCCCCTCGTCGATCGGCTCCGGCTCGGCGAGCCCTCCGCTCCCGAGATCGCGCGCGCCCTCGCATCCGACCGCGCCGAAGAGGCGATGCGCGCGATCGCGGAGGGGGCGGTCGCGGTGCGGGCGGTGCGGACGAAGCTCACCGATTGGAGAGACGCCCACCGCCTCCTCGGGGCCGCGAACGATCCTCTCGATCTCGGCGAGCTCGCGATGGAGCTGGACCTCGCCCTCGAGGGGACGCGCACCGCCGCCCGCGGCGCCGCGGGGCGCGCGGGCGCGGTGCGGGGGCGAGCCTCGGCGAGGCCCTCGCCCTCGACCACGACCTCGTGGTCCTCACCCGGATGGCGGGCGGCGCGTACGCGAGGCGCCGCGCGGCACGCTGCTCGACGAGACCACCCGGCGCGCCCTGCCACCCGGCGCGAGGGCCGCGCCGCCCGCGAGCGAGCGGCGATCCGAGAGGCGGAGATCGCGCGGGCGGCGGCGAGCACGCGCGCTCGCCTTCTCGTACTCGTCCACCGACCGGGAGGGTCGCGAGGCCGAGCCTCCCCACCCCCGCCTCGTCGCGGCCATCGGCGCCGGCGCACCTCGCCGCGTCGAGCCCGCGAGCCGCGCCGTCGCTCGCGCGTCGGTCCTCTCCGACCGAGGGCGCCTCGTCTCGTCGATCGCGGCGGGCGGCCTCGCCCCCCCGGCCATCCTCGAGCGCGCCGCGGTCGAGCAAGCGCGGCAAGCCTTCTTCTCCGATCCGGCGGTGCCGGCGGGCCCCTACTCGGGGCGGATCCCCGAAGGCAGCACCCCCCTGCTCGTCGAGCGGATGGGCGGCGCGAGCCCGTCTCGTCCCGTCGCCGTGACCGCCCTCGAGCGAGCCTTCCAGTGTCCGTTCCGAGCCTTCGCGGACCGCGTCCTCCGGGCCCGAAAGGTCGAGGACATGCGCGACATCGTGGGCCCGCGCGAGCGCGGCGAGATGCTCCACCTCGCCCTCCACGAGGCCTTCGAGGAGGACAAGAAGCGGCGCGACTCTGCCACCGTCGAAGAGCGGCTCCAGGTCGCGATGGGCGTGATCGGGCGCGCCCTCGAGGTCGACGCCACCGCCAGCCCGCTGCGTCGCGAGGGCCGCAAGCGGGCCGCCGCCGACGCCCTCTACGCCTTCGCCGACGACCTCGACCGAGAGGACGACTACCTCTATCGCGAAGGAGAGCGCGCCTTCGGACGAGAGCTGCCGCCGCCGTTCGATCCCCTCCCGCTCGAGGCCCCTTCGGGGGAGAAGGTGTACGTGGAGGGACGGATCGATCGCGTCGACGAGGTCCCCAGCGGGGAGCGCGTCCGCATCGTCGACTACAAGACGGGCAAGCCGCGGAGCAAGCGCGCCCAGGTCGGGCAGTTCCAGCTTCCGCTCTACGGGCTCGTCGCGAAGCGCGCGGGCGCGCGTGAGGTCTCCGCGATGTACGTGTGCGTGGGGCTCGGGGGCGCGGTCGAGCTCGTGCCCGCGAAGCCTTCGGATCGTGTCGTCTCAGACGACGAGATGAAGGAGGCGGAGGCGAGCGCCGCCGCCTCGCTCACCCGCATATGGTCGGGGGATATCGCCCCTCGCCCCGTCAGCGGGTCGGTGTGCCGCACCTGCGACGCGCGCGATCTCTGCCGGCGACCTCAGGTGATCGCGGAGACCTCGTCGGAGGATGAGCCGTGAGCGCCGCCGACGACGTTACCCTCGCGTTTCGCCGCAACGTGGTGGTCGCGGCGAGCGCCGGCACCGGCAAGACCCACCGGCTGACCGGGCTCTACGTGATGCTCGCGCTCGGGCTCACGTCGATGGGAAAGCGGACGACACGCGAGGCCCATCCTCCCGTCGCCCCCGATCGGATCGTCGCGACCACGTTCTCGAAGGCGGCCGCCCTCGAGATCCGCACCCGCATCGAAGCGGCCCTCGGCGCCATCGCGCGCAGCGCCCCCGAAGCTCCCTTCGCCCTCGAGATCGCGGCGCGCACGGCCGCCCTCGACGATCCCCCCTCCGCGGGGGAGATCGCCCTGCGAGCGGAGCGGGCCCTCGCCTCCTTCCACGAGGCGCGCATCCAAACGCTCCACGGCCTCTCCGCCGATCTTCTGCGCCGGCACGCCCTCGCCCTCGGGGTGAGCCCCGCCCTGCGCGTGCTCGAAGAGGCGGAGCAAGAAGCGCTCTCGTTCGGCGTCATCGACGAGATGCTCGCCCACGCCCTCGGGGGGAGCGAGCGGGAGCAGGACGCGGCGCGCGCCCTCGCGAGCGCGTGCGGCGGGTTCTTTCGGGCGCGAGAGGCGCTCCTGCCGTTCTTCGACCGGCTCGACGACGACGGGATCGATCTCGCCTCGCTCGGCACGAGCGACTACCTGCGCCTCGCCCTCGAGCTCAGGCAGCGCCTCCTCACCGCGACCCACGCCGCGATGGGCTCGGCCAAGCCCGCGATCCGCGCGGGCGCGGAGAGCCTCGCGCGCGCGATGGAAGCGGAGGGACCGCCCCCGGCCGGGGAGGCTTCGCTCGGACCGACGGCGGAGCGCGCGCTCGGTGAGCTGTTCGCGCTGCGCAAGCCGGGCAAGATGGAGCCGGCGGAGATGCCCATCTTCGCCCTCCGCGACGAGCTCAAGGCGAGCGGCACCAACGCCGCGAAGGGCAAGGTGCTCGCCGCCACCCTGCGGGAGGCGGGCGTGCTCGAGGCGCGCGAGCGGGCGATGCTCGAGCTGCTCGTGTCGATCCGGGGACGCCTCGTGCAGGAGCGGCTGCAGCGAGGCGTGGCCGGCTTCTCGGATCTGCTGCGGCTCGCGCGGGACGGCCTGCGGGATCGCCCCGAGGCCCTCGCCGCCGCCCGCGAGGAGATCGACGTCCTCCTCGTCGACGAGTTCCAAGACACGAGCCTCGTGCAGCGCGATCTCGTCTACCTGCTCCGCGGCCTCCCCGATGCGCCGCGGGACACGCCGGCCCCCCGCGCCCCGCCCGCGATCCTCGAGCACGGCCTCTTCATCGTGGGCGATCGGAAGCAGTCGATCTACGCCTTCCGCGGCGCGGACGTGGCCGTCTTCAACCGCGTCTGCGGCGAGCTCACGGGCGAGGACGCCCACGAGAAGCTCGACCTCCCGAGGGAGCTCTGCACGACGCGACCGATCGCCGATCTCGTCGCCCTCTCCACGAGCTATCGAAGCTCGCCGCGCATCGTCACGTTCGTGAACGCGTTCTTCGAGCGCGACTTCGCCCAGACCGCCCTCGGGGCGGACAGCGCCGACGACGCGATGCTCTACGGGCCGGCGGAGCACCTCTCGAGCGCGAAGCCGAGCAGCGACGAGCGCGTCGTCTTCGTCGCCGACGACGGGGCCCCGACCGCCGACGACGACGCGCTGCCCGAGCCGCTCCTCGCCTCCGCCGGCCCTCCCCTGCGCGAGGCGTTCGTGGCGGCGGCGGCGGCCCGCGCGCTGATCGAAGAGGGGGGGTTCTCGCCGCGCGACGTCGCGATCCTCGCGCGCCGGCGGGCGACGATCCCCCTCCTCGAGCTCGGCCTCTCGCGGATGTCGATCCCGTATGTGGTCGCCGGCCGGGCCCTGTTCGACACCCTCGAGGTGCGGGATCTCTCCGCGCTCGTCCGGCTCGTGCTCGAGCCGCGCGACCGGCACGCCCTCGCCCACGTGCTGCGAGGGCCCCTCTGCGCGCTGTCCGACGAGGCCCTGCTCGCCCTCACCACCGGGCGCGGGCTCTCCGCCCAGATCCTCGACCGAGAGGCGCGCTCGCCCCTCGATCCGTCGGCGTTCCCCGAAGAGGCCCGGCGGCTCGAGGCGTTTCGAGCCAAATACCACTCCGTCGCGCCGACGCTGCTCCGGCTGCCCGCCCCCGAGGCGCTGCGCACGGCGATGGAGGCGTTCGAGCTCGATCTCGTGATGGCCGCCCTCCCGCGCGCCCCTTCCCGCATCGGCAACCTGGACCGGCTCGTCCACATCGCACGCGAGCGCGGTGGGAGCCTCTTCTCCTTCTCGCGCTGGCTCGTGGCCCAGATCGAGAACGAGGCCGACGAGTCGGAGGCGGTCGTCTTCAGCGCCGAGGACGACGCCGTCCGCCTCTCGACGATCCACGGCGCGAAGGGCCTGGATTTCCCCGCCACCGTCGTCGTCGATCTCGCCGCGCGCGAGCGACCGGCTTATCCGCCGTTGCGCTTCACCACCCTCCCCGGCGAGGACAAACCGCGGCTCGTCGCAGATCACAAAGGTGAGCGCGGCGCGAGGCTCGAGAACCCCGCCAAGCGACACGCCTCCCGGGTCGCCGCCGCCCGCGCGCTCCACGAACGGTCTCGGATCAGCTACGTCGGCCTCACCCGCGCCCGAAAGGTCCTCTGCCTGGTGGGGTCGTCCAGGCCGGCCCCGAAGGGCTCGATGCTCCACACGTTCGAGTTCCACAAAGATACCGGCCTCGCGGGGCGGTACGAGCTCGAGCACGCGAGCGCGCTCCTCGCGCGTGCCCTCGCCTCCCCGGAGGCGGTCGCGCCGGGACGTGACGCGAGCCCGGCCAACGACGACGAGCCCATCCCCCTCCCCTCGAGCGCGCCTCCCGCGCGCCCGCGCCGCGGCGCCGGCGAGCTCTCCATCGCCACCACCCCCCTCTCCGTCTTTCGCGGCTGCGCGCGACGCTTCCAGTTCCGCTTCCTGCTCGGCCTGGAAGAGCCGGTCGACACCGGCCAGCTCGATCTCTTCGAGCTCGACCCCACGGTGCGCGAGAAGAAGGTCGTCGCGTTCGAGGACGCTTCGCTCTCCAGCGACCCGCGCGAGACCGGCCGCGCCGCCCACCGCGTGCTCGAACGGCTTCCGAAGGAGACGCTCGGCACCGCCGAGCTCGCCGACGCCACCCTCGCCGCCGCGCTCGAGCGTGAGGGGGTGGGGGACGAGGCGGCCCGCGTCCTCGCCGCGTCGATCGCGGTGTTCGCGCGCGGGCCCTACGCTGCCCGTCTCGGCGCGGCCCGCGAGCTCTCGCGCGAGGCGGAGGTCGCGCTCGTGGTCGCGCCGCGGCGCTCCGACGCGCCTTCGCTCTGCCTCCGCGGCACCGTCGACGTCTTCGCGCGGTTCGACGAAGGGATCGACCTCGTCGACTACAAGCTCGCCGCCCCCTCCCCCTCCCTCGACCGATACGCGTTTCAGCTCCGCGCCTACGCGCTCGCCCTCTCCAAGCGCGCCCCCGGCGGCCGGGTGCGGGCCGGGATCGTCTTCTTGGGCGGCGACGCGACCGCGCCGCGCTGGCTCGAAGGGGCCTCTGGCACCGACGTGCTCGGGCCCGAGGACCACGCGCGCTTCGAAGAGGAGCTCGCCACCCTCGCCGCGAAGCTCGCGGAGGCCCGCGCGACGGATCGCTGGCCGGGAGTCGCCCTCCCCGTGTGTCGCGCGGAGCGGTGCGGGTTCGTGACGGCGTGTCATCGCACGAGCGAGGCCCTCTCGACCCCTGCCCCGAAGCGGCGGCGGCGCTCCTGAGCGACGCCTCCTCAGCCGCGGCGGACCGTCGCCCCGAGCCCGGACACGACGCGCTCCAGGAAGGCCGGATCGAGGAAGGGCGGAGCGCCGGTCGAGTAGACCGCCGCCTCGCCGTCGAGGGCGATGAGGAACGACACGTGGTCGGATCGCATCGCTTCCACGCGTTGGGATGCGAGGTCCTCGTCGCCGCCGCCGCGCCCACCCACGATCTCGCACTGACCCAGCGCCGACCCGAGCTTGGCGTAGACCACGCCCACGCGCGGTCGCGAGTGGAACTCGATCGTCGCCCCCGCGTCTCGCACCCGCTGCACGAGCTCCCCGAGGCTGAGCTCGTGGATGCTCGTGGCGCTGCGTACCGCGGAAGAGGTCGACCCGGCCTCTCGGGTCGTCGGCTCCTCCATCGAGAGCGCCTCCCCCACGAGCTCGAAGGCGAGCCCGGCCGTCAGGTCCTCGAAGACAGCTCGGATGGGCGCGGGGTGAATCGGCCCCGAGACGACGAGAAGGCGAGGACCGATCAAGCCGTACATCATCGTAATGTCGGCATCGCGGTAGTCCCAGACAATCTCCGCGATGGCGCGCCGCATGGCAGCGCCGCGGTCATCGACCTGGACGACGTCGGGCTCTCGAACGTCGACGGTCCAGAGCGCCCCGCCGCGGGAGAGGGAGACCCTCTCCGGTGCCGATAAGGCGGTGGGCTCGTACCCGGATGCGGTGGCTTGCGATCGCGCGTGCTCGAGCAGCTCGGCGGCGGTCGGAGCCAGGCTCGGCGCGGCCCGGCGCGGCGTCGATGCGGTCTCGCCCCGCCCTCCTCGCGTCGAAGAGCGCCACCCCCACAGCGCGAGCGCCGCCGCCCCGATCGTCCCCGCCGCCACGCCGGCGAGGAGCGCTCGGCGCGGTCGGGGATGGCGCGCGGATGCGCCGGCGCCCGAGCCCGTCGGATCCGTCGCGCTCGACCGCGTCGCCTCGCGGAGCTCGCGCGCGAGCTCGTCCGCGTCGCGCGGTCGCGCCTTCTCGTCGAGCGAGAGGGCCTTCGCGAGGACGGCCTCGATCGGGCCGCAATCCACGCCGAAGCGCGCGGGGGTGGGCCGCGCCTCGTCGACGGCGGCGATGGCGCCGAGCTCACCGTAGGGTTGGGCTCCGACGACGAGCTCGGTCAGGACGAGCGCGAGCGCGTGCACGTCCGTGAACGGCCCCACCGCGCCGCCTCTGACTTGCTCGGGAGCGGCGTAGGGAGCGGAGAAGTCTCCGGTGCCGCTTCGCCCGAAGGTGGCCGCCGATCCGAAATCGATCACGCGCGGACTGAGCGCGCCTCCCGCCGTCGTGACGAAGAGGATGTTGCTGGGCTTGATGTCGCCGTGGGTGATGCCGGCGCGGTGCACCGCCCCAAGGGCATCGACCACGGGCAGCATCAGCTCCACCGCCTGCGCCGCCTCCAGCCTGCCTCCGAAGCGACGCGTGCGGACGTCGGTCAGCGAGCCCGCGTCGCACCACTCGAGGGCGAGGAACGGCACCTCCGTGGACGCCTCGATGCGAGCGAGCCCGACGTCGATCGGCCGCACGACATGCTCGCTCGTGATCTGTTTGAGCGCCTCGACCTCGCGCGCGATCGCCTCGCGATCGAGGGCGGAGCGACGCACCACCTTGACCGCCACCTTCACCCCGAGGGTGAGGTGGAAGGCTTCGAAGACGGTCGCCCCTGCGCTCTCGGAGACGACCCGATCGAGCCGGTATCGTCCGCCCAGGATCTGTCGAAGCGGGAGCGTGCTCACCGCTCATCACCTCCCACTGGCGACGACGAGCGACGCCGCCGGCCCATCGAGCAGCGTGCGCATGCGCTCCGCGACCGCGAAGCCCCCCGTGCCGATGATCCCCGCCCCCGCCTGCTCGGCGTGGGCCACCGGCGTCCCGCTCGCCCGCATCGCATCGCGGCGGGCCGCGAAGCGATCGCGGCCAGGGAGGCGCGCCGCGAAGAGCGGGCTGAACCACCAGATCTCGCCGGGATCGCCTTGGATCACTCCGCGCAGACGGAAGGGGCACCCGAGGGACTCCGCCTGGATGATCCCACCCGCCGCGACCACGCGCGCTCGCAGCTCGTCCGCGGTGAGCTCGATCAGGGAGCCGACGGCCTGCGGCGGAGGCAGCTCCGCCCATGAGGGGTCACCAGCGGGGTCGCGCTTCTGCTCGTGGGCGACGCCCTCGATGAGCCCGGCGAACAACCCCGCCCCCTCCGCTCCCTCGCGCCAGCCCAGGAGCAACCCGCCGCTCCGCGAGGCCACGTACCGCGCGCACAGGCCGGTCGAGTGGAGCCAGCGCGCGGTCGACGCCGCGAGGCTTCGCCAGGCCACCGGATCGGATTCGCGGTAGCTGTTCCACTGCGCCACCCCCGCGACCCCGTCCTTCTGGAAGTCGACCCGGATCGCCTGGGGAGACCCTGGTCCTGCGCTCGCGGCGTCCCGAACCCCGAGCGAGACCAGCCGCTCGACGAGGGCGCTCGCGGTGACGGACGCGAGCGAGATCGATGACGCGGGGGCCCCCACCTCCGACGTCCGGGCCGCGCTCCCGTCGCGGCCGCGCGCCGCGCCGCGGTCCGATCGCCCGGTCGACGATCGCGAGACCCAAAACGAGGCGCGCCGAGCCCTACCGCGCCCACGCCGAGGGCCGCCCCGCCGAGCAACATGGCCCGACGCGGCGCTCGCGGCGGCTCGACGCTCCGCCCGGCTGCACCGCCGGTGCGGAGCGCTCCGCCGTCCGCAAGGTCATGGTCGCGCCCGTCTCGGTGGCCGTCCTGTCGGTACGGACCGTCGCGTCGGTCCGTACCGTCGCGCCTTTCGAGAGGGCGCGCGCATCGAGGGCGAGGGTCTCGCTCGGGGCGAGCGACGCGTGCGCGACCGCGGGCGCTCGCATGAGCCCCATCCGCGAGGCCGCATCTTCGAGGGCGGCATGGAGAGCGGCGCCGTCCACGAATCGATCCAGCGGACGCAGCGCGAGGGCCTTGGCGAGGACGCCTTCGAACGCGCCCACGTCGACCCCGAAGCGCCGCGGCGTTGGTCGAACCGCGGCGAGGGCGACCGCCTCCACGTCCTGCTCTCCATAGGGAGCGCGGCCCGTGACCGCCTCGACGAACAAGAGCGCGAACGCGTGCACGTCGGTCCACGGCCCCGTCCTCGCTCCCGCGAGCTGCTCCGGCGCGGCGTAGGCTCGGGTGTACGGGCTCGATCGCGAGCGCGTCTTCGTCGCCCCGCTCCCCGCTCGCTCGCCGGGATCGCAGAGCTTCGCGATCCCGAAGTCGATGACGCGCGGAGCGATCGGCCCGCCCTCGTCCCCCGTCATCATCACGTTCCCCGGCTTCAGATCCCGGTGGGCGACACCGATCTCGTGCACCGCGGCGAGAGCGGCCGCGATCGGGCCGAGGACGGCCCACGCCTCCGGCACGGTGCACGCGGTCGCGCCGCGGGCCCGCAGCCATTCGCGCAGGCTGCCGCGATCGCACCACTCCGTGACGAGGTAGGGCGCCGTGTCCCCTCCCTCCGTGACCGCGAAGCCTTGGTCGAAGGTGCGGACGACGTTCGGGTGGCGAACGCGGGCGATGATCCGGGCCTCCTCCACGAACTGCGCCAGCCCCTCCGCGCGCTGCGCGTCCGTAAGCTCGGGAGGCAACCGCAGCACCTTCAGCGCGACCGCGACGTCGAGCGCGAGATGCCGCGCACGAAACACCGTCGCGTACCCGCCCTCGCCGACCTCGCGGTCGATGCGGTAGCGACCATCGACGACCGTCCCCGGCGCCAGCACGCCGGCGATCATACACGAGGCGCGACCGGGTCCGCGCCGCGCGCCGAAGGTGTATCGTCCCCCTCCATGGCGCGGAAGACCACGGCGAGCGCGGCGGTGCGGCGCGAGTGGGGGAGGCGGGTGGAGGCGGAGTACCGCTCGGCCGCGATCACCCAGCACCTCACGCTCTGGCTCATCCAGCTCGGGGTCTCGCCCGATCTCATCCACGCCGGCCTCCGCATCGTGAAGGACGAGCTCGCCCACGCCGCCGGCAGTCACCGCGCCTTCGTCGCCGCGGGAGGCGAAGCGCCCCCGCCGATCGAGCGCGACTCGCTCGCGATCCCTCGCTCCCCCGAGGAGCCTCTCGAGCTCGCCGCCACGCGCGTCGCCGTCGAGTCGTTCTGTCTCGGCGAGACGGTGGCGGTGCCGCTCTTCAAGGCGTTGCGCGACGGGTGCACCGTCCCCGTCGCGCGCAAGGTCCTCGATCGCGTCCTCGTGGACGAGGTGCGTCATCGTGATTTCGGATGGGTGCTCCTCCAGTCGATGCTCGACGCGCCCGGGGGCGATCGGGCGCGGCGCTTCGTGGAGGTCGAGCTGCCGGCCATGCTCGCGCGGATCCGGTCCAGCTATGCCCCTCTGGGCGCTTCGGATCACGACGCGATGCCGGAGGCCGATCGGGCGTGGGGGCTCATGCCGGCCGCGCGCTACGCCGCGATCCTCGAGCGCACCGTCCGACGCGACTACGTCCCCCGCTTCCGCAAGCTCGGGCTGGACGCGGCCGCGGCGTGGACGGAGGCCGAGCGCCTCAGCCCGACGCCGGCGAGGGAGCGGGAGCCGGCCGCACCTGCACTCGAAGCCCGTTGAAGGCCGCGTTTCCGCTCGTGCGATCGAGGCGCTCGTCGTCGGTGAGGTCATTCAAGCTGGCGCCCGCGTGGGCGTTCGCCACCGAGAGGCGCGTCCCCGCCCGCGCGTGACCGAAGCCGTGGGGCAGGCTCACGACCCCCTCCATCACCTCGCTCGTGACCTCGAGCAGCACGACCACGGAGCCCTTCGTCGAAGAGACCTCCACGCGCGCTCCGTCCACGAGCCGCAGGGCGCGGGCGTCCTCGGGGTTCATGAGGAGGGTGCACCGCTCCTTGCCCTTCACGAGGGCCCGCGCGTTGTGCATCCACGAGTTGTTGCTCCTCAGGTGGCGCCTCCCGATGAGCGAGAGCGCAGGCTCTCTCTCGATCGTACCGTCCCCATCGGAGAGGAGCTCCGACACGAGCTGTCGCGCCTCCGCCGCGAGGCGCTCGGGGCAGAGGTGGACGCGTCCATCGGAGGTCTCGATCGCCTTCGCGAGTCGAGGCTTCAGGGGGCCGAGGTCGAGGCCGTGGGGGTGCTTCGCGAGCCGCCGGCGGGTCATCCGATACGGTCCCGCGAGCAGCAGCGCGTCGAGGGCCTCGTCCGGTCCGACCGCGCGCGCCACCCCGAGGGCGACCCGCTTCGCCGCCCTCGTCGCCAGGGAGGGCCCGGTGAGGCGCATGCGCACCGCGAGCTGGGAGAGGATGTCGGCGTCGGTGAGGGCGCCCTTCTTCGGTGGGATCGGCGGCCGCACGTACTTGGCCACGTTCCGCACCGCGAACGCGTTGAGCGCGACGTCGTAGTGCGAACGCTCCAGCACCGAGACGGGGGGCAGGATCACGTCCGCGTGCCGCGTCGTCTCGTTCACGTAGGCGTCCACGCTCACCATGAACGCGAGGCGCCCGAGCGCGGCGTCGAGCCGCGCCCCGTTCGGAGCCGAGAGCACCGGGTTCCCCGCGCACGTCAGCAGCGCCCGCACTTGCCCCGGGCCGGGCGTCTCGATCTCGTCGGCGAGGGTCGCGATCGGCAGCTCACCGCCGACCTCGCCGTACCCACGGACACGGCTCTTCCATCGATCGTGCCCGACGATCCCCAAGAGGCGGACGACCTTCTGGACCTCGACGGCGGGCGTCGTGAACATGGCGCCCCCTGGCCGGTCGAGGTTCCCGGTGACCACGTTGAGGGCATAGACCAGCCACGACGCGACGGTCCCGTGCTCTTGATGGCAGATGCCCACGCGCCCGTAGGCGGCCGCGCAGCGCGCGCTCGCGAAGCCCCTCGCGATCTGCCTCGTCCGCTCCGGGTCCACTCCCGTCGCCTTCGCGACCTCCTCGGGGGTGACCTGACTCGCGAGCTTCTCCAGGGCGTCGAAGCCGGTCGTCGCATCCACGAAGCGCTCCGGCCGCGCGAGGCCCTCCGCGAAGATCACCGACAGGAGAGACAGGAGAAAGAGCGGATCCGCCCCCGGCCGAATGAACACGTGCTCGTCCGCGACCTCGGCCGTCTCGGTGCGCCTCGGATCGACCACCACCACGCGGCCCCCCCGCCCTCGGATCTCCTCGAGCCGGCGCCTCATGTTCGGCGCGGTCATGAGGCTCCCGTTCGAGACGAGCGGGTTCGCCCCCAACACCAGCAGGTACTCCGTCCGCTCGAGATCCGGGACCGGCATGAGGACGGAGTTTCCGAACATCAGCTCCGCCGCCAGCATCTGGGGGACCTGATCGGCGCTGCTCGCGGAGTACAGGTTCTTCGTGCCGAACGAGCGGAGCACCACCTGCCCGACGGTGAGGAGCCCCAGGTTGTGAGCGGCCGGGTTGCCCTGATAGACGGCGAGGGCGTCCTTGCCGTGCCCGTCCCGGACCCCGGCGAGCCCTCGCGCGGCGCGGTCGAGCGCCTCTTCCCAGGACGCGGGCCGGTGGCTCCCTCCCTCTTTGACGAGCGGCTGGCGGAGCCTGTCCGGATCCTCGTGGAGCTCGCGCATCCCCACGACCTTCGGGCAAACGAAGCCGCGGCTCAGCGGGTCCTCGGGATCCCCCCGCACCGAGAGGATGCGCTCGCCCTCCATCTCCACGACGATCCCGCAGGTCGCTTCGCAGAGCACACAGGTCCCGACGCGACGGTCGACGTTCGGCGCTTTGTCTCCCACGCCCGAACGATACGGCGACTGCCCGCCGGGCGTCGCTCAAAAGCTCCGAAACATGTCGAGCTGCTGGCCGCGCTTCGGCGGACGCTGGAACGTCGAAGGCTCGTCCTCGTGCTTGCTCATCATGTCCGGTCGCGTCGATAGGCCGAGGCGTTTCGTCTCGGCGTCGAAGAGCGCGCGGGCCGCTTCTGCGTACTGGCCCTCCCCCCGCTGACGGACCCCGAAGCGGCTGTCATAGAGCTTGCCCCCGCGCCCCTCTCTCACCCGCGCGAGCACCTTCTCTGCCCGCATCGGCAGCGCGCGCCGCAGCCGCTCTTCGAACACCCCTGCGACCGGCCCCGGCAGCCTCAAGAAGATGAAGCCCGCGCCCGTCGCCCCCGCCTCCCTCGCCGCTCGCAGCACCTTCGGCATGTCCTCGTCCCCGAGGCCCGGGATCATCGGCGCGACGTTGACGCTCACGGAGAGCCCCGCCTTCGCGAGCCGCTCGATGATCCGCACCCGGCGCTCCGGCGTGGCCACGAACGGCTCGATCGCGCGCGCCTTCGCCGGGTCCCAGAACGGAATGCTGATCGTCACGGCGAAGCTCGTCACGGCGTGGAGCTCGACCAGGAGATCGACGTCGCGCTCGATGAGCGGGCTCTTCGTGATGACGGCGCACGGGTTCTTGTAGCGGGCGCATACCGACAGGCAGCCTTTGGTCAGCTCATAGGAGGCCTCGAGCGGCTGATAACAGTCCGTATCGCCGCTGAACATCACGAGCTCACCCCTCCAAGAAGGCTTGTCGAACGCCTCCTCCAAGAGCCGCGGAGCCTCCTTCTTCACGACGATTTTTCTATCGAAGTCCGTCCCCGCCCCGAGGCTCAGATATTCGTGTTGGGGACGAGCATAACAATAGGCACAAGCATGGAAGCACCCCCGATACGGGTTGACGCTGTATCGAAAGCCCACGTCGGGACTATCGTTCTCGGCGAGGATGTTCCGGGTCGAGTCCTCGATCACCTCGAGCCGCGCGACGGGCGCCCCGGGATTGACCATCTCCTCGTCCTCGACGTCCTCCCGAGGTAGATATTCCACCGCCGTCGTCGACCAGGGATTGGGCGGGTTCTCTACGACGCGCAGACCTCGAGGCAATGACACGAGAGGAGATTGACACGGTACACGCGTTCAGTCAACGCTGCGGACGATTGACCAGTTGGGTCGTGCGACCTCGATTTCGAGCTGGGCTGGGCGCTGACCGCGCCGCAAGATTGAGGTCCGGCGTCCTCCGCTCATGCTCGCTCTCGCCCTCTTGCTGGCCTTCGCGCCCCTCTTCGATCCCACCCCGCCGACCTGCCCGGATGGGATGGCGCTCGTCCAGGGCACCCACTTCGAGATCGTGCAGCGGCTCTGCATCGACCATCGCGGACCGGGGTGCTTCGCCTTCTTCCCCGGGCTCAACGCGGTCGAGGGGATCGCGACCCGCATCGAGACCTGCATGGATCGCTACGAGTGGCCGAACAAGAAGGGGGAGCTGCCGGCGGTGAACGTCTCGTTCCGCTCCGCGAAGGCGCGCTGCGAGAAGGTCCACAAGCGCCTCTGCACGGAGCTCGAATGGGAGCTCGCGTGCGAGGGGGAGAGCCTCTCGCCCTTCCCCTACGGCGACGTCCAAGAGGAGGCGGCGTGCGTGAACGAGAAGCCGTACCTGCAATACGACCAGGACAAGCTCGACAGCGATCGCCCGGAGGTGGTGAGCCGCGAGGTGAAGCGACTCTTCCAGGGCGAGCCCTCCGGCTCTCGGCCGCGGTGCACGAGCGCGTTCGGCATCTCGGACCTCGTCGGTAACGTCGAAGAGTGGGTCCAGACCTCGCGCGCGGAGTGGAAGTATCCCTCTTCGCTCAAAGGGGGCTACTGGTCCAAGCCTTGGAGCGGCTGCCGCGGGACCAACGACTCCCACGGCCCCATGTTCCGCTTCTACGAGACGGGGTTTCGCTGCTGCGCCGAGCCGAGCTCGATCGATTCCCCACCCCCGGCCGCGGGCGCCCTCAAGACGCCCGGAGCAGCTTGAAGCTCCGCAGCCACGGCGAGAGCGTGGCGAGATCGAACCGCAGGATCCCCTTCGCGACGAGGGCTTCCTCTCGGCGCACCTCCGTGAACAGCGTCGTCATTCCGCGCAGCGGCGAAGAGAGGGAGGTGTGCTTCTCGCCGTGCAGCGTCCACGGTCGCCCTGCTTCGTCTTCGAAGTCGATGTCGTAGACGAGGGTGGTGCGCCGCTTGAGGGGCCGCATCACGAGCTGCCCTCGACAGGGGCGATCCACGCCCGCCCCGGGCATCGAGATGGTGCCGTCGAGGGCGAGCGTCCCCCCGCGCTCTCGGAAGGCGGCGACGATGCTCGCGGCCCCCATCGCCCGCACCGTGAACGAGACCTCGATGTCGCCGCCGCCCTCGCTCGGCTCGAGGGTGCATCGCCCCGCCATCGTCTCCGCGAACTCGACCTGCGGGCCCTCCACCTTCGGGGGGGCCTTCTTGACCGTGTTCTCGATCCGATGCTCGACGAACTGGGCGGCCCGCTCCGAGAGGGCCATGATCGTGACCTGCGGGTTCGCCCCGAGAGGCCCCGGCACCGCCGATCCGTCGCAGATGAAGAGGCCCGGCACGTCCCAGCTCTCGTGGGTCGGCCCGATGACGGAGCGGCGCGGGTCGGACCCCATGCGGCACGTCCCGAGGGGGTGATAGGCGCTCAGGTCGATGTGGTGGGCGCGCACGCGCTCCGGGCCTTCGCGCTCGAGGCGCTCCACGTCCTCGATGCTCTTCAGCTCGTCGAAGATCTGCAGGCCCGGGTAGACGGCGCGCGCCCCCGCCGCGAAATAGATCCGCGCGAGCAGGCCGAAGCCCTGCACCACCTTGCGCACGTCGTGATCGTTCATCACGTACGTCATCTGAGGCTTTCGGCCGGGACCCAAGACGACCCGGCCGCGCGACGTCTCCGCGATCATGAACCCGAAGCATGCGAGCTCGTGGAGGCGCTCGACCAAGTGCGTCCACGTCCGGCCCACCTGCCCCATCGTCCCCGCCGCGAGCGAGAGAGGGACGAAGACCCCTTCCATTCGGATCCCCTGATCCGCGAACTCCTCGACGGCGTAGCCCTGGGGGATCTCGTTGAAGCCGTCGATGCGCTCTCCGAAATCCGCCCACGCGTACGTGGCGGGGTGGAGGGTGAGGTTCTTGCCGACCTGATCCGAAGCGTTCGCGATCCCTTGCGCGAGGAGGAGCCCCGCGGTGTGGACGGTGCCGCACCCGAGCACCACCGCCCGCGCGCGGACGGTGAGGCGTCGGATCGATCCATCGGCGGCGCGCGCGGTGGCGCGGACCCCGACCGCCCGTCCGCCCTCCACGATCACCTCGCGAACGCGGGCGTGGGTGTAGAGCATCGCCCCCGCGAGGAGCGCGGCCGGGACGTAGCTCACGTTCGTCGATCGCTTCGCGTCGGTCGGGCAGCCGAAGCAACAGACGGCCTGGCCATCGCATCCGGGGGCGTTGCGCGCGAGGGGCGCGTGCTTCCATCCGAGCGCGTCGCAGCCGCGGGCGATCACGCGCGCGCATCCCCCCAACGTCTCCTTTCGCGCGGGAGAGATCTCGAGGGCGGCCTCGACCTTCTCGAAATACGGATCGAGCGAGCCCGGCCCCAGCTCGTGCAGCCCCAGCTCCACCGCCCACCGCCGCTGGGTCGACTCGGGGGTGCGATAGCACGTGCCGGAGTTGATGGTCGTGGAGCCCCCCACCGTGCGGCCCATCGGGACCGGGATCAGCGTGTTGCCGAACGCGGCGGTGATGCCGCCGTTCCAATAGAGCTTCCGCTGCAGATCGAGGGGGCGACCGCGGAAATCCTCGCGCGTGAAGTAGCCGCCCGTCTCGAGCATCACGACCGCGTGGCCGCGCGAGGCGAGGGCCTTCGCCACGGGAGGACCACCCGCGCCGGTGCCTACCACCACACAGTCGACCTCGAGCGTCTCGTCCTCGGTGAGATCGCGCGCCGATTGGATCCTCGCCTCGAAGCGACGCTCCTCTCGCGCGACAGGCAGCTGGCGTCCGTCGTGGGCCCCGATCGCGTCGGCGAGGCCGTTCGCTTGGCTCTGCACCACCTTGAGGGGGGCCGTCACCGCCCGCACGAACCACGCCGTCTTGTCGTTCTTGCTCAGCTTCATCAGCGCGGTCTCGCGCGCCTCGTCGGAGAGCTCGGACAGCCGCCCCCCGAACGGCAGCCCCGCGAGATCGAGGGCGTGGACGAGGCCGCGATAGCCGGTGAGCCCGGTGCTCCCATACTCGCCGAGGAGGCGCTCCACCGCCGCCACCGTGTCCATCGACGGGGATGGAACGTGCGCTCCCGCGGGGGTCGCGACCTTGGCGATTCGGAGGAGAACATCACGCTCGGACGACGAAAGAGAAGCCATGGGTTCCCCCGAATCTTGGTGGTCTCAGAAGTGCGACTGCTTAGTCATCTTTGTCGACGAGCCGGTCGCTGTCAAGGCGCGGACGCGGGACGCGAGGCTTGGCCCATGCATGAGCCACGACCATGGTCACACGACGGATCGAGAGCGTCGCGAGAATCGGTGCGGCGATCGTCTTCGCGGGAGCGGCGCTGGAAGAGCTCGCGAGGGTCGTTCTTCGGGCGCCGTGGCCAGGTACGACGCTGGCCGTCACCACCTTCGTCGCGATCCTCCTCGCCTCGGTGTGGGCGCTCGGCGCAGTCGGGACCTCCCTCGGCGGCCGCGCCTCGTGGCTCTTCGACGCGGGATGGGTCGCCTCGAGGCTGGGATTGATTGGCATGCTCGCCCACGGATTGTTCACGACGTGGGCGGCGGAGACAGTGGGCGGCCCGCGCCTCGGGCTCCTGTTCGTGACCGCCGCCATCGGTCAGCTCATCCTCTTGAAAGCCGCTTTTGGAGGGGTCCTCTTTCCGCCGACCCTCCCGAGGGCGAGGCTCTCCTCATGAGACGTTCTGTCGCGCTCCTCGTTGGGCTCGCGGTGGCGCTCGCGGGCTGTGGCCGTTCGGGGGCGTCGGCCGCGCCCGCCTCCGTGGAGAAGGCGGCTGGATGCGAGCTCGTCTCGGGAGGCAACGGGCCCCGAGGCAAGACGGCGATCCGCGTCGAGGTCGTCGCCAAGGGCCTCGAGGTCCCTTGGGGCGTCGCGTTCCTCCCCGGCGGGGACATGCTGGTCACCGAGCGGCCGGGCCGGGTGCGCCTCGTCTCCAAGTCAGGCGAGGTCTCGCGGACGGTCGCGACCCCCGAGATCGCGCCCGGCTCGGAGGGGGGTCTTCTCGGGATCGCTTTGCACCCCGACTTCGCCGCCAATCACCTGTTCTATGTCTATCTGACGGCCCGAGAGAAGAGCGGCCCCGAGAACCGCGTCCTTCGCTATCGCCTCTCCGACTCCAATGACCAGGCCACGTTCGACAAGCTGATCCTATCGGGGATCCCCGCGTCGAAATATCACGATGGGGGGCGCCTCCGGTTCGGTCCGGATCGCATGCTCTACGTCGGGACGGGCGACGGCCGCGAGCCGGATCGATCGCAAGATCCGAAGAGCCTCGGGGGGAAGATCCTCCGCGTGGACCCGGAGGGCGCGGCCCCTCCCGACAATCCCATCCCCGGCAACCCCGCGTTCGTCTTCGGGGCGCGCAACGTCGAGGCCTTCGACTGGATCGATCCTTCGACCCTCGTCGTCGCCGACCACGGCCCGAGCGGCGAGTACAAGGGCAGGAGCGGTCACGACGAGGTGAGCGTCGTCACGCGCGGGCAAAACCTGGGCTGGCCCACCGTCTACGCGTGCGAGGCTGCGCCTGGCCTCGTCGCACCGTCGCTCGTCTGGGCCGATGCCGTCCCCCCGGGGGGTGGCGCGATCTACCGGGGCGACAGCATCCCCGATTGGCGAGGAGCCTTCGTGGTGGGGACCCTCAAATCGACTCACCTCCACGTCATCCACTTCGACAAAGACAATCCCCGCCGGGTGACGAGCCACGAGGTCTATCTGGATGGCAAAGAGGGTTACGGGCGGCTGCGCGACGTCTTGATGGGCCCCGACGGGCACCTCTACGTCACGACCAGCAACTGCGACGGCCGGGGCGATTGTCCGGACGACAAAGACCGAATCTTGCGCGTCCGCGGCAGGGGTTGATTGACCCCCGGCGCGCTTCGCGCTCGCCGACCCCGGCCAGGCGACTGCGCTCTTCGAGCTCCGTCGCGGCACGGGTTGATTGACCCCCGGCGCGCTTCGCGCTCGCCGACCCCTGCCAGGCGACTGCGCTCTTCGAGCTCCGTCGCGGCAGGGGTTGATCACTTCGGGTGGTCGATGAAGAACTGCATCGCGAGCTCCCCGAACACGAAGGTCCCCGCGTCCAGACAGGAATATCCCGCGGGGGTGCCGTCGAAGTCGGCGCCGCCGGGGACGCAGTGCCCGTGGAGCGCGACGAACGCGACGACCGCGCTCGTCTGATAGTCGTGCTCCCAGAACTCGAAGTCGGTGCCGGAAGGGGTGGAATAGCGGGTCGCGGTGTGATCCGCGTCCTCCTCGATGACGACGGGATCGCCATAGTCGAACGCGGCGAGGGCCTGATCCCGCTGCGGCACCGCGACCCCTCCGAACGAGACGACGCCGTCCGTTCGGCCGTGGACTTGGAGAATGTCGATCTCCTCGCTGGGGTGCCCGGCCGTGAAGTCGCACCCGTGGAGGGCGCCAATCGGGGCGGCGGAGGCGAAGAAGTCGCCGTGGTCGCACAAGAGGCGGAAGGTCATTCCGCCTCCCTGGGAGAAGCCCATGGCGTGGATCTTCGTCTCGTCCACCCCGAGGAGATTGGCGAGGTCGGCGGTGAACGCATAGACGAGCTCCGCGTGGGCGTTCTGATCCCAGCTCGGGAACGTGAACGCGTCGGCGGGGGCGGTGGGCTGAATCACCACGTACCCGTAGGTCTGGCCGAGGGCGCGCATCCCTGTGTTCTCGTCCTCGCTGTCGCCCGTCATCGTGTAGCCGTGGAGATCCACCACGAGGCCGCAGCCGCCGTCCTCGCAGCCAGACGGGATCTCCACGTCGTAGGCGATGCCGCCGTCGCAATCGACCTCGTGATGACCGGCGGTGAGATCTGCCGCGTCGAGGCATCCTGTCGCGCTGCCTCCCTCGCCCACGCCGCCCCCGCCGGAGCCGCCCGTCGAAGCTCCCCCCACGCCTTCGCCCCCGTGGCCGCCCGCGGGTCCACCCCCGCTCGGAGCGCCTCCCGCGCTCGCCGCCCCTGCCCCTCCCTGATCGGAGCCGCCGTTCGTCGCGCCGCCCCCGGCTGGGCTCGTCGAGTCCCCACAGGCGATCGAGGCAATAATGAGCACCGAGGACAGGCCGGCGCGAAGAGGGAGTGCCATCCTTCGATCGTAGTCGAATCGCCATGACCGGCGTCGACGGAAACGCTACTTCTCCGCGCCCCATGCCGCCCCCCGAGAGCGCTCCCGTCACCGTCCTCGAGGTCCAATATCCAGCCCGGCGCGGGACGATCGGGATCCGCGGGAGCGCCGCTCCGCTCTCGTGGGACGTGACCAAGCCGCCCGACGAGCGGATCGACGACCGCTCACTGTTCTATCTCCCCATCAACCGCGGCGACGTGGTCGAGCTGAAGCTCGTCCGCAACGAGGACGCCTGGGCGGCGGGGAGGAACTACGCCATTCACCCCGGCGACCACCTCGTCCTCTCCCCCAGCTTCGACACGGACAAGAGCAGCCTGATTGGACCGTTCGAGCTCCCGGGCACGACGCGCCGGTTCGTCTATCAAGTCCTCTTGCCCCCCAGCTACGAGGAGCAGGAGCGGAAGCACTATCCAGTTCTCTATGCCGTCGACGGGCAGGCCCTGTTCAGCACGTCTCGGGACCCATTCGGGGTCTGGCACCTCGACGCCGAGCTCGACCAGCTCTACGCCCTCGGCGCGGTCGAAGAGATGATCGTCGTCGCGATCCACACCGGCGAAGAGCGGGAGAAGCGCCTCACCCCGATGGTCGATCCCCAGCACGGCGGCGGCGAGGCCAAAGACCAGCTCGAGGACATCGTCACCCTCCTTCGGCCCGAGATCGACAAGACCTATCGCACCAAGCGCGGGCGCCGGAACACCGGGCTGCTCGGCTCTTCGCTCGGGGGGCTGTTCGTGTTCTATGCCGCTTGGGAGCGCCCCGACATCTTCGGCCGGGCCGCTTGTCTATCGAGCTCCTTCTGGTGGGCGCACCGCCAAATGGTGAGGCACGTGCAGCGAAACCCCTGCCCCCAGCCGAAGCCCGTCCTCTACATCGACTCGGGCGCCCCGCTCCGCCCCGACGAGACCAACCCCAGCCTGAAGGATGGCTACGACCACACCCGCGCCATGTACCGCGCCCTGACCGATCACACCTATTCGCCGGGGGTCGATCTGCACTGGCTCGTCTTCACCAACGCGATGCACGACCCGGCGGCGTGGCGCTCCCGCGTCAGCATTCCATTGCAGCTCTTGTTTCCTCACCGCTATCGGAGGCCGGACGAGGTCGACTGAGCGACCGCGCGCGGCCCGCGGCGGTAGACGAGCACGTGGTTGTTCGCGGGCAGGGCGAAGGTGTCGGTGCGGGCGAGCCCGGCGGCGGCGGCGGTGGCGTCGAGATCGTCCACGTCACGAACACCCCAAGAAGGGTCCCGCGCGCGCAGAGAGCGGTCGAACTCGGCGTTGCTCTCGGCGAGGAACTCCCCCGAGAAGCGGTACGGGCCGTACAGGACGAGAGGTCCGGTGGCGAGCGCTTGCGCCGCGCCCGCGAAGAGGGCCTGCGCCGCCTCGAAGGGGGCGATGTGGACCATGTTGATGCAGAGGATCGCGTCGACGCTCGAAGTCTCCCAGCCCCCAGCTCGGACGTCGATCGCCCGCGGGGGCTCGATGTTGGGGAGGCCCTCCTCGGCGATCCATGCCGCGATGCTCGCGCGCGCGGACGCCGTCGGATCGGAGGGGATGAATCGCCATTTCGGCAGCGCCCGGGCGAAGTGGACGACGTGCTGTCCGCTTCCAGAGGCGATCTCGAGGAGGACGCCCTGCTCGGGCAGGACCTTCTCGAGGACCTCGAGGATGAACGCCTTGTTGCGGTCCGCGGCGGGGGCCACGTTCTTCGTCATCCTGCCGTCCTCCCGTAGAGCGCGAGGCCGCACTCGATGTCGCCGTTCATGACGGTGATGACTTTGTCCGCGCGCCGCGGGACCAGATCCAGCATGTGAGGGTGGCCCAAGAGCAGGGCGAGGCGCGCGTCCGGCAGCCGCACGAGGGCTCGGCCGACGTCGCGGAGGGCGTCCTCGTCGAGGGCGAGGCGCTCGCCATAGGGAGGGTTGGTGACGACGGTGAGAGGGCGCCGCGACGTGAGCGCGCGCGCGTCCGCGACCGCGAAGTCGACGCGCACGCCAGCGCGCTGCGCGTTCTTCTGGGACGCTTCGACGGCGCGGGGATCGAGATCGGAGCCGCGGATGGGGGGAGCCGCTCCGACGCTGGAGGCCCGCGCTCGCGCGAGCTCCGTGATCTCTCGGAGCGCGCGCGCCCCCTCTTCGTCGAAGCTCGCCCAGCGCTCGAAGCCGAAGCGCCGCTTCGTGACGAGGCCGGGAGCGATCTTCCGGGCGATGAGCGCGGCCTCGATCGCGATCGTGCCCGAGCCGCACATCGGATCCACGAGCTCGTCGGGGGCTTGGGCCCAGCCGGAGAGGAACAGCATCGACGCGGCGAGGGTCTCTTTGAGCGGCGCGCCGAACGGCACCGTCCGATACCCGCGAAGAAAGAGCGGCTCTCCCGACATGTCCAGGTAGATCGTCGCGACGTCCTTCGCGAGGTGGACCGAGACGAGCGCGTCCGGGTCGTCTCTGCTCACGTCGGGCCGCGACCCGAGATCGTCGCGCAGGCGGTCGACGATCGCGTCCTTCGTCTTCTGCGCGACATACTGGGAGTGGGTGAGCCGCGACGAGCGCGTGGTCGCGCGGACCGCGAGCGTCGTCCTTTCGGAGAGGTGCTCGGACCAGTCCACCTCCCGCACGCCGTCGTAGAGCGCGGCCTCGGAGGGTGCGTCGAACCTCGCCACGAAGAGGAGGACGCGCATCCCGGTGCGGAGCTCGAGGCAGGCGCGCGCCCCCTCGCCGAGCCCGCCTTCGAACACCACACCGCCGCGCTCCGCTCGCACCCCGCGAAAGCGGTGGCTCTTGAGCTCGTCTCGCACCGCGCCCTCGGTGCCTTTGGCGGCGGTCACGAAGAAGGAGGCCACGAGGGCGCTACCCTACTCCACGTCGCGTCGGAAGGTCACGGCGCCTTCGCGTCCTGGCAGCACCGGAAGCCGACCTCGTAGCCGAAGTCGCTCTCGCCGTGGAACGTCGTGATGGGGCGGCACCGATCCCGGACCGGCCCCCACCATCCGCCCTTGAGGCCGGCGCGCTTGGAGAACCCGCGGTTCGGGAGCTGCACCCACTCGTTGACGTTCCCGTTGAGGTCGTAGATCCCGTCGTCGGAGACGCACTCTGGCATCGAGCCGGCGGGGAGGCGCTGATCGATGGCGTCGAGGGCGGCCTTGCACGCGGGATCGGCGACGCAGGGGTCGTGCTTCGCGAAGGCGAAGGTCCGCAGCCGATAGGGCCGGTCATACGAGCACTTCGTCCCGTCGCGAACGAAGCCGGTGACGTGGGGCTTCATCGACTCGCCTTCGCACGCGAACGTGAACTCCACGTCGGAGCAGAGCCGCTTGCCGATCGACTCGCACGTGTCTTTGGCCTCTTGCCAGCTCGTGAGGTTCCTCGGAATGGCGCCCTTTTGGTTCGGCCATTCGTAGGTATCCATGCAGAAGCGCATCGGGGTGCGCTTGGTGGCGCACGTCGAGGGCTCGCGATAGAGGCGGCACTGGTTCCGCTCGATCTCTCCCCGGACATTCACCTCGTTCCAGGCCAGACACATCTGCACGGCGCCCGGGCAATAGGCGCCTTCGACGAGCCGCATGTCGGCGGGACAGGCGGCGCCCGGGTCACCGCGGCGAGGAGGGGCCGCGGGCCCGCGCGCAGAGCTCGACGCGTCGGGAGCGGCCGAGCTGGCGGCCGAGGGGGGGGCGGCGCTCGGAGGTGCGGCGGGTGCGGAGCCTTCCGCGGTGGGGGTCGGCCGGGCGGACGCCTCCGCCGAAGGCGGGCCATTCGAGCAGGCCGAGGCGAGGAAGAGGAGGCCGAGGGGCGCCCGCATCGAACGCCCCCATCGTAGGCATCCGCTGCGAGCGGAGTCCACGAACTGGCAGCGGCCTGGAAGGAACCGGACCGGGGCGCCGTTGTCGAGACCTGCGCCATGCTCGACCCGTACGAGATCCTCGATGTTCCGCGTGGCGCCTCCTCGGAGACGGTGCACCGCGCGTTCAAGAAGGCCGTGCAGAAGCATCACCCCGACAAGAACCCGGGCGACCCCAAGGCGGCCGAGCGCCTGCGCTCCGTCATCGCGGCCTATCACCGGCTCCGCGGGAGCTCTGAAGGCACACGCGCCCGCCCCTTCGATCCGAGCGCCCCCCTCCAGGTCGTGACGAGCCAGCTTCGGGGCGCCGACCTGCACGCGACCGTCGAGGTCGACGGGGCCGCGCGGGCCGCCGGCTGGATGCTCCTCGAGCTGGCCGCCCTCGACGCCTGCCCCTCCTGCAACGGTCGCGGCCACGAAGAGGTGGCGAGTCGCTGGGGGATCACCGAGCGTTGGGAGTGCGAGGCATGTCGCGGGACCGCCCTCGTCTCGGTGCGAAGGAAGGTTCGGCTGAAGCTCCCCGCGCGGCTCGCTCCTCGCTCGCGACCGACCACGGTCCGCTTGCGCGGCATCGGTCTGCCGCGGGCCGGCGTCGCCCGCGGCGACGCGTTCGTCACCCTGCGGCCGGTGGGTTAGCGCGCGGGCTTATTTGCCCTTTCAAAGCCGATTCCCGGCGGTCGCGGCGGTTGTGGTCGTCGGCGGCGCGTGCTCCAAAGCGTCGTGGGTGTCGACTTCTTCGTGTTGTGCCGCGTGGAGCCCGAGGTCTCGGACACGGAGTCGCGCCTCGCGCGGCTGACGAGCCCCGAGAGCCCCTTCCTGCAGGCGGTGGCGAGGGCGCGCTTCGTCGATGGGACGGCGCTCGGCGCGGGAAGCATCCGACGTGTCGGGCGCGCGCTCGTGGAGTGGAAGCCGTGGCCGCGCTGGTTGGGATTCGCGAAGCATCTCGAGCTGAGGGAGCCGCTGCGCGCGGCCGCCTACGCCCTCGCCTCGGCCCTGGGCGGCCGGCGCGCGCTCTACCTCCCCGATTGCAGCTCCGCGTTCGAGCGCATCTCGGAGCTCGAGGACGCGGGCGGGGGCGACGAGGCGCTGACGACGCTCTTCGAGGACGTCGCCGCCGGCGCCTCGCGCGGGCTGCTCACGGCCATGGACGCGGTCCCGTACGAGCGCGCCGCCTTCCTCGACGACTTTCGGGACCTCGACGGCGCGTCTCCGCTCCGGCGGCTCGACGAGATGCTCGCCGCGCGCGAGCGGCTACGAGCGGAGACGGCCGTGCCGGTCCTGGAGGGCGCGACCGCGGGCGAGCCGTGGTCCGGGGCGGCCGTCGTCGTTGATGAGAGCGTCCGGTGGCACGAGCCCTACGAAGACCTCGATCTCGCCGATCCGAAGCGGGCGCTTCTGCTGTCTCCCGACGGGTTCGAGACCCAGAACGGGCGAGGGGCGCTCTCGCTGTCGCCGGCCGTCGACGTCGCGGTGCTCCCCTACCCCTTCACCAGGCTCGGCCCCCCGCCTGCGCTCGCCCGGGCCGTCCGAACGCGCCCGGCGTGGACGGGCGGGGTCTGGATCTCGAGAGGGGATTCGCCGTGGGGCCATTGGATCCACGACGCCGAGGACCCGCAACGAGTCCACCTGCACGCGCCGTGGCCGTCTTCGCCGGAGCGCAACGCAGGTCCCGATCGGTTCATCGAATCGGCCATCCGGCGCATGCTCGAAGCGGACCGGGGCACTGTCTTCCACCTCGAGGCGACCGTCCAACGCGGGCTCGGCTCGGTGCTCCTCCCCCGAAGCGACCTCGTACGACTGCGCGAGGCGAACGTGAGGTTGACGATCGCCCCCCTGCGAGACGACGACGTGGTCGGGTGGCGCCCCTCCGCGAGCTCGGCTTAATCGATCTTAATCGTGCGAAAAGTGGCTGCAATTCCGCTGTTTCCGCGAGGCGCCCGGATCGACGCTCGCGAATGCGGATGGTAGGCTCGACCCCATGCTTGCCACTTCGAGGCTCGTCATTTCGGTCTGCATCGCGTCCGCGCTCGGCGTCGCTGCGTGCACGTCGCCCGACCTGCCGGTCGAGGAGCAGACGGACTTCTTCGCCGCCCCCATCGAGGGCTCCGACGCGGTGTTCGCGCTCAGCGTCTCGAACGACGAGCTCCTCCTCTACGTCTGCGGCGGTGAGAGCACCTTCGATCGCTACTCCCGCTGGTACGCCGGCACGCCCGCCTACGGCGGGCTCCCCACCACGCTCGTGTCGGCGGACGGATCGATCGCCCACGTGACCGTCTCCGACGCCGGGGTCGAAGGTGAGGTGGTCGAGCTCGACGGGACGACCCTCACCCTCGACGCTCCGCGCCCCACCGAAGATCACCCTGCCGCCCTCTACGCCGCCATGACCGACGGGTGCCGCACCGGCGTCGTGGTGTTCACGAACGAGGATGGCGACGCGGAGGCGAGGGGCACCTGGTGCAGCGCGGAGGGCATCTACGCCCAGGTCACGCCCATCTTGCCGGTCACGAGCCTCTCCGAGCGGATGACGGTGGAGTTCCAATCGGCGTCGAGCTCCATCGAGCGCATGACGGTGCACCGGATCGCCTCGAGCGAGCCCTGAGGCTCCCGACCGCGATGAAGCGCGCGCCCCGACAAGCTCTCGGCACGTTCGTCGGACGCGAGGCGGAGCTCGCGCAGATCGACGCGATGTTCCGCGAAGGCTTCCGGCTCGTCACGATCTGGGGGATGGGCGGGATGGGCAAGACGCGCCTCGCCCTGGAGGTGCTCCGGCGCGAGGCCCGTGAGGGCACGTTCGTGGATCTCGCCGAGCGCGTCGACGAGGACGGCCTGCTCGCCGAGCTCGCGGACGCGCTGGAGGCGCCGATCGGTCCGGCCAGATCTTCGGCCCACGTCATCGCGCAGCTCGGGAGGGCGCTCGCCGCGCGACGCGACGTGCTCGTCGTCTTCGACAATTTCGAGCAGCTGCCTCCCTCCGCGGCGCGGACGATCGCGGCCCTGCTCGATGCGGCGCCCCGCGCGAGGCTCCTCGTCACCTCGCGCGAGCGCCTGCGCATCCCCGCGGAGGCGACGCTCGAGCTCCACCCGCTCGGCGTCGACGGCGCCGGCGGCGAGAGCGACGCGGAGAGGCTGTTCCTCCAGCGCGCACGCGAGCTCGGGCTCGACACGGCGTGGGCCCCCTCTCACCCCGGGCTCGCGACGGTGCTGCGACAGCTCGAGGGGATCCCGCTCGCGATCGAGCTGGCGGTGGCGCGGCTCGAGGTGCTCGGGCTCGAGGGCCTGCGCGATCGACTGCCGGGTCAGCTCGACGTCCTCGCGCGAGGTCCGAAGAGCGCCCCCGCGCGCCACCGAACGATGCGAGCCGCCGTCGCGTGGTCGTGGGCCCTCTTGTCGGAGGACGAGCGCGACGCGCTCGCGCGCCTCTGCGTGTTTCGCGCTGGCTTCACCCTGCGCGCGGCGGAGGCGGTGCTCGCCCGGACCGACGCCCTCGACGTCATCGACGCCCTCCGCGAAAAGGCCCTCCTGCGCGGGCGCCACGCCTTGCCGGAGGAGCCCCGCTTCACCCTCTACGAGGCGGTGCGGGCGTACGGCCTCGACGTCCTCGGGGAGCGCGGCGCGCGCGACGAGACGGTGCGGCGGCACGACGCGTTCTTCGTCGAGGCGGGGCGTGCGTGGACGGAGCGGCTGCGCGCGCGGGGGGACGCGGCCGCCCGCGCGAGCCTCTCCCGCGAGACGGAGAACCTCCTCGACGTGCACGCCCGCGCCCTCGCCGAGACGCCGGCCACCGCCGACTCCGTGGGGCGCGCCGCCGCCGCGCTCGACGCGGCCGGCGTCGTGCTCGCGACGGAGGCGCCCGCCGCGCGCGTCCTCGCCCTGTTCCGTTCGACGACAGCGCGCTGCCGAGAGGTGCCGATGGACCCCGCCCTCGCGATCGAGCTCGGGGCGGGCTTGGGACGCGCCCTCTTCGCGGCCGGCCAGCTCGACGAAGCGGAGCGCGTGCTGGAAGCGGCCGCCACCGGCGCGGTCGGTCTTGGGCGCGCCGACCTCGAGGCGCGCTGCGCATTGGATCTCGGGATCGCCCTTCATCGAAAGAGAGATCTCGCCCGCGCGAGCGAGGCCTACGAGCGCGCGCTGGGGGCTTGCCGAGGGCGCGACGCGGAGCGCTCCGAGGCGAGGGCGCTCGGGAACCTCGCCGCGATCGATCACGACGCGCGCCGGTTCGAGCCCGCGCGGCGGCGCTACCGGCGGTCGATCGCCGTGGCGAGCGCGATCCAAGACGCTCAGGTGGAGGGCATCATGACGGCGAACCTGGCCGTCCTCGAGCAGGACGAAGGCCGGCTCGACCGCGCCCTCGCCGCCTACGAGCGGGCCATCGATTTGCTGAGCGCCGCCGGCGACGTGCGCCTGCTCGCCATCACCCGCGCGAACCTGGGCATGCTCCACGCGGAGCGAGGCGGCCTCTCCGAGGCGCGGGCGGAGCTCGAGCGCGCTCGCGACGCCCAGCGCGCGATCGGCGATGCCCACTCGCTCGCCCTCACCGCGATGCGGCTCGCCGTCGTCCTCGCCCTCCACCGCGAGCGCGCGGCCGCGTCCGCGCAGCTCGAGGAGGGGGCGACGTTGTTCTCCGCCACCGAGGACGACGTCGGCCTCGCGATCGCCGACCTCGTCGAGCGGGCCCTCGATCTGCCGGGCTTCGACCAGGCGGCGCTCGCCGCCTTGCGGGAAGCGCTGGACCGCGCCGAGCCGCTCACCAAGATCTCCGACGACGCGCGGGCGATCTTTCGGACCCTCCGCCGGGCCGCCGAGCGCGTCGCGCGCGGCGCGCCCCCCGAGATCGACGAGGCTGACGACGCCCTCGTCGTCGCGCGGGGAGGCGAGGCCTTCCGTCCCCCCGGCGGGGCATGGCAGTTCGTCTCCGATCACGCGGCCGCGGCGCGCGTCGTCGCCCGCCTCGTCGCGCTCCGGCGCGCCGATCCGTCGCGGAGGCTCCCCGTCGCCGAGGTCACCGCCGCGGGATGGCCGGGGCAGAAGATCCTCGCCGAGGCGGCGGCGAACCGCGTCTATGTCGTGGTCGCGTGGCTCCGAAAGCGAGGCTTTCCTCTCGTTCGCGACGAGCTCGGATACGCGATCGATCCCGCCGTCCCCGTCCAAGAGGTCCAGGCCCCGAGCGCCCCCCGGCCCGCCCCCAAGACGAGGGCGGGCAAGCGCTCGAGCTGACCATTCCGAGCCTCTACCAGGATGCTGAAAAAGTCGGCGTCATGCCTCTCGGCACCGGAGTGGCTGCCCATTCGTGAGCGGTCGCAGCGAGCTCGCCTTGGCCTCTCTCCTCCGCGCGCGACCGGGTCAAGGTGCTGTGCACAACCCAGAGCGTTGACTCCCCCCTCGCGTAGCGAGGGGGGCTGGGGGGGTGAAAGAGCAGCAACTGCCCACCCAGTGGCCTGACGACCGCATTCTTCAGCGCACTGCTACTTCTTGGGCAGCGTCAGCCCGCGATATTCGACCAGCGGCTGAATGTCCGGCGGCGCGCCGTAGAACTCTTTGAACAGCACGCTGGGCTCTTTGGTGCGTCCGCGGGAGAGGATCTTGTCGCGGAAGATCTTGCCGTTCTCCCGCTTCAACCCGCCGTTCTTCTTGAACCAGGCCCCCGCGTCTCGCGCGAGCACCTCGCTCCAGATGTATGCGTAATATCCGGCCGCGTAGCCGTCGCTCGCGAAGATGTGTTGGAAATACGTGGAGTGATAACGCGGGGGCACCGGCCCGAAGTCCGAGCCCGCCTGCTTCAGCGCGTCCGCCTCGAAGGCCATGACCTTGTCGGGGGTCGGGATTGTCTTCTCCGTCGTCTGATGCCAGCTGATATCCATCGACGCCGCGCTCAGATATTCGAGGCTCGCGTAGCCCTGGCCCCACGTCTGAGCGTTGAGGATCTTGTCGAGCAGCGCCTTCGGCATCGGCTCGCCGGTCTTGTAGTGCTTGGCGAAGTGGCCAATCACGACCGGGTCGCGGGTCCACATCTCGTTGAACTGGGAAGGGAACTCGACGAAGTCGGGGGGGACGGCCGTCCCGGAGATCATGGGGTATTTGCTGTCGGCGAAGATGCCGTGCAGCCCGTGGCCCATCTCGTGGAACATCGTCGTCACCTCGTCGAAGGTGAGCAGCGCCGGCTCGCCCTTGGCCGGTCGAGGGATGTTGAGGTTATTGATGACGACAGGCCGGTAGCCCATCAGCTTGGATTGGTCGACGAACGTGTCCATCCACGCGCCGCCTTGCTTCGTGTCGCGCTTGAAGTAGTCCAGGAGCAGGAGCGCGAGGGGCGCCCCGTTCTCGTCGAGGACCTCGTAGACCCGCACGTCCGGCTGATAAGCGGCGATGTCCTTCCGCTCCTTGAACGTGATGCCGTAGAGCTCGTGGGCGGCGAAGAAGACGCCGTCCTCGAGGACGTGGTTGAGCTCGAAGTAAGGCTTCACCTCCGCGTCGTCGAAGGCGTACTTCTCGCGCTGGACCTTCTGGGCGTAATAGTCCCAGTCCCACGCCTCGAGCTTGAAGGGCTTCTTCTTCTCCGCCTTCGCCTCTTTGTCGATCATCGCCTGGATGTCGGCGGCCTCGCTCTTGGCCTTGGCGATCGCGGCGGGGATGAGCTTCTTCAAGATCCCCTGCGCCGCCTCCGGCGTCTCCGCCGTCTCCTCGGCGAGGGCGTACGCGGCGTAGTTCGCGTAGCCGAGCATGGCCGCCTTCTTCGCTCGTAGGCCGAGGATCTTGGTGATGATCGCGGTCGTGTCGGACTTGCCGCCGACGCACCGCCCGCTCGACGCTTTGGAGATCTTCTCCCGCAGGGCGCGGTTCTTCAGGTTCGCGAGGGGGGGCTGGATGGTCGTGTTCTGGAGGGTGATGACCCACTTGCCTTCCATCCCGCGCGCCTTCGCTGCCTCGCTGGCCGCGCTCTTCTCGGGAGCGGAGAGCCCCTCGAGCTCCTTCTCGTCGGTGACGACGACCGCCCCTTCTTTGGTGCCCTCGAGGACCTTCTGGCGGGACTCCGTCGTCAGCCCCGAAAGCTGCTCGTTGATCTTCTTCAGGTTCGCCTTGTCGGCATCGGAGAGCCGCGCCCCCGCGCGGACGAACTGCTTGTAGTACCGCTCGAGGAGCTGGGCCGACTCCGGGTCGAGCTTCAGCTCGGCGCGCTTCTGATACAGGGCGTCCACCCGCGCGAAGAGCGGGCCGTCGAGGAGGATCGAGTCCTGGTGGGCGGCGAGCTTCGGCGCCATCTCCGACTCGATCTTCGCCATCTCGTCGTTCGTGTTGGAGGCGTTCAAGTTGAAGAACACCTTGGAGACGCGGGCGAGCACCGCCCCTGTCTTCTCCATCGCGACGATGGTGTTCTCGAAGGTGGGGGCGGCGGGATCGTGGGCGATCGCCTGCATCTCCTTCTTCTGCTCTTCCATCCCCTTCTCGAACGCAGGGCGGAAGTCCTTGTCCGTGATCTTGTCGAAGGGCGGCACGTGATACGGCAGCGTGCTCTCGGCGAAGAACGGGTTCGCGGCGGCGGGCGGCTCTGCAGAGGGCATCGGCTTTTGGGTCTCCTGAGCTTTCTCTTCGGGAGGCGGCGCCGGCGGCGTCGACGCGCAGGCCGCCACGAGCAGTGAGGTCATGGCCAGGGTTCGGCTGAGGATCTTCACGGCCCGATGCTTAGGACAACTGCGCGCGGACGCCTATAGCGGGGAGCGCTCACCCGCCGCCGGGTGCGATCCGAGCTTTCTGGGTGATTGTCGCTTCGCCTCGGGGCGAAACGCTGCGAGCCTCGGCGGCGTACCGCGGACGAACCTCCGGGAGGAACCGAATGCTCGACAAGAAGACGATATCGGCGACGCTGCTCATGGGCTTGATGGGTTGCGCGAGCAACGCCCCGCCGGCGACGGAGGGGGAGACGACGGCGAGCGGGACGGAGACGTCCGCGCCGACGGAGAATCCGCCCTCGGACTCGGCCCACACCGCCTCGACCTCGGCGACGCCGACGACGACGGCGACCGGGAACGACACGGCCGCGCCGTCTTCTTCCGCATCCACCTCCACCTTCGCGAACCCGCCGAAGCCGCTGCCGATGGGCCGCCCGGAGCCCCTCCCGCCCGCCAATCACAAGAAGATCGCCGCCGCCGCCGAGAGCAAGCGCACGGGCAGCGAGGCGTGCTGCGGCGAGGGGACGTGCGGCCCGTGCAAGCCTCTGCCCGCGAAGCGCACCTCGCCCAAGCCGCCCAAGGACGGGAAGATGATGCCGGCGAGCCAGAGCAAGCGCACGGGCAAAGAGGCCTGCTGCGGCGAGGGCAGCTGCGGACCCTGTTGATCGGACGGTGGTGTTCGATCAGCGCGCGCGAGAAATGGTGGCGCCCCAAGCGCACTGTTTGAGGAGGGCCCACCCTCTGGCGCGCAGCTCGTCGGAGAGCTCCCCGCGCTCGGCGAGGGCGAGCGCGGCCGCGAGCTCTTCGACCGCTTCGAAGCGGTCGCGGCGCCGCTTGGCGAGCCCGATCGCGAGCACGAGCTCCACGTCGACCGGCACCCGCACGAAGGCGCGCGGGCTCTCCGGCATGCGGGTGAGGACATCCATCAGGACCTTGGCGATCTCATCCCCCACGAACGGAGGGCGGCCCGTGACGGCGCGGTAGGCGATGGCGGCGAGGGCATAGAGATCCGCGAGGTGGTCGACCTCCTTCCCGCGGATCTGCTCGGGCGCCATGTACGAGGGCGTCCCGACCGCCTGATCCTTGGTGATCGCCTCCGCGCCTTGGAGCTTGGAGAGGCCGAAATCGAGGACCTTCCAGCGCCGCGGGAGCGTGTCGGTCAGGAAGATGTTCCCGGGCTTCAGGTCGCGATGGACGATGCCGGCGTCGCGGACGGCGGCGAGGGCGCGCGACGTCTGATCGACCATCTCCACCACTTGCCGCAGAGGCAGCTGGGGGGTGCGCCGGAGATAGAACGCGAGGTCGTGGCCCTCGAGGAGCTCCATCACCAAGAAGGGCACGCCCGTCTGGTCCGTCCCCATCGAGAGCACCTGGGCCACGTGCTCGCAGGGCACGGCCGCGGCGGCGCGGGCTTCGCGGAGGAAGCGCTGCACGTTGGCGGGATCGGCGAGCATGTTGGGGTGGAGCACCTTGATCGCGACGTGGCCGGGGGCGCCGTCGCGAGCCACGGGAGGGCTCGAGGCCCTCGCCGAGGGCTGACTGCCGATCTCCTCCGCCGCATAGACCTCGCCCATTCCGCCGCGACCGAGGAGGTTGCCGAGGCGATAGCGATCGAGGACCTGCCCGCTGAGACGGCCCTCGCCGGGGCGCAAGGCGCGATCGAGCTCGACCTTCGCCTCGAGGAGCTGGGCCTCGCGCTGGCGCAGCTTCTGGTCGTCGCTCCGGGCGCGCTCGAGGGTCGCCTGCGTCGCTCGCCGCACGCTCCGCGCCAGATAGAAGGTCATCCCGAAGATGACCTGCTGCATGAGCACCCGATAGAACCGGGAGGCCTTCTCCATGTGCTCCGACGACATGACGCCGTGGTCGGGCACGAGATCCAAAGCGATGGCGAGGGTGCCAATGAAGTAGAGCGCGGCGGTGACGCCGTAGGCGGTCCGCGCGACGCGCCGGCTCTCGCTCGAGCCGTAGAAGTAGATCCCGACCGAGAGCAGGGTCGCGGCCGCGGAGTAGAGCCCGAGGAAGTAGATGATGCCGACGGCGAGGGCGACCAGGACGGCGGCGCCGCCCGCGGCGACGTTGGTCGAGGTCCGCTCGCCGCGCCGGCCCGCGATCACGAAAGCGGCGCAGATGAACCCCGCCGCCAGGCTCTCGAGGGCGGTCGTGACCCGGAGCCACTTCGGCCCCGGGAGGACGGGCAGGGCGCACAAGACGAGGAGCGCGACGACCGCCATCACGCGGTAGAACACGTCGGTCCGCGCCGCCTCCGAGTCGCGCAGGATCGTCTCCACCGAGAGCCCCTCCGGGGCGGCGGGGGGCGTCGCGATCCGCTCCGTCTTCTCGTCGCCTTCGCGGGGCGGGGACGGGCTCTGGGCGGCGGGAGGCCGCACGGTGGGAAACGCGCCCCGCTCCGTCAACGGGGCGCGTTCCGTGTCCACTCCCGAGGCCTCCTCGTGACCGCGCCGTCGCCTACTGGTAGGCGGCCTCGATCTTGTCGGCGTACTTCTGGACGACGACCCGGCGCTTGACCTTCATGCTCGGGGTCATCATGCCGTTCTCGGTGGTGAAGTCCTCGGGCAGGAGGACGACCTTCTTGATCTCCTCGAAGCCCTTGAAGTCGGCGCAGAGCTTGTCGACCTCGGCTTGGATCTGCTCTTTGACTTTGCCGTCCTCGATGAGCTTCTCGTCGCTGGCCGCGTCGACGCCGTGATCTTTGGCCCACGTCTTCAGGTTGGAGAAATCCGGGACGACGAGGGCGATGTTGAACAGTCGGTTGTCGCCATAAACCATGCAGTTGGCGATGAACGGGCTGAGCTTGACCTTCTCCTCGAGCGGGGTCGGGGCCACGTACTTGCCATTCTGGAGCTTGTAGAGCTCCTTGAGGCGGCCCGTGATGTACAGATAACCCTCTCCGTCGATGTAGCCGAGATCGCCGGTGCGGAAGCCGCCGTCGCTCGTCATGACGGCGTCGTTCTCCTCCGGGCGGTTGAAGTAGCCCATCATGACGTTCGGCCCATAGACGACGATCTCGCCGTCCTTGCTGTCGGCGGAGGTCTGCGATTTGTCGATCTCGACCCGGACATTGGGGATGGGCTTGCCGACGCTGCCGATGCGGTGATGACCAGGGCGATTGGCGGTCGTGATCGGGCTCGTCTCGGTGAGACCGTAGCCCTCGTAGACGGTGATGCCGAGGCCATCGATGAACTCGGCGACGTCTCGCGACAGGGCGGCCCCGCCGGAGAAGGCGTACTTGAGGCGGCCGCCGAGGCGGGCCACGACCTTGGAGAACACGAGCTTCTTCGCGATCGGATAGGCGATGCTCTCACCGAGGGAGGGCGACTCGCCCTTGCGGCGCTTGTTGGCAGCGCGCATCGCCGCCCAGAAGAGGGCCTGGATGGGGGCGGGCCGCTCCGAGATCTGCTTGTTCACGTTGTCGTAGAGGCGATTGAAGATGCGCGGGACGCTGAAGAGCACCGTCGGCTGCACCTCCGCGAGGTTGGCGATGATCTTGTCGACCGCCTCCGCGAGCGCGATGGACGCCCCGCGCGACAGCATGACGTGCAGCTCGCACGTGTGACCGAAGGAGTGCGCCCACGGCAAGAACGAGAGGCTCCGGTCGTCGGTGCCGATCGGGAGCATGTCCTGGACGGCGTTGACGTTGGAGATGATGTTGCCGTGCGAGAGGATGACGCCCTTCGGGTTGCCGGTCGTGCCCGACGTGTAGATGAGGCACGCCGTGTCTTTGGGCTCCGGATCCAGGGGCGTGTGAGGCTTCTCGGCGCCGACCTTCATCAGCGCGGCGAACGAGCTCGGGTCGCTCTCCGGCAGCTCCATCCCGATGACGTGCTTGATCGAGGCGACCTTCTCGGCGACCTGCTTGCACTTGTCGTAGACCTTGGCGGACCCGGCCACGAGGGCGACCGCGGAGCAGTCGTTCGTGATGAACTCCCACTCCTTCGGGGCCTGCGCTTCGTACATCGGCACGAGGGCGGCCCCGAGGCCGTAGAGCGCGTAGGCCAGGATCGCCCACTCCTCCCGGTTGTTCGACACGACCGCGACGTTGTCCCCCGCTTTGATCCCGAGGGACGCGAGGCCGCCGCGGAGCTCGTTCACCTTCTTCCCGATCTCGGAGAAGGTCGACCAGCGGAATGCGCCGTCACGCTTCGTCCCGAAGAGCTGTTGCGGGCCATACTTCTTCACGCTCGAGTCGAACATGTCGACGAGGTTCTTGAACTTCTCGGCCATTTGTCCGGGACGCTAAAGAATGGGTCGCGAAACGTCAACGGCGCGCGGTGCCCGAAGATCCAAACTTCTGCGGCCCGTGATTGTCTACCCGCCCCATGACGATCCGACCGCGGAGGCTGGCTTCACGCGTCGTGCTCTCGGCTCTTCTCGCGGGCGCGGCCGCTTGTGGCCACGCCGAGCGCCCCGCCGCCCCCGCCCCGCCGAGCCGCTCCTCGACGCAAAAAAAGCCGTGGATCGCCCTCTCCGCCGTCCCGGCGCGGGCGCCGATCGTCTTCGCCGGCACGACCGGAGCCGAAGGCCGGAGCGTGAAGATCGGGGCGGTGGAGAGCCATGTCGAGCTCCGGGATCCCATCGCGTGGGCCGAGACCAAGGTTCGCCTCGACAACCCGGGCGGCAAGCCGGTCGAGGGGGCCATCGAAATCGTGCTGCCGGCGGGGACGTTCGTCGCGGAGGCGATCGACGGCGGACCCCTCGACGAGCTCGCCGGGCCGACCGATCACGGGGAGCGCCTCTTTCGCTCGCGCCCTCTTGGGATCCCGGCCCGCGGGTCGAAGGAGGTCGTCCTGCGGATCGCGACCTTCGTCGAGGAGAGCGGGCCGAAGACCTCGCTTCGGTTCGGCGGGCCCGGCACCGCGGGGGAGCGCAAGGTCCTGCTGAAGCGAGCCGAGGAGGCGCCCGAGCCGGCGACGCCCCCCCTCGGCGTCCTCGAGCTGCCGTCGACGCCGCACGGCGCCGTGAGGGTGGGCGGCTTCACCATCCGCCGCGGAGAGGCCCCCGCGGCCCGCCCCGCGCCACCCGGGAAGCTGTTCCTGATGCTCGACACGAGCGCGCGGCGGGCGCGCGATCTCGCCCGAGAGGCGGAGCTCGTGCGAGAGGTGGCGGCGGCGCTGCCGGCGGAGTCGAGGCTCGTCGTGGCCGCGTTCGACGAGTCGGTGGAGAAGCTCTACGACGGCCTCGCCGGGTCGATGACGCCCTCGGTGCGCGACGCGATCGGGGAGCGAGGGGCCCTCGGGAGAGCCAACCCGACCCTCGCCGTCTCGTTCGCGCTCGAGCAGGCGGGCCCCGAAGATCGGATCGCGATCGTGACAGACGCGCTCCCGCCCTCCGGCAGCGATCGAGCGCCGATGGCGAAGCGCGGCGCGGCGCCACGGCTGGACGTGATCGTGCCGAGCGGTCCCTCGAGCCTCGGTCGAGCGCGAGCGTTCGCCGAGACCTACGGAGCGAGGGCGGGGCGCATCGCCACGCTGCGCGACGAGCGGATCGCGGACACGCTGCTCTCCGAGGATCCGAGCGCCGACGCGGGCCGCGGAGAGCCCTCGTTTCCCGGGCCCCTCGCGCGCCTCGGATCGGGGGCGCGCGCGATCGTGGTCGAGCCGGCAGCGACGGCGGAGCCGGGGCGCGCCCCGCCGTGGGTGGCGGAGGGGGTGGGCAGCTTCGTGAACGCGCTCGCCAAGCCCGGCGAGGTGACGCCGACACGGCCCGGCGCCGAGAGGCTCGACGCCTCCGCGCGGCCCTTTCCTGGCGAGGAGGTCGACACGGACATGACGGATCCGCTCTCGACCTTGAAGGAGCGGAAGCCGGCGACGGCCGAGGCGATCGAGGTCGTGTCCGCCCAGGACGACAAGGGCGGCTCGAAGCCCAAGCAGGAGAAGCCGAGGACGAAGGACCCGAAGGACCCTCAAGGGACGAAGGAGGGCAAGCCCAGCGAGGCAGGGCCGGTCGTCGACGCCGATCCGCGCAAGCCGACGCTCCCTCCCGACACGATTCAGCAAATCGTGAGGCGCAACTTCGGGCGGTTCCGCGGCTGCTATCAGCAGGTCATGCGGTGGATGCCGCAAGCGGCGGGCAAGCTCGTCGTCTCCTTCACGATCGATCCGAGCGGGGAGGTGACGCTGGCGCGCGCCCTGTCGAGCGACATCAAAGACGTCCGCTTCATCACGTGCATGATCCACGCGTTCGAAGCCGTGAGCTTCCCCGCCTCGGATCGAGCGCCGATCACGGTGAAGTACCCGTTCGCGCTCGCCGCCGCCGACGCCAAGGACGGGCCCAAGGAGAAGCCCTACGCGGCGCCGATGTTCCGCACGAACAAGGACGCGCCGCCCTCCATCCCGCCCCCTGTCGATCCGTGGGTCGGGGAGGCGAAGATCGCCCTCGACGCGGTGGCGCGCGGCGCGCACGACGTCGCCTCGCGCACCGCCAGGGGCCTCGTCGACAAGGAC
>JBGAID010000036.1:0-18100 GCA_044225865.1 Polyangiaceae bacterium | reverse complement strand
GGGCCGCTCGGCTACGTGCTCCTCGGCGACGCGCGGCGGGCGGCGAACGACGGGCCGGGCGCGATGCGCGCGTACACCTCGCTGATCGACCTCGCCGGCGGGCGGCCCGCGTGGACGCGGCTCGGCGGAGAGCGGGCGCGGAGCTTGGGCGTCGACGCGGGCCTCGAGGTCGCGAAGCTCTCGTTCGAGCGACTCGCGGCGACAGAGCCCGATGACCCCACCGCGCTCGCCGCGCTCGCCCATCTGCGGGCGCGCCGCGGCGATCTGGAGGGCGCGCTCCGCCTCCTCGACGTCGCCCTCGCCAAGACGAAGGACGCGAAGCGCTATCCGGGACTGCGCGATCTGCTCCGCGCCGACCTCGGGATGATCGGAGCGGCCCTGGTCGCGAAGCAACCCGCGAAGAAGCGCCGCGTCGAGCGGTGGCTCGCCGACGTCGGGGTGACCATCGCGGAGCCGGAGCTCCGCGTGATCGCGACGTGGGCGCAGCCGGGCGCCGACGTCGACCTGCGCGTGCGCGACCGGGGCCTCTTTCTGGCGCGGAAGGGCGAGCCGAGCCTGCCCACCGGCGGCAAGCTCGAGGCCAGCGCCGCGGACGCGCCGGGCGTGGAGGCGTTCGTCCTCGATCGGGTGCCCGCGAGCCGGAGCTATCCGTACGCCTTCTCGGTCGCGCTCTCCGCCTCGGACAGCGCCTTCGTGGCGGGGGCGGTGGAGGCGATGGAGCTCGACGGTTCGGGACGCCTCGCGTTCCGGGAGGCTCCCTATGTGATGCAGGTGACGGGCGCGGAGGTGGAGGCCCTCGTGCTCGATCGCTCCCTCTTCGAGTGACGTCGCGCGGGCGTCCCAGGGTTTTTGGTGCCGCGGCCCACGCGACGGGGTAAGCACAGCGGAGCTTCGTCCCATGCTCCGCTACGCCGTCACGACCTTCGGTTGCCAGATGAACGTGCACGACTCCGACCGCATGCACGCGGTCCTCTCGGGCGCCGGCTATCGCGAGGTGGAGGATCGACAGACGGCGGACGTGATCGTCCTCAACACCTGCAGCGTCCGCGAGAAGGCGGAGCAGAAGCTCTTGAGCGAGTTGGGGCGGCTCGCGAAGCTGAAGCGGGAGCGCCCGGAGCTCCTCGTCGTCGTCGCCGGGTGCGTCGCCCAACAAGAAGGGGACAAGCTCCTGAAGGCGGCCCGCAGCGTGGACCTCGTCCTCGGCCCCGACAACATCCCGGAGCTGCCTCGTCTCCTCGACGAGCTCGCGGGGGGCGCCCCTCCCCTCACCCGGACCGTGTTCGATCTCGACGCCCCCCGCTTCCTCGTCGCTCCCGCCGCGGGGCCGGTGAAGGTCTCGGACTTCGTCACCACGATGAAGGGCTGCGACGAGCGCTGCTCGTTCTGCATCGTCCCCACGACGCGCGGCCCCGAGCGCTACCGTCCCAGCGACGAGGTCGTGGGGGAGATCGCGACGATGGTGGAGCGGGGCGTGCGCGAGGTGACCCTCCTCGGTCAGACCGTGAACAGCTACCGCGACCCGAGCGGAAAGCTGCCACCGGCCGCGCCCGCCTCCGAGGACGAGAGCGAGTTCGGGGCGCTCCTCCACGCGATCGCGGCCCGCGTTCCGGGGCTCCTGCGCCTCCGATACACGAGCCCCCATCCCCGGCACCTCGTCCCCTCCCTGGAGCGGGCCCACCGCGATCTGCCCGTGCTGTGTCGCCACCTGCACCTGCCGGTCCAGTCCGGGAGCGACCGCGTGTTGAAGCGCATGATCCGTCGATACGATCGGGCCGAGTACGTGCGGCGAATCACCTCGCTCCGGGCTGCCGTCCCGGGGATCACCCTCTCGACCGACATCATCGTGGGGTTCCCGGGAGAGACGGAGGCGGACTTCGAAGCCACCCTCTCCCTCGTGGAGGAGGTCGGCTTCGTGGGCGTGTTCGGGTTCAAATACTCGGAGCGGCCGGGGACGCCCGCGTCTCGCCTCCAAGACGACGTCCCCGAGGAGGAGAAGTCGGAGCGGCTCTCCCGCTTGTTCGAGGTCTCGGAGCGCCTGGTCGAGCAGCACCACGCCTCGCTCGTCGGCAGCACGCAGCGCGTCCTCGTCGAGGGGGAGGCGAAGCGATCGCTCGAAGCGGGCCCGACGTTCACCGGCCGCACCGATCGCCACGAGATCGTCCACCTCGACGATCCGGCGGCGGCCGGGCTCGTTGGCGAGGTGCTCGAGGTCTCCATCGCGCGCGCCCTCAAGCACTCCCTCGTCGGGGCGATCTCGGAGCCCGATCGCGAGCGCGGCCGAAGGAGCCTCGCCGCGTCCCCAGCCATCTCGCGGCCTCGTCGCCTCCCCGTCGTGCGCGCCGAGGGAGCGAAGGAGGAGAGCCCGTGAAGAACATCCTCTCGCTCGAAGCCCACACCCCCCGGATCGATCCCTCCGTCTTCGTCGCCCCCAACGCGGTCGTGATCGGGGACGTGGAGATCGGGGAAGGGTCCAGCGTCTGGTTCGGCTGCGTCCTGCGGGGCGACATCGGGGCGATCCGCATCGGCCGGCGCACGAACATCCAAGACCTGAGCTGCGTCCACCTGACGGAGGGGCTCTCGAGCACGCTCGTCGGCGACGACGTCACGGTCGGGCATCGGGTGGTCCTGCACGGGTGCACGGTCGGGGACGGCGCCCTCATCGGGATGGGCTCGGTGCTCCTCGACGGCGTCGTCGTCGGAGAGGACAGCCTCGTCGCAGCCGGCTCGCTCCTGCCCCCGCGCATGGTCGTCCCCGCCGGATCGCTGGTCCGGGGCAGCCCCGCGAAGGTCGTTCGCCCCGCGACCCCGGAGGAGCGGGCCCTCGGTCGGTCCGGGGCCGCCCACTACGTCGAGAACGCGAAGCGATACATCCCGCTCCTCAGAACCGAACGGTGAACATGAAGCTCCTCGTCAACGGCGAAGACGTCACCCTGCCCGAAGGGACCACCGTCCGATCTCTGCTCGACACCCTCGATCTCGGGTCCGGGCCGGTGGCGGTCGAGCGCAATGGAGAGGTCGTCCCCCGCGCGCTCCACCCGACGACCCCGCTCGCGGAGGGGGACAAGGTCGAGGTCGTGCACTTCGTCGGCGGGGGCTGACGCGGGCGCGGGGGCCCGAGCGCGAAAGCGCGGAAGTTCGCTTCCCGAGACGGCGTAGGTAGGATGCTCCTTGGGAAGTGAACGTGTCGTACGCGCGGGTCGCTCGCTGGACAGCGTTGGTGGTGTTCGCGGTCGGGGCCGGGGTCGCCGGCGGCGTGACCGCCAACGAGCTGATCCCGACCTCCCCATATGTCCGCGGCCTCTACGTCGGGGGCGAGCTGCTGCCGCCTTCGAGCGAGCTGGGAGCGTGGGTCGACAGGCGCCGTGAAGAGGTCCGGGCGCGGCCCGTGACCCTCCATTTCGGCGATCAGTTCCAGACCGTCACCTACGCGGACGTCGGCGTGGATCTCGACATCCAGCGGACGCTCGAGCAAGCGGCGGTCATCGGCCACCAAGGCTCGCTCGCAAACCGGGTGGAAGAGGCGAAGATGGCCAAGCGGGGCGAGATCGACCTGCCCCTCGTCCTCCGCACGAACCCCGTCGCGGCCCGCGAGGTGGTCGAGAAGATCGCGGCCCGGTTCAAGCAGGAGCCCGTCGACGCCCGCATGGATCTCAAGGGCCGGCAGAAGATCCCCGACGTCCCCGGGCGCGAGCTCGACGTCGAAGACTCCCTCGCCGCGATCGGGGAGGCGTACTACGGCAGCATGAACGGAGCGGACGTGGTCCTCACGACGCGGCCGCTCCGCGCCAAGGTGACGGTGAAGGATCTGGTCGCGGTCGACGTGTCGAAGACCCTCTCCGCCCACGAGACGACCTACGCCACGATCGGGATCGGGGTGGGCCGCAGCGCCAACATCGCGCGCGCGGCGTCGCTCCTCGACGGGGCCATCGTCGCCCCCGGCGCCGTCTTGAGCTTCAACGATCTCGTCGGCCCCCGGACGCTCGATCGAGGCTTCACGTGGGCGCCCGAGATCCAAGGGGACGAGCTGACGACCGGGGTCGGCGGCGGGACCTGCCAGGTCTCGAGCACGCTCTTCAACGCCGCCTTGTTCGGAGCGATGGAGGTGGTCGAGCGCCAGTCGCACTCGCGACCTTCCGCCTACGCGAAGATGGGCCTCGACGCGACCGTCGTCTACGACTCCGTCGACCTGAAGATCAAGAACCCCTTCTCGTTCCCGATCATGATCCACGCGTTCGTACCGAAGCCGGGCGTGGTCCGCGTGGAGATCCTCGGAGGCGACCCCCTCGCGGACGTGACCTACGCCTATGGCATCGGCCACGTGGAGGACTTCGTGCGGCGCATCACGGTGAAGAACCACCTCAAGCCGGGGACGCGGATCCGCCGACAAAAAGGCTCGCGGGGGTACGACGTGAACAGCATCGTCACGATCAAATGGCGCACCGGCGCCACCGAGCAGCGGCAGTTCTTCAGCCTCTACCGGCCCGCCCCGGAGGTGTTCTGGGTGGCGCCGGGCTACGACGAGCGCGAGCTCCCTCCCCTCCCCGAGCACGCGACCGGGGTCGAAGGCCGGCTCTACGACGACGCTTCGTATCAGCCGTCACTCTGACGGGTGTAGCATCGCTCGCTGGTGTTCTCGTCGAGCGGAAGCGGCCTGCCGGAGGTGCGACCGGGCGATATCTTCGCCGGGAAGTTTCGCATCGAAGAGCTGCTCGGCGCGGGCGGGTACGGCCGCGTCTACCGGGCCACCCAGCTGCCGCTCGGTCGCGCCGTCGCGCTGAAGACGATCTCCACCGTGTACGAGGACGGGGCCGCCCGCTTCGTGCGGGAGGCCTCGTTCGCGCAGCGACTCGAGCATCCGAACACGGTCCGCCTCTACGATTTCGGGACGAACGAGCGCGGGCAGCCCTACCTCGTCTTGGAGCTGCTCCGAGGCCAGCCCCTCGAGACGATGATCGATCGAGGCGGCCCGCTCCCCCTCGAGGCTTCGCTCCGAACGACGGCCCAGATCCTGAAGAGCCTGATGGAGGCCCACGCGCTCGGCATCATCCATCGCGACATCAAGCCCGCGAACGTCTTCATCACCTCCCACCCGGGGGAGCCGATGTTCGTGAAGGTGCTCGACTTCGGCCTCGCGAAGGATCTCGGCACCCACGTCGCCCGGACGGCCCAGGGGACGCAGGTCGGCGCGGCGGGGATGGCCCAGCTCACACGCGCGGGCGAGGTGATGGGCACCGCCACGTACATGGCTCCGGAGCAGGTCACGGGCGGGGTGCTGAGCCCGCGCTCGGATCTGTACGCGGTCGGGCTCGTGCTCGCGGAGATGATGCTCGGCGCGCCCCTCGTCCAGGGCAAGACGGCGATGGCGGTCGCGATGGCCCACGCGTCGCCGCATCCCATCCCGCTGCCGCCTCAGCTCACGGCCTCTCGCGCCGGACCGATCATCCAGAAGGCGCTCGCGAAGCGCCCGGAGGACCGATACGCGTCGGCGGCGGAGATGCTCGCCGACGTCGAGCGCGCCCTCCTCCCGGCCCCGCCTCCGCCGCCGAAGGGGATTCAAGTCTCGCCGCGGGCGCTCGCCGCGATCGGCATCGCCGGCGTCCTGCTCCTCTTGATCGCGGTGTCCGGGGTGTTCCTCGCGACGCGCTGGAAAGGCGAGTCGAAGCGCGCCCGTGAGCGCGAGCGCGAGCTCCGTGACGACGAGGAAGAGTCGACGGCGCGGGCGCGGGCGAAGACGGCCGCCACGAGCACGACGAAGGGTGCCCCCGCGACCGCGACCGCCCCGTCGTCTGGCCACCCGCGACCGAGCCAGAGCAGCGGGACCGAGTTCCCCGCCGTCATCCGGGACCGGCTCGCGCGCGCCGGCTACGAGGTCAACCCGATGTCGTCCAGCAACTTGAACGGCTTCTACACGACCATCCTCACCGTCGTTCGCGGCAACTGCTCGGGGACGGCCACCGTCATGACCTACGGCGAAGGAATGGAAGCGAAGCAGAGCGTGCTCAACCGCGCCCACAACGAAGGGCAGACGTTCATCGAAGGTCGCAACGTCGTCACCCTCGCCCTGAGCGACATGGGCAGCGGCAAGCCCTCGTCCGCGTGCACCGAACCTGCGATGACGGCCGCCCAGGCGCCCTGACCGCGCGGCGCTTCCGACCTCACCGCATCAGGGCCTCGATCTCTTCGATCGCCTTCGGGCACGCGCGGGTCATGACCTCGGGATCGCCGTCGGTGCAGAGCACGTCGTCCTCCACCCGGATCCCCCGCACGTCCGCGAACTTCGCGAGCACGTCTCGGTGGAGATCGTCGCCGAGCGGACCGACGAGGGCCTCGTCGGAGAGGATCCCCGGCACTTGATAGAAGCCGGGCTCGATCGTCACCGCCATGCCCGGGGCGAGATCTCGATCGAGGCGGAGGTACCGATCACCGAAGCGCTGCGAGCGGGAGCGCCCGGGGGCGTACCCGGCGCGATCGCCGAGGTCTTCCATGTCGTGGACGTCGAGCCCGAGGAGGTGCCCGACCCCGTGAGGAAAGAACACGTTGGCGGCGCCCCGCTCGAGCAGGCCGTCGACGTCGCCGGAGAGGATGCCGACCGCGACGAGGCCCTCCACGATCGCGCGCTTGGCCTCCTCGTGGCAGGCGCGATAGCTCGTGCCGGCGCGGACCTTCGCGATCGCGCGCACGTTCGCGCCGAGGACGATCTCATAGATGGCGCGCTGGGTGGCCGAGAACGTCCCGCTCGTGGGCCACGTCCGGGTGATGTCGCTCGCCCATCCTTCCGGCGACTCCCCTCCCACGTCGCACAGCAAGAGCGAGCCCGGCTCGAGATCGTTGGGGTGGCCGTGCGCGTGGAGGACCTCGCCGTGGATCGTCACGATAGGAGGGTAAGCGTCGTCCATCCCGCGGGCGCGGAGCTCCCCGATCATCGCCGCGCAGACCTCAGCCTCCGTCCGCTTCGACTTCGTCACGCGCATCGCGAGGGCGTGCACCTCCGAGCTCGCCCCCGCCGCGGCGCGGAGCTGAGCCTTTGCCCCTTCGTCATGCTGGAGGCGCAGCGCGATCATCGCGTCCGCGAGGGCGACGTCGCGATGATCCGAGAGCTCGGCGCCGCTGCCGACGCGGACGGGGCGGCCGCACACCTCCTTCAGGTGCTTGGCCGTCTCCGCCTCTTGAGGGGGCAGCGTCGCGAGCGACTCCGGCAGGGCCGAGCAGCGCTCGACCATCGTGTCGAGGGGCGCGACCCGCTCCACCCCCAGCTCCTTCCCGAGGGCCTCGAGCGACGGCCGCGGACCGTGCCAGAGCGCGTCGTCGCGATCGGGCGGGGTCGCGAACAGCGTCGCCTCACCGCCGGACAAGAGCAGGTACGCCCCTTCGATCGGGCGGCCGACGAGGTAGAGGAAATGGCTCGAGGCCCGGAACGGATAGACGTTCGCCGGATAGTTTCGCGCCACCGGCGCGCCCGCGGCGACGAGCGCCGAGGTCTCGCCGAGCCGCTGCATCAAGGCGCGGCGTCGCGCGGCGAACGTCGCGGGGTCCGTGATTGGAAACGAGCTCGGCATAGGTCGGGTGAGCTTACCAGCCATCGGACGCGGCCGGCCGACCGGAAACGGACCGGCGCGAGCGCTATGCTCGGGGGATGACCGGCCCGGGCGAGACGGACCTCACCGTGCGGCGCGCGAAGCGAAGCGACGCGGCCGACTTCGCGTCCCACGTCGTGCGGCACCTCTCCGAGTCGGGGAGCGCGGGCGCGCCCGAGTTCGCCCCCGTGCGCTCGGCGTCGCGGAGCGACGTGCTCGACGCAGCCGAGCTCCGGTGGTCCCGCCTCGCGGGGGAGGCCGGGTGGGGGCGCGCGGTGCTCCTCGTGCAGCCTCGCCCCTCGGAGCCGTTCGGGCCATCGCCGCCGCGGGTCGTGGGGCACGCCGAGCTCGTGGGCTCCGCGATCCCGGCAAGCCTCCACCGCGCCACCCTGACGATCGGCGTCGAGCGCGCCTACGTCGGCCGCGGCCACGGCCGCGCGCTCGCGGACGCGGTGTTGGAGCTCGCGCGAGAGGTCCCATCCCTCGTCTACGTGGACGCCCACGTCTTCGCGAGCAACGAGCGCGCGATCGCGCTCTACGCCTCCCTCGGCTTCGCCGAGACGGCGCGGGTCCCGGACGCGTTCCGCGTGCGAGACGGGCGGCCCGTCGCGGACGTCCTCATGACGAAGGTGATCGGGCGCTGATCTCTCGGGCGGTCAAACCGCGAAGCCGCGGACGAACGGCTCGACCGCGCCCGCGATCGCGCTCGCCTCGCGCGCGGGCCTGCTCGGGTTGAACCACGCGAACGGCCACGTGATGCGCCCATCCCACGCCCGGCCTCCGCGCGAGCACTCGATGAGGAGGGAGACCGCGCCGTGCCGGCCGTGGAACCAATCGAGCTCGAGCCCGCCGGCGCGAATCCCCTTCGCCCATCGCGCGCACGAGGCCGCGACGTAAGGTCGCTTCGGATCGATCCGCGCCGCCACGCGCTCCGCCCAGAGGCGATGCTCCGCCTCGTCGAGGACGGGAGAGAGGGAGTGAGCGTAGGGGTAGAGGACCGCCCCGCCGAAGCTGTGCAGCGAGAGGGCCCGATCGATCCGGAGCGGCCCGAGGTGATTGGCGATCGCCTCGACCTCGGGCTCGCTCGCCGGCCCCGTCCCCGGGTTGAAGATGCGGGAGAGGACCCGCTGCACCAAGCCGAGGCGGCCCCAGCGCGCGTCGAAGTTCCGGTTCAGATCGACCCCGCGCGCGTTGTGGCGGATGAAGCGCCTCCGCCCCGCGCGCAGGCTCTTGTCGACGCGCTTCATCCCGTCCGGGTTGGCGACCACGATCGAGACGAGCGCGCGCTCACCGAGGTCGACGTCGACGAGCCGCTCCAGGAGCGAGAGGTGGGTCTCGATGCCGATCCACTCCATCGGGTGGATCCCCGAGACGACCACGCTCGTCCTGAGCAGCGGCCTCGGCCCCGGCGAGACGCCGAAGGGATCACGCCCGAAGCGCAGCGCGACGAGCGGCTCTCCCTCGACGGACCTTCCGATCACCTTCGCCGTCGCCCCCGCTCGAACGAGCCGCTCGATGGACGCGAGCACGTCCGCGTATCCCCGGTAAGGCCCCATGCCTCTCGCTTCGAGGACGGGCGCGAGGGGCGGGGCGGCGTTCGCGCGCATCGCACGATCGAGCGCGGAGAGCGGATCTTCCGTGGATGCCGAGGTAGGCTCGAAGCGAGTCACGGTGAGCGACGAGTCGACGTTCGATGAGCGCGGTTGGGCGGAGGGGCTGGTCCGACCGCTCCCCCGCTCCGAGGCGTACTCCCTCTTGTGCACCGACGCGAGCGCTCGTTTCGACCACACCTCGCTCGCGGCCGCGGCCACCGCGATCCTCGGGGCAAAGCTCCACATCGAGCCGAAGAAGCACTTCGCCCGAGGGGCCGTGCCGCGCGCCGACCGCGCCGTCCTCTGCCTGCAATACGGAGCGATGGACGCCCGCGTCGTGGCGATTTTGTTCCCGGCCGAGCGCGCCCCCGATCTCGTCGAGCGCGCGAGGATCGTCGGCGCGGCGGGGATGGAGACGTTCGCGCCGAGGGCCCGCGCCATCGTGCAGCTGGCGGTGGCCGCAGATCCCCGCGCCGCCCTCGCGTGCGCGACCGTGCTCGCCCACGCCCTGCGCGCCGCCGTCCTCCCGCCGCGCGAAGATACCCTCTTCGGCATCAAGGGCGCGCGCGAGCGCCTCGAGGCGGCGATGGCCGCGAACGGCCCCTGACGGAAGCTCCGCCCGCGCGAGGGTTTCTGCTAGGGTCCCGCCCGCTTTGAGGTCCCGTCTCCTCCTCGTCAGCGTGATGTTCCTCGTCTCGGGCGCCACCGGCCTGCTCTACGAGGTCGCGTTCTCCAAGGTCCTCGCGACGATCTTCGGCGCCACCGCCTACGCCGTGAGCACCGTGCTCAGCGCGTTCATGGCCGGCCTCGCGTTCGGCGCTTTCGTGGGAGGCAAGATCGCCCACCGGCTGAAGTCGCCCCTCACCGGCTACGGGGTGGCGGAGGTGCTCGTCGGGGTCGTCTGCGCCGTCACCCCTTGGGCCTTCGATGGGATCGTCTCCGCGTACGTCGGCCTCGCCGGCTCGAGCAACTCCCTCGTCGCGCTCACCGCCGCCCGCGGCGTGCTCACGTTCATCGTGATCCTCGTGCCCACCACGTGCATGGGCGCGACGCTGCCGATCCTCGCGCGCGTCGTCGCCTCCGGCGATCGCGTCTCCTCGCGCCTGCCGCTCCTCTACGCCCTCAACACCCTCGGCGGCGCCATCGGCTCGCTCCTCAGCGCGTACGCGATCCTGCCCCTGCTCGGCATCCGCGGGACGATGCGAGCAGCCGCCCTCGTGAACGTCGCGATCGGGGTCGGGGCGATCCTCATCGCCCGGTCCGGCGACACCGCCCGCGCCTCCACCGACCACGCCGAAGAAAAGAAGGAGAGCCACCTCGAGGGCGACCTCGTCACGATGGCCTTCGCCTCCGGCTTCCTCGTGTTCGCGACGGAGGTCGTGGAGACCCACCTCCTCACCCTCCTCATCGGCAACAGCGCCTACGCCTTCGGCCTGATGCTGGCCGTGTTCCTCGTGTGCCTCGCCGTCGGCGCCGCGCGCGCCCCCGCGTTCGCGGCGCGCCACGGCTCCGGGCTCGGTCTCAGCCGCGGCCTCGCGTGGAGCGGCCTCGCCCTCGCCGCCACCATCCCGCTCTGGGATCAGCTGCCGCGATTCTTCGCCGCCGCCGGCAAGGTCATCGACTCCTGGGCGGGGCGAGAGCTCTGCCGCGGGCTCGCCGCCTTCGCCCTCCTCGCCGTGCCCACCCTCTTCATGGGCACGACGTTCCCCCTCCTGCTCGGGCGCGTCGCGACCCGCGTGTCCGTCTCGCGCGACGTGGCGCGGCTCACGATCGCGAACACCCTCGGCACCATCGCCGGCTCCATCCTCACCGGCTACTTCGTGCTGCCCGCCCTCGGGTCGCAGCGCACCCTCGTCGGCGTCGCGATCCTCTTCGTGGTGCTCGCCGTCGTCGCCGCCCGCACCTCCGTCCACGACAACCCCAAGGGCGCCCGCATCACCGCCATGATCGGAGGGGCCGCCGTCCTCGCCGGGATCTTCATGCCCCGGTGGGACCTCGCCCGCCTCACGAACGGCGCCAACGTCTACTTCACCTACGGGCCTCCCCCCGACGACATCGTCTTCGTGCGCGAGGACATCCACGGCGGGGTCACCACCGTCGCCCGCCGCGGCAACCTCCTCACGATGTACACGAACGGGAAGTTCCAAGGGGACGACGGGGCGGAGATGTCGGCCCAGCGACGCTTCGCCCACTTCCCCGCCCTCTTCCTCAAGGAGGAGAAGCGCGCGCTCGTCATCGGCCTCGGCACCGGGACGACCCTCGGCACCGTCACCGCGTACCCGTTCGAAGAGATCGACGTCGCGGAGATCTCGCCCGCCATCGTCGAGGCGGCGCGGAGGCACTTCGCCGGCCCCAGCCGCAACGGCCTCGATGACCCGCGCGTGAAGCTCGAGCTCAACGACGGACGCAACGTCCTCCTCGTCACCAAGAAGCCCTTCGACCTCATCACCATCGAGCTCACGAGCGTGTGGTTCGCGGGCGCGAGCAACCTCTACTCGACCGAGTTCTACCGGCTCGCCAAGAGCCGCCTCGCGAAGGACGGCATCCTCCAGCAGTGGGTGCAGCTCCACCACATCCGCGGCCGCGAGCTCGCCGCCATCATGCGCACCATGCTCGAGTCCTTCCATCACGTCGCCCTCTTCGAGGGCGGCTCGCAGGGCATCCTCGTCGCGAGCGACAACCCCCTCGTCGCGTCGAAGGCCCGCCTCGCCGAGCTGGACAAGCGGCCGGACATCGCCGAGACGATGGAGGGCCGCCCCCTCTCCATCCTCCTCGACGAGCTCATCATGTCCGACGAGGACATCCAGCGCTTCTGCGACGACGTCGAGCGGGAGAACGGCGGGCGCATCGTCTCCACCGACGACAACCTCTTCCTCGAGTACGCCACCCCCAAGGGCAACGTGCTCGAGTACCACTCGTCCCTCGCCGCCGCGCGCTCCTTGCTCGAGCGATATCGGACCGCCGATCCCCGGGCCCGGCACCTCGGCGAGTAGCGATGCCCACCCCGGGCTCGCTGCGCGAGCCCACCCCTCCCAAGCGTGGCGCTCCGCGCCCCGCGGGAGGGGTTCGCCCATCGCTATGGAAACCGCAGCGCGCGCCGCCCCCCCGCCGCGCGCGCTCCCATCAGCTCGAGTAAGGGCCGGTAAGGCTCGGCCCTCCCCGCGCGGGGCTATCTCCGTCCCATGAGCGCGCGGCGAATGATCGGGTCGTGGGTGGCCTTCGCGTTCCTCTCTTCGTGCGCAGAGGCGGCGAGCACCACGCCCGACGGCGCGGCGGGGAGCGGGGGCGCAGGCGGGAGCGGCGCGGGCGGAGGCCTCGCCGCGCCGGTGGGGTGCTCCGAGACGCGGCCGTGCGCTCCCGGCTCCGGCTGTCACAACGGCGCGTGCGCGGCAGGCTGCAACACCGACGAGGACTGCGCCGCCGGTGAATACTGCGCCCTCGAAGCCGGCCAAGTTTGCCAGCCCAAGTCTCCGCCTTCGTGCCCGGACACACCGTGCAGCGACGCCCAGGTCTGCATCGACGGCCTCTGCGGGACCCAGACGGGCATGGCGTGTGGGGCGAACCCCTTCAGCCCCGCCGACGGCTGCCCCGAAGATCACGCGTGCCTCTCCCAGGTGCACGTGGACGGGACCCTCGTGGAGGAGGCGCAGTGCTACGGGCTGCCTTCGTGCGCGCCCGGCTCCGTGTGTCCGGTCGGCTCGGGAGGCGCCCGCTGCAGCGAGGGCATCCTCGACGACAAGGATCCGATGTGCTTGCCCGGCGCATGCCTGTCGACCTCCGACTGCCCCGACGGGTCCACGTGCGTGCGCCGCGCCACCACCGACGCGTTCGGCCGGTGCTCGGACGGGGCCTCGGGGAGCCTCTGCGCGACGACCGCCGACTGCCTCGCCTCGAGCTGCGTCACCCTCACCGCGGGATTGCTCGGAGTTTGCCAATGACCACCACCCCGACCGCTCGCACGCCGACGTGGCTCGCCTCGACGTGCCTCCTCTTCTCCTTTGCCGCTTGCGCCGCGGGCGAGACCGACGTCCCCGATGGGGCGGGCGGCGGCGGCGGCGCGGGCGGGGCCTCGTTCACGGACGTCGACCCCGAGAGCGAAGCGTGCCGTGAGGCGGCCGAGCTCAAGACGAGCGTCGCCTGCGACTACTACGCGGTCATGATGGACAGCCTCTTCGCGGCCGACGACGGCTGCTTCGTCGCGTTCGTCGCGAACACGTCCAACCAGCGCGCCCAGCTCCGCGTGACGTTCGGGGACGAGCCGCTCGATCTGGGGCGCTTCGCGAAGCTCCCCGTGGGCTCCGGCACCTCCCTCGAATACGCCGACTTCGATCCGGGCAGCGGGCTCGCCCCCGGCGAGGTCGCGATCCTGTTCCTCGCCGGCACCTACGGCTCTCTCGAGCCCGGCGATCTCACGACGAACGCCCCCGTGCCCTGCCCCGTCCCCGCCGCTGTCCCCGTCGGGGCCCAGATCCACGGGACCGGCCTCGGGCAGGCGTTCCACATCACGACCAACACCCCCGTCGTCGCCTATCAGATGCTGCCGTACGGGGGAGGCAACGCCGCCGTCACGGGCGCGACCCTCCTCATCCCGCGCACCGCGTGGGACACGGAGTACGTCGCCGCCGACGCCTACGGCTCGGAGCTGCCGACCGAGTTCGGGGTCGGGCCCTCGATGAACATCGTCGCCGCCGAGGACGACACCCACGTCAGCATCGTTCCGAATGTCTTGATCGGCCCCGGGCCCGGGGTCGACGCGGCGAACGCGGGCGAGAAGACCGACTACACCCTCGCCGCCGGTCAGGTCCTCCAGATCACCCAGGCCAAAGAGCTCACCGGCAGCCCCATCCGCGCCGACAAGCCGATTGGACTGTTCGCGGGTCACCAATGCGCGAACACCCCTGGCAACGCCTCCTATTGCGACCACGCGGAGCAGCAGATCCCGGCCGTACGCGCCTTCGGGCACGAGCACGTGTTCGCCGGGCCTCGCGATCGCTCGAGCATCCACGAGACCCCCCACATCCGGATCATCGGCGCCGTGTCCGGGACCACGCTCTCGTACGAGCCGGCGATCTCGGGGCCCTCGAGCATCGACGCGGGGCAAGTGGTGGAGATCGAGGCCCCTCATCCCTTCGTCGTGAAGAGCCAAGACGAGGCCCATCCGTTCCTGGTCCTCTCGTACATGACGGGGGCGACCACCGTCGTCGACGGCTATGGCGATCCCGACTTCGTCCGGGTGGTGCCCCCGGAACAGTATTTGGACCATTATGTATTCTTCACCGATCCGACCTATCCGGAGACGAACCTCGTCGTCGTCCGGAAGCGCGGAGAAGAAGGCTTCGCCGACGTGGAGCTCGACTGCGCGGGACCGCTCGACGGCTGGACGCCGATCGGCGACTACGAGATGACGCGGATCGACCTCTCGAGGCACGACTTCCAGCCCCAAGGCGGGTGCGACAACGGCCGCCGAGAGATGCGCTCGGACGAACCGTTCGGGGTCTGGGTCTGGGGGTGGGGGACCCCCGAGACCCAAGGTGGACAATGCAACCAGAGCATGCCCGGCTATACATGCTATGTCAGCTACGGATACCCCGCGGGGGAGGGGCTCCGGGCGCTGAACGACGTCGAGCTCCCCGTGCCGTATTGATCAGACCCCCGGCGCTTCGCGCTCGCCGACCCCTCCCAGGCGACTGCGCTCTTCGAGCTTCGTCGCGGCCGGGGTCGATCGGCACCGCCTTCCCCCTCCGTCTTCAGAGGTCTTCGTCCTCGGAGCCGATGATCCAGTCGGAAACCACCTGGACAGTCCCGTCGTCTCCGAGGACGAACTCGGAGGCGGCGACGTTCCAATGTCGAGTTGCCTCCGGCTCCGTCGTGTCGAGATGAGAGAACTCCAACACGAACGAGGTCGGGGCGACGTACTGCCCACAGACCGGCTGCGCATAGGCGAGATCGGTCAAGGTCAGTCCGCGGACGTCGTCGGAGACCTCGCACTCTTGAACGCCGGGGAGGCAAGCAAACACATCGAAGCCCTCGATGGGCTCCCCGATCTTGACTCGGCCCGGCAGCAGACACTCCGGGCAATCTTCCACCCGCACCCCGAGCGGGCCGGTGGCCCCGTAGACGCCGATCTCGGCCATGCACCCCGGGACGTCGAAGACCGCGAAGATCTGGAACGCGTTGTAGTCGCCGGGGGGCGTGGTGATCTCACCCCCTTCCGTCACGGAGAGGGGCGCGGTGGAGATTTGCGTGTACTGCCGCTCCGCGTCTTCCTCCTGGGCTCCGCAACCGAACAAAGAGACGAGCACGAGCGCGCCGCAGGCAATGGCATGGTTTCGCATGACGCAAGGACCTCCTCGAAGGTGACAGTCGACCGTCCCGGGACAGCACCCGCCCCGTGCTCGGTTCAATGTCCACCTCGGAGGGAACCTTCAGCCCGGCTCGTCGCGTCGATGCGATTTGCCGCTTCGGCGGCGTTATCCTGCTCCCGCGCGCGAACGACGAGGCGCGCTGAACCGCGGGCTCGGCGCGCGCATCGATACGGGCCCGTGCGAACGATCCACGCGCTCGTCATGACGATGCTGGGCGTCGCTCTCACGAGCCCGTCGCGCGCAGCGGCAGAGGAGCCCACCCCTCCACGCTCGATCGCGGCGGAGGGTCCTTGCCTCGGCAAGGGCGACCTCCCTTCGGTGGTGCGGAGGCACTCGGACGACCGAGCGCGGCCGCCGGGCGCGCGCGTCGCCGTGACCGAGCTCCCGCACGGGGCGCGGATCGACTTCTTCGTCGGCGAGAGGAGCCTCGGCTCGAGGACCATCGACGCGGAGGCGGTCGAGTGCCGCGAGATGGTCGAGGCGGTCGGCCTCGCGATCGCCGTCCTCCTCGACACCGCGCTCGATCCCGCGCTCCCGGCCCAGAGCTCCGCCGCGCCGGCGCCGGATGTCGCGTCCCCCCCAACCCCCACCCCCGTCGAGCCTGCGATGTCGCCTCCACCGCGGCCTCCTCCGTCCCCGAGGCCGCGTTCGACACCCAAAGAGCGCCCCTCCCCGCAGGCCCGCGTCGCCGCCTCGCTCGAGATCGGCGGAGGGGCGGGCCTCACCCCCCAGCCGAGCGCGACGGGCGCTCTGATGGTCGACGTCGGTCTCGGCGCGCCCCTCGAGAGCGGCGCCCGGCCGGAGCTCTCGGGCCGCCTCGGGCTGATGGTCGCGTTCCCTTCGACGAGCGAGCTCGGCGACGCTCCGCTCGTCTCGAGCGTGGTCGCGCCTCGCCTCGACCTCTGCTTCGGCGTGCTGGGCGCGAGCCTGCGCGGGCGCGCGTGCGCGGTCGGCATCGCGGGGGCCCTCGTCACCGACGCGGCGGGAGACTACGTGCGCGTCGCCCTCGGCGGGCGCGTCGACGGCCGGTGGATGCTGACGCCGAGGGTCGGGCTCCAGGCCTCCGCAGATGCCCTCGCGAACGTCGCGCCGTCGTACGTCGGACACGCCCTCGCGGACGGCTCTTACGCGGCCCTCGAGGAGCTCGGCCCGGTCGCCCTCTCGTTCCAGGGCGGGCTCGTCGTCGAATTGTTGTGAGCGCGTGAAGGATCGCCTCCGCCCGGACATTGGAACGCATATCGCGATGCCCGATCCTGGAGCGCACCTCGGCGCGGCCGAGCTCTTTCGACGCGAGGCCCCCTTCGTCGCGCGCGTCCTCGCACGGCTCGGCCTGCCGGTGAGTGATCTCGACGACGCCGTGCAGGAGGTGTTCTTGACCGTGCACCGCCGGGGCGGCTTCGTCGTCGACGGCGCGAGCCCGCGCACGTGGCTCGCGGAGATCTCCATTCGGGTGGCGGCGAACGCGCGGAGGGCCCGTCGCCGTCGTCCAACCGCCGTCCTCGACGGGGTCGCGGACGCCCTCACCGCGTCCGGGGCCGATCCCTGCGAGACGACGCTGCAGCGCGAGCGACTGGATCGGATCGCGCAGGCCCTGGAGACGCTCGCGGTCGCGCATCGGGTCGTCTTCGTGCTCTTTGAGATCGAGGGCGAGCCTTGCGAGTCGATCGCCCGCGGGTTGGGGGTCCCGACCGGGACCGTCTATTCGCGCCTCCACCTCGCGCGGCGCGCGTTCCGGGCTGCCTACGAGCGGATCGAGGCGACGCGCTCGTCGTCGACGCCGGCGTCGCTGCTCGAGGTCCCTCCCATGAAGGTGATGGCATGACGCCCCCGCCGATGAATCCGGGCTCCGCGTTGATGCGCGACGACCTCGCCCTCGTCCGGAGCTACGTGCCGCGATACGACGCGAGCGCGGGGGCGGACCGGCTCGCCGACGCGCTCGCGAAGACGGGAGCGATCGGCGCCGCCGGAGGCGCCGCGGTCGCCACCACGAAGACGGCGGTGGCGGCGGCCGCTCCCCTTCGACTCGCCTTGCTGCGCTGGCTCTCGTTCCTCCTCGGCCCATCGCTCCTCGTGACGGGAGGAGCGCTCACGGTTCACGGAGTCGAGCTCCAGCGTGAGCTCGGCCGCGATGCGAGCGGCTCCGCCCTGCTCGCGCCGGCGCCCGAGCTCGCGGCCGCCGCCGATCCGCCCGCCCCTCGCGGCCGATCGGCGATCGCCCCCTCGGAGGTCCCCGCGCCGTCTCCATCCCCGACCGCGCGGCCCGCGCCGACCCTCTCGGGACGACGCCCCCGATCCATCGCCGGCGAGCTGCGCGACCTCGCGGCGCTGAAGAGGCTGCTCGCTCGCGACCCCGACGCAGCGTTGAAGCGGCTCGAGCGAGCGCCCGCCGATCGCGGCCGCGTCCTCTCGGAGGAGCGCGAGATCATGACGATCGAGGCGCTCGTCGCGACAGGACGAAAGACGGAGGCCCGCCGCCGCGCGCGCACATTCGTCGCGGCGCATCCGCAGAGCGGCTACGCGCCCCGCGCGCGCGCCATCGCCGACGAACCGGGGTAGCCTTGGCGCGTGC
>JBGAID010000170.1:0-10880 GCA_044225865.1 Polyangiaceae bacterium | reverse complement strand
CGTGCTGACCGCCCTCGGCAAGCGAGAGCGCGCGACGAGCGCCGAGCGGACGCTCCTCGGCGCTCTCGTCGCGAAAGGAGCGGTCAAGTCCGCGTCCGGCGACGCGGAGGCGCTTCGTCGCGCCGCCACTTCTCTCGCCTGGCTCAGCGCCCACACCGCCGCGGACGCTCTGTCCGCGTTGGAGCCGGCGCTGGTCTCGAGCGGCGCCGCCCCCGGCGCGGCGGGGATCTTCGAGGCCCTCAGCGCGCTCCTCGTCGCCTACGACGCCGCCGAGGACGGCGCGATCGATCGCCCCTCGGCGGTCCTCGTCGCGCTCGCGATCGGTCGGGGGGCGACGGAGCCCGCATCACGGGCGCGCGCGGAGCTCGCGAGCAAGCTCACCGATCCGGCGCTGACCGCGCTCGCCCTCGGGGAGCCAGAGCGAGAGGCGGGAGGGCGCGCGGTGGTGGTCTCGGGCGAAGAGACCTCGGCGCCGCGCGGCTCCATCGCGACGTTCTTGTTGACCGTCACCCTCATCCTTCCGCTCGTGAGCCTGGCCAAGCTGTTCGGACGGTTCGCGCTGCGGCTGCGCCGTCCCGTCGAGCTGTCGTTCGCGAAGGAGGGGGTGAGGCTGCGGTCCCGGCTCGAGATCCTCGGCAAGACGATCCGCGAGCGCGAGATCTTTCTCGCCTCCGCCAACCTCGTTCGGGCGGCGCGTGAGGTTCGCTATCCCAAGCTCGCGACCTACCTCGGGATCGTGTCCCTCCTCGCGGGCAGCTACCTCGGGCTGAAGCTCGCGTTTCAAGGGGTGCGGGCCGGCTCGCCGGAGCTGCTGGGCGTGGGCGTGGTCATCCTCGTGGTGGCGCTCGGCGTCGACTATGGCCTGAGCATCCTCCCTTCGCGGACCCCGGACCGCTGCCGAATCGTCCTCGAGCCCCGGCGCGGCGGGCGCGTGGCCGTCGCGTACGTCGACCGCGCCAAGGCCGAGGCCGCCCTCGCGCTGCTCCGGCCCTGATCGAATTCTTGGCCCAGCCCGCGCGCCTCCGATAGCGGTCGGAGCATGTCGAAGGCCGACCGTCTCGGACAGCTTCGCCGCGCGCTTCGCGAGATGCTGATCCTCAAGAACCAGGGCTCCACGTTCCCGAAGCTCTCGCGGGCCCAGGGCTTCGTCGACGGCTACATGCACGCGCTCCTCGAGGAGAACATCGCGACCCAGCGCGAGCTGCTCGCCCTCGTGGCCGAGGTCCGCGCCGAGGTCGACGGTCCCGGCACGGGGGAGTGGTCGACCGACCGGGCCGCACCGGTTCGCAAGGCCGACGCGGCGGGCAAAGAGACGGCGAAGAGCCCTTCGCCTTCGTTCGCGCCACCGCCTGACGAGACGTTACGATGACGATCGTGCAGAGCTCCTCCGCTCCCCCGTCTCCGTTCGCGAACATCCTCCATCGGGATGCGATCAAGCGGCTCGCGACGGACCGCTCGTACGAGCGCGGGGTTGCCTACTTCGAGCAAGGCCGTATCCGCGGCCTCACCCGCCACGAGGCGTCCATCCGCGCGAGCGTGCGCGGCTCGATGGACTACGTCGTACAGATCTGGGTCCGTGAAGAGGGGCTCGCGTATCGCTGCACCTGCCCTCAAGGAGAGGACAAAGCGTTCTGCAAGCACGCCGTCGCCCTCGGCCTCGCTTGGCTCGCCCACGCCGCCACGTCCACTCGGGTCGCGACCCTGAGCGGCGATCACGCCGAGGCCGCCATCGAGCGAGCCCTCGATCGCCTGCCTCGCAAGGTGCTCGTCGACGTGCTGCGGGACGTCGCGCGGGAGGACGAGACCGTCCGCGCTCGGCTCATCCGGCTCGCGAGCTCTTCCTGAGCGCGGCCTCGATCGCGGCGGCGGCCTCCGCCGCGCGCGCGATCGCCTCGTTCGCTTCGGGTCCTCGCGTGTCCTCGCGTCCGCCCGGCCTCGGCGCGCCGCAGCTCGAGGATGGCGCCGTCTCGCGAAGCGAGCGCGTCCGACCGCCTCAGTTCTTCGGCGGCGCCTCGCGCTTGGTCCGATCCGCGAGCTTGCAGGACGCGAGCTTGGCCTCTTGCTGCGCGTCACGCAGGAGGCACTCGCGATCGTTGCCGAACTTCACGCTCAGCAAGGTACGCAGCTCGATCCCGTCCGGGTTGTCGACCGCCTTCTCGAGGTAGGAGAGCCGCTTCGCGTCGGCGAGCTCGTCCGGCTCGCCCGGATCCAGCTCCGCGAGTCGATCGACGTCGCACACCACCTGGACTGCTTGCGCGTACGTCTGTCCGGAGGGACCCGGCTTCGACGGCGCGTCCGTCTCGACGTACTTCCAAGGCGAGCAGGCGCCGACGGCGCCGAGGGCGAGGGCGATGAAGAAGCGCGTTCGCGTTCCCATTCGCGCTTCGACACGGAGGCGATGTCTTCGCTTGGTGCGGGCGACGATTTTGTCCAAGCTCGGGGCCTTGAAGCCGGTCGTCGTCTCGCGCTCCGCTGCCCGCGCCGCCCTCGTCTCTCACCTCGGGCTCTCTCGCTTCACGCTCGGGCGCTCCGCCGACGCGGTCGCGAAGACGCTCGCCGCGCTGACGTGCATCCAGCTCGATCCCCTCGACCGCATCGGTCAGAACGCGGATCTCGTCGTGATGGCGAGGGTGGCGCGAGCGCGCCGCGGTGACCCGTATCGCGCGCTGTTCCCGGGGGTCGCGTTCGAGCATTTCGCGAAGGAGCGCTGCCTGTTGCCCGCCTCCGCCTTCCCCAACTATCGCGATCGCGCCGTCGAGGCTCCGTGGTGGCGACACGCGGAGCGATCGACGCGCGTCTCCTCCTCCCTCGTCGCGGAGGTCCTTCGCGAGATCGACGAGAAGGGGCCGGTGACGGTGCGGGAGCTCGAGCACCGCGGCTCCGTCGAGCCCATCGACTGGAGCGGATGGCGCGGAACGTCGAGCGCGACGAAGGTCGCGGTCGAGGTGCTCTGGACGCGGTGCGAGGTCGTGGTCGCCGGCAAGCGAGGTCGCGACAAGATCTACGATGTCCCTCGGCGCGCCCTCGCCGGCGTCCACGCGGAGAAGGCTGCCCCCGACTTCGATCGGTGGGCGCTCGGAGAGCGGATCCGGGCCGCCGGGATGCTCGCGCTCTCGGCGGGCCCGTGGTGGTCGATGCTCGGTCACGTCCGCAAGGGCCCCGTTCCGCGGGCGCTCGTCGAGGACGGGCTCGCGATCGCGGTGCGCGTCGAGGATCGCCCGCGGATCTATCTCGCCCCGCCCGACCTCTTCGAGAAGAAGCCGGTCGCCCCCGACGGCGCGACGCGGATCCTCGGCCCCCTCGACGCGCTCGTGTGGGACCGCGTGCTCGTCCAGGACGTGTTCGGCTTCGACTACGTGTGGGAGGTCTACAAGCCCGAGGCGGACCGGCGCTGGGGCTACTACGTCTGCCCGCTCCTCTTCGGGGGCGAGCTCGTCGGGAGGATCGAGGCCCACGTGGAGGGTGCGACGTTCGTCGTCGACGCCCTGTTCCGCGAGCGCGGGCGCGATCTCGACCGCGCGGCGCTGGGGGAGGCGCTGGAGCGCCACGCCCTCGCGTGCGGCTGCGATCGAGTGGTGGGGCGGGGGCGGAGAGCGCTCGTTCAACGTTCGAAATGACAGCGGGCTCGCCGAGCGAGCCCGCGGCCGATGCTTCTGATCCCGAGCGACTCAGGGCGAGAGGATCGAGACGTCTCCCACGCCCTTCTTCGTCCCGTCGTCCGCGGCCACGACCTTGCGGCCCCATTGCACGATCTGGATCGAGCCACCGACGTCGAGCTGCCGGGTGAAGAAGCCACCGAAGTCGTCGGAGTCCACGACCTTGATCGACCAGTCGTGCCCGCCCGTTTGGTTCGGGGTGCCGGTCGCGAGGTGGATGGTCCCGTTGGTCGCGTCTTGATAGGTGATCTGCACCTCCCCCTGGGGAGTGACGCGGATGTTCGAGTCGTCACCGACGAGGTGCTGGCCGTCGGGGAACGGGACCCCGTCGATCCCGAAGCCCTCGTCCACGACCTCGACCGACTGCACCTGTCCGTCCACGACGCTCGCGTACTTCACCGCCTCCGCGTAGCCGTCCACGTAGGCGAGGTGCCACGTCCCGCCGTCGTCGACGAAGAGCGACGTCCCGACGCCGGTGTCCGTCGTCGTCCCGTCCGGCTTCGTTCCGCCGTCGACCACCTGGGTGATCCAGCCGCCGTCGCCCTGGGCCGCGACGTTCACGGTCCCGGCCACGCGGTCGTAGTATGCGAGGCCGACGCCGCCGCCCGGCAGCTTCGCGAGCGCGACGTAGAGACCGCCCGCGACCGGATAGGCCTCGACCTTCGCCACCGCGAGAGTCGTCTTGCACGCGTCGCCGGAGTCGAGGGTGACGCACTCCTCGCCGTCGGCGCACGACGCGCAGCTGGAGCCCGCGGGCACGCACGTCCCCTCGTCGGCGAGGCACTTGGAGCCGCCTGTGCACGTCGAGACGCGGCACGGGGTGGCGGTGTTGATCGCGACGTCCTCCACCGTGAACCCACCGCCTCCGTCCCCGCGCGCGATCCGCACCCCGGACGTCGGGAAGCCGGAGCTCGTCGAGGACATCGCCAGGTAGGCGATGACCGGCGTCGATCCGTCGAAGACGAGCTTCGAGTAGCGGCCTACGTCGCCGTCGGTCTCCTCGGAGACGACGCTGATCTTCCAGCTCTCCCCGTCGTACTCCGCGAGCTTGAGCCGCTTGTTGGTGCGATCGTAGTAGGAGACGGCGGGGAGGTCGGTGGAGGGGTTGATGGCGAGGCTCGTCCAGATGCCGACGTCCTCTCCGGGCGCGGTCTGGCCTCCGCGGAAGCCATCTACGTTGGTGATGGTCGGGTCGGGTGGCGGGTCCGTCGGAACCCCGTCGACGATCTCCCACTCGACCTTGTCGCCGTTGAGCTTGCCGACGACGAGGTCGCCGTAGCTCGGCCACGCGGACTCGTACCAAGCCTCGAGGTACCCCGAGACCCAGATGTTCTTTGCAGAGTCGACGTCGGCCCCGGTGTAGCTCCCGATGAGGCCTGGCTCGAGGGTCGTGCAGCCGGGGGCTTCGCACTTCGTCTCTTGCGGGTTCGTCTCGTCCTCGCAGGAGCAACCGCTGAACGTCCCCGCGATGGAGAGGACGGTGACCCCCGCCGCCGCTTGGGCGGCGCGGCTCTTGATCAAGAGACCGCCGAGCGACGGGAGCCGGCGGGCGCGTCCGCGCCTCCGGGCGACCGCGCCGAGCGCCGCGATCCCCATCAGGCCGAAGAGCAGGCCGCGAGGAGCGCGGCTGTCGTCCCCGACGACTTGGCAGCCGCAGCCGCTGCTCGAGCCGTGGGGCAAGCCGCGCACGATCGCCTGCTTCGCGGTGCCGACGTTGCCCTTCTCGTCCTGAGCCTCGACCTCGATCTGCTTCGCCCCGTCGGGGACGGTGATCCCGCGCACGTCACCGGCCTTGACCCAGCCGCTGTAGTTGCCGTCGTCGAAGCGGTAGCGGACGAGCGTCGCGTCCTTGGAGACGAGGTCGGCGACGTCGAGCTGGATCTCTCCGCTCGAGTCCACCGGTGAGATGCGCGTTTCGGGGGCCATCGTGTCGATGATCACCTCGAGCTGCTCCGGGGTCGGGTCGATGGTGTAGGCCTTGCCGACGGCGCGGCTGCGCACGTCGAAGGTGTGCTTGCCTTCGATGCGGAGCACGTCGCTCTTGATCTGGATGAAGCGGTCCTTCGTCCACGGTCGCCAGATGCCGCCGTCGATGCGCACCTGGTGCTCGATCGGCTCGCCCTTGTCATCGGCGACGCCAGCGACGATCGTGACCTCGGGGGCGTTGTCCTTCGTGATGGTCCCTCCGCGAAGACCGGCCACGTCGACCTTTACGTCGGAGACGGTCGCCTCCGTCTCCATCGCGTTCGCGTTGGCCATCATGTCGGTCGTCTCGAGGGCGGCGAAGATGCCGAGATAGCGCTCTTCCCCTTGGGTGAGGGTGCGGAGGCCCGGCGAGCCCTTGCCCTCCACCGACTCGGGGATGACCATCCGCAGGCCGAAAGAGGCGAGGGGGCCGTTCACGTCCACCGGCGGGATGCCGCCGCCGATGAGCCCGCCGATCTGGCTCGAGAGCAGGCTCTGCAAGCTCGCGGCGAGCCCGGCCGGATCCTCTTTCAGGAGCTCGGCGTTCGAGACCGCGCCGTTCTCGATCTTGAGCGTCTCGAGGGTCGGCACGAGACCTTCGGGGGTCACGGTGAGGTTCAGCGGCGCCTCGATGTCGAAGGTCGCGGTCATGAAGCGGATGTAGCGATCGCTCGAGAACATGTAGAAGTCGAACGAGGCCTGGGGGAGCTTCAAGTCGATGAGGGGGTCCGTCTCGATGTTCGTCCCGTTGCCGAACTTCACCGAGGGCGGCTTGGTCGGCTTGATGACGATCGCGATCGGCTGGGTCTCACGCTGGATGCCGAGATCGCGGAGCGACTGGGCGAGCAGCCCGATCGTCCCGCTGTTCAACAAGTCCACCTGCTCGGTGCTGATGCCGATGCAGAAGAGGCCCGAGTTGTAGAGCCCGGCGAGGGCATAGTTGGTGAACGACTCCGAGATGCCGATCCCGAGGTGGGGGCCGGCGACGCCAGCCGGCCAGTCGGTGATGAGCGAGTCGTCGATGAGCTCCTGAGGGATCTTGAGGCCGCTCGGGCGAGCGAGCTCCGCGAGGGGAACGCAGCTCGAGATCGGGTTGGGCTCGACGCCGCCGAACATGCTCATGCTCGCCCCGTTGTTCACCGGGTTCAGGTCACCCCAGGTGAAGCCGCTCGCGTCGTCGCGTTGGGAGGAGCCGCCGAGCGCGAACAAGAAGTCGAGCCCGCCCTTCGTCCCGGGCGAGAGCGAGGCGAGGAGACCGGAGAGGTCGGCGTGGCCGTCCATCCCGAGGACCATCGAGACGCACTCGGAGTCGGCGTCCGTCCCGTAGCGGCAAACGCCGTCGATGTTGTTGGTCCCGTTCGGGCAGGGCGGATCGACGGTGGTGTCGGCCTTCTGGCAGAGCTGCTCTTCGACGGTCCCCTTGAGGGTGTCTTGGAGGCCACCGAAGAGCTGCCCGACGATGAGGCCCTTCGCGAAGTCGACGATGTCGGCGCAGAAGCCGCCGCTGAAGTGGATCGCGTTCTCGATGTCGCTCTGGCTGATCGTGATCTCCTCCACGCGGGCCCGCGAGTAGCCCTGGCGCGCGTGGTCCCCGTTGAGGTCCGTCTCGATCGAGAGGTTGATCGTGACGTTCACGGGGGCGAAGGTCTGGTCCTCTCCCGGGTCGGCCCCGTTGCCGTTCATCGAGATGTCGAAGTCGCAGATGTCGCTGCTGAAGGGCAGCTGCTGGAGCCGGAGCGGCACCACGCCCGAGACGACGATGTTGTGCGGTCCCTGCGGCTGAATCGAGAGGTCCGCGTTGGCGATGTCGATTTCGGCGACGCACTTCGGCGGGTTGCCGTTGGCGTCGGGACCGCCGGGACACACCGTGTAGTCGACGTCGACGAAGAGGATCGTCGTCGTCCCCTGCGTCTCGTTGATGGGGAAGGTGACGATCCCGCTGCCGTCTCCGCCGAGGAGGCTCCCCGCGATCTTCCCGATGTTGGCCTCGAGGAAGTCGAAGCCGGACTCGGTGATCCGCACGCCCGCTGCGTTCTCGATGCGCTCTTCGTTCACGAAGCCGCCGGGCAGGGGCGTGATGCCTCCGCACCCGCTCGAACACCCTCCTCCGCTACACGCGCCGGCCAGGCCGGAGACAGCCAGGAGATACAAGAAGGACCGCGCGAATGAAGTTCGAGGTCGGGTCATGGCAAGCAGGACCTCCAGCGAAACGCGGGACCTCGTGGCCGTGCGAGCCCACCTCGCACGCGCACGTCGAGCCCGTGCCCGCGAAAAGACATCGGACAAAGGGTACTTGGCGATGCGTGGCGAAAGCAACGACTCCCGCGCGCGCACCGCCGATTGATGGGCCCGAACCGATCAGTTGCAGTCGGACCGCAGCTTCACGCCGCTCGCGGCAAACCCAGCCGAGAGCTTCACCGCGTCGGCGCAGGTCGCGTCGGCGGGCTTGCCGGGGTCGCCCTCCGCCGTCCCCGCGCACCAGTCGCCCTGGAAGACGATCTTGTTGTTCGCATCGCGGGAGCACGTCGTCCCCGTCTCCCCGGAGATCAGCCGGCAGAGCGACGAGTTCGACAGCTGGGCAATCAGCACGGTGTCCGCTTCTTCCAGGGTGATGTAGCCCTCGAGCTTGGCCCCCGCGACGAAGCCCGGGGTGTCGGTGGTGGGGAGGCACAGGTTGCCCGGGTCGAGGTCCGGGTTCAGCGTCCCGATGCAGTTGTTGTCGGCCGAGATCGTGCCGTCGAAGATCCGCACGCTGTGGAGGGGCAGCAGGATGACCTTCGTGAGGTCCGTCTTGTCCGTGAACACGGGGACGGTGACGTCGGCGGGCGCGGTCACGGAGAACGTCCCGTCCGCGGCCAGATCGATGCCGGTCACGAGGGGCGCGACGTCGAAGCCCGAGATCGTGTCCTGCAAGAAGCAGTACCCCTTGGTCGGATCCGTCTCGACGGCGGCGCCGCCGGTCGTGAGCATCATCCCCGCCTTGTCGAACTGGAGCAGCCAGTTGAACGTGCCGTCCTTCGTGAAGAAGGGGAAGCCATCCGCGCTCGTGCACGAGGGATAGTTCATCGTGATGCCGGTCGACAGGAGCAGCGAGACGGTGGGATCCGTCAACGCGGTGGGCGCGGTCACGGTGAGATCGCTGATGCGGAGGGTGAAGGTGTCCTTGCCGGCGTTGTCCTCGAAGGCGATGCAGTCGCTCTGCACCGCGGGACAGCCGATGGCGGGCGCGCAGTCGGTGTCGGTGGAGCCGCCGCCGCCACCGCCGGAGCCGGTGGAGTCGCCGCACGCGGCCAAGCTCGGGACGAAGAAGAGAGAGAGGAAGAGGGCGCGGTTCGACATGAGGGGCTCCAAGGTTATCGCGGAAGCTCGAAGAGCGTTCGAATCTGAGCGACGCGGGCCTCCACGTCACCGATGACGAGCGACTGAACCATGCTCGTGCCCACGCCCTCGACGCATCGAGAAGCGGTCGCGGTGCCGTAGAGCATGGCCGTGCGCATCACGTGGGCGGACACCGCTCCGCCCTTGCCGAGGTGGCTCGCGAGGTATCCGACGAAGCCGCCCGCGAAGGAGTCGCCCGCGCCCGTGGGATCCACCACGTCCTCGAGCGGGTAGCCGGGCACCGCGAAGATGCCGGTGTTGTCGAAGAGGAGCGCGCCGTGCTCGCCGCGCTTGACGATGAGGGTGTGCGGTCCCCGCCGGCGAACCTCGGCGGCGGCGCGGCGGATGTTGTGGATCCCCGAGAGCTGCCGCACCTCTTCGTCGTTGATGATCAGCACGTGCACCCGCGGGAGGAGCGCCTCGAGCTTCTCCGGCTCGCCCTGGATCCAGAAGTTCATCGTGTCCGCGACGACGAGCTCGGGGCCGGTCATGGCGTCGAGGACCTGCGATTGGAGGGCGGGGTGGATGTTGCCGAGCAGCACGACCGGGCAGCTCCGGTGCTCGTCCTCGAGCTTCGGAGAGAAGTCGGCGAAGACGTTGAGCTGGGTGTCGAGGGTGGTGCGGCCGACGAGATCCGGATCGTAGCGGCCCGCCCACCGGAACGTCCTACCCTTCGCGCGTTCGATTCCCTTCGTGGTCACGCCGCGGGTCTCGAGGGCAGTGAGGATGGAGGCGGGGAAGTCGTCGCCGACCACCGCCACCACGCGGACCTCGGTGAAGGTCGAGGCCGCGAACGACGCGTACGTCGCCGAGCCGCCGATCGTGTCGGGGAACGAGCCGGTGGGGAGCTCGAGGTCGTCGAAGGCCATCGAACCGACGATGAGGACGGGCGAGCGGGTGGTCACGTTGACTCCTTGGGTGCGATCGAGAAAGCGGAAGCGAGGAGAGATTCGCAGCGGACGGCCCAGCGGGCGCGGCGGCATCGCTCCGCGAGGACGATGCCGCGGATGCGGCCGTAGGCGTGATCGATGTCGTCGTTCACGACGACGTAGTCGAAGAGGCCGTAGTGCGCGATCTCGCGCTTGGCCGCTTCGAGCCGCCGCACCACCGTCGACTCGTCTTCGGTCGCGCGACCGCGCAGGCGACGCTCGAGCTCCGCGAGCGAGGGCGGCAGAATGAAGATGCCGACCGCCTCCGGGATGTGGGCCTTGATCTGGCGCGCCCCCTGGAAGTCGATGTCGAAGAGCACCCCCTCGGAGGTCTTTCGCGCCGTCTCGATCTCCTGGAGCGACGTGCCGTAGAAGTTGCCGTGCACCTCTGCGTGCTCCGCGAACGCCCCCTCGCGGACGAGCTGCTCGAACTTCGGCCGGTCGACGAAGTGGTACTCGCGCCCGTCGACCTCGGTCGGGCGAGGCCTCCGCGTCGTGTGCGAGACGCTGAACCGCAAGCTGGGGAACTCGCCGCGCAGCCGGTTGCAGAGCGTCGTCTTCCCCGCGCCGGAGGGCGAGGAGAGGATGAGGACCAGGAACGAGTCGACGCGATCACTCGACATTTTGCACCTGTTCGCGCATGCGCTCGAGCTCGACCTTCATGTCGACGACGTCCGTCGAGACGCCTGCGTCTTGGGCCTTCACCGCGAGCGTGGTCGCCTCGCGAAACGCCTCCTGGATGAGGAAGTCGAGCCGGCGCCCCTCGGGGGGCGCGTCGGTGGGCGCGGGCGCGCGGCCCGCCGCCTCGACGAGGGTCGCGAAATGCTCCACGTGGGTCGCGAGGCGGCTCAGCTCCTCTGCGACGTCGCATCGGTCGGCGAGGATGGCGACCTCCGCCTCGAGCCGCATCGGATCGATGCCGTTCGGCTGGAGGCGCGCGAGACGCTCGGTG
>JBGAID010000169.1:0-10935 GCA_044225865.1 Polyangiaceae bacterium | reverse complement strand
GCTTCACGGCTCCGCACTCGAACTGGGACCGCGACAACCCAAACCTCGTCTCGAGACTGAAACCCAACGCCCGATGCGAAGGCTGGCGGCGAAACGTCGAAGTGCGCCTTGACATCGACCCCCACAGAAGTGTGCTGAAAAAGGGCGGTCGTCAGGGCAGTTGCTGCTCCTTCACCCCCCCTCGCGTAGCGAGGGGGCAGTCAGCGCTCTGGGTTGTGCCCAGCACCTTGACCCGGTCGCGCGCGGAGGAGAGAGGCCCAAGGCGAGCTCGCCGCGACCGCTCACGCGGCGACCAGCCGTGCCCTCCGACGGATCTCCCCCCTCGCGGCGCGAGGGGCCGGGGGGGTGAATTGGCAGCCACTCCGCGTCAGCGGCTCCAGGGGCGAATGACCATGTGGCTCCGGCGCGGGCCCCTGTCATAGACCTTGAACGCAATGGACGAAGCATTGCAATCGGCGAGCGCGCCGCCGTCGTTCGAGAGCGGCGCGCTCGCGGCGAACGTGCGACCTCCATCCGAGGATTCGCGCACGTCCGTGCCCGCGTCGGTCACGACGATGCGATCGCCAGCGCCGCATGCGGTCGTGGCGAGTCGAGTCGGGATCTTCACCCGGACGATCTCCCACTTCGACTTGCCCGGGCGCAGTCGGGCGAGCTCCATCTCGCCGTCGTCTTTGCCGAGATTCTGGCTGCCCACGTCGATGGTCCCGTCGGCCTCGACGCCGAACATCCCTCGGGCTGGGTCTGGGCCCGTGAAGAGATCGTTGTCGAACGGGACCGGCTCGAAGGTGTCGCTGCCCGCGTCGAGCCGATACAGCGCATAGGCTCTCGGGTGCTTCGGGGCGACGCACATCTGGGCGAGGAGGATGAAGTCGGCGGCGGGCGCGGCCGTCGCGTCCCAACGACAATCCACCCACGTCTTCTCGGGAGGCGCCGGCAAGTCGACAATCGACCAGACGCCATCGCGATGGCGCGCCGCGCGCGTCGCATTGGCGCTCTCCACCCAACCCCGCCGATCCAATTTCCCCATCACGGCGATCGCCTGGCGCTTGGTGATCGCGGCGCCGCCGATCAAGGGGAAGGTCCCCTCGACCGGATCACCGACATAGCCCCGAGGCTCCCAAACCCGCAGCTGCATGTTCGGGAGCTTGCCCTCCGCGACGATGAATCGGCGCACCCCGAGACCGGCGTCGAACAGGCGCGGGCTCCCTTTCAGATCGCCCGCCGACGAAAACGGGAGCGTCAGGCGCTCGACGGCGCCACCCGACGAAGAGACCAGGATCGCGGGGCGCGCGAGGGCGGCGTCGGCGGCGCTCTCGAGCACGATGGCCGACCATCCCGCGTCGTCGAGCTCGAAGCGAACCGCATTGTCCAGCTCCTGCGGAGAGGTGGGCGAGGCGACGGCGCGAGCGCTGGCGCTCGGCGGCGGCAGGGCGGCGCTCGGCGGAGGGGGGCCTCCGTCCACGGCTCGCGCGCTCGTGACGAGAGCGGAGGTGGACGCGCCGCTGGAGGAGCTCGCGCTGGAGCCGGAGCTGGGGCCGGACGACGGAGCGCAGGCCGTCGCGAGCATCCCGAGGAACAGGGCAGCTGCGCCATCACGCATGGCCCGACTCGCTATTCGGAGCGCGGCGCGCACGCAAGGCGCCGAGATGGCGGAGCCCCCTTCCCACGCGAGGAGGGGGCATCCCTCAGGGATAGCCGACCATCTTCTTCTGCGCCGGATCCCAGAGCTTGAGGCTCAGGCACTTCACGATGTCGCTCGGCTTGAGGGACGTGCGGCCGGGGGCCTGGAGCTCGCGCATCGAGGCCATCGCCTCGGGGAGGCGATAAAAGGGGATCTGCGCGTTGAGGTGGTGGACGTGGTGGAAGCCGATGTTGCCGGTGAACCACTGCATCACCGGGCCCATGGGCATGTAGCTCGACGACTCGAGGGCGGCCTTGGCGTACGTCCACTCGTGGCGCGGCTGGAGCGACATCTCCGGGAAGTTGTGCTGGGCGTAGAAGAGATAGCCGCCGGCCGCGGTCGCGACCATGAGGGGGAGCAGATAGGCGAAGAACGCGGTCGCGAAGCCGAGCTGCCAGATGAGGACGGCGGTGAGGGTCCAGTTCAGGAGCAGCGCCACCGCCGAGTCCCAGTACTTCACCACGCCCTTGCGGACGGAGTTGATGCACATGCCGATCATGAAGATGGGCACGTAGCCGAAGAGGATCGTCAGCGGATGGCGGACGATTCGGTACTTGAGGCGGTCGCGCGCGGAGAGCTTCTTCCACATCTCGACCGTCACCACCGGGAACGAGCCGATGTGCGATCCGACGATCTGCGCGGTGTGGGCGTGATGGTAGTTGTGGGTCTCTTTCCAGACCTTCGGCGGGGCGAGGACGAGCACGCCGTAGACGCTGAGGATGCCCTTGGCGAGGCGCGATCCGCGCAGCACCGCCCCGTGCATGAAGTCATGGTAGATGATGAAGAGCCGGACGATGAGCAGGCCGGTGACGATGGCCGCGCCGAGCCGGACCGCGGTGTAGTGCGACGTCGCGGCGACGGCGGTGGAGAGCGCGGTGAGGACAATCGCGACGCCGAGGTGGCGCCAGCTCTCGGAGACGTTCTCGTCGGTGAACGCCTTGGTCGCCTCCATCAGCGCCTTGCCCTCGCGGAGCGGAGGCGCCGCGGCGCCGGCGTTGGCTTCGAAGGCCGCCTGAGGTCGATCCGAGTCCCGAAGGGCCGTTTGCTCGAGGGTGAGGGCTGACTCCATGGGCACCGCCAGGAATGCCCCAGTAGCAAAAGAGAGGCAAGTACTCTGTCAGCTTTTCGACGACGGTGCGAAGCCCATTTCGCACCATTTCTTAGCGTGTTTTCGATCAGAGGCGCGCCGCGTGCAGCTGTTTTCGACGCCCCGTCCGAACCGTGCGTCGAGGTCTCGTCACGACGCGAAGCGCCGTCGCTTCACACCTGACGGGCCACGCTCGGGTGGCCGGCGCTACGAAAACCATAGCGCCAGGTCGCGGGGGGGGCGGCTGGGAGCGGGGCCGATAGAGGACAGCGGCTCGGCTTGGGTGAGGGTACCCCGCCCGCGGGGCGCGGAGCGCCACGCAAGGGAGGGGTCGGCGAGCGGAGCGAGCCGGGGGTGGGCACGGCCAGACTTCAGACCGGCGGTGCGAGCGCGCCGATCAGGTCGAAAGCCGGTGCTCTACGCGTGCTTGTGCTTGGAGGCCTTGCCGACCTTGGGCTTTTCACACTTCTCGCCGGTGAAATCTTTGTGGCCGCGGGGGAGCTTGCAGGGGTTCACGGCCATGATGCGCTTGGAGGAGAGATAGATGACCACGTCCTCCTCGACGCGGCGGCGCCCCCCAGGGTTTTCGACGACGCGGGTGACGCGGACGGCGCGGCGAGGAGAGCCGGGGCGCTGCATCTTGGGCTTCTGGTGCGGGGACATGGAAGGGTCCGAGACGAGCTCGACGGGAGGCGCCTTGCGCTCGAGCTCGACCGGTCGCTTGCGCTCGACCTTGCGGCCGGGGGTGCGGCCGAGGAGCTTGACGGTGATGCGGTCGCTGGCGACGTGGGCCTTGATGACGAGGGGCGCTTCGCTGTCGTTCTTGAAGACGAGATCGGGCGCGGGCCAGGAGAGGGTGGCTTCGACGCCGGCCGGGTAGCGCGAGATGTAGTGGCTGTGCGGCTTGTGCTCGAGGATGGGGAAGCCCGCGTCGTAGAGCGCGTTGTAGAGCGTCGTCGCGAACTGACTGACGCCGCCGCCGACGGTGTCCGTGTACTCGAAGTCGATGATGCTGGGCGCGGCGACGAATCCCTTGTCCTCGGTGCGGGCGCCGATGAATTGGTTGACGCTGAAGGCCTGGCCCGGCTGCACCGTCACGCCATCCATCATCGAGGCGATCCGCTTGATGTTCTTGGTGCGCGGCTCGCAGCACTTGAGGCGGGTCGAGGCGCGGGCGAGGACCTCGAGCTTCGCCTCGGCCTTCTTGGGGGCCCCCCTCTCCTCGCGGTGATGCTTCTTGTCGGCGCGCTTTCGCTCGTGGGCGCTCGACGCGCGGGGGACGAGGACGAGCGCCGCGGCGACGAAGAGCATCGCGAGCACGCGAGGTGGCATGCGAGGCATCTACACGAATCAGCTCGGGGCCGCGATCCTCGATTCAGCCATCGCGTCCTCGGCCGCGAGCACGGCGTCGGCGCGGGCCAGGTGCTCCTCGAACTGGGCGACGGCGAGTCGCGACCGGCGAACGGATTGAACGACGAGGAAGAGCCCGATGACGGTCCAGGCGACGGCGACGACGATCCCCGCGATGGAGACTTCGTCCGGGACGTTGCCGAGGAGCATCACCCCGAACACGGGGGAAGGTGAGCCCAGGATCAGCGCGCCGGAGCCGCGAAAGGCGATGCCGGCGAGGGCGGCGACCATCCAGGGAAGGATCAACAGGCCGCCGAGGATGACGGCGAACACGAGGCGCGAGCCGAAGAGGTTGTGGGATCGAGATCGGAGGTACATGCCGAGCCCGGTCGTGAAGATGAAGAGCCCGATCATGTAGGCCCCGTGCACGGCGAAGCGGTCCCACGGCGCCGAGAGCGGGGGGGGCGTCAGCCGGATCACGTTCAGGATCGAGACGAGGAGGATCAGGCCGAGGGACGCGACGCCGGCGACGAGGACCATCTTGAAGGTGCGCTCCAGGCTCGGACCGAGCCAGCGCCGGAGGGCGGACGCGCCTTCGACGGTCCAGCGATGGCGGATGCGGCGCGATGCCCCGAGCGGCTCCCCCATGAAGACGAAGGCGCAGAACAGCAGGAACGAGGACATGCACACCATGTCCGCGCCGAGCATGAGAGAGCAGTCGGCGGGGTTGGTCACGAAGAGCGCGGGCACCAGACCGGCGATGGTGAGGGCGACGATGGCGACGAGGAACCAGCGCTTGAGACCGGTGGATCGGTCGTCGGTTGGCTCGGTGAGGTTCGCGATGGTCGACTCGTAGAGGAACCAGGTGGGGAGGCCGATCACGACGACGGGCAGCACGAACAGGATGAGGACGTACTGCCAGCCCGGCTCACCGCGGACGTAGGCGAGGGGCAGCCACATCGGGACGCCCTCCGGGACCCGCGGCCAGAGGCGATGAGCCAGGAACGAGAACCCCGAGCCGCAGATGCCCCACACCATGCCCGCGATCGGGACGGACAAGAACAAGGTCACCAGGATCGCGCCGCGCGAGCTCGTCATCTTGGAGCTCAAGGCGAGGCCGAGCGAGACGGCGATGAGGGCGAGCACGAAGAGGTAGATGAAGCCGATCAGGACCTCGAGGGAGTCGACGCCGCCGAACAGGAACGAGAGGGCCCCGACGGGGGCGAGCATGACGACGTAGGACGCGAGGGCGGTGAAGGCGGCGAGGAACTTCCCGCGCGCGATCGTCTTCGGGCTCATCCCGGTGAGGATGATCGCCTCCCAGGTTCGGCCTTCGCGCTCGGAGGCGATGGTGTTGGCGGCGACGCTGGGGCCGGTCAACAGGACGATGAAGTAGGCGAGGGAGAAGAAGGTCTGGAAGAGGACCTGCCCCATCACGTCGCTGGGAGCGGTGTCGCCGAGGCCGGAGCCGACGCCGGCGATGATGAGCGTGGTGATGATGGCGACGCTCATGAGCACGTAAGGCGTGCGGTTGAGGCGAGCGGATTGGCGGAGCTCGCGCATCCAGATCGGGTTCGGATCCTTCAGGATCGTGTCGATGCGGAAGCGGGTGCGGTCGACGAAGCCCTGAGAGGCGGGCGCCTCCGGGACCTTCTCTCCGGTTTGGAGGCTCATTGCATGTCCCCCTTCGTGACCTCGAGGAAGATGCGCTCGAGCTCGTTGCGCTCCTGCTCGACCCCGAGGATTCCGATGCGACCGTGGACGAGCGCGGCGACGACGTCCGCGACGAGCGACTCCGGCCCGTGGAGCGCGACCACGAGGACGCCGGCCGTCGTCTCGGTGCCGGCGACGCCGGGTACGCTCGCGGCGATGGCGGCGGCCGCTTCGAGGGGGCCGATGACCCGGATCTTCACGCGGCGCGTGGGGAGGGTGGGGGCGGCGGGCGCGGCCTCGGCGACGAGGCGTGGGTCCCCGGCGGGAGCGCCCTGGGCGTGGAGATGGGCGGCGTGGCGCTGGGCTTCCAGCCGGGCGCCGATCTCGGCGATGGGTCCCGCGACGACGAGCTGGCCGCGCTCGAGGATGCCGATCGACGTGCACACGTCGGAGAGCTCGGTGAGGATGTGGCTCGAGAGGAGGATCGTCTTCCCGAGGGAGCGGAGCTCGGCGAGGAGGTTTCGCATCTCGATGCGGGCGCGCGGATCGAGATCGCTCGCGGGCTCGTCGAGGATGAGGACCTTCGGATCGTGGAGGAGGATGCGGGCGAGCTGGAGGCGCTGCTTCTGGCCCTTCGACATGGTGGCCACGAGCTTGTCGCTGAGCTTGCCGAGATCGGTCAGCTCGAGGACGGCGTCGACGACGCTCATGGCGTGGACGCGGTACGAGTCGGCGAAGAACTCGAGGTACTCGCGGACGGTGACGCGCTCGTAGACGCCGGCGTGATCCGGCATGTAGCCGAGGATCCGGCGGACCGACTCGGGATCCACGGTGACGTCGACGCCGTCGATCTCGACCCGGCCCGCGATCGGCTCGAGGAGGGTCGCCATCACGCGGATGGTCGTCGTCTTGCCCGCGCCGTTGGGCCCGATGAAGCCGAAGATCTCGCCTTGACCGACGTCGAAGGAGACGTCGCGGAGGACGTCGAACGCCCCGAAGCGATGCCAGAGGTGGCGAACGCGGATGGCGGGGACGGAGCGGTCGTCGCTCACGGAGCTGCCCCCCATCCGACGACGCGAAGGAGGAGCACGTCGCGATCGACGGGCACCCCTGCGTCGGTGCGATCCCCGCTGCCGCCGTCGACCATGGCGAGGACGACGGGCACCCCCAAAGGGAACCACGCGGCCTTGCGCATCCCCTGGCCACCGTCGAAGGCGAGCCAGGCCGCCCCCGCCTGCGCTTCGTCGGCCTCCTCGAGCACGTACTTGAGCTCTCCCCCGCGGAGCGATGAATCCGCTCCCATCCCCATCCCCGCCACCGACGCGACCCAGGAGGTGAAGCTCGGTTTGCCTCGACCCATGTCCGCGGAGGCGATGGACGCTCCCGCCTGGAGCCGCCCCACGTAGCGGAACTCGTCGGTGGGGAGGTGCACGATCACGCCGCGGAGGTCCCTCGTCAGGCGGTTCGTGACGACGATGTCTCCGCTGCTCCCGGACGCGGTGATGTCGACGGTGCCGCCGAGCGGGGCGATGCCCTCCTCGCGAACGACGACCGTCTGGGCCGGCATGCCCTGGAGACCGGCGGTGTGCACCCCGCCGCCGTCGACCTCGAGCTTCGCCACGTCCTCCTCGGCCGCCCGCACGAAGCTGTTCCCGAGCAGCGTCGGCCGCACGTCGACCCTCTGCGAGAACGGAGAGAAGAAGCCTCGGTATCGCTCGGTCGATCCGTGATCCATCCCCGCCCCCGCCTCGATGAAGGTGAGGCGGTTGGTGCGGCGCGAGACCCCCTTCGACACGAACCCGAAGAGGACGATCACCACGAACGCGGCGATCGAGAACAGCGGCAGCATGAGGAGGGCGCGCAGCGGCTGGTTCTTCTTCTTCGCGCGCGCGAAGCTCACCGGCCCGGCGAGGATGGCGTAGCCGCAGATGAAGAGCGACGCGACCCCGATGCTCCAGCGCGCGGCCGTGTTGGGATCCAAGAAGCCCTCGATGGGCTGGGCCATGCGCGAGGTGGGGCGGCGCGCCGGGTAGGGGCCGAGGGCGGCCTCGTAGCCCGGGCGCACGACGATGGCGTCGAAGCGATCGAAGGCGCGGCGCGCGAGATCGGCGAGGAGGCGCGCCGTCCAAGGCTCCGAGGCGGTCGCGGGATCGCTCGGATCGAACCCGAGGAGGACGACCTCGCCCAAGCCGTACGTCGCGCTCGCGCCGAAGGAGCCGGGGCGGAGGTTGCCGCCGGTGTACGAGGTGAAGCGGACGCTCTCGGGCGGTCGATCCCCCACCTGCTGGAACTTGAGCGCGTCGTTCTTTCCGAACGGGACCTCGAAGTGGGTGAAGCAGGCGTCGGGGGGAGCGATCGGCTGAGCGCTCCCTCCGACGAGAGACGCGAGGATCGGGCTCCTCAGATCTTCGGGCTTCTCGATGAAGACGGCGAGGGTGCCGCCCGCGAGGACGAAGCCGGTGAGGGCGCGGAGCTCTTGCGCGGAGAGGCGAGACAGCATCGCCGCCGTCGAGGAGACGAGGTGGGTCCCGCCCCATCCCGTGACATAGGTCGGCGCGACCGGCCCCCCGGTCGTGGGATCGATGAACGGGGTGGCGACGTGGATCCTCGCGAGCCAGCCGCGCGGCGAGTAGCCGGGGCTCGTCGCCGGCTGGAGGGTGAGGGAGTCGATCAGCCCGCGGACGCGCGAGACCTCCGCGAGATCGACGACGCGGATCCCCGTCTCGGCGTCGCTCATGAACGACTTCGACGCCACGACCGCGCCGTTCGTCCGAACCTCCACGTTGAAGGCGTAGCCGCTGACGGGGGTGGGGATCCGGACGATGTTCGTGGACCCGGGGGAGACAGAGAAGGCCGCGCTCGCGAGCGGCGTCTTCTTTCCCGTCTGCACGCTCACGAGCACCTCGCCTCGGATCGGCGCGGCGGTGGTGTTGTCGATGCGCGCGAACACCTCGGGCACGCCGGGGAGAAACGTCGTCTCCCCGGGACCGACGGCGATCCCGATCGCGTACGACTGGGCGACGGCTCGGCTCGGCAGGGCGAGGAGGGCGGCCGCGAAGAGGAGCGCGGCCACGGCGAGCGCGAGCGGACGACCTCTTCGTGTGGCGCGCGATCGCATTACGCCCCGGCCGCTCGCGCGATCTTCTCGCTGACGGTGGGGACGGCCTCGAGGACGGCTTCGATCACGCGATCGGTGGTGACGCCGTCCGCCTCTCCTTCGAAGGACCGGATCAGGCGATGGCGCAGCACCGGCTTCGCGACGCGAGCCACGTCGGCGAACCCGATGTTGCCGCGACCCTCGAGGAGGGCGACCGCCTTCGCGGCGAGGACGAGGGACTGGGCGCCGCGCACGCCCGCGCCGAAGCGGAGGGCGCTCTTCACGAGGCTCGGGGCGGCCGTCGACCCGGGATCGGTCGCGGCCACGAGGCGAGAGGCGTAGCGGAGCACCGGCTCGCCAGACGCGACGTCGCGGCAAGCGCCCATGAGCTCGAGGAGCTCGTCGCGGGAGACCACCGGATCGAGCTTCGCGTCGGCGCGGCCCGTCGTCTTCGAAAGGATCGAGGTCATCTCGTCCTCGCTCGGGGCGGGGACGAGCACCTTGAGGAGGAACCGATCGAGCTGCGCCTCCGGGAGGGGATAGGTGCCTTCCATCTCGATGGGGTTCTCGGTGGCGAGCACGAAGAACGGCTCTTCGAGGGCGTGCCGGGTGCCGCCGATGGTGCACGCGTGCTCTTGCATCGCCTCGAGGAGGGCGCTCTGCGTCTTGGGGGTGGCGCGGTTGATCTCGTCGGCGAGGACGATCTGTCCGAAGAGCGGGCCCTTGTGGAGCGCGAAGCTGCGCCGGCCCTCCGCGTCGGTGACGAGGATGTTCGTCCCCGTGACGTCGCTCGGCATGAGATCGGGGGTGAACTGGATCCGCGAGAAGGCGAGGTCGACGCACTGAGCGAGGGTGCGGACGAGGAGCGTCTTGCCGAGGCCGGGAGCCCCTTCGAGCAGCACGTGCCCGCCCGCGAGCAGGCCCCACAGCACCTGCTCGACGACGGCCGTCTGACCGACGAGGGCGCGCCCGATCGCCGTCTTCAGCGTCGTGCTCGTATCGCGCGCCTTCTTCAGGCTGTCTTCGAACGCGGCCATCGGGCTCGGAGGGTATCGTCCCTCACGGTTGGAAGTAACGCCCGACTTGCTCGCGATACTCCTCGGGCACGTCGCTGTGCGAGACGGCGCCGATCTCGTCGGGGCCGACCTTCCCGAGCGCGCCCTGCCCTTTTCGGTTCGCGGTCTCCCCGGGCGCGGATGGGGCGCGACCGACGGTGGCCTCGGGGAGCGGCGCGCCGGATCCCAAGGTCGCGCTCGCGTGCGCGCGGAAGGCGCTGCCGGCGACCGGTCGGCTCGGCGCCACCGGTCGCTTCTTCGTCTTCGGCCCGCCTTCACCGCCGGCGCCGTTCGCCCCCGCGGAGCTCGAGGCGGTGCCCTGCGCGCTCGGTGAAGGAGCGCCGCCGACCTCGGACTTCGCCTTGTCGAGCGAGGATTGAGCGCTCTCGAGCTGGGCCTGTCGCTTCGCCTCCCCGCTCTCCTCCTCCCCCTTCTTCATGGCGGCGAGCTCCTTCGCGAGCTCCTTCGCGCCCTCGTCCGTCGCGAGCCGCTCCGCCAGCTCGCGAAGGGCCTTCTTGTCCTCTTCGGAGAGGGGTCGGCCCTTCTCGTCCTTCGCCTCTCGGGCCTGCTTCGCCAGCTCTTCTGCGAGCTTCTTCCGATCCGCCTCGCTCATCTGAGAGAGGGCCTTCTCGAGCGCCTCGCGCAGCTTCTCCTTCTGCTCGGCGTCGAGCGGCTTGCCCTCCTCGCCCGGCTTGAGGCGACCTTCTTGGGGCACGCGGTCGCCGAGCGCGCGCTCGATCTCCTCGAGGCGCTCCGACTTCTTCTCCGCCTTTTCGAAGCGCTTCTTCTGCTCCTCGAGGGCCTTCGCGACGTCGTCGGCTCCCTCCGCCTTCGCCGCCTCGATGGCGGCGTCGATGTCCTTCTTCGCCTTCTCGCGGGACGAAGCCTCGAGGTCCTTCGCGAGCCGCTGCATCTCGTCGTCGAGGGCGGCCATGTCGCGCTCCGCGAGGGCGCGCTTCGCCCCCGACAGCTCGGGGGTGTCCATCTTCTTCAAGGCCGCTTCGAAGCCTCG
>JBGAID010000035.1:0-104169 GCA_044225865.1 Polyangiaceae bacterium | reverse complement strand
GGCTGGGCGGGGTCGCGCTGAGAGGTGATGGCGAGGCTGGACGCGGTCGCGCTGAGAGGTGATGGCGGGAGGGGTGGGTCGACGCTCGGGGGGAGCTCCCGCGCGGACGGGGGAGGGAGGGGCGCTCAGGCGGCGTTGGAGCTGCCGGCGCAGTAGAACCGCCACTGCTCGGGGATCTCGCGGCCGCCGAAGCTCATGGGCTCGATGGGGAGGCTGACGGGGCGGGTGGGGGGTCGGAGGAGTCGCATGCCGGCTTGGTCGGGGGTGCGGTTCCGCTTCTTGAGGTTGCAGGGGCGGCAGGCGGTCACGATGTTCTCCCAGCCGGTGCGGCCTCCGACCGTCCGCGGCAGGACGTGGTCGAACGACAGCTCTCCCCGCGGCTTCTTCGAGCCGCAGTACTGGCATTGGTAGCCGTCGCGGCTGAAGACGTTGGCTCGTGAGAACTTCACGCCTCGCCGCACGCCTGCGACTTGGCGTCGCAGGCGGACGACGGCGGGCATCGGTACGGAGATGGATGGCGACGCGATGAAGTCGTCGTACTCCTCGAGAACGTCGACCTTGCCGAGGTACCAGAGCGTGATGGCCTCCTGCCAGGGGATGACCCTGTGCGGCAGCATCCAGGAGTTCAGCAGGAGCGTGTGACCGCTCATCGACCTTCGAAGAGGATACACGCGGCCGGCCGACGCGCCACTTGCGGGGCCGTTTCTGCCTCGTTCACGTAACGCGACGAGCGCGTTGTTGGCTCAGAAACGGCGGGTGAGGGGGTTGGCCTGCGGCAATCTGCCGCAGCTGGCGGCAAGTTGCCATCTTGCCTTGAGTCCAGGTTTTGCCCCAAAACACGCCCCGGTTTGCCCCGGCCTTCGGAGGGCTGCGGCGACGCGGAGACAAAGCGCGATGAGTCGAAATCTCTTCCCGCGATTTTTCTTCCCGAAGTGGGCGAACAAAGTCGTGCCCTTCGGGATCTTCTTCGGCCTCGGCCCCCTGGGCACGGCCGCGGTCGCGGGCTTTTGGTACTACGGCACGGACAAGCACCTCTCGGTGGGGTACGCGCCTCGTCAGCCCATTCCGTACAGCCACAAGCTGCACGCGGGGGACATGGGGATGGACTGTCGCTACTGCCACACGACCGTCGACAAGGCGGCGTTCGCAGCCATCCCGCCGACGCAGACGTGCATGAACTGCCACTCGAAGGTCAGGGTCGATAGCGTCCCGCTCGCGCCCCTGCGCGAGAGCTGGGAGAAGGACACCCCCGTGAAATGGGTGAAGGTCCACAACCTCCCGGACTTCGTCTTCTTCGATCACTCCGCGCACTTGAACGCGGGCGTCGGCTGCGAGTCCTGCCACGGCCGCGTCGACCAGATGGAAGTCGTGACGCAACGGCAACCGCTCAGCATGGGCTGGTGTCTGGAGTGCCATCGCGACCCCAGCGCCAACCTGCGCGATCCGAAGGACGTGACGAAGATGGGCATGCTCGAAGAGTCGCAGAAGACGGGCCAGCCGATGTCGCGGCCCGCCGACCTTCGCAAACCCTCGCCGCCGACTCACTGCTCGGGGTGCCACCGATGAAACGCCTACCCATCGTTCGCCAAGACCGCTCGGCGACCTCCGGCCCCGGCGGAGAAAAGAAGGACACGGTGTGGTTCCAGACGCTCGCCGAGCTCGAGGGTGACCCGGCCGTCGAAGAGGCGCGGCTTCGCGAGTTCGCGAACGACCAGCCCTACGAGCCGCCCCAAGGCGTCGAGCGCCGCACGTTCATGAAGCTCGCAGGGGCGTCGCTCGCGATGGCGGCGATGGCCGGCTGCCGCCGTCAGGAGGAGAACGTCCTCCCGTTCACCCACCAACCCGAGGACTTCATCCCCGGCAAGGCGGAGTACTACGCCACCGCGGTCCCGTTCTACGGCACCGCGATGGGCATCCTCGCGAAGAGCGTCGACGGCCGCCCGATCAAGCTCGAGGGCAACCCGCTCCACGACGGATCGCTCGGCGCCACGAGCGCCTTCGTCCAGGCGATGGTCCTCGACCTCTACGACCCGAACCGGAGCAAGTCACCCCGCAAGCAGGGCAAGGACGTCTCCCAGCAAGAGGCGACGGAGCTGCTCGGCGAGCTCGCGAAGACGTTGAAGAAGAGCCGCGGCAAGGGCCTCGCCATCCTCTCCGAGGACCACCGGTCGTTCACGACCGCGAAGGCCCTCGAGGCGCTGCGCAAGGCGCTCCCGGACACCGCCTTCCACAGCTTCGAGCCCTTCGGCCGCGAGACCCAGAACAAGGGCTACGGCCTTGCGTTCGACGAGCCCGCCATCCACGAGCGCGTCGTCTCGTACGAGCTCGACAAGGCGGACGTGGTCGCGTCCTTCGACGCCGACCTCTTCGGCACCGAGTCCAACCCGGTCCGCAACGCCAAGCTCTTCGCGAAGCGTCGCCGCATCGAGACCGGCAGCATGAGCCGCCTCTACGTCGCGGAGCCGTGCCCCACCGTCACCGGCAGCGTGGCCGACCACCGGCTGCGCATCCAGGCCAAGCGGGTGGGGGATCTCCTGCGCGGCCTCGCGGGCGCGCTCTCGAAGGCGGGCGTCCCCGTCGCCGACAACCTCGTCGCGGGCGCTCCCACGTTGAGCGACCCGGAGAAGAAGTGGCTCGACGGCCTCGCCAAGGATCTCGCCAAGGCCGGCAGCAAGAGCGTCATCGCCGTCGGCGTCCGACAGTCGGTCGCGCTCCACGCCCTCGCCGCCGCGCTGAACCACGCCCTCGGCTCGATCGGAAAGGCCGTGAAGCTCTCGATGCTCGTCGAGGAGAAGCTCGAGGGTGAAGACCAGAGCATCGGCGCCCTCGTCGAGAGCCTGAAGGCGGGCAAGATCGACACGCTCCTCATCCTCGGAGGCAACCCCGCCTTCAACGGCCCCGCGGACTACAAGCTCGAGGAGGCGATCAAGCAGGCCAAGACGTCGATTCACCTCTCGACCCACCTCGACGAGACGAGCGCGATCTGCACCTGGCACATCCCGCGGGCGCACTTCCTCGAGAGCTGGGGTGACGCCGTCGCCGACAACGGAACGATCTCCGTCATCCAGCCGCTCATCTCCCCCCTCTACGGTGGCCGCACCGACGCCGAGGTGCTCGAGCGTCTCGCGGGCGGCCTGAGGACCGGCTACGAGCTCGTCGTCGCCGCGTGGCAACGCGTGCTCACCGATGGCGCTTTCGACATGCGCTTCCCGGAGGTCCTGCACGATGGCGTCTATCGACTCCCCGAGGACCCGGCGGCGGAGGCGAAGCCGGTCGCGCTCAACGCGGCCAACGTCTCGAGCGCGCTCGCCGCGGTCGCCGCCGTCGGCGGTGACTTCGAGGTCGTCTTCGCCCCCGACCCGCACGCCTACGACGGTCGATTCGCGAACAACCCCTGGCTGCAGGAGCTCCCGGATCCCATCCACAAGGGCACCTGGATGACCCTCGCCGCCGTCTCGCTCGCGACGGCGAAGAAGCTCGGGGTGGTCGACGGCGATCTCATCGACGTCACCGTCTCGGGTCAGAGCGTCACCGTCCCGGTGTGCATCACCCTCGGCCACGCCGACGACTCGGTCACCCTGCCCATCGGCCAGGGGCGCCGGTTCGAGGGCGATGTCTGCAAGGGCGTCGGCGTCGACACCTCGAAGCTCCGGCGCTCCGACGGGCGCGGCTTCGCCTCCGGCGCAGTGAAGAAGAACGGCGGTCACGAGCGGCTCGGGATCACCCAGGGCCACTTCATCCTCGAGGATCGGCCGCTCGTGCGGAAGCAGACGGTCTTCCAGCACATCGCCGATCCTCAGGAGCCGCGAGAGAAGGTGGAGCACCCGCCGCTGCTCAACCTGTTCCGCGACTGGCACTACAACGGCCACAAGTGGGGCATGACGATCGACCTCACGCTCTGCACCGGCTGCACCGCGTGCATGATCGCGTGCCAGGCCGAGAACAACATCCAGGTGGTCGGTCTCGACGGCGTCATCAAGAACCGAGAGATGCACTGGATCCGCATCGACCGGTACTTCGAGGGACGCGACGGCGTCGCGGACGGTCTCGACGAGGCCGAGGCCTCGACGATGCCGCTGCCCTGCCAGCACTGCGAGAACGCGCCCTGCGAGCAGGTCTGCCCGGTCGCGGCCACGACCCACAGCCCGGAAGGCATCAACGAGATGACCTACAACCGGTGCATCGGGACGAAGTACTGCGGCAACAACTGCCCCTACAAGGTCCGCCGCTTCAACTACTTCAACTACTCGGCCGACCTGACCGAGGAGCGCAAGCTCGTGCTCAACCCCGACGTCACCGTCCGCGGACGAGGCGTGATGGAGAAGTGCACGTTCTGTGTGCAGCGGATCAACCGCGCGAAGATCGCGGCGAAGCAGGCGAAGGACGGACGCGAGGGTCGCGCCATCATCCGGGCGATCCAGACGGCCTGCCAGCAGGTGTGCCCGAGCGAGGCGATCACGTTCGGCGACCTGAACGATCCGGGGCCGCCGAAGGCGGAACGCGACCCGTCGGCGCTGCCGAACGTGGCCGAGCTCGCCGCCCTGCCGCGCGCTTACCACATCCTCGAAGAGCTCAACGTCAGGCCGCGCATCTCGTACCTGGCGAAGATCACGAACCCCAATGACGAACTCCAGACCGTGAAGCCCAAGGCCGAAGGCGGCAAGGGCGAGGGCCACAAGGCCGGCGCGAAGGAGGAGCACTGATGTCGCGCCAAGAGCTTCTGTCTTGTCTCATCGTCGCGCTTCCGAAGGAGAGTGAGTGATGGCCACGTCCGCACCCGTCGTCCCCGGCGACACGCCCGGAACACGCGCGCCGCTCGTCCTCGGCAAGGCCACCTTCAAGACGGTCTCGGAAGACGTCGCCTCCGTCGTCGAGGCTCCCCCGACACCGAAGTACCTCCTCGGCGTGGTGCTCGCGATGAGCGTGCTCCTCGTCATGGTGGGCTCGCTCGGCAAGCTCGTCTGGACGGGCGTCGGTCTCTGGGGCCTCGACAACACCGTCTTCTGGGCCTGGGACATCACCGGCTTCGTCTTCTGGATCGGCATCGGTCACGCCGGCACGCTCATCAGCGCCATCCTCTTCCTCTTCCGACAGAAGTGGAGGACGGGCATCAACCGCGCCGCGGAGGCCATGACGATCTTCGCCGTCATGGCCGCCGGCATCTACCCGGCCTTCCACGTCGGTCGCGTGTGGTTCCTCTACTGGGTGTTCCCGGTGCCGAACCAGATGAGCATGTGGCCGAACTTCAAGAGCCCGCTGCTCTGGGACGTGTTCGCCGTCTCCACCTACCTCACGATCTCGCTGCTCTTCTGGTACATCGGCCTCGTCCCCGACCTCGCGACGATCCGTGACCGCGCGAAGTCGAAGGTCCGCTACCTCGCCTACGGCATCTTCTCGCTCGGCTGGCGCGGCTCGCACCGCTCGTGGCTCCACTACGAGAAGGCGTACCTGATCCTCGCCGGGCTCTCGACGCCGCTCGTGCTCTCCGTGCACTCGGTCGTGTCGTTCGACTTCGCGACGTCCGTCGTCCCTGGCTGGCACACGACGATCTTCCCCCCGTACTTCGTCGCGGGCGCCATCTTCAGCGGGTTCGCGATGGTCATCACGCTGATGATCATCGCGCGCAAGGTGCTCGGCCTCGAGCACCTCGTGACCATCCGCCACCTCGAGAACATGGCCAAGGTCATCCTCGCGACCGGCACCATGGTCGGCTACGCGTACGCGATGGAGTTCTTCATCGCTTGGTATGGCGGCGTGCCCTACGAGCGATACGTCTTCTTGAACCGCGCGTTCGGCCCTTACAAGTGGGCGTATTGGACGATGTGGAGCTGCAACGTCATCTTCCCGCAGCTCTTCTGGTTCAAGAAGGTGCGCACGAGCATCCCTGCGCTGTTCGTCCTGAGCATCATCGTCAACATCGGCATGTGGTTCGAGCGCTTCGTGATCATCGTCACGAGCCTCCACCGCGACTACATCCCCTCGAGCTGGACCTACTTCTCGCCGAGCAAGTGGGACATCTCCCTGTTCGTCGGCACGTTCGGGCTGTTCATGACCATGTTCCTCCTGTTCTGCAAATACCTGCCGACCATCGCCACGAGCGAGGTGAAGGGCGTCATGCCGCAGGCGAACCCGCATCCCGATCACGAGCACGGCCACGACGAGGAGGCGCACGCCCATGGCTGAGCATGCTGCTGCTCACGGAGAAGAGGCCTCGCTGAAGGAGCCCGAGAAAGCGGAGCTCTGGGGGATGATGGGCCTCTTCGACACCCCCGAAGGCCTCTACACCGCTGCCGAGGAGCTCCGCGACGCGGGCTACAAGGACATCGACGCGATGACGCCGTTCCCGGTGCATGGCCTCGAGCGGGCGCTGGGGATCAAGCCGACGCGGTTGCCCTTCCTCGTCCTCGCCGGCGGCGCGACGGGCTTGCTCTCCGGCATCCTCCTCACCTGGTACACGAATTACGACTACCCGCTGAACATCAGCGGCAAGGTCCCCTTCAGCTGGCAGGTGTACATCCCGGTGTACTTCGAGCTGACGGTCCTCTTCAGCGGCATCACCTGCTTCTTCACCCTCTGGGTGATGTGCGGGCTGCCGAAGTTCTTCCACGCGACGATGCGCCATCGCTCCTTCCGGCGATCGTCCGACGACGGCTTCTTCCTCACGGTGGAGGCGACCGACCCTCGCTACGACAGCAAGGCGACGCGCGCCCTGCTCGAGAAGCTCGGCGCGAAAGAGGTCGAGGAGGTGCACTCGTGATTCGCCCGAAGTCGACGATGCTCGGCGCGCTGTGCGTCGCGGCGGTCTCGGCCGCCACGGTCGCAGGCTGCCGAGGCGGCGTCAGTGAAGACCCTCCCATCAACCTCGCCCCCGACATGGATCTCCAAGCCCACCGGAGGCCTCAGTCGCCGAGCAAGATCTTCGCCGACGGTCGCGCCGCGAGGCAGCCCGTCGATCACACGGTCGCGCGCGGGCACCTGAAGACCGACTCGGCGATGTTCCGAGGGGTCGACGTGAACGGCAAGCCGATCGCGCGGATCCCCTTCGAGGTCACGCAGGAGACGCTCGATCGAGGCGAGGAGCGCTACAACATCTACTGCGCGCCCTGCCACGACAAGACGGGCAGCGGGAACGGAGCGGTGCCGCGGCGCCTGCAAGGAACCGCCGATCAAGCCGTCTTCGCCGACATCCCGAGCTACGCGCTCGGCCGGCTCAAGGACGCCCCCGACGGCGAGCTCTTCCAGGTGATCTCGCAAGGCAAGGCGAGGATGCCGAGCTACGCCTCCCAGATCCCGGAGCAGGATCGCTGGGCGATCATCGCGTGGGTCCGGGTGCTCCAGAACATCCTGCCGCCCGCGACGGGACCGGCCCCGACCCAAGGGGCTGCTCCCGCTCCCTCGACGTCCGCGTCCGCGACCGCGAGCGCGGCCCCCTCTGCCAGCGCGGCGCCGTCCGCCTCCGCGTCTGCGTCGGCGGCGCCTTCGGCTGATGCCTCGTCGTCGTCGGTGCCCAGCGCGACCGCCGAGACGAGCGCGACCGCGAGCGCGTCGGCTGCCCCCGCCGCGTCCGCGTCCGCGTCGGCCTCTGCCTCCGCATCGGCCTCCGCTCCCAAGCCCAAAGGAGGAGCTCAGTGAGCACCCATCACAAGAAGCCGCCCACCGGCGACGGGCTCCTTCGTCGCGTTCCTCGCCGGCTTGTTCGGCAGCGGCGACTCGACGCGCTTCCTCGCCGCGTACCTCGTCGGCTTCATGTTCACGACGACGATCGCGATCGGCGCGCTGTTCTTCGTCGTCATCCAACACCTGACGAAGGCGAGCTGGTCGGTCGCGCCTCGCCGCATCATGGAGTGGTTGAGCCAGGGCCTCATCGCGAGCGTCGTGCTCTTCATCCCGCTCCTCGTGAAGGCCCGTGACATCTGGCATCACTGGATGGGGCCCGAGGCCGCTCACGACGAGATCCTCAAGGGCAAGTCGGCCTACCTCAACCCGACGTTCTTCTACGCCCGCGCCTTCGCGTTCCTGGTGATCTGGGCCCTGCTCGCGACCTGGTTCTACAGCGTCAGCCGCAAGCAGGACGTGAGCGGCGATCGCCGCCTCTCGTCGAAGCTCCAGGCCGCGGCCGCGCCCGTCGTCGTCGCCCTCGCGCTCTCGACGACGTTCGCCGGCATCGACTGGGTGATGAGCCTCGACCCCCACTGGTACTCGACGATGTTCGGCGTCTACATCTTTGCGGGCTGCCTCATCGGCTCGCACTCGACGCTCGCGCTGCTCATCGTCCGGCTTCGCCGCGACAACATCGGCGGCAACCTGCTGACGGTCGAGCACCAGCACGACGTCGGGAAGTTCCTGTTCGCGTGGACGGTGTTCTGGGCCTACATCGGCTTCTCCCAGTTCATGCTCATCTACTACGCGAACATCCCCGAGGAGACGATCTTCTACAAGCATCGCTGGGAAGGCGGCTGGAACACGATCAGCATGATGCTGTTCCTCCTCCACTTCGTGACGCCGTTCCTCATGCTGCTCTCTCGGACGGCCAAGCGCTCCACCACGATCTTGGCGTCGGCCGCGATCCTCCTCCTCGTGATGCACTGGGTGGATCTGTACTGGCTCGTGATCCCGAACTTCGATCATCACCTGAGCCTGAAGTGGTTCGACCTCGCCGGCCTCTTGGCGCCGCTCGGCATCACCGCCGCGTGGCTCGCCAAGCGCGTGTTCGGCGACCCGGTCTACCCGCTGAAGGACCCGTACATCCCCGAAGCTCTGAAGGCAGAGAACCTGTGATGCCGCGGACCCGAAGGGCCAGGCAAAAGGCGAATCAGCCGTGACCAAGAAGAACGACGAAGAAGAAGTCGACCGCGACGACGAGGACGAAGCCGAAGACGAGGAGTCGTCGGAGGCTTCGGACGAGGCCGACGACGAGGAGTCTTCGGAGGAAGGCTCGTCCGAAGAGGACGAGTCGGTGCAGGCCGCTGCCTCGGAGCACGAGGAAGAGGACGAGCACGAGGACGAAGACGAAGCGGAGGCCTCGCACGCCGCTCATGGCGACGCCGCCAAGGCTGACGCCGAGGACGGCGAGGGGCTGCCCTACGAGCGCGACAACCCCGCGGTCGGCGTCATCACCGTCGCGTTCCTCGTGATCGCGGTGACGGTCGTGGTGGCGGTGGTCGGGACGCGCGAGGTCTTCGTTCGCGTGTTCGGACAGGAGCACTACACCCGCGCGGAGGCGCCGGTGTCGCCGAAGCTCGTCGAGCTTCGCAACGTGGAGGCCCAGAAGCTCACCCCCGAGGCGAAGAAGAAGGCGACCGCGATCGTGCTCGCGAAATACGGCGCGACGCCGATCGAGGAGCCCGCGCCGGAGCCGAAGAAGACGGAGGCCCCCGCGCCCCCGCCCGCCTCGGCGACCGCCTCGGCCTCCGCGTCCGCACCCGAGCCGCCGGCCTCCGGCGCCCCCGGGACGGAGCCGGTCCCCACGGCCACGATGGAGACGGCGAGCGCCTCGGCGCCGACCGCGTCCGCGAGCGCTCCTGCTCCCACCGCGAGCGCGAGCGCCTCCGCGAAACCGAAGGCCTCCGCACCCGCCCCTCAGCCGCAGCCGAATCCATGATGCGATCGTTCGGACCGAACCGCTGGGCCGCGAAGCTGCGCCTCGTCGTCCTCGTGGGGCTCGCGCTCCTCGTGGCCGGCGTGGCGTCGCCCGCGCGCGCCCAGATCGTGAACGGTCCGATCGGCGGCGAGCGACCCACGGCGAACGGCGCTCCTCCCAAGGAGCTCGAGGACATCGGCATCGAGGATCGGAACGGCGCGACGGTGCCGCGCGACGTGCGCCTCACCGGCAGCGACGGCCGCTCCTTCGCCGTCGGCGAGTACATGGACGACGAGCGGCCGTTGGTGCTCGTCTTCGCCTACTACCAGTGCCCGATGCTCTGCTCGCTCGTGCTCAACGGCGCGGTCCAGGGCCTCAAGACGGTCAAAGAGACGCCGGGCAAAGAGATCCGCGTCCTCGTCGTGAGCTTCGACCCTCGCGACAAGACCGACGTCGCGAGCAAGAAGCGCGCGGCCTACCTCGAGTCCTACGAGCGCGCGATCGAGCCCATCGACGGCTCGGAGCTCGCGGCCTTCGAGTTCGCGACGGGCGACGAGTCCGAGGTCCGCCGCCTCGCCGAGTCCGTGGGCTTCATCTACCGCTGGGACGAAGGTCTCCAGCAGTTCGCACGCGCCGGGATCTTCGTCGTGACCCCGAAGGGATCCTCTCCCAGGCCCTCACGGGCGTGGACTTCCCGGCCGAGGATCTCACGACCGCCATCCACGAAGCGCAGAAGGGCGTGTGGCACTCGCCGCTGAAGAGCGCCCTCTTCTACTGCTTCAAGTTCAACCCTCACACGGGCAAGTACAACCTCGTCGCCGGCCGCGCTCTGCGCGTCGCGGCGGGGCTCACCCTCATGGTCCTCCTCTTTGGATGGTTCGACTCTTCCGATCCGAGCGGCGCCGAGCGCGGCTCGGGCCGCCTGCACCTTCCGATAGCTCGGAGGGTCGAACCGATCTCGACATCGCTTCAGGTCAGCCTGCGCAGCAACACCCTGCGCGTACGGGGCAAGAATGAGTCAGGGCAACACCACACCCCAGTCCACGTCCAATCCGGCCGCCACGTCCAATCCGGGAAGCGGCCCCGCGGCGGCTCAGCAGCCCTCCGAGAAGGAGGCTCCGCTCACCATCCAGGAAGAGACCGCCTTCCTCCCGCGCGCGTCTTCCACGCACGCGGAGGATTTCAACTCGGCGTGGAGCTTCTACTTCTGGGTCTCGGTGATCTTCTTCGTCGTGGTCATCGGCCCGATGGGGTACTTCGCCTTCAAGTACAAGCGCAAGCGCGAGGACGAGAAGACGAGCCCGATCGACCACCACCTCCAGCTCGAGGTGTTCTGGACGGCGATCCCGACCGTCCTGCTCATCTACATGTTCTGGGTCGGCTTCAAGATCTTCGCGACGTCGCAGGTCGCCCCGAGCGACTCGCTCCAGATCAAAGTCACCGCCTCGATGTACTCGTGGAAGTTCCAGTACCCGGACGGGACGGTGTGCAACGAGCTCGGGGTTCCGAAGGACAAGCCGGTCAAGCTCTTGATTAGCTCGACCGACACCATCCACTCGTTCTTCGTGCCCGAGTTCCGGCAGAAGGCCGACGCCGTCCCGAACCTCTACACGTCGATGTGGTTCCAGGCGACGAAAGAGGTCGAGACCGCGGTCGAGTGCGCGGAGTACTGCGGCACCGGCCACTCCGGGATGCTCACCCGCGTGCTCGTGCTGCCGAGCGGCGACCCGAGCACCCCCGGCACCTTCGAGTCGTGGCTCAACAACGGCTGCGAGAAGAAGGCGCTTCCGCCCCTCCAGGCCGGCGAAAAGAAGTACAACCAGATCTGCAAGGCCTGCCACTCGCTCGACGGCTCCAAGCTCGTCGGCCCCTCCTTCAAGGGTGTCTTCGGGAGGCAGGAGACGCTCTCCGACGGTCGGTCCATCACCGTCGACGAGAACTACATTCGCAAGAGCATCGTCAACCCGAGCGCCGACATCGTCCAAGGCTATCCGGACCAGATGCCGAACCTGTCCTATCTGAAGGACCGCGACATCGAAGCCATCATCGCCTTCCTCAAGGAGCAGAAGTAACCATGTCTCGAGCCGTCACTGCGGACGAAGTCGACTTCGCGCCGGGCGAGAAGAACTACATCAACGCCGAGAAGGGCATCCTCTCGTGGCTCACGACGGTGGACCACAAGCGGATCGGCGTGATGTACCTGATGAGCACGCTGACCTTCTTCATGATCGCGGGCCTCTTCGCGCTCGTGGTTCGGTTGCAGCTGCTCTACTCCGCGTCGGACGTGGCCGCCGGCAAGACACTGCTCTCACCGCAGCAGTACAACCAGGCGTTCACGCTCCACGGCGCGATCATGGTCTTCCTCTTCATCATCCCCGCCATCCCCGGCGGGCTCGGTAACTTCGTGTTGCCGATCATGGTGGGAGCGAAGGACGTCGCCTTCCCGAAGCTGAACCTCCTCAGCCTCTACCTCTACTGGACGGGAGCGATCTTCACCGCGTCGTCCCTCGTGTCGACCGGGCTCGACACCGGCTGGACGTTCTACGTCCCGTACTCGACGACGGTCAGCCAAACGTCGGTCATCGCGGTCACGTTCGGCGCGTTCATCTTGGGTTTCAGCTCGATCCTCACCGGGCTGAACTTCATCGTGACGATGCACAAGCTGAGGGCGCCCGGCATGACGTGGTTCCGGATGCCGCTCTTCAACTGGGGCATCTACGCGACCAGCGTCACCCAGATCCTCGCGACGCCGGTCCTCGCGATCACGCTCCTCCTTCTGATCCTGGAGCGCACCTTCCACGTCGGCATCTTCGACCCGAAGCTCGGCGGCGACCCCGTCCTCTACCAGCACTTCTTCTGGTTCTACAGCCACCCCGCCGTCTACATCATGATCCTCCCGGGGATGGCCATCATCAGCGACCTGATCGCCGTCCACTGTCACCGGCGGATCTTCGGCTACAAAGCCATCGCGTTCTCGAGCGTCGCGATCGCCTTCGTCGGCTTCCTCGTGTGGGGCCACCACATGTTCACCTCCGGTCAGAGCGAGCTCGCCTCGACCATCTTCTCGTTCATCACCTTCTTCGTGGCCGTCCCCAGCGGCGTGAAGGTCTTCAACTGGACGAGCACGATGTGGCGCGGGTCGATCTCCTGGAACGCCCCGATGCTCTACGCGATGAGCTTCCTCTTCCTCTTCACGATCGGCGGCCTGACGGGTCTGCCCCTCGCGATGGTCGGCCTCGACCTCCACTTCCACGACACCTACTTCGTCGTGGCCCACTTCCACTACGTGATGATGGGCGGCGCCGTGATCGCCTTCATCGGCGGCCTCCACCACTGGTGGCCGAAGATCACGGGGAAGATGTACGCGGAGGCGCCGGCGCGGATCGCGTGCGGCCTCATCTTCATCGGCTTCAACATGACCTTCTTCACGCAGTTCTTCCTCGGCGTGAGGGGCATGCCTCGCCGCTACTACACCTATCTGGATCAGTTCCAGCCGCTGCACGCCTTCTCGACGTACGGCAGCTGGGTCCTCGGGGCCGGGCTCTTCCTCGTGCTGTTCACGTTCCTCCACTCCCTGCTCAAGGGAGAGAAGGCGCCCGCGAATCCGTGGGGCGGCAAGACCCTCGAGTGGATGACGCCCTCACCGCCTCCGACCGAGAACTTCCACCGTACGCCCATCGTCAAGCACGGGCCCTACGACTTCGCCACCACCACAGGTAGCCACTGATGAGCACCGCGACCGCAGGAGCGCTGGACAAGGACGCCGAGCAGGGCTCGCCGGACTTCCACGTCGCGCACCATTTCGACAAGGCCGACACGCAGTTCGATGCGGGCCGGATGGGGATCTGGCTGTTTCTCGTCACCGAGATCCTCTTCTTCGGAGGCATGTTCTGCGCGTTCTTCATCTACCGCGCTTGGTACTACGACAGCTTCGTCGAGGCCCATCACCACCTCAACAAGTGGATGGGCGCGCTCAACACGCTGTTCCTCATCACCTCGAGCCTCACGATGGCGCTCGCCGTCCGCGCCGCGCAGCGGACGAAGACGGGCGAGACGGTGAAGATGCTCGCGGTGACGTTCCTCCTCGCGGGCTGCTTCTTGGTGGTGAAGTACTTCGAGTACACCCACAAGATCCACGAGGGGCTCTTGCCGGGGATGCACTACACCGCGCCCGCGGGCACCGCCCACCCCGGGACGTTCTTCGCGGTCTACTTCATCATGACCGGCATCCACGGGCTCCACGTCGTGATCGGCATGGGCCTCATCCTGTGGATCCTGCTGCGCTCCGCGAAGGGTGAGTTCTCGTCGCGCTACTACGCTCCGGTGGAGGGCGTGGGCCTGTACTGGCACCTCGTCGACCTCATCTGGATCTACCTCTTCCCCCTGCTCTACCTCATCGGTTGAAGAAAACGGCAGACGACGATGTCCCACGACGCCCACGCGCACGCGCATCACGGCCCCGACCACGTCCCGCACGTCTCGCCGCTGTCGCTCTACTTGAAGACGTTCGCCACCCTGATGGTGCTCACGGGCATCACGGTCGGGGCGAGCCTCGTCAACCTCGGCACCTCGGTCAACCTCCTGATCGCCCTCCTCATCGCGACGATCAAGGCCTCGATCGTGGCCGCGTTCTTCATGCACCTCGCGACGGATCAGCGGTTCAACGCGTTGATCTTCGCCTCGAGCATCGTGTTCCTCATCATCTTCGTGTCGTTCACCGCGTTCGACACGATGGCGCGCGGCATGTTCGATCCCGCGAAGCGTGACCGGCCCGCCATCATGACCGATCCGTTCGCGGCCGCTCCGACCGCGTCGGCGGCGGCTTCGGCCGCGCCTGCCGCTGCTGGCTCCGGGGCCCCTGCGGCCGCGTCGGCCAAGCCGACGGCGGCGCCCAAGTAGCACGCTCGCGAGCGAGGAGGTGGTCATCGAGCCCGATCCCTCCTCGCAGGCTCGCGCATCGGATCCGGGCGCAGTACCGGCCGCGTTCACCGCCGTCGTCGCGCCCGAGACGAAGAGCTCCGAGGATCCTGCGGATCGCTTCCTCGTCTGGCTGCGATGGGTCGCGGTCGCGGGGATGGCGGCGACGATCCTTGGCGCGGATCGCGTCACGCAGGGGCTCCCGACCGCGGGGTTGATGGGCGTCCTCCTGGGGATCGCGGCGTCGAACCTCGTGTGGTTGGTGCTGACGGCGCGGTCGGGGCGCCGGTACGTCGAGGCGCAGCTCGTCGTCGACGTCATCTCGCTGGCGATCATGCTCTGGCTCGCGGGCGGGATCGGGAACCCGTTCGCCGCCTTCCTCACGTTTCAGATCGCCCTCGCGGGGCTGCTCTGCACCGCCCGCGCGACCCTCTTCATCGGCGCGGTGACGATCATCGCCGCCATCGTGCTCGCGTTCGCGCCGCCGCTGCCTTCGTTGTCGCCGCTCGTCGAGCGCCTCGCGACCGCGATCTCGCTCTCGAGCCTGAGCGCGATCCTCGCCGCCTTCGTCGCGGTGTACGCGAGGCGGCTCACCCGGCTGAGGAGCGAGAGCGCGCGGAACGAGAAGCTCGCGGTCCTCGGGCGCCTCGTCGGCTCGATGTCGCACGAGCTCAACACCCCGCTCGCCACCATCCTCCTCCTGTCTCGCGACCTCGAGCGCTTCCGGGCCCAGATGACGGAGGACGAGGTGAGGGAGCTCGTCGCGTCGATCGCGCGAGAGGCGCAGCGAGGGAGCGACATCGTCGGGCTCGTGCGCGGACACGTCGGCCCCGATCAAGCGCCGGAGGCGGTGGAGCTCTGCGGGTTCATCGAGCAGCACGCGCGGGCGGAGCTCGACCGCCTGGGGTTCGAAGGGGAGCGGCGATTCGTGATGCAGGGGCCGCTGTCGGCGGTGGTGATGACGAGGGCCCTCGTGCAGATCCTCGTGAACCTCCTCAAGAACGCGTGCGAGGCCCCTGTCCTCGGCCGCCGCAAGCGGGTGACGATCGGGGTCGCGGAGCGAGACGGCCGCGCCGAGATCTCGGTGGAGGATCGCGGCCCCGGGTTGACCCCCGAGATGCTGGCGCGGCTCGGCGAGCCGTTCCAGACGACGAAGGAAGGGAGCGGCGGGATGGGCCTCGGCCTCTACGTCAGCGCCCAGCTCGCGAAGCAGATGGGGGCGGAGCTCGTGGTCCAGTCGCTCCGCGGGGGCGGGGCGCGCGCCATCATCTCGCTGTCGCTCGACGGCGGAGGGGGAGGGGACCCAAGCCCGGCGTCCGTAGACAGCCCCCCGCCCGAAGCTCGATCCTGAGCCTGCGGGAATCGCGCGTCGGTCCGGAACGTACGACGGCGATCGCTTGTCGACGTCGAGTGGTCTCTGTCAGCGAGGTCGGTCATGAGTCGAAGCACGAGCAGAGATGGACGCGGATCGGCGCTCTTCGGCGTCGGGCTTGCGGCCGCGGGCCTGGTCGCGGCCTGCAGCGGTCCCGGGGCGGAGCGAGGTCCGGCCGCGGAGGGCCGCGGCGCTCCGATGATGGCGCGGTCCCGCGTCGAGACGTCGCCCGCCCCCGGGTCGAGCTGCGAGCGGCGCGCGCCCTCGGTGGGTCCCGTGCGGGAGGGAGACGCCCACGTCGGGTCGGCGGTCGCCCTCGCGCGGAGCGGCCGCGCCCTGGTCGCGTACGTCGCCGATCCGGATGCCCACGCGATCCAGCTCGTGGACGTCGCGACCGACAAGACCCTCGGCCGCACCGATCTGCTCGGGGCTCCGGAGCAGATCCTCGTCCTCGCCGACGGTCGGGTGGTGATCAGCCTCTCGGACGGTGGGTTCGTCGACGTGTACGAGCCGACCGCCGACGCGAAGAGACCGCTCGAGCATCGCTGCCGGGTGGCGGTCCCGTCGGGCCCCTTCGGCCTCGCTTCGACCCCCGATGATCGTGTCGTCGGCGTGACGAGCGCGTTCGATCCCGCCCTCACCGTCCTCGACGGAAAGACGCTGATCCCGAAGCGCGCGATCGCGCTCGCCCGCTCCCCGCGCGGCTTGCTCCTCGAAGGATCTCGCGCCTTCGTCAGCCACGTCGTCGGGGCCCAGCTCTCGGTCGTCGACCTGGAGTCGACGTCCCCCAACCGCTCGATCGACATGAGGGTTCGGGCCGGGACGCAGATCGCCGACGAGCAATCGCTCGCGCACTTGCGGACAGGGACGCATGCCTACGCCCTCGTCAGCGTGGATGTCACGCGGCCCGCGCCCGCCGGCCCCGCCGCTCCCAACACCCCTCCGCCTTCGAAGAGCCATCGCATCGTGGTCCCGATGGTGACGGTGGATCCCGGTGACCGCGCGCGGCCCTCCCAGCTCTATTACGGGCCGCCGCCGGTGGCGGGGATCTACAAGCAGTCTCCCATCGCCGTCGTCGTCGATCCGACCGCAGAGAAGAGCCTCGTCACCCACGTCCTCGCGCCCACGTCCTCACGGCGGGGCGAGGAGTGCCTGCTGCCCCGGGCCGCCGTCTTCGCCCCCAAGAGCGAGCGGATCTACGTCGCCTGCCAGGGCATCGACGTCGTCATGGAGCTCGACGCCCGGGTGACGGATCCCATGCGCGCCGTCCTGCGCCGCTTCGACGTGCCCACATCGCCGACCGGCCTCGCCGTCGCCGATGACGTCCTCGTGGTGAGCACGCTCGAGCGCGGTCAGATGGCCACCATCGATCTCGGCAGCGGGGAAGCTCGCTTCGTCTCCATCGATCGGGGGCCGTCGAAGGACGTCGAACGATCGGAGGCGTTCCACCTCGGTCGAGAGCTGTTTCATCGCAGCGACGACCCGCGCATCGCCGGCGACGGGGTCGCGTGCGCGAGCTGCCACCCCGAGGGCCTCGAAGACGGCGTGACGTGGTCGACGCCGGAGGGCCCGCGCCAGACGCTGATGCTCGCGGGGCGGCTGGACCACTCCGCGCCCTATGGGTGGACGCGGGGCAAGGCGAGCCTCGAAGAGTACCTGCGGGACACGATGGGGCGGCTCGGTGGCTCGGTGCTCGGCACGAGCGAGCTCGACGCCCTCGTGAAGTACGTGAAGGGCTTGCCGCGCCCGCCGGTGTCGACGGTGAACGTCACGCTCGCCGAGAAGGGGCGGCAAGCCTACGAGGCGCGAGGGTGCGGCTCCTGCCACGCCACCTCTGTGCTCGAAGACGCGCCGCCCAAGGACGTCGGAAGCCAGGCCTCGAACGACTTCACGAAGGCGTTCGACACGCCTGCGCTCACTGGGGTCGCGCTGACCGCGCCCTATTATCACGACGGTCGTTACGGGAGCCTCGCCGCGCTGCTCGGGGATCATCAGAGCAAGATGGGCGGCGTGGCGGACCTCTCCGAAGACGAGCAGCGCGCGATCGAGGCCTACCTGGGCTCTCTCTGAGCGGCCGCCCATGGGATCGCGGAGCTTCATCCACCTCGTCGTCGCGGCCTCGTTGGCGGCCGGATGCGCGCCCGCGCCGGAGGCGCCAGACCCGGCGGCGCCGCAGGGGACCGCCGCCGTCTCGACCGCGTCGACGTGGATCCCGCCCATCCGCGTCTCTTCGAGGGGACCCCAGGCGAGGTTGTCCGACCGCCAGCGCCCGCAGACCATCCGGGCGCGTCCCTTCGACTATGGGTCGTTGCCGATCGTGAAAAGAGCGCCGGGAGGTGTAAGCCCGCCCGCCTCCGTCGCGTTGAGGGTCGTCGAGACGGGGCTGGTCGTCGACGCGCCCACCGGCGTCATCGCTCAGGCGCTCGTTCAGGGGGTCATCCTCCCGAGCGCGTCCCCGTCCGAGAAGCGCCTCCCCTCGAGCCCCACTTGCAAGGTCGAAGACGTCTCATGGGAGACCATCACCCTCTCCTCCTGGACCGACGCCAGCCTGGACTACGCCTCCTTCAATGGCCGTATGGCGCCGACCTGTCGCGCCGCCGGGAACGAGGTGGCGCGGATCCAAGCGACCGCGGTGGTGCCCTCCGTGGTCTATGCGTTTCGCGAATGCCTCGGGGAGTGCCTGCCTGGTGGGGAGGAGATCCTGGTCCTGCTCGGACCGCCGAGCGCTTGGGCCGTGTCGAGCGCGCCGTGGCCGAGCGACCAGCTCCAGAGGCAATCGGGCTCGTTCTCGAAGGTCCGCGTGCCCTTGAAGAAGGGCGGGTCGGCGACAGCCGCGATCACCGTCTCGTACGCGGGCCTCGGCAAGTTCGTGTCGCTCCACCGGCCTGTCACCGCGCCTCGGGAAGCGGCGCCGGCCGGTCCCCTGGAGATCTCGTTCGAGATCGAGGCGATTTGGCCCGCCGGCGACGCGGCCCCGAGCGGGATGGTCGTGACCTCGTCCTCGGCCCGGAGCGCCGCGGACATGCTCCAGGCTATCGGCGTCCCGCCATGACGTGCGACTTCTTCCCGCGGGCGGTGTCAGGCGGATCAGAGCCCGTCCCGCGACGTAGCTCGAGGAGCGAAGGCGCCTGAAAGGGGTTGCACCCAAGCGAATGGGCAGGGTCGGTGTTGCTAGCGGAGCGGCTGTGACGGTGTTCGGGGTTCGAGTGTTCGAGTTTCGACGAGCGCTTGGCCTTGGAGGTGCAAGGCCTCCGCGGGCGGTGACGAGGGAGGAAGGTTGGGCATGAGAGTCGTAGCGATCGCTTCTTCGGTCTTGGTCGCGACATTCGCGGCGGCGTGCACCACCACCTCCACCGAGTCGCACGTCGCGGACCGCGCGAAGCCGGCTCCTCACGGCGCCGATCTGAGTCGGGCGAGCTGCGAACGCCAAAACCCAGGGGTCGGCCTCGCGCGCGAAGGCGACGCGCGGCAAGGGGCAGCGGTCGCGCTCGCGCGCGCCGGCAATCGACTGATGGCCCTCGTCGCCGACAAGGACTCCAAGCGGATCGACGTCGTCGACGTGGGTGCAGGCTCGGTCGACGCGACGGTGCCCGTCGACGGCGCCCCCGAGCAGGTGCTCGTCCTCGCCGACGGACGTGTCGTCGCCACCATCGCGGACGGAAGTCGGATCGCCGTCCTCGAGCCCACCGGCAAGCCCGACCAACCTCTCCAGATGCGCTGCACGCGCGACGTCCCGGCGGGGCCGTTCGGGCTCGCCGCTTCCATGGACGACGCGTCGCTGGTGGTGACGAGCACGAACGAGCCTGCCCTCACCGTGTTCAAGAACGACCTCACGATGACGGGCGCGGTGGCGCTGCCGCGAAGCCCGCGCGGCGTCCTCGTCGATCAAGACAAGAAGGCCTTCGTGTCCCACGTGGTGGGGGGGCAAATCTCCGTGGTCGCGCTCGATCATCCGGAGCGTCCGCGCGTCGTCGACACGCGGGTGCGGGCCGGATCGCAGGACGCCCAGAACCTCGACCTCGCGCTGCTTCGCTCCGGCACCCAGGGCTACGCCCTCGCCAACGTGGAGATCCCGCGCGTGACCGGCGGCGGAGAGCGGCCCACCATCGCGGGAGGAAACGTCCCCGCGACCCCGACCAAGCCTCGGCCCAACGCGCCCCTCAAGGCCCCTCCGAAGAAGCCGCCTCCGGGCAACACGCCGATGGTGAGCCAGACACCGGACACCCCCGAGGTGCCGGCGACCCCCGCCCCCGTGAGCGACGTCAGCCGCCGCATCATCATCCCGATGGTCAGCGTCGACCCGGGGGATCCGGCGCGTCCGACGCGCCTCTACTATGGGCCGCCGCCCACCGCGGGCGTCGCGAAGCACGCGCCGGTGGCGATCCTCGTCGACCCCACCGCGGAGAAGAGCCTCTCCACCCACGTGCTCGCCCCCACGAACGGCCTCCGCTCGGGCGAGTGCCTGCTGCCTCGATCGATGGCGTATCGAAAGAGCACCCAGAAGCTCTATGTCACGTGCATGGGCGTCGACCTGATGCTCGAGCTCGACGCCCGCGCCGTCGATCCGATGCGCGCCGTCACGCGCCGGTTCCAGCTCCCGAAGGGGCCGACGGGCGTCGCCGTCTCCGACAAGGATGGGCTCGCGGTGGTGTGGGGCCAGTTCGACGAAGCCCTCGCCGTCATTCCGCTCGGCGAAGGGTCGACCAAGACGATCGACGCCTATCAGGGCAACCAAGCCATCGACGCGGACGTGGCCCTCGGCCGCGACCTCTTCTACCGGAGCGAGGACACTCGCATCACCTTCGACGGCGTGGCGTGCTCGAGCTGCCACCCCGACGGCGCGGAGGACGGCGTGACCTGGTCGACGCCGGAGGGGATGCGGCAGACGCCGATGCTCGCCGGCCGTCTCCACGGGACGGCGCCCTACGGGTGGACTCGCAAGCAAGGCACGCTCGAAGAGTACATCGCGGACACGTCGTCTCGCCTCGGCGGCAGCGGCCTGGATCCTCAGTCGCTCGCGGCGCTCGCCAAGTACGCGAAGAACCTCCCCACGCCGACGCGCTCCGTCAGCTTCGTCCACAAGGTCAGCGACAACCCCCTCTTCGAAAAAGGCCGAGAGGTGTTCTCGAGGGAAGGCTGCGACACGTGCCACGTCGGCGGCCCCGGCGTCGACGCCAAGAGCCACAACGTCACGCTCAACACTCCCGACAACGCCGACAACCAGTTCGACACGCCCTCGCTCGTGCGCGTCGACATGACCGCCCCCTACTTCCACGACGGCCGGTACAACACCCTCGACGAGCTCCTCAAGGATCCGAACAGCAAGATGGGCAACACCGCGAAGCTCGACGCGGACGAGCGCAACGCGCTGCTCGTCTACCTCGAGTCCCTGTGACGGGCCGCTCCAGCGCCATCGTGACGAGCGCGCTCGCGGGCGCGCTCATCCTCGGCTGCGGCCCCTCGAGCAACGGGTCGACGTCGCCCTCGCGTCCCGTCGGCAACCCCGCCAACACGAAGCGAACCTTCATCACCGGCCCGACGCGGCCGGCGGTGGCCGAGAGCTTCCCCGTCGACTACGCGTCGATGCCATACCTCGTCACGTCCTCCCTCTCGCCCGCCGAAGCGAGCGCAGGGGTCTCCTTCGTCCGGACCGCGAGCGGCCTCGAGCAGCCGCGGGTGGGGAACGACTTGCTCGCGGAGATCGAGCTCGGGGGCGTGCGCGCGTTCACCTCCGAGCCGCTCGCAGAGGACGCGAGCAAGCCCGCCGCTGGCGCGACTGGGTGCACGCCGCGCCCTGGGACGGCCCCCGTGTCGTGGGAGGGCTTCGCGATCGGGTCGTGGTCCGACGACAGCATCGACTACGTGCGGTTCGAGGGGACCTACGACTTCGAGACGTGCCGCGCGAGGCCGTCGCGCGTCGCGCGGACCCGCGCCCGCGCGCTCGTCCCTGGTCTGGTCTACGGGTTCAAGACGTGCGTGCCCGTCTGCACGGGGGCGCCCGCGACGCCCGGGGACGAAGAGCTCCTCGTCGTCATCGGCCCGCCCTCGCGATGGGTGGGCGCCACCGTCCCTTGGCCGAAGATGCAGACCGAGCCGCACGTGGGTTTGTTCACGCGGCTGGTCGTCCCGCTGTCGCGCGGGGGGGCCGCGTCCACGTTCTTGCACGTCAGCGAGAGCGACATCGGCGCCTTCGTGGGCCGGCGCACGAACAAGGGCCGAGCCCTCTCCCTCCCCCACGCGCAGCTGCTCTCGATCGGCTTCGACTTCAGCTGGCTGAGCAGCGATCCGGGGCCGGTGGGCGTCGGCTTCATCGGCCCGGTGACGGGACCGACCGCGACGATCGAATACGAGCTCGCCGACGACGTCGTCGAGGCGCAAGCCCTCATCGAGCCCCAGTAGCGCTCTGGGCGGCTCAGGTGATGCGCTTGAGCTTCCGTTGCAGGGTGCGGCGATCGATCCCGAGCATCTTCGCCGCCGTGGCGACGACGCCACCCGCGTTCTGGAGCGCCGCCTCGATCGTCTCGCGCTCGACCTCCTCGAGACGGAACGTCCGCGACGACGCCGGGCGCGCGCCGTCCTTTTCCGCGGTGGGAACCGCCGCCGCCTCGCGGAGCAATCGGTCGACGTCGACGGGCTTCGTGAGGAGGGTGTCCGCCCCCTCGCGCATCGCCGCGACGGTGAGAGGGATGTCTCCGAAGCCGGTCAGCATCACGATGACCGCGTCGGGGCAGAGCTTTCGGTAGCGCGTGATCGCGGTGAGCCCATCCGTGCCCGGCATGCGGAAGTCGACCGCGACCAGATCGACCGTCTCGTCCTCGAGCAGGTGATAGCCCTCCTCGACGCTCGCGGCGGTGTGCGCTCGCACCCCGCGACGCCGCAGCGATGCCTGGAGCGCACACCGAAACGCGGTGTCGTCGTCCACGAGCAGGGCAGAGGCGATCTTGCGAGCCACGGGCCGCCAGTTTCCCAGCACCGCTGGGCGGTCGCAACCTCGGCGTGAGGCGACGCGCCCCGACCGAGCGCGCGCGGGCGCGTGGACCCGCGCCTCGGTTGCGAGTCGTCGCCGCGCCTCAACCGCGGTCGCGCGCGCCGCTTTCCCGCCGAAAGCCGGCTCCCCGCGATGGATCGCGAGTTGCCGTGGAAGGAGACGGAGGAACAGAAATGAAGACGTTGAGCGGGATCGCAGGTGTGGTGTGCTTCGCCGGGCTCGTGGCTGCGTGCGCGTCGGATCGCGAGACGCCTCGGCCGCCCCAGACCATGACGGACCGCGTGAGCGCCTCCGCCGCGGTCGACCGGGTGGCGGCGGCAGCGTGCGAACGGCAGCAGCGCTGCGAGCACATCGGCCCCACGGAGAAGTACCAGAACGCGAGCCACTGCCTCCTCAGCGAGAAGGAGACGATCGGTCGGGAGCTCGCGGACGACGCGGATTGCAAGAACGGCGTCTCTACGCGCGACCTCGATCAGTGCGTCGCGCAGATCCAGTCCGAGTCGTGCATGGGCGTGGGCATGGCGTTCGACGAGATGCGCAAGGCCATGAAGTGCGGCTCCAGCGACATGTGCCTGAACTGAAGAGCGCGCGGGAGCGAGCGTTACTTCGACGAGGACGGTGAGGCGGCCGCGAGCGCCTCTTCGAGCCGCTTTGCCGCCCCTACGCCGTCTCCTCGCGCGGCCAGATCCAAGGCCGCTCGCGCGAGGTTGATCGCGCGCTCGACGGATCTCGCCTCCGCCTCCGCGTCGTCGGCGGCGAGGGCGGCGCGCCGGGCCGCCTCCTTCGCTACCCGGGCCGCTTCGTGGCGCTCGAGCGCGACGCCGCGCAGCCGCGCGAGCTCCGACTCCGCGTGCTGAGCGATCGCGCGCGCGGAGATGTCGGCGGCGTCGCGCCCGCCGCGCCGGACGTCGTGGCCGCCCGCGCCGCGCGGGTGAGGATCGCGCGCTCTCGCCGCGGTGTGGGCGCTCTCGCGCTCCCGCGCCTCGGCGAGTCGCGTCATCGCGACGAGCGGCGGATCCTGGGCCGTCTCCGGATCCTCCACGTCGTGAACGGGGGCGGTGTCGCGCTCTCTCCGCGCGCGCGCGATGTCGCGCAGCTCGCTCCGGACCTTCGCGTCGACCTTGAGCGCGACGGTGGGGATCTCGTCGATCTCCTCCTCCGTCACGCTCGGGATCTCCGCGAAGCGCCGCGGCGCGGCCGGAGCGGCGACCCGCTCCGGGTGAGTCTTCGCCTCGCCGAACGGATCCGACGTCCGCTCGAGCTTCACGGCGGAGAGCTTCGAGGAGCTCTCGCGCCGGCGACCTCGGCTCGACGCGCCCGGCTCGTGGGGAGCCGCCGCCGCCGCCGGGGCGACGGGAGGCGTGGGAGCGCCGCTCATGCTGCCTGGCCTTCGCCCCCCTACCACGGTGGGCTCGTTATCGCGTCGAGCCGCGCTGCCGACCGTCCCCGAGCGCGTGGCCGCGCCGAGCTCCGGCGCGGGCTCGCGGAGGACGACGCTCGCCGCCTCGACCCCCTCCATCGGGGTCGCGCGCGGCGAGACGATCGATTCGAACCAGCGCATCTGGCGCATCGAGTTTCGCCGCACGAAGCGCGCGAGGTTCTCCGCGGCGTCGCGGAGGTAGCCGTGCACGTAGAGCCACTCCTCCATGAAGTGGGCGATCTCGCGCGCGGACTGAGGCCGCTTCGCCGGCTCCTTCTCGAGGCAGCGCATCACGAGCTGGGCAAGGGCCTTGTCGAGCTTGGGCCGCCGCACCATCACGTCGATCGGCGGTCGCTTGAGGACCGACTCCAGCACCGCGAGCTCGTCCTTGCCCGTGAACGGCTGCTGGTTGGTGAGCAGCTCGTAGAGCATGACCCCGAAGCTGAAGATGTCGGCGCGGCCGTCGATGGTCCGCTGCTCGAGCTCCTCGGGCGCGATGTGCCCCATCGGCCGCACCGGCAGCTCGCTCGTCGTGACGGTGAGCCGATCCTTCGCCTTCGCGAGCCCGAAGTCGGCGACCTTCACCTCGCCCTGAAAGCTCACGAGGACGTTCGCCGCGTTCATGTCGCGATGCACGAGGTTCATCAGCTCGCCGCGCTCGGACCGCAGCTCGTGGGCGGCCGCGAGCCCCTTCGCGACGCAGAGCCCGAGGTACACGACGAGGCGCTCCGCGAACTCCTCCCCCGTCTCGATCACGCTCTTCACGAGCCGGCCGAGGGAGACGCCCTGCACGAGCTCGCACGCGAGGTAAGGGCCGCTCGCGTCTTGGCCCCAGCCCACGACCGTGACGACGTGGGGATCGCGCAGGGCCGCCGTCATCCACACCTCGTCGAGGAAGCGCTTGCTCATCGCCTCGTCGTGGAGGATGTCCGGCAAGAGCCGCTTCACCGCGATGAGCTGGCCCGCTTGGCGCGGGCCGAGGCTGCGGCAGAGATCGACCCGCGCCGTCGATCCCTTGGCGATCGTCGCGAGGACCTCGAAGGCGAGGCCGAAGGTCGCTTGGGGCTTTACCGTCGAAGACACGGGCAGCGTCTCTCGGCCCGAGGGTACCTTGGAGAGTGCCGCTTTCGCGGCTGAAAATTCACGCTCTCGAAGCGCGGGCTACGCATGTCGCCCGATTGCGGGTAACGTGAGGCGGCGGCGCGGCTCCTCTGTCGCGTCGGACGATTCGAAGACAATCATGGCCGTCGACCAGAGCCTCATCGAGCGCATCGCTCAATCGCTCCGAACCGCCCGCGCCTCGCTCCCTTCCGCCGGTGCGCCCGCGAACGACCCCCTCCTCCGAGAGGTGGCCGGGCGCGGCCTCGCCGACGTGAACGAGGGGAAGGCCGGGTCACGCGACTCCATCCTCACCCGCGCCGCCGAGCTCTACGGCTCGAAGCGCGGGACGGAAGACACGCCGCCGACCGGCTTCGATCCTGCCGCCGCTGCCCTCTTCGAGGCGCTCGTGGAGGGCGCGTTCCTCGTCGCGAACGCGGACGGGGAGTTCGACGCGGAGGAGCGCGCCGCCTTCGAGCAGGTCGTGCTCGCCGCCACGAACCAGAGCGTCGCCGGGAATCAGCTCGCCGCGCTCCTCGCGGACCTCTCGGCCCAGCTCGGCGAGGACGGGATGGACAAGCGCCTCCAGGTGGTGGCGCGGACGGTCGCGAAGTCCGAAGCCCAGCACGAGGTGCTGCGCGTGGCCGCCCTCGTCGCCCAAATCTCCGGCGGCGTAAGCGACGTCGAGCGTTCGACGATGACGAAGCTCGCGGCTGGATTCGGGCTCCCCGAGTCGAGCGTGGACGCGGCCGTCGCGGCCGCGAGGGACGCGCTCGCCTCGTAGCGAGCGTTTGCGCGAGAGCCCGACACGGCGCGTCAGCTGCGCGCGCATTTCAGAGCGTCCTCCGCAGTTTTGCGCGGGGTCTCGAAGTGCGAAAGCGCCGCTGGCGGACCGCGCTCGGTTTGGTTAGGGTGCGCGCGCCATGAGCTCCGTGCCCGCACCCAAGTCTACGGCTCCCGTCGCGCACCTCGAAGATTCGCACCTCGCCTCGAACGGCCCTGCGAGCAGGACGAACGGCGTGGATCCGTCGACGCTCGCGATGGGGCCTGCCGTCGCGCGGCACCCCGGCGACACGAAGGCGGCGGACGTCGTGAAGTGCCTCAAGGATGACGGCACCCTCGATCCGATCACCGACCCGAAGCTCACGGGCGCAGAGGTGACGGCGCTCTACCGGGCGATGCTCCGCACCCGCATCCTCGACGATCGCCTCGTCACCCTCCAGCGCCAGGGCCGCATCGGCTTCCACATCGGGTCGCTCGGCGAGGAGGCGGCGATCTTGGGGAGCGCCTTCGCGATGCGCCCTCAGGACTGGATGTTCCCGTGCTACCGCGAGTTCGGCGGGGCGCTGTGGCGAGGCATGCCGCTCTCGCGCTACGTCGACAACATGTTCGGCAACTCGAACGACCCGGCCAAGGGCCGGCAGATGCCGGACCACTACTGCTACCGCAAGGCGAAGGTGACGAGCATCTCGTCTCCGATCGGGACGCAGATCACCCAGGCCGTCGGCTTCTCGTGGGGCGCCAAGATCAAGAAGGACGATCTCGCGACCCTCGTCTACTTCGGGGAGGGCGCGACCAGCTCGAACGAGTTCCACAACGGGATGAACTTCGCGGGCGTGTTCAAGACGCCGACCGTCTTCTTCTGCCGCAACAACGGCTGGGCGATCAGCGTCCCGACGGAGCGCCAGACGGCGAGCCGCACCTTCGCGGAGAAGGCGATCGCCTACGGGATGCCCGGGGTGCGCGTGGACGGCAACGACCTGTTCGCCGTCGTCAAGGTGACGCGCGACGCCATCGACCGCGCCGCGCGCGGCGAGGGGCCGACCCTCATCGAGGCGATGACATACCGCCTCTCCGGCCACTCCACGAGCGACGATCCGAAGGCCTATCGACCGGACGGGACGCTCGAGCCGTGGCGCGCTCAGGACCCGCTCGCTCGGCTCCGCAAGCACCTCAAGGCCTTCCACGGCCTGACCGATCAGCAGGACAAGGATCTCGAGGCAGAGGTCGACGCGGAGCTCCGCGCCGCGATCGTCGCGGCCGAGAAGACGGACGCCCCGTCGCTCGACTCGATGTTCGACGACGTGTTCGCGGACCTGCCCTGGCACCTGCGCGAGCAGAAGGAAGAGCTCGTGAAGGGCCCTCGGGCGAAGGGTCACGGCCACTGAGTGCCCGCTCGCGATCGGGCCGCCCGCCCGCGCTCGCGAGGGCTGCACATCATCTTTTTCAAATCGAATCTCATCGATCACCGGAGACCGCTCGATGCCTCAGATGAACATGGTGCAGGCGATCAACGACGCCCTGCGATTCGAGATGCGGCGCGACCCGCGCGTCGTGCTCATGGGTGAAGACGTCGGCAAGGTCGGCGGCGTGTTCCGCGTGACCCAAGGCCTGTTCGACGAGTTCGGCGACGACCGCGTCATCGACACGCCGCTCTCGGAGGGCGGCATCATCGGCACCGCGATCGGGATGGCCCTCTACGGCCTCGTGCCCATCCCGGAGATCCAGTTCGCCGACTTCATCTTCCCCGCCTACGACCAGATCGTCAGCGAGCTCGCGAAGTACCGCTACCGATCGGGCGGCGAGTACTCGGCGAAGATGGTGATCCGCACGCCGGTGGGCGGCGGCATCCGCGGCGGGCACTACCACTCGCAGTCGCCGGAGGCGCAGTTCATCCACGTGGCCGGTCTCAAGGTCGTGTGCCCCGCCACCCCCGCCGACGCGAAGGGCCTCTTGCTCGCCTCGATTCGCGATCCGGACCCGGTGCTGTTCTTCGAGCCGAAGCGCGTCTACCGCGCCGCGAAGGGTGACGTCCCGGAGGGCGACTACACGGTGCCGCTCGGCAAGGCCGCCGTCGTGAAGGAGGGGAAGAGCCTCACGATCGTGACGTGGGGCGCGATGCTCTACGAGGCCCTCGACGCCGCGCAGAAGGCGGCCGAGCGCGGCATCGACTGCGAGGTGATCGACCTGCGCACGCTCTGGCCGCTCGACATCGACACGGTGATCGCGTCCGTGAAGAAGACGGGCCGGGTCGTGGTCGTGCACGAGGCGCCGAAGAGCTGCGGGCTCGGGGCGGAGATCGTCTCCCTCATCAACGAGAAGGCGTTCCTCCACCTCGAGGCGCCGCCGAAGCGGGTGACCGGCTTCGACACGCCGTTCCCGTACACCCTCGAGAACGAGTACCTGCCGCTGTCTCACCGAATCGTCCCGGCCGTGGTCGAGACGGCCCAATACTGAGGCGAGCCATGAGCACCTACGAGTTCAAGCTCCCCGACATCGGCGAGGGCGTGACGGAAGGCGAGATCGTGAAGTGGCTCGTCGCCCCGGGCGACAGCGTCCGCGAGGATCAGCCGATGGTCGAGGTGATGACGGACAAAGCGACCGTCGTCATCACCGCCCCCAAAGCAGGGACGATCCAGGAGCTGCGCGGCAAGGCGGGCGAGGTGGTGCCCGTGCACGCCGTGCTCGTCGTGTTCGATCTAAGCGGTGGCGGCGCGGCGGCAGCTCCGGCCGCGGCCCCTGCGCCCGCCCCCGCGAAGAAGAAGGACGACGGCCCCGCCGCGACCGCGGTCGGGGATATCCGTGAAGACCTGCCGGGGATGTCGTTGCTCGCCGCGCGCGCGCCCGCGCCCTCGAACGGGGCCCAGAACGGACACGCGCCGGGGCTCGCGAGCTACTTCAACGACAAGCCCCTCGCGACGCCAGCGACGCGCAAGCTCGCCCGCGATCTCGGGGTCGATCTGCGGACCGTCGCTCCTTCGGGAGCCCAGGGTCGGGTGACGAAGGAGGACGTCGAGCGATCGACGCGCGGCGCTCCTCCCGCCCCCTCGACCTCGAGCGCGGCCGCGCCGCAGCCCGTCTCCACGCCCGCGCCCTCCGCGCCTGCGCCGGCCGCTCCCGCCGCTCGCGCGGACGAGCCGAAACACGCGGTCAAGGAGCTCGGCGGCGACGACGAGCGCACGCCCTTGCGCGGGGTTCGAAAGAAGATCTTCGAGGGGATGAGCCGCTCGAAGCACACCGCCGCTCACTTCACCTTCGTGGAGGAGTGCGACGCCTCGGCGTTGATGGCGGTCCGGGATCGGCTGCGCCCCGCCGCCGAGAGGGCGGGCGCGAAGCTCACGTTCTTGCCCTTCATCGCGAAGGCCGTCGTGTGCGCGCTGAAGAAGCACCCGAGCCTCGCCTCCGCCTTCGACGAGTCGACGAACGAGATCGTCACCCGCAAGCGGATGCACATCGGGATCGCGACGTCGACGGAGGCGGGCCTGATCGTCCCCGTCGTGCGCGACGCGGATCGGAAGAGCATCCTCGGCATCGCGAAGGACATCCAGCGCCTCGGCGAGGACGCGAAGGCGGGCAAGGTGAAGCCGGAGGACCTCGGCGGCTCCGTGTTCACGATCACGTCCCTCGGCGCGCAGGGCGGTCTCTTCGCCACCCCGATCCTCAACTTCCCCGAGGTCGGCATCCTCGGGGTGCACAAGATCAAGGAGAAGCCGGTCGTGAAGAACGGCGCGATCGTGGTCGGGAACGTGATGCTCCTTTCGCTCTCGTTCGACCACCGGATCATCGACGGGCACGTGGGGGCGGCGTTCGCCTACGACGTGATCGCCCTCCTGGAGGACCCGGACCGGCTGTTCCTCGAGGGGTGATGTAACGGTCGCGTGACGGGCGGAATCGTGCGCGGCGAGGGTCGCGCACGGGACGCCGTCCCATGTATGATGATTCGAGGTCATCCATGCGACGGCTGCTGCTCCTCGTGATCCTCGCGCTCGTCGCGTCGTTGCCGGCCGCGAACGCGTACGCCGGGCCCGACCCGGCCAAGCTCGCCGCTGCCTCCGAGTCGTTTGAGGCGGGGGCGAGGGCCTTCAGCGCGAACCGCTTCGAGGAGGCGGCCGCCCATTTCGAGGCGGCGGACGCGGCCGCGCCAAGCGCGAAGGCGCTCCGACTCGCGATCAAGTCGCGAAAGAACGCGGGAAACGCCGCTCGCGCCGCGTCGCTCGCCGCCCTCGCCCTCGACCGTTACCCGAACGACGACGAGACGAAGAAGCTCGCGAAGGAGACGCTCGACGAGCTCGCGGGCCGGCTCCACCGCGTCGGCATCGCTTGCTCGTCGCCGTGCTTGCTCGCGGCCGGCAACAAGATCGTGCACGGCCAAGCGGCCTCGCAGTGGACGATCTACCTCGACCCGGGCAAGCAGACGATCGGGGCGAGCTTCGAGGGAAAGACGGCCGCGGCCGATCAGACCGTGACCGCCACCGCCGGTGGCTTCAGCACCATCCGCTTCTCGGAGCCCCACAAGGTCACGACGGGCGGCCCGCCGATCGAGCCCCCGAAGGGCGATCAGGGGCCGCGCCCCGAGCCGCCGCCGGGCGACAAGCCGGAGCAGAAGACGTGGCGCATCCACCCCGCGTTCTTCATCACCGGCCTCATCGTGACGGCCGGCCTCGGCGGGGCCACGATCTGGAGCGGCGTCGACACGATCCAGAACCCCGGCGCAGACGCGGTTCGAGAGCAGTGCGCCGGTCAAGGCGAGGACTGCCAGCTCTACAAAGACGGTCAGGCGAAGGAGGTCCGCACCAACGCGATGATCGGCGCGACGGCGGGGGTGGGGGCGATCACCATCGTCCTCGCGATCGTGACGAACTGGGCCGGCAAGCCGAAGAGCGAGCCGCCCAAGGCGGACGCGGTGACCTTCGATGTCCCCCGGTTGTGGGTGGAGGTCGACGGTGCTAAAGGCTCCCTCGGCTCGGTCGGCCCGGATCGCGAGAGCGCGGCGGGGTCCTCCGTGGGCTTCCACCTCGAGCTCGGGGGCCGCTTCTAGTGCGCGTCGCAATCGACAAGAACGCTCACGCCTCACGCCGAGGGAGCGCTGTCTGCGCGGTCCTGCGGGGAGGCCGCGTCCCTGAAAGAGGGCGTCGATGGCGAAGGTAAAGCTCCTCGACCCGTCGGATCCGCGCCGCAAGCTCGATCGCTACGAGCTGATCGGCGAGATCGCGACGGGCGGGATGGCGACCGTCTTCCTCGCGCGCCGAGGCGGGGTCGGGGGCTTCCAGAGGTTCGTCGCGATCAAGAGGCTGCACCCGCACCTCGCCAACGAGCCGGAGTTCGTCGAGATGTTCCTCGACGAGGCTCGCCTCGCTGCCCTGATCCACCACCCGAACGTCGTCCCCATCCTCGAGGTCGGCGAGACGGAGGCCGGCTACTACCTGGTGATGGAGTACGTCGAGGGCGACACGCTCTCGAAGATCGTGGCGCGCTCGATGTCGCTCGGTCAGCTGCCGCCGCGGCACGTGATCCTGCGCATGGTCCTCGACGCGCTGGCCGGCCTTCACGCCGCCCACGAGCTCCGCGACGATCGGGGGCACTTGCTCGGCTTGGTGCATCGCGACTGCTCGCCTCAGAACGTCCTCGTCGGCGTCGACGGCACCGCGCGCATCACGGATTTCGGGGTCGCCCGCGCCTCGAGCCGCCTCACCTCGACCGCCCACGGAAAGCTCAAGGGCAAGCTCGCGTACATGGCCCCCGAGCAGACGCGCGGGGACGAGCTCGATCGGCGCACCGACTTGTTCGCGATGGGCGTCATCGTCTGGGAGGTGCTCTGCGGGAAGCGCCTCTTCAAGGCCGACAGCGAGGCGGCCACCCTCCAGCGCATCCTCGTCGAGCCGATCCGTCCCCCCAGCGAGGTCAACGGGGCGATCCCGAAGTGCTTCGACCCGGTCGTCTTGAAGGCCCTCGACCGCAACCAGGACAAGCGCTTCCAGACCGCGGCCGACATGATCGACGCGCTCGAGGCGGCCGCGCGCGAGGCGGCGAAGATGTCGGTGACGGACGTCGGGGTCGCGTCGCCCCGCGAGGTCGCGAGCTTCGTGCAAGCGATCCTCGGCCAGGAGATCGGCGCCCAGCGCGAGAGCGTGCGGGCGTGGCTCGCGCAGAGCGACTCGGGGCAGCCGGTCGTGATCGGGGGGAGCCAGCCCCCCGGCGGTCGCGATCGCCTGAGCTCGAACCCGCCTCGGTCGAGCCGTGAGGGCCCGCCCCCCCAGCGCCTTTCGGATTCCAACGACGGCCTGCCCTCCACCCAAATCGATCCCGCCGTCGCCCTCGCGCGGTCGCCGGTGCCGCTGCCCGCGGGCCAAGGGGGGAAGCCCTCGCCGCTGCCGGTCGCGGCTCAAGGCACGCCGGTCATCCACGACAGCGGCCCCAAGGAGAGCAACGGCCCCGTTCACGTGCCTCAGTTCGAGGTCGCCGCCGACGTGACGATGCGCTTCGCCCTCGAGCAGCCGAAGCCGGAGCCGCCTCCCCCTCCGGTCTCGCCTCCGCGCGCGCCTCCGCCCGCGAGGCAGAGCCAGCGGACGCTGATCGGCCAAGGCCCCGCGCCTCGCACGGGGGCGGAGGTCGAGGCGGCGGCGGCGCAGCGGCTCGATGGCGCGAGCACCCAGAAGGGGCTCGGGCTCGCCCAAGCGGTCGCAGAGGCGACGGGCGGCCTGCCGAAGGACGCCGCGACCGTGAAAGAGGGCGCGGGGGGCTACGTGCCCCAGATCGAGGACGATCTCGAGGACGTCGTGACAGTCGCGCGACCTCACGCGGGACCGTCGGCGGCGGCGATGACGCCGGCGGTGAAGACGGCGCGCGGGCTCTTCGCGGAGCCGCTCCTCGCCGAGGCGCGAGCGCGACTGGAGGCCAACGGCCACGTCTTCGAGGCGGGGGCGAACGGCACCCAGCGCATGATTTCCGCCGGTGAGGCGGGCGTCTCCCCGGACAAGATTCAGGCGGCGAACGCGGCGCTCGGCGCGGGTCTCGTGGCCGCCGGTCACGCCGCATCTGGACAAGCGGGCTCGGCGACGATCGCGGCGAGCCCGATCGACGGCGCCGCCATCGTCGGCGCGGTGCCCGCCGCGAACGGCGTCGCCGGGCTTCAGCCGGCGGGCTCCAGCAAGCCTCCCCCTCGCACCCTCGTCTCATCGACGGGGGAGGTCTCCGCGGGCGGGTTCACCCCCGGCTCGATGACCCTCTCCGCCGAGGCGGCCATGCGCGCGGACCAGCTCGATCCGACGATCGTGCACGCCGTCCCCAAGCGCGGCTACGGCAAGTACATCGTCGTCGTCGCCGCGTTCCTCATCGTGTTCGGCACCGGGCTCGTGCTGATGAAGTCCAAGTACATGTCGAGCGACGCGCGGCCCGACGACACGACCCAGAAGACGGCGCGGCCCGCGACGACGAGCGAGAAGACGGCGACCCCCAACGCGACGACCACCGCGACCGCTTCTTCGACGCCGACCGCCTCGGAGTCGAGCGCGAACGACGCCGCGTCCGCGACCGCCTCCGCGAAGGCGTCGAACGAGCCGAGCGCCTCGGCGAGCGTGGCCACGAGCGGCCAAGAACATCACGCTTCGAGCGGAGGTCGGCGAACGCCGAAGTCCGGGGGCACGTCCACCCCCGGGACATCGCAGCCTCTCACGCCGCCGCCGCCCCCGCCTCCGTCGCCGACCGAAGACCTCAGCAACCCGTATCGCTGAGCACGCCGTGAAGACGCGCGCGCCGTTCGGGGCTTGGGAGTCTCCCATCACGCCCGACACGATGGCGAAGGCAGGGGCGCGCCTCGGCTCGCCTCGCATCGAGGCGGACGGATCGTTCACGTGGTCCGAGTCGCGCCCCGGGGAGGGAGGCCGCGTCACCGTCCTTCGATCGAGGCGCTCGTCGGGGAGCGCTCCCGTCGAAGAGCTCGTCCCCGCGCCCTTCTCCGTCCGCACCCGCGTGCACGAGTACGGCGGGCGCGCCCACGCGATCGACGGGGAGACGATCTTCTTCGTCAGCCAGGCGGATCAGCGCCTCCATCGAGTCGAGGCGGGGCGGGCCCCCGAGCCCGTCACCGACGGCGCGGTGCGGATCGCAGAGCCGCTCGTCGATGCGCGGCGAGGGCGCGTCGTTTCGGTGACGGAGCGTCCCCGTGACGGCGCGGAGCCGGAGGCGGCGATCGGGGCCTTGGATCTCGCGACGGGGCGGATCGAAGCGCTCGCGTCGGGGCACGACTTCTTCTCCAGCCCGGTCCTCTCGCCGCAGGGTGATCGGCTCGCCTACCTCGCCTGGGATCACCCCGTCATGCCCTGGGACGGCGCGCGGCTCTACCTGCAGCCGCTGTCACGAGAGGGCGCATGCGAAGGTCCGCCGCGACCGATCCCACCCGAGCGAGGCGCGCTCGGGGCCGCGATCCAACCGGCCTTCGGCGCCGACGGCACCCTCCATGCTTGCGTCGAGGCGGGCGATCGCTTCGCGCTCCACCGGGTGGAGGAGGAACGGCTCGTCTCGCTCGGCGCGGCTCCGGATCTCGAGCTCGGGGCCGCGATCTGGTCCCTCGGGACGCGGCTCTTCGCCTTCGCGGACGAGGGCTCGGTGGTGGGCGTCGCGTGCGGCCAAGGCCGGAGTCAGCTCGTGCGGGTCGATCTCGCGACGGGCGCGCTCGCGCGCCTCCCCACCCCTCACGCCATGATCGGTGAGCTCGACTGCCGCGGCCGCGACTTGCTCTACACCGTCGGCTGGGCAGGCCAGGGGACGAAGCTCGTCCACCTCGATCTCGAGACCGGGCGCTTCGAGGTCGTGCGAGACGCGCTCGCGGGAGCGATCGAGCCGGAGGACACGAGCGAGCCGGAGGACGTCGCGTTTCCGACGAGCGACGGCGACACCGCCTACGGCTTCTTCTATCCGCCGAGGAACGCCCGCTTCGAAGGCCCGGAGGGGGAGGCCCCTCCGCTCGTGGTGGTCGCGCACGGCGGGCCGACCGGCTGCGCCAGCCCAACCCCCCAGCTCTCGATCCAGTTTTGGACGACGCGCGGCTTCGCCGTCCTCGACGTGAACTACCGCGGCTCCACCACGTTCGGGCGCGCCTATCGCGAGAAGCTCCGCGGGCGATGGGGCGTCGTCGACGTGGACGACTGCATCGCGGGGGCGAAGCACCTCGCCGCCGCTGGCCGCGTCGATCCGAAGCGAGCCATCGTGCGCGGCTCCAGCGCCGGCGGCTACACGGTGCTGCGCGTCGTCACGAAGGATGGATTCTTCCGGGCCGCCGCCTGCCTGTACGGCCCCTCGGATCCGCGCGCGCTCGCCGCCGCCACCCACAAGTTCGAGTCGCGTTACGACCGCTTCCTGTTCGGTGAAGGAGAGGCCTACGAGCGCGCCCTCGACGAGCGCTGTCCCCTTCGCGACGCGGACCGGATCGAGACCCCGATCATCTTCTTCCAGGGCCTCGAAGATCCGGCCGTTCCCCCCGATCAGACGCGGCGCATGTTCGAGGCGCTCGTCGCGCGCGGCGTGACCACGGAGCTTCACGCCTACGAGGGCGAGGGCCACGGGTTCCGAAAGGCAGAGACGATCCGCGACGTGTGGACGCGCGAGCTCGCCTTCTATCGAAGGGTGCTCGCGCTCGGTTGAGGATTCCCTGCCCGCTCAGCCGCGCGTCGATCCGGCGGCGGCCACGTCGGTCGCGACGGGCTTGTCCGGATCCGGCGCGACGTTGCCCTCCAGGACCTTCACCGGCACCGGCGGATCGAGCTCGAACTGATAGCCGCGCGTCGCCACGTCCACGTCCACGTTCTCCCCGTTGTAGCTCAGGGTTCGGTGGTAGCCGACCTGCATCTTGCCGCGGCGAACGCTGGGCCGATGCGCGAGCAGGTACCCGCTCAGCCGCAGCACGAGCTGGTTGTAGAGGCGGTGGCACCCGTGGCTGCTTCCGCGCTGGATCGAGCGGTAGTCGACGGAGCCGTGGGTGCGGATGCCGCGGTCGACCCAAGTCGTCTCCGTGCCCTTCGTCACGGGCTTGTCGTGGATGAGCATCACGAGGCCGTACGCGTTGCGGTACCCGGGCTGGATGAGATCGCGCTTGAGGGCGACCGAGCCGTCTTTGCCCTCGTGGAGGAGATCCGTCTCCGGGGTCGACTCGGGAGGCATCCACGCCGGCGCGGCGATGATCTGGCGGTACATGCGATCGCCGACGTCGCTCTCTTTGTACTTCGTGATGATCTCGCCCTCCGGCGTGCGCTCCTTCTTCCACCCGCCGATGGTCGTCGCCCAGCGAACGAGGGGGACCTCCTTTCCGCCGTCCTTCGCATAGAGCACGTACGTGGGGGCGTGCCGCTCTTGGGGGCCGCGCATGGCCGCGCCGGGGAACACGTCGCCTCGATCGATCTCGACCCGGAGGTCCATCGAAGCGGTGGCGTACGCGGGCGCGGCGGGGAGCTCGACCGCGACTCGGTAGCTCTTGAGGGGATCCTTGCCGCGCGCGGCGAGGAACGCGCGCGCCTTCTCGGGGCTCGTCCAGCCGAGGGCCCGCGCCGCCGCGTCCGCGGCCTGTCCGAGCCGATCGGGCGCCCCGTTCGGGAGCGCCTCGCGCCGCTCCGGCGCGAAGCGGAACAGATCGATCTCGCGATCGGCGACGAGGGCCTTCTGCTCGGAGGCGGAGCCGTCTTCGATGAGGGCGGCCGCGTCGGCCACGCGCTCTCGCAGACCGCGCAGCAGCCCAATGAACGCGAGCTCCTCGCCTCCCTTCGCGAGGGCGCGCAGGGTGTCGCCGTCGAGCCCGGCCCCCACGATCATGTGGCGGCGCCGGAAGGCGTCGAGGGCGATCTGGGTCGTGCCGTCGAACGTGCCGGGGAAGGGCCGCTTCTTCAACAGCCCGTCGCAGGTGAGCTCGGCCTGGGCGGCCGCGATCGCGTCCTTCGGCGGCGGGACGCGCTTGGCCTTCGGGTCTGCGGCGCTCGCGGTCTTCGCGAGGGCCTCGAGGGGCGCGCGATCGACGGCCGCGTCGCACGTCCGCTTCGCGTCGTCGGTGAGGCGCGCCGCGAGGACCGACATCGTCGGGGCGACGCCGTAGAGGCCGAGGTCGATCGTGGGCTGGCTCGCGAGCTCGAGGTATTTCGCGCGGTACTCGGGGGCCTCGCTCGTGGTCTTGTCGGGGGCGAACACCCGCGGCGTCCACCCATCCGAGAGATCGAGGACGGTGAGGCCTGCCTTGGCCGCGTCTTCCACGCAGATCGAGCCAGCGCTCTCTCCCGCGACGAGCACGTCGACGGCGTCGCAGCCCGCGCGCGCCGGAGTGAAGTGCTTCTTCTCCTCCGGCTTGACGACCTCGATGACGCGCGGGGCCTCCTCCGTGGTCGTCCCGGCGGACGCGGCCGGTCCGTTCGAGCCTTCCCCGCTCGAAGGCTCACGGCACCCGAAGAGGAGCCCGAGCACCAGCGCTGCACCGACCCCGCGCGAGAAGAGAGACGAAAGAGCGGGGCTTTGTGCGGCGGCGTGCGTTCGACTTGGCATGTTCGCCACGAAAGCACCCAGCATGCCGGCATGGATACGTGAAAAGGCCGCCGAAATCCCCTGTACAGCCGGCTTACCCCGACTCCGGCGCGACGCGAGCGAGTGTCTCGTCCGACACGCCCCTCCATGGCCGCGCGCCCGATCCTCCGCATCCTCGACACGCTGAGGCGACCTCGCGCTCGCGCCGTCGGTGCGGGGGCCCGCAAAACGGGCAGCTTCGAGAGGCACGGACCTCGCACCACGTCGATCCGATGACGTCCCGACAAGCCACGCGCTCCCTTTGGATGGATGAGCCGATCCTCGCCTACGAGACGCCGCTCGAGGACGCGGAGACGACGGAGGTCTGCGTGGTGGGGGCGGGCATCGCCGGCCTCTCGGTCGCGTACGAGCTCGCGGTGCGCGGCGTACGCGTCGTGGTCTTGGAGCAAGACGCGATCGGCAGCGGCGAGACCGGCCGCACGACCGCGCACCTCGCGAGCGTGCAGGACGACCGGTTTTCGTGGCTCGAGAAGAAGCACGGCGAGGACAGGACGAGGCTGCTCGCGCGCGCCCACGTGGAGGCGATCGATCGCATCGAGGCCATCTGCCGGACGGAGCACATCGACTGTGACTTCGCGCGGGTCGACGGCTACCTCTTCGAGGGGCTCGAGCGGGAGGCCGGCTTCCTCGCGCGCGAGCTCGAGGCGGCCCGACGCGCCGGCCTCGTGGACGCAGAGCTCGTCGCCCATCCTCCCCTCGCCTCCATCGATGAGGGGCCGGCGATCCGGTTCCCGCGTCAGGCGCGCATCCACCCCACGCGCTACCTCGCCGGGCTCGCGCGCGCCGTCGAGCGGCGCGGCGGCAGGGTCCACACCGGCACCCGCGTGACGGGCGTCGCTCGCGCGGACGGATCGGACGGGCCGCTCCGGGTCGATATCGAGGACGGCCGCTTCGTGGAGGCGAAGTGCGTGGTCGTCGCGACCAACGCGCCCATCGTGAGCGCGATCTCCATCCCGATGAAGCAAGAGGCGTATCGAAGCTACGTCGTCGCGATCGAGGTGCCGCGCGGATCGATACCCGACGCGCTCTACTGGGACACGGAGGACCCGTACCACTACGCGCGGCTCGCGGGCTCCTCGACGGGCGACGTGGACGTCCTCGTGGTGGGAGGCGCCGATCACAAGACGGGTCAGGGCGGAGACGATGGGGTCGCCCGGTACGAGGCCCTCGAGCGCTGGGCGGCGGGGCGCTTCGTGAGGCCGGGGGCGGCGCTCTCCGTCGTGGCGCGGTGGTCGGGGCAGGTGCTCGAGCCCGCGGACGGCATCGCCCTGATCGGGCGCGCGCCGGGCGCGCTCGAGGGCATCTACCTCGCGACGGGGGACTCGGGGCAGGGGATGACCCACGGGGCCATCGCCGGTCTCCTGCTCTCTGCCCTCATCGAGGGCCGAGAGAGCCGCTACGAGGCGCTCTTCGATCCGCGGCGCACCCCCCACGCGATGCTGGAGCTGCTCAAAGCCTCGATCGACGTCGGCAGCCAATACCTCGACTGGTTGCGACCGGGCGACGTCCACGACGAGTCGCGGATCCCCCCCGGGAGCGGGGCGGTCGTTCGCCACGGCACCAAGCTCCTCGCCGTCTATCGCGACGAGGCGGGGACCTGCCACGCGCGCAGCGCGATGTGTCCACACCTCTACGGCGTCGTCGCGTGGAACGCCTCCGAGAAGAGCTGGGATTGTCCATGTCACGGCTCTCGCTTCGACGCCTATGGGCGCGTGCTCAACGGGCCGGCCGCCTCGGATCTCCAGGAGGTCTCGCTGACCCAGCACCCATCGGGCGCGGCCGCGGACCGCATCGAGCCGCCGCCTTCTTCCGCGAGCGCGTCGCGGCGCTGACCTCACCACCTCCTTGCGAACGGGAGCGCCCGCCGCTAAGACGCGGGGAGCATGCTCTCCGAGACGCGTGAGAAGATCCAAGACCTCAAAAGGCGCTATGAAGCGCTAAGGGGGCATCTTTGACGTCCCTCGACTTGAGAGGCTGCTCGAAGATCTGAACCAGGCGACCCTCCGCCCCGGTTTCTGGAACGACAACGAGGCGGCGCAGAAGACGCTGCGCAAGCGCGCCCAAGCGGAGGCGCGGTTGGAGCTCGCCCAGAAGCTCAAGCGCGATCTCGCCGACGTCGAGGAGTACCTCGAGCTCGGCGCGGCCGAGAACGACGAAGGCGTCATCGCCGACGCGGCCGCCCAAGCAGAGTCCCTCGACGAGCGCCTCCGCAAGGCCGAGCTCGAGCGGATGCTGAGCGGCCCCGCCGACAAGGCGAACGCCATCCTCACCATCCACCCCGGGGCGGGCGGCACCGACGCCAAGGACTGGGCCTCGATGCTCATGCGCATGTACCTGCGCTGGGCGGAGAAGCGCGGCTACAAGGCCGAGGTCCTCGACTACCAGGAGGGCGACGAGGCCGGCATCGACGCCGTGTCGATCGCGGTCGAGGGGGACAACGCCTACGGCTACCTGCGAAGCGAGGTGGGCGTCCACCGGCTCGTGCGGATGAGCCCCTTCAACGCGGACCACACCCGTCAGACTGCGTTCGCGGCGGTCGACGTTACTCCCGACGTGGACGAAGACATCGACATCGACGTCGCCGACAAGGACATCGAGATCACCACCATGCGCGCCGGCGGCAAGGGCGGGCAGAACGTGAACAAGGTCGAGACGGCGGTTCGCCTCCGCCATCACCCGACCGGCATCATGATCGTCTGCCGGGCCGAGCGCAGCCAGCACCAGAACCGCGCGATGGCGATGCGCATGTTGAAGGCCAAGCTCTACGAGATCGAGCTCCAGAAGCGGGCCGACGAGGCGGCGCAGTACAACGCTCAGAAGAGCGCCATCAACTTCGGGAGCCAGATCCGCAACTACGTCCTCGCGCCGTACAAGCTCGTGAAGGACGTTCGCACCGGCACCGAGATGGGCAACGTCGACGCCGTCCTCGACGGCGACGTCGATCCCTTCATCCAGAGCTACCTCATGGCCGCCTCGGGGGGCACGCTCAAGAAGGGCTCCCAGATCCAGGAGGATGACGCGTGAGCACGGAGAAGAAGGGCGCATCGCACGACGGAGCCTCCGAGGAGACGCTCATCCAGGCCCGCAAGGCCAAGACGGCGCGCGTCCGCGCGCGGGGGGAGAACCCGTTCGCGAACGACGTCACCGAGCGCGAGCGAGGCACGCCTCTCTCCACCCTCGCCGAGGTTCGAGAGGCCTTCGCGAGCACGCGCGACGGCGCCGGCAAGTACGCGAAGGACGCGGTGGCGGCGGCCGCGAGGTCGTTCCGCGTCGCGGGGAGGATCCTCTTTCTCCGCTCCTTCGGCGCGGGCGCCTTCGTGCGCCTGCGCGATCGCACCGGTGAGCTCCAGCTCTACTGTCAGGAGCCGGTGCTGGGCGATCGATACGCCCGCCTCGAGGACTTCGATCTCGGCGACTTCATCGAGGCCGAGGGGGAGGCGATGGCGACCGACAAGGGCGAGCTGTCGATCAACCCGAGCACGGTCCGCCTCCTCACGAAGGCCCACCGGCCTCTGCCCACGAAGACGAGCTTCAAGGACGTCGAGCAGCGCTACCGCGCGCGCTACGTGGATCTCGTCGCGAACAAAGAGGTCGCCGCCGTGTTCCAGGCGCGCGCCGCGATCGTGAGCAGCCTGCGCGCCTTCTTCGACTCCCGCGGCTTCCTCGAGGTCGAGACGCCGACGATGAGCTCGCTCGTCGGGGGCGCCCTCGCGAAGCCGTTCGAGACGCACCACAACGCCCTCGACATGAACCTCTTCATGCGGATCGCGCCCGAGCTCTATCTGAAGCGGCTCGTCGTGGGCGGCTTCGAGCGCGTCTACGAGATCGGCCGCTGCTACCGCAACGAGGGGATCAGCACGCGCCACAACCCCGAGTTCACGATGCTCGAGTACTACCAGGCGTACGCGACGTACGAGGTCCTCATGGATCAGACGGAGGAGATGCTCCGCTACGTCGAGGCCCGCCTCCTCGAGCGCATGCCGGAGCACGCTCGCGCTTGGCACGAGAGCCGGCCGTTCTCCCTCGAGCGGTTCGAGCGCATCCCGATGCGCGGGCTCGTCGAGGCCGCCCTCGAGCGCTCGGGGCTCCCCGCCAGCGTCGTCGACGATATTGGGCGCGAGGATGCCCCCATCAAGGAATGGGCGAAGGCGGCGAAGGCCAAGGGCCGCGACATCGACTGGTCGAACTTCCGCAAGGGCATGCTGAAGTGCGAGAACGACGGCGAGCGGCTGTTCGCCGCTTACGAGTACCTCGCCGAGCCGTTCCTCGCGAAGGACTACCGCACCGCCGACGGCAAGCGCTCCGTCCCCGTCTTCGTGGTCGACTACCCCTACGAGGTCTCGCCCCTCGCTCGAAAGAAGGACCGCGACCCAAACCTCGTCGATCGCTTCGAGCTCTTCGTGGAGGGCCGCGAGATCTGCAACGCCTTCAGCGAGCTCAACGACCCGGACGATCAAGCCGATCGCTTCCGCGCCCAGGTCGACAAGAAGGCGAGGGGCGCGGAGGAGACGATGGACTTCGACGAGGACTACATCCGCGCGCTCGAGCACGGGATGCCCCCCACCGCCGGCTTCGGCATGGGCATCGATCGGGTCGCGATGCTGTTCACGCAGGCCGCTTCCATCCGCGACGTCATCCTCTTCCCGCTGCTGCGCAAAGAGGCTCCCCTCACCGGAGAGAAGGGCTGACGCGTGGACCCTCTGCGCGACACCACGACCTACATCGTCTGGGTGCTGGCCGGTCTCGGGGCCGCCTTCGTCGTGTGGCGAGGGCTCGTGCCGATGGCCTGGGGCACCAGCTCGGTGAAGCGCATCCACCGCGGGCGCGCCGCTCTCGGCGTGATCGGCGGGGTGATGGGGGTGGCGTTCGCGGTGCTCTACACGATCGCGCGCTTCCTCGAGCGCGCCGCGCGCCTCCGCGCCAAGGAGATCCTCGGCGACGTCGACCCGGAGCAGATCTCGAGCTCGGCCCTCCCGTTCGACGTCCGCGACGAGGTGATCCGCTACAGCTCCCTCGGCGCCGGCGTCATCTTCCTCGTCTTCTTCCTCGCCGCGCTCATGCCGCTCGCCCTCGATCTCCTCGAGAAGGCCGGCTTCCGATCGTTCGTCGCCGCGCGCCACGTCCGCGCGACGAAGAGCGGCTTTCTCACCGTCATCTCGGTCCTCTCGATCCTTGGGGTCTGCCTCTCGAGCTGCGCGCTGTGCTCGGTCACGAGCATCATGGGCGGCTTCGGCCACGATCTGAAGCAGAAGATCCTCGGCAACGGCGCGCACGTCGTCATCGATCCGAAGCACCCCGGCGGGTTCTCGGAGTGGGAGCCCGCCCTCGAGCAGGTGCGCCTCGCCCTCGGGCCGGATGGGGCGGCGACGCCGGTCGTCGCGGGCGACGCCATGAGCCAGAGCGCGTCCAACACCGCCGGCGTCCTCGTGAAGGGGATCGACCCCGACTCGATCGGGGACGTCATCGACCTCCGGAAGAACATCGACGTTGGCCGCTTCTCGTACCTCACCGACACGGAGGCGCTCGCCGACATCCCGGTGGGGGAGGTGATCGGCAAGAACGCCGACGGAACCCCGGAGCGCAAACAGTCTCCGTATCTGCCGGAGTCGGCCGACGACGTGAAGGTCGATCCCTCCCTCAAGGAGTTCAGGAAGCCACCGACCACGAGGCCGGGCGTGATCCTCGGCCGCGAGCTCGCGAAGAGCCTCCACGTGCGGGTCGGTGAGGAGATCACCCTCCTCTCTCCGAACGGAGAGCTCGGCCCCACCGGGGTCATGCCCCGCACCCGCAAGTTCCGGGTCGCCGCCATCTTCTACAGCGCGATGTACGAGTACGACGCGAGCCACGCGTACATCTTGATGAGCGAGGCCCAGTCGTTCTTCGGGGTCGACGACAAGATCTCCCAGATCGACATCCGGGTGAAGAACCCGGAGGGAGTCGAGGCCTACAAGGGGCGCATCGAGGGCGCCCTCGCCGCCGCCTACGAGGCGAGCCATCGACCCGATAACGCCCCCGCTCCTCCGGAGCTGCGGATCCGCGATTGGAAGGAGATGAACAAGAACCTCTTCAGCGCGCTCAAGCTCGAGCGGATCGCGACGTTCATGATCCTGTCGGTGGCCATCATCGTCGCGAGCTTCTGCATCGTGTGCACGCTGCTCCTGATGGTGACGGAGAAGACGCGGCAGATCGCGATCCTCAAGGCGCTCGGCGCGTCCGACACGGCGGTGCAGCGCATCTTCGTCCTCGAAGGGATCATCATCGGCGCCATCGGCACCGGCTTCGGGGTCGGGATCGCTCTCGCCGCGTCGACCGGGCTCAAGTGGTTCGGCGCGCGCCTCCCGCCCGAGGTCTATTACATCGACCGCCTGCCGGTGAACGTCGACCTCGGCGACTACGGCCTCGTCGCGCTGTGTGCGATGGCCATCTGCACCGTGTCCACCCTCTACCCAGCCTACGCCGCGTCGCGGATTTCGCCCGTCGACGGTCTGCGCTACGAGTGAGCGGTCCCATGGCCGAACCGATCGTCGTCGTCGAAGGGCTCCACAAGACGTTCGTGCACATGGGGCGCCCCCTCGACGTGCTCCGCGGGATCGATCTGAAGATCGATCAGGGCGAGATCGTCGCCATCGTCGGATCGAGCGGCGCCGGCAAGAGCACGCTGCTCCACTGCATCGGCACCCTCGACGTCCCGACCAAAGGCCGGATTCGGCTCGGTCGTGACGACGTCACTGGTCTGTCGAGCGCGAAGCTCGCGAGCATCCGCAACCGTGTCATCGGCTTCGTCTTCCAGTTCCACCACCTGCTGCCCGAGTTCAGCGCGATCGAGAACGTGATGATGCCGGGCCTGATCCAAGGCCGGAGCCAGAAGGACATGGAGCCGATCGCGCAGGCCCTCCTCGGGGAGGTCGGGCTGAAGAACCGGGCCACCCATCGACCGGGTGAGCTCTCCGGCGGGGAGCAGCAGCGGGTCGCCCTCGCGCGCGCCCTCGCGCTCTCGCCGAAGCTGCTGCTCTGCGACGAGCCGACGGGCAACCTCGACTCGAAGACGGGCAAGCAGATCCAAGATCTGATGTTCGACATGAACGCTCGCCACGGCACGACGATCGTCGTGGTCACCCACGATCTCGGCTTCGCCCACAGCATGCCGCGCGTCGTCACGATGAAGGACGGCCTCGTCTCGAGCGACGAGCGCACCGGCGTGGCGGCGAAGGGGGCGAAGCCCGCCGAGAAGGCGAAGCCCGAGAAGGAAGCGCCCCCCTCGTCCGAGGCCCCCTCGTCGGCGGAGCCGTCGCCCGTCTCCGCGAGCGAGCCGTGACGGACGCGGCCGCCGCTCCCCCCCGGTCACGCGCGGCGGCTGCGAAGCTCTACCTCGTCACCTGGATCGCAAAGGCCGACGGCAAGCTCTCCGACGAGGAGCGGGAGGCGATCGAAGCGGTGATCGCGGAGGCCGGCCTCGCCGACGTCATCGACGCGCAGCAGCTCTTCGCCGACGACTTCGACCCGGAGACGGAGATCCGATCGCTCACCTCCGAGGAGCAGCGCCTGGAGGTGTTTCGCGCGGCGTACGCGGTGGCTTACGCGGACGGCTCGTGCTCGAAGGCGGAGGCGAAGCGGCTCCGCGAGCTGCGCGAGGCGCTCCGCATCAGCGCCCAGCACGAGATCGACCTCGAGCGCTGGCTCGCCGCGCGCGCGGCCGCCTTCCGCGCGGCGCGGGTGCGCTTCGATCCGCTCGCCGACCCCCACGCGCGCGACCACGCGATCGGGGTCGAGACGAGGCGCGCCGCCATCCAGAGCGCCGTGCTCGGCTCGTTCCCGATCCCGGTCCTCTCGATCGCGACCGACCTCGCCATCGTGGCCCTCCAGGTTCAGCTCGTGCAAGACATCGCGGCGATGCACGGCCGCGCCGTCGACGCGACGGCGGCCCGTGAGCTCCTCACCACCGCCGGGCTCACCACCCTGCGCATCGCCGCCTCCAACATGTTGAAGCTGTTGCCCGGCGTCGGCTCGCTCGTGTCCGCGGCCGCCGCCTACGCCGCGACCCACGCGGTGGGGCGCGTGTTCGATCGTCACTTCTCGCGGGAGGGCGGCTTCGATCCCCCCTCGCTGCGCGCGGCCATGCGCACCGCGGAGGCAGAGGGCCGCGCCGCGTTCCGAGCCGACGAGGCGGAGGTGGAGGCGCGCCGCACCGAGCTCGAGCCCGCCATCGAGCAGATGGCGGAGTCAGCGCGGAAGGGCGCGCTCGCCGCGAGCGAGCTCGTCGACAAGACGCGCGAGCGCGGTCGAACCTAGAGCACCGATCATGTTCGGTGCTCTAGCAGTGTGCTGAAAGAGGGGGTCGTCAGGCCACTGCGTGGGCAGTTGCTGCTCTTTCACCCCCCCCAGCCCCCCTCGCGTGGCGAGGGGGGAGTCAGCGCTCTGGGTTGTGCACAGCACCTTGACCCGGCGACGAAGCCCTGTTTCCGGCGGAGAGCGTGCTCGAAAGAATCCGCATCGTCCTCCGACGGATCTCCCCCCTCGCACAACGAGGGGGGCCGGGGGGTGAGTCGGCAGCCACTCCGGTGCCGAGAGGCATGACCCCGACTCTTTCAGCAGCCTGCTAGCTCCCGATCTCGGAGCGGATCGCGTCGTCGATCGTCGGGTGCTGGAACTCGAACCCCGCCGCGAGGAGCTTCTTCGGGATCGCGTGCTGGCTCGCGAGGACCGTCTCCTTCCCCATCTCGCCGAACATCAGCTCGATCGCGAAGCGAGGGACGGGGATGATGGCAGGCCGGTGCACCGCGCTCGCGAGGGTGCGGGTGAACGTCGCGTTGTCGACGGGGCGCGGACCGACGACGTTGATGGGACCGGAGAGATCGGGCTGCTCGATGATGCGCTCGATCGCGCGCACCGTGTCCGCGAGCGAGACCCAGCTCATCCACTGGCGGCCTCCTCCCACGGGCCCCCCCCCCCCCCCCCCCAAACACGGGAACACCGTAGCGAGGGCGCCGCCCGTGTTTGGCCTCACCACCCCCATGGGAGCGCTGGCGGGGGGAAAGCCAGCTTCGCTCGCGGGACGGGCGGCCTCTTCCCACGCCTCGCAGACGTCGGCGAGGAAGCCCGTGCCCTTCGGCGCCGACTCGTCCGCGGGCTCCTCGCGCGCGGCCCCGTAGTAGCCGACGGCGGAGGTCCCCACGAAGCAGCTCGGCAGCGGGTCGAGGGCGGCCGCCGTCTTCGCGAGGAGCGAGGTGGTGGCGATCCGACTCTCGAGGATCGCGCGCTTGCGCGCCTCCGTCCAGCGGCCCTCGCCCACGTTCTCCCCCGAGAGGCACACGAACGCCTGGGCCCCTTCCACCGTTCGCGGATCGAGCTCACCTCGCTCCGGATCCCAGCGCACCTCGTCGGAGCCCGAGGGGGCCCGCCGCACCAGCTTCACCACCTCGTGGCCGTGGACGGAGAGGAGCTCTACGAGGGCGGTGCCCACGAGCCCGCTCGCCCCGGCGACGACGACTCGCTTCTTCTCTCGGGCGTCAGCCATACGGAAGGATGATCGCGTCTCGGCCATCGCGCAGCTCGAGATCGTCGATCGCCTCTTGGGAGACGGCGATCGGCGCGTCGCGATCGCTCGGCACGCTCGCGTCCGCAGGCACGGCGCGGAAGAACGGGGGGACGTCGTACTCGACGGCCACGAGGGCCCGCCGATGGGGCTCCCCCGCGCTCAGCGGACGAACGTGCGACGTTCGCCGGGTGTCGCGCACGGGGATGATCTCGTCGGGGGTGGCCGAGAAATGCGGCCCGCCGTCGAAGGGATCGACGCGGTGGGCGTATCGGAAGCCGATCCGACGGAGGAGCTTCTCCACCCCTTTCGTTTGAGCCCCGACCTTCCCGATGACGTCCTGGGCCTCTCGCGGGAGCAGCGACGCGTAGATCACCCCCTCCGGGAACAGGCCCTTGATGAACTCCTTGTTGTTCTTCGAGAGCAGGTCCGCCTCCGCGTAGCTCATGTCCGTGAACTTCCGTCCGAGCGCCTCCCAGAGATGGCTCGTTCCGTCGGGCTCGAGGGGCGGCAACAGCTCCGCCACGACCTCGTCCCGGAACAGATCGCGGTGGGAGCCGATGAACAAGAAGCGCACGTACGAGATCATCGTGCCGAGCCGCTCCGTGCTCTTCCGGTAGGCGGGGTCCATCACCAGCCCGCCGATCTCCGTCGGCCCTTGGTACGAGTAGCCGATCTTCAGGATGGTGTGATGGAAGTGCTTGTCGATCGTGGCCGAGTACTTCTCCTCGTCGATGACGTCGAAGTAGATGTACGGAGCGCCGCGCCGGCCGAGCTGGCCGATGATCATCGAGGTGCCGATGATCTTCTCCTCCGCGTTGTCGAACAGCACGAAGACGTACTCGCGCTCTCCCTTGGCCGCGATCGTCCCCGCGAAGCTCTTGTGCGAGAGCTCCACGATCTCTTCGATGCGCTTCGAGTCGTCGGGCAGGTTGACGGAGTTGAGGTGCTTGGCGACGCGATGGAGCTGCGCCTCGTCTCCGGGCAAGAGGGCGCGAATCTCGAAGCGAGCCATGAGGGTCGCGAGCCTAGTGCAGCGAGCGAAATTCGGCTACTCGCGGGCGGAGCCGCAGCGCGTCGTAACGGGGCCCGTCAGTTCGGACAGCACGCGCTGCTCCAGCCTTTGCCCACGTCGCGCTTCTTGCAACCGGCACCGCGGATGAGCGGCTCGCGCGCCTGAAACGTCCCCCCCGACCAGTTGTACGCGACGGGGAGCCCGGGGTAGTGCTTCTGGCAATCCTCATCGAAGCGCGCGGCGCGGCCTCGAACGGGCGTCTCGTCCTCCGGGCGCGGCGCCGCGCTCGCGATCGCCGTCGATGAGGCGGCCGGCGCCGCCGTCCCGCCGCCGAAGGGGTGGGGCGCCGCCGAGCTCGACGCGACGGGAGCGGCGGTCCCGGTCTTCACGCAGGCCTCTCCACGCGCCTCCGATCCTTCCGGGCACGTGAGGGGCAGGAGCGTCTTCGCGCATCGGATCCCGAGGCTCGCGCTGTGCTCGTGGAGCTGGTACCGGTTCCGCAAGTCGTTGTGCATCCACTTCGGGAAGCGCCGGCTCCAGCTCCCGCCTCGGTAGACCTTGAAGCGCCCCTCCGCCGCCTCGTCGGGGTAGGGGGCGAACCACGACGAGGTCCACTCCCAGACGTTGCCCGTCATGTCGAGCAGACCGAACGCTCCTTTTGCGTATGCCCCCACCTCGCACGTGCCGCCCATGTGCATGTAGCAGCAGTTGCTCGTGCTCGGCTCGGCGTCGCCCCACGAGTAGAGGTGCTGCTCCGAGCCCCCGCGCGCCGCGTACTCCCACTCGCGCTCGGTCGGCAGTCGCTTGCCGACCGACTTGCAGAACGCGTCCGCGTCTTTCCAGTCGACGCAGTTCGCGGGGTGCTTGCCGCGGTCGGTGAACTTGGAGTTGCAGAACGGGTTGTCGCTCCCCATCGGCTTGCACGTGCCGCTCTTCACGCACGGGGTGTACGCGTCGACGGTGACCTCGGTCTTGTCCATGAAGAAGCTCGCGACGAACACCTCGTGCACCGGCGTGTTCTCTTCGCTCTGCCCGCCCATCTTGAAATGGCCGGCGGGGACGAGGACCATGCCCTCCGGCGCGTCCTCCGCGGCCGGCGCGGACGCCGTCCCGCCCGGCGACGAAGCGGCGGAGGCCGCGCTCGACGGCGCGGCCGCGCTGCTCGTCGCGATCGCGGTCGCGGTCGCGGTCGCCGCCGCGATGGGAGACGACGACGCTCCGGGGCCGGCGGCCGTTCCCGAGCCCGCGGGGGCGCTGCCCCCCGAGGGGCTGCATGCGAAGGTCGTGACGAGCAGGGAGGCGAGGACGCGCGATCGATCGAGCATCGGGCGAATGGTGCGTACCGCCGTCGCGCGAGGACAACAATCCCGAAGCTCCCTTGACCGCGCGGGCAGGAAGCGCGGAGTGTCTCCCATGCGGAACGACGGCCCCATCGTCCTGTGCGGCTCCCTCTCTCTCCACCCCGTGAGCCTCGGCGCCGCGATGCATACGGCCGGCTACGCGGCGGTGGGGTTGCCCTGGGTCTACTGCCCGTTCGCGATGACCTCCGAGAAGCTGCCGGAGGGGATCCGCGCGATGCGTGCGCTCGGCATCCGCGGGCTCGGGATCTCGATGCCGTTCAAGCTCGAGGTCATGCCGCTGCTGGATCGGATCGACGAGCGCGCGGCGCGCATCGGCGCCGTCAACACCGTCGTCCGTGATGGCGAGACCCTCGTCGGGCACAACACGGACGCGACGGGAGCGGTGCGCGCGCTCGAGGAGGCGCGCGCCGATGTGAAGGGCCTCGATGTCCTCGTCCTCGGCGCGGGCGGAGCGGCGCGCGCTTGTGTCTTCGGGCTCGTGGACGCAGGCGCGCGCGTGACGGTCGCGAACCGCACGGGCGGCCGGGCCCGGGCGCTCGCGGCCGCGGCGGGCGCGCGAGCCATCGATTGGGCGGACGCCCGCGTCCAGTCGGGCCGCTTCGGCGCGATCGTCCAGGCAACGAGCGCGGGCATGGACACCGCCGCCGCCGGTCCGCCCTCCACCGAGAGCGCGCGTGATCTCGACGCGCTTCGGATCGAGCCCGGCCAGGTGGTGATGGACATCGTCTATCGGCCGGTGCAGACGAAGTTGCTCGTGCGCGCCCAGGCCTCCGGCGCGACCACGGTGCACGGAGGCAGGATGCTCCTGCACCAAGCCGCCGCGCAATTCTCGCTCTATTCAGGCATCCCCTCGCTGCCCGCCCACGTCCTTGGGGCCATGGATGAAGCGCTCCAATCCGCGATCCCGAAGGTCAATCCGACCGTCGACTCCACCCGATAGTTGAAACGACCGGGCAGTGCGGTAGAGGATCCGTCATCCATGTCGACGTTCTGTCGCCGGCGTCCGCGCGCCATTGTCGCCCTCGGCTTCGCCCTCGCGCTCGGCGGCTTCGGCTGCGCGAGCGGCCCCTCGCAGACGGAGGTGCCTTCGACGGAGCCGGAGTCGTCCGGCGACGAGCCCCCGCCCGCCGCGAGCGCGCACCCCACGGCGAAGGCGTCCCCTCCCCAGGCCCCATCGTCCGCGCGCCCCGACGACTCTCGCGAGATCACCGGCAGCGAGTGCCAGGCTCTCTCCGACAAGTACGAAGAGCTCACCATCAATGATCAGATGGCGAAGGAGGTTTCGGCGAAGCTGACCGACGCCCAACGAGAGACGGCGCGCCGGAACATCGGCGTCGGCGCGAAGAAGCTCGCGTCGAACTGGCGAGAGGCGTGCGTCCGCGATCTCACCGGCAAGGTGGCGAGCGAGCAAGCGCTGCGGTGCGCGATGGCTTCACGCTCGGTGGCGGCGTTCGAGACCTGCCTCAACGGCGGCGGAGCTTCGCCCTCGAAGTGACCGTTCGGGGCGAGGGTGGCTCACCGTCCTTCCCCCTGATAAGCTCAGCCGATGGCCGGTCGAGGGCGAAGAGAGTCCGTGACGCACGCCGCGGAGGGCGCGCCGCTCGCGCCGAAGCCGCCGACGCTCGACGAAGAGGAAGAGGCCTTCCTCGCGGCCCAGGTGGAGGCGGCCGTCGCCCCGTACGTGGGGAAGCTCTCGCCGGCGGACCTCTCGTGGATGCGCGAGCGGATGCTCGAGTCCATCCGAGAGGATCCGGACATGAGGATGCTCGCGCAGGCTGCCCGCCCGCGCGTCGCGGATCAAAGCGGTGAAGTGTTTCGCGGGCCCACCCGCTGAGACGACAGAGCGGCCTCCCTCGTGACCACGACCGATACGCTCGAGCCGATCCCTGAAGCGCCCGACTCGGAGCGGAGCCTCCTCGATCCGCCGGAGGGACCGGAGGACGACGACCGTCCGCCTCCCGACCGGAGCGACGAAGAGATCCGCGCGCTGGTGGAGCTCGCCCTGCCGCACATCGCGCAGGTCGCGGCCGTGCTCAAGCGACAGCTCGGCAGCGTGGCCGAGCTCGATGAGCTCGCGAGCGTCGGGCGGATGGCGGCCTTCCACGCTGCGCGCGCGTACGATCCCAAGCGCTCGGCGTTCGTGACCTTCGTCCGCAAGCGGGTTCGTTGGGCGATGATCGACGCGGTCCGGCGCGACACCCACGGCCGATCGATCCGAGCGCGCGCGATGGCCCTGCGCGCAATGGACGAGATTCGGGAGGCGGCCGTGAAAGGTCCCCCCGATCCGACGCTGCCCGAGTCGGTGCACGCGAAGAAGCTCACCGCCATCCTCGAGGCCCAGGCGGCGGCGATGGCCACCGCGTTCGTCGCCGCCGCGCCGAGCGCGGAGCCGGCCTCCGCGGAGTCGGCGCCGTCGCGCGCCAGAGCAGAGATCCCAGAGAAGCTCTCCCGTCCGTTCGCCGCCGTTCCCCAATCGTTGCTCCCGCGGGTCGAGACGGCCACCCCCGAGGACTGGGTCGCGCAGCGGCGCTTCGCCGACGCGATCCGCGCAGCCATCGCCCGCCTCCCCGAGCGGCACCGGGAGATCGTGGAGCGCCACTACTTCGGCGACGAGCGCTTCGACCACATCGCCCAGAGCCTCGGCCTGTCGAAGAGCTGGGTCAGCCGATTGCACGCGCAGGCGATGGAGTCCCTGGCGCGCGCGATGCGAAATCACCGATAGTGTCGCGGCGCGAGGCCCTCGCGCACGCGAAAGGATCGGACGAGACATGAAGCTCGAAGACGCGAAGATCATCGTCACGGGTGCGGCCCAAGGTATCGGCTTCCACATCTCGAAGCGCCTCGCCGAAGCGGGCGCGAGCGTGGCCGCCGGCGACCTCAACGCCGAAGGCCTCGAGAAGCTCCAGGCGGAGTGCTCCGGCGCGCGAGGGAAGGTGATCACCCGCAAGCTCGACGTCGCGAGCGCCGACGACACGGCCGCGTTCGTCGACTTCGCGTTCGACGGGATGGGCGGGCTCACCGGCCTCGTGAACAACGCCGGCATCCTCCGCGACGGCCTCCTCGTGAAGCTGGATCGCGAGACCGGCAAGGTGCAGAAGCTCTCCCGCGAGCAGTGGCAGCAGGTCATCGACGTGAACCTCACCGGTGCCACCTGGATGGTCCGCGACGTGGTCGCGAAGATGGTCGAGCACGGTCAGAAGGGGGCCATCGTCAACATGAGCTCCATCGCCCGCCACGGGAACCGCGGGCAATCGAACTACGCCGCCGCGAAGGCGGCCCTCGCCACCAACACGAAGACGTGGTCGCTCGAGTTCGCGAAGTTCGGGGTGCGGGTCGGGGCGGTGGCGCCGGGCATGATCGAGACCCCGATGACCCAAGGCATGAACCAGAAGGCGCGCGACGCCCTCGTCGCGGCGATCCCGGTCGGGCGCATCGGCGTCCCGGAGGATATTTGGTTGGCCGTTCGGTTCGTCCTCGAGTGCGAGTACTTCAACGGGCGCACGATCGACGTCGACGGCGGCCTCGCGATGTGAGGTCTCGGAGGGGGCCCCTCGCGCTCGGGAAGGACCGCCTTGTCGAAGTCGAAGTTGAAAGCTATATTCAACTTTGCATGTACGTCTGCTGCTGCAAAGGCGTCTCCGACAAGGTCATTCGTGCCGCCGTCCGAGAGGGAGCCCACACCGTCGAAGCCGTCGGTGCAGCGTGTGGCGCAGGGACGCGATGTGGCTCGTGCCGCCCGGAAATCTACGATCTCATCCACGATGAGCTCGCGGCCGGCCGGCGCCTGCCGATGGTGGAGCCGAACGCCGCGCGGGCGGAGACGCCCGCCGCCTCTCCCGCGATCGTGAGCACGGTCATGGCCGGGTTCGAGCGACCCCCCAGCCAGCGCCCCGAGGCGGAAGAGGGACGCGACGCCGCGTGACGCCGAACTGAAGCGCGTCCTTGACCCGAGCGCGCCCCGTGTGGAATCTGGTCCGCATGAAGGGTCACAAAGAAGTGATCGAGCTCCTCAACGAGGTCCTCGCGGGTGAGCTCGTCGCGATCAACCAGTACTTCCTGCACTCGCGGATGTGCGAAAACTGGGGCTTCGCGTACCTCGCCAAGATCGTCCGGTCGGAGTCGATCGACGAGATGAAGCACGCGGACGCGCTCGTAGCGCGCATCCTCTTCCTGGAAGGCCTGCCCAACCTCCAGCGCCTCGACAAGCTCCACATCGGCGAGACGGTGCCCGAGCAGTTCAAGAGCGACCTCGAGCTCGAGCACGTGGCGATCAAGCGCCTCCGTGACGGGATCGTCCTTTGTCGCGACAAGGGTGACCGGACGAGCGAGGACTTGCTCGCGAGCATCCTCGAGGCGGAGGAGAAGCACGTCGACTGGTTGGAGACCCAGCTCGGCCTCATCGAGACGCTCGGCGAGAAGCACTATCTCGCCCAGCAGCTCCGCGACTGAGCAAGCGCGCCGACGGAGCGGCTCGCCGCGACTGGGTCGAAGGGCGGCCGAGGCCCTTGGTCCAACGTCCGAGCCGCCTCGAGCCTCACTTCGTGCCGACCACTGGTTCAGGTTCGGCCGGAGGTGACGTTTCTTCACTTACCGCGTTCTCGCGGGCTCGGTGGAAGAGCCCCCGCGGGTGCGATATGACTCTCCCCTGGGGCGGATCGAAATGCCGCGAGGCTCATGCCGAAGGTCCTAGTCGTCGACGATCAACGAAACATGCGCACGACGCTCGCGTTGATGCTGCGTGGGGCGGGCTACGAGGTCGATGAGGCGAGCGACGGCGTCCAAGGCTCGGAGCTCGGCGCGCGCGGTGCTTACGACGTCGTCCTCACCGATCTGCGGATGGGGTCCCAGGACGGGATCTCCGTTCTGCGCTCCGTGAAGGAGGCGCAGACGAACACCGAGGTCATCGTGATGACGGCCTACGGGACGATCGAGAGCGCGGTGGAGGCGATGCGCCTCGGCGCCTTCGACTACATCCAGAAGCCCTTCACGGAGGAGGAGCTCCTCGTCAAAGTGCAGCGGGCCATCGAGCGGAGGCAACTCTCCGGGCACGTGCAGCTCCTCACCACGGAGTTCAAGGAGAAGTACAAGTTCGAGAACATCGTCGGTCGGTCGCAGGCGATTCGCGACGTCCTCGGTCGGATCGTGAAGGTCGCGCCCACCGACGCGACCGTGCTCATCCAAGGGGAGAGCGGGACGGGCAAGGAGCTCGTCGCGAAGGCGATCCATGCGAACAGCCGCCGCGTCGACAAGCCCTACGTCCCGGTGAACTGCGCCGCCATCAGCGAGACGCTCCTCGAGAGCGAGCTGTTCGGGCACGCGCGCGGCTCGTTCACGGGCGCGATCAGCGCCCGCAAGGGGCTCTTCGAGGAGGCCGACGGAGGCACCTTCTTCTTCGACGAGATCACGGAGACCCCGCTCTCCTTCCAGGCCAAGCTCCTCCGCGCCATCCAAGAGAACGAGATCCGGCGGGTCGGGGAGAACAAGCCGATCGGCGTCGACGTCCGCATCATCGCCGCCACGAACCAGGACCTGCTCACCGCCGTCGCGGAGAAGCGCTTCCGGCAGGATCTCTACTATCGGCTGAACGTCGCGCGCTTCGTCCTGCCTCCGCTCCGCGAGCGTCGTGAGGACATCGGGATCCTCTTCGGACACTTCCTCGACAAGTACAACCGCAAGATGCACGTGAAGGCCAAGGTCGCGGACGGGGTGATCGAGGCCCTCATGACCTACGACTTCCCCGGCAACGTGCGAGAGCTCGAGAACATGGTCGAGCAGGCGGTCGCGCTCTCGGGCGGGGGGATGATCTCGGTCGACGACGTGCTCCCGACCGCGACCACGCCCGCCCAGCGGCAGGCCTCGGGCCGCACGCTCGCCGACGTCGTCGACGGCGCGGAGAGGCAGGCGATCGAGGTCGCGCTGCGGGAGAGCGACGGCAGCCGCGAGCGCGCCGCGGAGGTCCTCGGGATCAGCCCCACGACGCTGTGGCGGAAGATGACCCGGCTCGGGATCTCGTACCCCGCGAGCGGCATCCTTTGAGGATCGACCTCTTCGACTATCCGCTGCCGGACGAGCTCATCGCGCGCCACCCTCCCGCCGACCGCGACGGTGGGCGGCTCATGCTGCTCGCGGGTAGGGAGCCGCCTCGCCACCACCGCATCACGGATTTGCCGGAGCTCATCCCGCGCGGCGCGCTCGTCGTCGCGAACGACACGAGGGTGATCCCGGCCCGCCTCTTCGGCAAGAAGCCGAGCGGCGGTCGCGTCGAGCTCCTCCTCGTCGAGCGGCTCGACGCCTCCGACCCGAAGCGCGAGCGCTGGCGAGCCCTCGCCCGTGCCTCCAAGGCCATCGCCGCTCCTTCGACGATCGCCATCGAAGGGGACGAGCTCGGGTGCGAGGTCGTGCGCGCCTTCGAACCGGGAGAGCCGACGATCGAGGTCATCCTCTCCGCTTCCCGCCGCGCGACGGTGACGGAGGCCCTCGAAGCTTGCGGCCACGTACCGCTGCCCCCGTACCTGCGCCGAGAAGACACGGTCGAGGATCGCGAGCGGTATCAGACGATCTTCGCCCGCCACGCCGGCTCCGTCGCCGCCCCGACCGCCGGGCTCCACCTCTCCGAGCGGGTGATGGAAGGCTTCGCGGCGCGTGGGATCGAGAGGGCCTACGTCACGCTCCACGTGTCGCTCGGCACGTTCAAGCCGGTGACGGTGGAGGACCTGGATCATCACCCGATGCACGAGGAGCACCTCGTCGTCGGGGAGGACGTCGCGGGCGCGATCGAAGCGGCGCGTGCGCGGGCGGCGCCGGTCTACGCGATCGGCACGACCGCGGTCCGCGCCCTCGAGAGCGCCGCTGATCCAGAGAGGCCGGGCCACGTGGCGCCGACGCGCGCCTCGACCCGCCTCCTGATCCAGCCGGGGTACCGGTTCCGGGTCGTCGACGGTTTGCTCACCAACTTCCACCTGCCGCGATCGACGCTCCTCGCGCTCGTCTCTGCGTTCGCCGGCCGCGAGCGGGTGCTCGCCGCGTACGCGAGCGCGATCGAGCAGCGCTACCGGTTCTTCTCGTATGGAGACGCGATGCTCCTCGCCCCCGACGCGAAGAGCCCGACCGAATCGACATGAAGCCGAAGGCCCCTGGATACGATTTTCGCGTCGTCGCGAGCGAGGGACATGCGCGCGCGGCCGAGCTCACCACCCCTCACGCGGTCGTCTCGACCCCGACCTTCATGCCGGTCGGAACGCAGGGATGCGTGAAGACCCTGACCCCCTCCGAGGTCGAGGCGACAGGCGCTCGCATCGTGCTCGGCAACACCTATCACCTGTGGCTCCGCCCCGGCGCCGAGGCGGTGGCCGCGTTCGGGAGCCTCCACGGCTTCTCGCGCTGGCCTCACGCGATGCTCACCGACTCGGGAGGCTTTCAGGCGTTCTCTCTCGCGAAGCTCCGCAAGGCGACCGAGGACGGGTTCTTCTTCCGTTCTCACATCGACGGCTCGGCGCGGCACCTCTCCCCCGAAGAGGCGATGCGGGTCCAGGGCCTCCTCGGGGCCGACATCGCGATGCAGCTCGACGTGTGCCCTCCCGGGGGCGCACCGAAGGATGAGATCGCGCGCGCGTGCGCGACCACCACCCGCTGGGCCCGCCGCTGTCTCGCCGCTCGCCGCGAAGACCAGGCCGTGTTCGGGATCGTGCAGGGCGGATGCGACGTCGACCTCCGGCGCTCCCACGCGGCCGAGCTCGGGGAGCTGCCGTTCGACGGGCTCGCCCTCGGTGGCTTCAGCGTCGGTGAGCCGATCGAGAAGATGCACGAGACGTTGCCCGCCGTCGCGCCTTCGCTCGACCCGGAGCGGCCGCGCTACCTCATGGGGGTCGGGACGCCGAAGGACCTCGTGGCCGGGATCGCCGCGGGCATCGACATGTTCGACTGCGTGATGCCGACCCGCAACGCGCGCAACGGCCACGCGATCTGCAAGCGCGGCCGGGTGGTGATCAAGCAGGCCCGGTACAAGGACGATCACGGCCCGCTCGACCCCGACTGCCCGTGCCCCTGCTGCACCAGCGGTTTTTCACGGGCGTACCTCCGGCACCTCTTCATCGCCGAGGAGATGCTCGTCCTCCGCCTCTTCACCCAGCACAATCTCTTCACGTACCAGCGGCTCATGCGGGAGGCTCGGACGGCCATCCTCGAGCGGTCTTGGCAGGCCTTTGTCGCCGCGTGGGCCCTCGCCGGCTCCGACGCGCCGGTCTGACGTCCCATCGACCGACGTGCCGAACGCCCCCAAAGCGTGTACGCTGCCGCCTCGGGGATGAGCCACGACCAGAAGAAGGCTCTTGGAAAGATCCTACTCGAGCAGCAAGCCGTCGAACCCCATGACCTCGAGCGCATCGCCGCGCAGAGGGAGCCGGGGAGTCCCCCGCTCGCGACTCGCTTGACCGATGCCGGCCTCGTCAGCGAGCTCGAGGCGCTCAAAGCTCTGAGCGCGCAGCGGGGCGTTCCCGGTCTCGACCTCCACCAGATCTGCATCAAGCTGATCGACCTCGCCTCGATCCCGCGAGACATCGCCCTCGTGCACAAGCTGCTCCCGGTCCTGGAGCGTCAGGATCGGATCTTCATCGCGATGGCGAACCCCGAGGACAAGAAGGTCATCGAGGAGATCGAGTTCGTCACCGGCAAGCGCGTGTTCGCGTACATCGCGCTCGAGGGGACGCTCCTTCGAGCGATCCGCGACGCCTACGACGCGCGCGATCGGGGCGAGACGCACTTCGTCGGGCCGACGTGCCCGGCCGACGTCCTGAAGCGCGCCGGCCTCGACCCGAAGAAGTACGGGCGAGCCAAGGCGGCTCCTCCGGCGGAGGCGCCTCCTCGAGCGCCGCCCCCTCTGCCCGAGGCGCCGTCCGTTGCGCCTCGTCCCCCCGCGGCGAGCCAAGCCCCCGCGGCCCCGACGAGCCCGCCTCGCCTCGCCCCTCCGCCGCCTCCTCCTCGCGGGGCGCGTCCGGCGGTTGCACCTCCGCCTCTCACCGCGTCGCCCGCGCCTCCTCCGGTAGCACCTCACACCCTCGCCACCTCACCGCCGAAGCGGAAGACCTCGCAGCCCGCCATGCAGGCGGTGTCGGTGGGCCAGGCGGTCGCGCGCAACGTCGACATCACGAGCGTGAAGCCGCCGCCCCCGGCGCGGCCTTCGTTCCGGGCCGAGCCGGCGAACACGGAGAACCGCTTCCGTCCCTCCAGCCCGAACATGCCCGCCGTTCGGGCCACCGTCGTCGTGGACGCCAAGATGGAGCGCGCCGTCGGCCAAGCCGAGATCGCCGAGGCGGACTTCGATCTGGAGGGGGTCGAGTCGGCCGTTCCCACGCCATCCCCCACGCTCACGCCGCGGGATCCGGTCCCCGTCCCGACCGGAAAAAAGAAGATCTTGGTCGTCGATGACGAGCGAGAAATCCGAACTTTGATCCGCAAGGTCATGGAGGAGCGCGGCCACGTCGTGGTCGAGGCGGATCGCGGCAAGCTCGCGCTCCAGATGCTGAAGCTCGAGAACCCCGACCTCGTCATCTTGGACGCCATGCTTCCCGAAGTGCACGGCTTCGATATCGCGAAGCGAATCCGCGGCTCCTCGCGCTACGGCCACATCCCGATCGTGATGGTCTCGGCGGTGTATCGCGGATGGCGGTTCGCCCAGGACGCGAAGCAGAGCTACGGCGTGGATGCTTACCTGGAGAAGCCGTTCCGGGTCCAAGAGCTCGTCACGGTGGCGGAGAACGCGCTCCGCGACGGCCGGGCGCCCGCCGATCCGGAGCGGATGAGCGCAGAGGCGGAGCAGCTCCTCAACGACGGCGTCGCCGCCTACCGCGGCGGGGACCTCGAGCGCGCTACGGAGCTCCTCCAGCAAGGGGTGGCGATCGACCCCTTCGCCTACCGGCTTCGGTTTCACCTTGGGCTGCTGTTCGGCAAGAGGGGCTTGCTCTACGACGCGATCGAGCAGCTCGAACGAGCGGTGCAGATTCAGGCTCAGCACTTCCCGAGCTTGAAGAACCTGGCCATCCTGTATCAGCAGGCCGGCTTCCGGAACAAGGCGCTGGAAGCCTGGGAACGGGCCCTCGGCGCCGCGCCCGACGAGGAGACGAAGCGGGCCATCAAGGAGCACATCGTCTCGCTCCTTTAGAAGCGGGCGTAGGGCAGAGGGGGAGCTGGGCCGTCACACGAGGGAGCGCTCGAGCTGCTCCCGAAGAGAATTGGCGAGCGGCGTGGGCATCGGGAAAAGGATCGTCTAACCTACCTTCGTGCGGAGGTTCTCGAGCAGGTGAAGTTCGTCTGCGAAAGCTGCAAAGCCAAGTACCAGATCGGTGACGAGAAGGTCGCGGGCAAGACCCTCCGGATGAAGTGCCGGCGCTGCGGGCATTTGATTCAGGTCGCTGCGAGCGTGACCGAGAGCTCGGTGTCGACGAAGCTGCCGACGGTCGAGCCTCCGGCGCCTCCCGCGCCCGCCGATCCGACGGCCGACGAAGGCGCGACCATCGTTCGAGCGTCGCCCCTCTTCCTCTTCCAGAACCAAGCGAACGAGGCGCAGCCCTCCACTCCCGCTTCGCCGGGCGCGCCTCCCCAGGACGCGAACGCTCATGGTCGCGGGCCGGGCATTCCGAGGCCTGTCCATGGCGGGCCCGTCCATGGCCCGTCTGTCCCCGGCGGGCCTGTGCACAGTGGCGGTCTCCCGCCCGCGCGCTCCTCGATGCAGGGCCTGAACGCGCCCCCCGCACCACCCTCTCAGGTCGGAGGCTTCTCGGCGCAGCGCGGTCAGACGTCGCCCACGCCGCTCGGGCCTCGGCTCGTTCCGCCGGCCCGGCCTTCGCAGCGCAACTCCCAGCCCCCCGGCGCCCCTGTGCCGCGCGCCCCGCTGCGCTCCGCGCCGATGATCAACCCCGGCGGGCCCGCGGCCGGCGTCGCGCTCGCGCAGTCTTCATTTCGAAACTCCTCCCACTCGCTGGGGATCGCGTCGGCGCAGGAGGCAGAGGCCCCCGCCGCTTCACCTTCGAGCCCTGCGCTCTACAACGGGTTCGCGCAGGCCGTCGCCGCTCCGACCAGCTCTGCGACGCCCGTCCTCACCGAAGACTGGTATGTCGGAATCGCGGGGGTTCCCCTCGGTCCGGTCCGCCTCTCCGTCCTTCGCGAGAAGGCCTCCCAAGGTCAGGTCGACGGCGACTCGCTGGTCTGGCGCGAGGGCTTCGACGAGTGGCTTCCGGTCAGGAAGATCCCCGGGCTCCTCGAGGTGGTCGACGAGGCGAAGACGCAGCGGACGAGCCGCGGGAGCCTGACCCCCGTCCCCGCCGCGCTGCCCAAGGTGGAGCCGCCGCGCGTCGAGCCGGTGAAGACGGAGATCGCTCCGATCCCCGCGCCCGCCGTCTCGCAGCCGTTCGACCTCCTGCGTCCCAGCGCGGCCGCGAGCCCGGCCGGTATGGTGAGGGATCCGTTCGCCGCTCCCGCACCGCTCGCCAGCGATCCCGGCGGCGCCGCTCCCGTCGCAGCCGCGGGCGCGACGGTCGTGGCCGATCCTTTCGCTCCTCCGCCGACCGATCGCGAGAGCGCGGTCCCCGTCGCGCCGCCTCCCGGAGCTGTCACCGGCTCGCTCGACAAGGCCGCGTTCGGCCTCAGCACGACGGCGTCGCTCTCGGCCTCGGAGTCGATCGCCCCTCCTCGCAAGAAGGGTCTTCACCCGATGGCGTGGGCGTTCATCGCGATGGCGGCGGCCTTCGGCGGTGTCGCTGCCTGGGCCATCTTCCTCCGCAAGCCGGATGTCGTGTACCTGCCCGGGCAGGCGACGGCGCGCGAGACGGCGCCCGACTACGGCTCTCCGCCGCCGCCGCCGCCGCCCACCTCAGACGCGAAGACGGCGGCCGCTCAAGACGACACCTCCGCGCCGGTCGCGTCCGCCTCGTCGAGCGCGGTCGCGATCAGCAACGGCGGTGGTCCTCGCGGCCTCAACGGCGGCGTCTCGACCTCCAAGAGCTCCGAGCCGGCCGCGCCCATCGACACGTCGGGCTTCAACAACGGCGGCTCACCGGCAGGACCGAAGACGGCCGACACCTCCACCGGCGGAGGCGGCGCGCTCGGTGCGGCAGAGGCAGAGGGCGTCGTGGCTCGCAACTCGCCCCGGGTACGAAGGGCGTGCTGGGATCAGCAGGTCGCGGCGAGGCCTTCGGATGCTCCGCGCAGCGTGAAGGTGAACGTCACGGTGAAGGTCGCCCCGAACGGAAAGGTCTCGAGCGCGACCGCGAGCGGCGGCAACGAGAAGTACTATCCGGGCCTCACGAGCTGCGTGCAGAGCGCTGTGTCGGGATGGTCGTTCCCGACCTCGGGTGAGGGCGGAACGTTCAACGTACCCTTCAGCTTCAACGCGCAGTGATGCGTCGCTCGGGTTGCGGCGGCGGCGGGTTCGCCCCACCGTCGCTGCATGCTCAAGCACGCGATCATCGTTGGAAGCACCCGACCCGGACGTAAAGCAGAGGCAGTGGCGCGCTGGGCGCTCGACCTCGCATCGAAGCGCAGCGCCGCCGCCTACGAGCTCCTCGACATCGCGGAGGCGAACCTCCCGTTGCTCGACGAGCCGGTGCCTCCGGCGATGGGGAAGTACGAGCACGAGCACACGAAGGCGTGGGCCGCCAAGGTCGACGCCTTCGATGGGTATGTGGTCGTCACCCCCGAGTACAACCACGGCCCGTCGGGGGCGCTGAAGAACGCCCTCGATTACGTCTACCGCGAGTGGAACAACAAGGCGGCCGGCTTCATCGGGTACGGCAGCGCTGGCGGCGTGCGAGCCGTGGAGCAGCTGCGCCTCGTGTTCGCGGAGCTCCAGGTCGCGACGGTGCGGGCCCAGGTCCAGCTCTCCCTCTTCACCGACTTCGAGAGCTTCACGACCTTCAAGCCCGCGCCGAATCACGAGAAGTCGCTCGCCACGATGCTCGATCAGCTCGAGGCGTGGAGCCTCGCCATGAGGAGCGTGCGTAAGAAATAGCTTCGAGGTCGCAGCCGCGGATCCCCCTGTCGCGAGAGGGGATCTTCATCGACGGGACGGGAGCCTCCGGGCTCTCGTCCCGCTGCGCTTTGTGGGGCGGAGAGCGTCGGGGCGCTCACGCCTACCGCCTCAGATCTGTCAATGCACGATCTGATGATTCTTCCCCCACTCTCTACCACTCCGCCAAGTGCGCGAAACTTGGCACTGAAGAACTTATTCAGGTAACGCCGTCGCTAGCACATGCCGCGGAGAACCTCCAGAAACCGACCCACTCTGTTGACACACCGCGGGGTGCTTCGTAGCGTGGCGTCAATTGGTGGGAAGAAGTGGCAAGCCCGCCCATCGACTGGACACGATGTTCCGAGGGCACTTCGAGCACGCCATCGACGACAAAGGGCGAACGAGCCTTCCGGCTCGCTTTCGCGAGGTGCTCGGTCCGTCCAGCGACTTCCGGTTGGTGCTGACCCCAGCGCTCGGCGACCCCTGCCTGGACGTCTATCCGATGAAGGCCTGGGAGGAGCTCGAGGCGAAGCTCGCGCAGCTCAACGCCTTCGACCCGCAGGTGATCGACTTCCGCCGCTTCTACGTGTCGGCGGCGGTCGAGTGCGAGATCGACAAGCAGGGCCGCATCTTGGTGCCCCCCTCTCAGCGGGAGCACGCCGGTCTCTCGAAGAACGTGATGTGGCTCGGTCACGGACAGAAGGCCGAGCTCTGGTCCAAGGAGCAGTGGGAACGCCTCGCGAAGCAGAAGGCTCCGGCAGAGCTGCGCGATCTCCGCGCCGCGATGGGGAGGCTCGGGCTGTGAGGCGCGTCCATCGGCTCGCCACGGAGGTCACGCCGTGAACGTCGTGAACATCGTCCCCATGCGTGCTCCTCCTCCTCCCCCCGCCGATGCTCCCCACGTCCCGGTGCTCCTCGACGAGGTGCTCACCGCCCTCGATCCTCGACCCGGGAGCGTCATCGTGGACGCGACCCTCGGCGCGGGCGGTCACTCCGAGGCGATGCTCGAGCGGGGCGCCCACGTCGTCGGCGTGGACCGTGACGACAGCGCCCTCCAGATCGCGCGCGATCGACTGCTCCCCGCATACGAGGGGCGCTTCACCGCCGTTCGCGGCACCTTCGGCGCGCTGGACCAGGCCCTCGCCTCGATCGGCGTCCACGCCGTCTCGGGCATCCTCGCCGACATCGGCGTCAGCTCCATGCAGCTCGACCGCGCGGAGCGGGGGATGAGCTTCCGCCACGAGGGTCCCCTCGACATGCGGATGGATCCGAGCTCGGGCGAGACCGCCCTCGAGCTCATCGACCGGCTCGACGACGAAGAGCTCGCCGACGTGATCTTCCGCTTTGGAGAGGAGCGGCGCAGCCGTCGCGTCGCTCGCTGCATCAAGCAGGCGCTCGGGGCCGGTGATCTCCACACCACCCTCGATCTTCGGCGCGCGGTGGTGCGCGCGGTGGGCCCCGCCCGCGTGGGGGGCGTCGATCCGGCGACGCGGACGTTCCAGGCCCTCCGCATCGCCGTGAACCGCGAGCTCGACGAGCTGTCCTCGCTGCTCGCGACCGCGCCGCGGCTGCTCGCCAAGAGCGGGACCCTCGCCATCATCTCCTTCCACTCCCTCGAGGATCGCATCGTGAAGCGGGCCTTCGCCGACCGCGACGTCTGGAGCCCCCTCACGAAGAAGCCGGTCGTCGCGAGCGATCGCGAGTCGGCCATGAATCCCCGTTCGCGGAGCGCGAAGCTCCGCGCCGCCCGGCTCTCCGACGGCGAGAGCGCCTTCGACGCCGAGACGACGATGGACGGAGAAGAGGAGACGGCCTCATGAAGCAGCGTCCCTTCCTCCTGCTCTGGACCCTCGCGGTGGCGGCGACGGTGGTCGCGTTCGTCCTCCACCTCGGGCTCCGCGGACGCACCGTCGATCTCGGGTACAAGCTCGGCAAGGCCCGCAAAGAGCAGGCCCGCCTGCGCGAGATGAAGCGCGTGCTCTCGCTCGAGGCGGCCAGCTACCGAACCCCCGATCGCGTCGAGAAGCTCGCGAAGAGCCTCCTCGGGATGACCCCTCCGCCCCCGGAGCGCGTGATCGTCCTCAAGGACGCGCCCGTTCCCGCGTCGCGCCTGAAGAACCCGGACGCCCCCACCCTCGAAGGTGGTGAGGCCCCCGCTCCGAGCGCGGCCCCCGAGGAGGGCAAGCCGTGAGGAACCTGCCTCCCCAGCGCGCGAAGTGGATCAAGATCCGCATGGCCGCCCTGTGCGGGCTCATGGGCGTGGGGCTGGGCTTCGTCGTCTCGGGCGCAGATCGGATCCAGAACCGGGACGGCGCGCAGTGGCTCTCGATGGCGGAGCGGCAACGTCAGCGGCGCCTCCACATCGAGCCGAAGCGCGGGACGATCTTCGATCGCAACGGCGTTCCCCTCGCGGAGAGCGTCGAGGTCCCGAGCGTCTCTCTCGACGCGGTGGAGATGCTGCACGGCATCGATGAGCAGTACGTCCCGATGCGCATCGACCAGTACTCGGAGCGCATCGCGGAGGCGCTCCACATGCCGGTCGAGGACGTCCGAGAGAAGATCTCGCGGCGAGGCCGGTTCGCCTGGCTCAAGCGGCGCATCTCGGAGGACGAGGTCCGCGCCGTCCAGGCCCTCTCCGACAAGAAGCAGCGCTACCCGATCCGCGGCCTCTCCATCGAAGGAGAGGGCCAGCGCTTCTATCCGAACAAGGAGCTCGCCGCCGCCCTCGTCGGCTTCGTCTCCCCGGACGGGAACGGAAAGGAGGGGCTCGAGCTCAGCCTCAACGACGAGCTCAAGGGCAAGCCCGCCGAGGTGCACGGGCTCCGGGACCGGTCCGGCCGTCTCCTCTTCTCGGAGGGGCTCGACAGTGAGCAGGCCCTCGCCGGCCACAACATCTACATCACGATCGACCGCGCCATTCAGTACACCGCCGAGCGCGAGCTCGCGGCGGCGATCCGCACCTACGAAGCCCAAGGCGGATCGATCGTGGTCATGGATCCGACGACGGGAGAGATCCTCGCGATGGCGAGCGGCCCCGGCTACGACCCGAACGACTACGCCAACGCGGATCCGGACGCGCGTCGCAACCGCGCCCTCGTCGATCGGTACGAGCCCGGCTCGACGATGAAGATCTTCACCCTCGCGACCGCGTTCTCCAACCACACGATCAGCGCGACCGACCCCATCTACTGCGAGGACGGTCACATGGCGATCGACAACATCACGATCCACGACACCCACGTCCACAAGTGGCTGACCCCGACCCAGATCCTCCAGTTCTCGTCGAACATCGGCGCGGCCAAGATCGGGCTCGGGCTCGGACAGCAGCGGCTCTACGAGGGCTTCCGCCGCTTCGGCTTCGGCGAGTCGCCCGGCCTGCCCGTCCCGGGCCAGTCGATCGGCGTCCTTCGCCCGCGCCAGCAGCCGTGGGTGCAGGTCGAGACGGCGAGCGCGAGCTTCGGCCAAGGCATCAGCATCACCACCATCCAGCTCGCGCAGGCGATGAGCTCGATCGGCAACAAGGGCAAGCTCCTCGAGCCGATCCTCATCAAGCGGATCGCGGACTCGACCGGCACCGTCCTCGATGAGCCGAAGGCGCGCGTCCGTCGTCAGACCGTCTCCCCGGCGACGGCGAAGCTCCTCTCCGAGATGCTCGTCAGCGTCACGGAAGGTGAGGGGACCGGCGTCGAGGCGAGCATCCCCGGCTTCAAGGTCGCGGGTAAGACGGCGACCGCCCAGAAGATCGATCCGGAGACGGGCAAGTACACCGACACCCACTACATCGCGTCGTTCGTCGGCCTCATCCCCGCCGAGAAGCCGCGGCTCACGATCGCGGTCATGATCGACGAGCCGATGGCCGGCACGTATGCCGGTGGCTCCGTCGCGGCGCCGGTGTTCCGGCGCGTCGCGGAGATGGCGCTGCCCTACCTCGGGGTCACCCCGACCCAGAAGGAAGAGAAGCCGAAGAACACGAAGGGCCAATCGCCGGTCGCGGAAGCGGCGGCGGCGGCGCGTGGCGGAGATCCCGCCGACGAGGCCTACAAGATCGTTTCGGAGGGGCGCGAGCCCGCGACCCCGATCACCTCCGAGCCGCCCAAGAAGAAGCGGCCCACCAAGGTCGGTGAGGTCGAGGTGCCGGAGCTCGTCGGCTATCCGGTGCGCGCCGCCATCCTCAAGGCGTCGAGCGTCGGGCTCGTGCCGCAGATCGAAGGGACGGGCCGGGTCGTCCGTCAGGAGCCGCCCGCGGGGACCATCTCGCCCAAGGGCACCACCCTCAAGCTCGTGTTCGAGCCGCCCACGTGATGACCGATCCGAGCGACAACCCGCCTCCCATCTCGACGCCTCCGCCCCGGATGCGGCTCTTGGACGTCGTGCGCGAGCTCGGGTCCCGAGCCACCGTGCGCGCGGGGGCGTTCGGCGAGAAGGACGTCCCCCTCACCGGGGTTCGCCATGACTCGCGCGCCGTCGAGCGCGGCGACATCTTCGTCGCCCGCGAGGGCGGGCGCGTGAACGGGCTCGCCTTCGTGGATCAAGCGATCGCGCGCGGCGCGGCCGCCGTCATCGCCCGCCGCGGCGCGATCGACGCGACCCTCTCCGTGCCGCTCGTAGAGGTGGACGACGTCCCCCTCGCCCTCGCGGTCGCGTCCGCCGCCGTCTACGGCCACCCGAGCTTCGGCGTCGACGTCATCGGCATCACGGGAACGAACGGCAAGACGACGACCACGCTGCTGGTCCGGAAGATGATCGCGAGGTCCGGCGGGCGGTGCGGGATCATCGGGACCCTCGGGGCCGAGCTGGAGGAGATGGTCCGCCCATCTGCTCACACGAGCCCGGAGGCGGACGAGCTCTCGCGGCTCCTTCGCGAGATGCGCGACCGGGGCGCGACCCACGTCGCGATGGAGGTGAGCAGCATCGCTCTCACCGCGAAGCGCGCCGACGCGGTCCGCTTCCGCGTCGCCGCCTTCAGCAACCTCACCCAGGATCACCTCGACTACCACGGCACGATGGAGGCGTACGCGGAGGCGAAGGCGCGCCTCTTCACGGAGCTCTCGCCCGGCGCGGCCGCCTTGAACGTGCGCGATCCGTTCGGCGTCGAGCTCGCCCGTCGCGTGGCCGGGTCGGCGACGCTCGTCACCTTCTCGAGCGCCTCCGACGTCGGGTCCCCCGTCGTCTATCCGACCTCGCTCGAGCTCGACGCGGCCGGGATCCGCATGGAGGTCGCCTCGCCGATCGGCCCCGTCGCGATCGACTCGAGCCTGGTCGGCGCTCACAACGTCGAGAACCTCCTCTGCGCCGTCGCCATCGGCGTATCCCTCGGCCTCGCCGCCGACGTGATCGGCGCCGGCCTCTCCGGGGACGTGCGCGTCCCCGGCCGCCTCGAGCGCTGCGACGATCCGAGCCGTGACGACGTCGTCGTCCTCGTCGACTACGCCCACACGCCGGACGCGCTCGGGCGCGCCCTCGCGAGCGTGAGGGCCTTCGCTCGAGGCCGCGTCGTGTGCGTCTTCGGGTGCGGCGGGGATCGCGATCCCGGCAAGCGCCCGCAGATGGGCGCGGCGGTGGGCGCGGTCGCGGACGTCGCGTTCGTCACGAACGACAACCCGCGCAGCGAAGACCCGCGCGCGATCGCGGATCAGATCCTGCCCGGCCTCGCCGGCTCGAAGGCGAAGGTCACGGTCGAGCTCGATCGCCGCCTCGCCATCGCGCGGGCGATTCGCGAGGCCGCCCCCGGGGACGTCGTCCTCGTCGCGGGCAAAGGGCACGAGACGTATCAAATCATCGGGGGGCGCACGTTCGCGTTCGACGACCGGGTCGAGGCGCGCGTCGCCCTCGCCGAGCGGCGCGCGGAGCGGGGAGGCGCGTCTTGATCTACGAGCTCTTCTATCCCCTCAAGCACCACTACTCGTGGCTGAGCTGGCTGAACGTCCTCCGGTACGTCCCGTTCCGGACGATCATGGCGACGATCACGGCGATGCTGATCACGTTCGTGCTCGCGCCGTGGTTCATCCGCGAGCTCAAGCGCAAGCAGATCGGCCAGGTCGTCCGCAAAGAAGGGCCGGAGTCGCACTTCGTGAAGGCGGGGACGCCCACGATGGGAGGCGCGCTCATCCTTCTTTCGCTGCTCGTGCCCACCGTCCTCTGGGCCGATCTCCGAAATCCCTTCGTCCTCGCGACGACCGCCGTCACCGCCGGCTACGGGCTCATCGGCTACCTGGACGACTACCTCAAGATCAAGCGCAAGAGCTCGGGCGGCTTGCCTGGTCGGTACAAGCTCATCGGGCAGACCCTCATCGGCGGGGCCGCCGTCGGTTACACGTACCTCCTTCCGGAGCGGATGCCGCCCGACTGGAACCTGATCCGCACTCAGCTCGCGTTTCCGTTCGCCGCGTTCTCGAAGTACTCGATCACCCTCCCGCTCTGGTTCTACGTCGGCTTCGCGATCTTCGTCGTGGTCGCGACATCGAACGCGGTGAACCTCACCGATGGCCTCGACGGCCTCGCGATCGGCCCGGTGATGATCAACGCGGGCACCTACCTCATCTGGGCCTACGTGGCGGGCGCGACGATCGCGAAGCTGCCCCTCGCCGACTACCTGGACATCCCGAAGATCGCCTCCGCGGGCGAGCTCAGCGTGTATTGCGGGTCCGTCATCGGCGCGGGGATAGGCTTCCTTTGGTACAACACGTACCCGGCGCAGCTCTTCATGGGGGACGTGGGGGCGCTCGCCCTCGGCGGCGGCCTCGGGATGCTCGCCGTCTTCACGAAGAACGAGGTCCTGTCGATCCTCCTCGGCGGCATCTTCTTCATCGAGACGCTCAGCGTCATCACCCAGGTCGTCTCGTTCAAGCTCACCGGCCGGCGCCTCTTCCTGATGGCGCCCATCCACCACCACTACGAGAAGAAGGGGTGGGCGGAGCCGAAGATCATCGTGCGCTTCTGGATCATCTCGATCCTCCTCGCGCTCGTCTCGCTCGCTTCGATGAAGCTGAGGTGACCGTGCTCTCCCTATCGAAGAAACCCGCCAACCTGCCGAAGAATCGCCCCACGCCGAAGCCCGCCGCCGAGGCGGTGGCGGAGCGGCACATCCTTCCGCAGCCGATCTCGGATTTGCTCCACTCGAGCCCCGACGGCCCGGTGGACTCCGTCCTCGCCGCGGTCGTGATCGCCCTCATCGGCTTCGGGGTGGTGATGGTCTATTCGGCGAGCGCGGTCGAGGCGACCACCAAGTTCAACGATGGCCAGTACTACCTGAAGCGTCAGGCGGTCTACGCCGTCCTCGCCCTCGTCGCGATGTGGCTCTCGAGCCGCCTCGACTATCGGCGCATCAAGATCCTCACGTACCCGATCCTCTTCGGGGTCGCGGGGATGCTCATCCTCACCATCAGCGGCTTCGGCCATCGCGCCGGCAACGCGGATCGGTGGCTCACGGTCGGCCCCGTCCACATCCAGCCCTCCGAGCTCGCGAAGCTCGCGGTGGTGATGTGGCTCGCGTACTCGCTCTCCAAGAAGGCCGATCAAGTAAAGACGTTCGCGGTCGGGTTCCTCCCCCATCTGTTCGTGTCCGGTATTTTCATGCTGCTGTGTCTGAAGCAGCCAGACTTCGGCAGCGCAGTCGTCCTCCTCTTTCTTACCTTCACGTTGCTCTTCGTCGCGGGAGCACGGGTCCCGTACATCGCCGCGTTCTCGATGTTGCTTGGGCTGGGGGCAGCAGCCGCCGTCCGGTTCAGCAGCTATCGATACGCGCGGTACGTGTCGTGGATCGACATGGAGTCGCATCGCGACGGCTTGGCTTATCAGCCCTTTCAGTCGGTGATGAGCTTCGGGTCGGGAGAGACTTGGGGGCTCGGCCTCGGCCGTGGTCTCCAGGTTCTCTACCTGCCCGAAGCTCACACCGACTTCGTGAGCGCCATCATCGGTGAGGAGCTCGGCTTCGTCGGGATCCTCGGCCTGTGCGCGGCCTACCTCGCCATCGTCGCGCGCGGGGTGAAGATCGCCCTCGAGGCCGCCGACGACTACGGCAGCTTCCTCGCGTTCGGGATCGCGACCCTCTTCGGCGTGCAGGCGCTGACGAACCTCTGCGTCGCGATGGCGATCCTCCCGACCAAGGGCCTCACCCTGCCGTTCATCAGCTACGGCGGCTCGTCGCTCCTGGTGAACGCCGCCGCCATCGGCGTGCTCTGCTCGATCTCGAGGCCGCGCAAGAAGACGATGCCGGCCGGGGCGAGCAAGAAGGCCTCCGCGCCGTCGGCGCCGGCCGGAAAAGCCCCGAGCGCCTCCGCCGTCGTGCTCACCAAGGCGGACGAGGGGGAGGTCGGGTGGTGACCGTCCTCATCGCAGGTGGCGGGACCGGTGGTCATGTCTTCCCGATGCTCGCCGTCGGTCAGGCCCTCAAGCGCGAGGCCGGACCCGACGTGGAGGTGTTCTACGTCGGGACCGCGCGCGGGATGGAAGCGCGCGTGATGCCCGAGGCGGGTGAAGACTTGGAGCTGCTCGACATCGCTCCGCTGCGCGGCGGCGGGGCGAGCGGCCTCGCGAAGGGGACGTACAAAGCGGTCGCGAGCATCGCCGCCTGCCGCGCCCTCGTGAAGCGCCGCAAGCCGGACGTCGTGCTCTCGGTGGGCGGATACGCGGGCGGGCCCGTCGCCCTCACCGCGCGCGCGATGGGCGTCCCCCTCGCCCTCCTCGAGCCCAACAGCGTGCTCGGCTTCACCAACAAGGTGCTGGGGCCCTTCGTGCACCGCGCCTACGTCGCGTTCGGCGACGTCGACACCAAGTTCTCCGGCGACGTCGCGATGCGATCGGGTGTTCCGCTCCGCAGCGCCTTCGAGCAGAAGCCATACGTCCCCGAGGCGGGCCGGCTCCGGGTCCTCGTCGTGGGCGGGAGCCAGGGCGCGCGCGCCCTCAACGAGAACCTGCCGCGCGCGATGAAGCTCCTCCTCGCCGAGTTTCCGGGCGCGACGATCGTCCACCAGACCGGCCGCAACAACGAGGACGCCGCGTCCGCGCGCTATCGCGACGAGGGCCTCTCGCCCTCGACCGATCCCTCTGCCCCGATCCGGGTCGTGCCGTTCATCGATCGCGTCGCCGACGAGCTCTACCGCGCCGACGTCGTCATCCAGCGCTGCGGGGCGAGCTCCCTCGCGGAGCTGTGCGTCGTCGGCCGCCCGAGCATCCTCGTGCCGTTCCCGTTCGCCGCCGATCAGCACCAGCTCGCGAACGCGAAGAGCCTCCAGGCCGCGGGCGCGGCGGTCGCCCTCGAGCAGAAGGACGCGACGAGCGAGCGGCTCGCGTCCGAGCTCGTCGCCCTCGCGAAGGATCCCGAAAAACGAATCACCATGGCTCGGCGCGCGGCCGAGCTCGGAAAGCCGGACGCGGCGCGGACCATCGCGCGCGATCTGTTGAGCCTCGCGGCGAAGAAGAAGGTGGCGTGATGTTTCGAGGGCGCGTTCGTCACGTGCATTTCGTCGGGGTGGGCGGGGTCGGCATGAGCGGCCTCGCGGAGATCCTCCGCAGCCTCGAGTTCGACGTGTCGGGCTCGGATCTGAAGCCCTCCGGGACGACCCAGCGCCTCGGCGGGATCGGCGTCCGCATCGATATCGGTCACCGCGCCGAGAACGTGGCGGGGGCGGACGTCGTCGTCTACTCGAGCGCGATCAAGCACGAGAACCCGGAGCTCGTCGAGGCGCGGGCCCTCGGCACGCCCGTCATCAGCCGCGCCGAGATGCTCGCGGAGCTGATGCGGCTCAAGTACGGGGTCGCGGTCGCGGGCTCGCACGGCAAGACGACGACGACCTCGCTCATCGCGACGGTGCTCCGCTCCGCCGGCCTCGACCCGACGGTGGTGGTCGGGGGCAAGATGGCCGCCCTCGGATCGAACGCGCGGCTCGGGGCGGGGGACCTCCTCGTGGCGGAGGCGGACGAGAGCGACGGCAGCTTCCTCCGGCTCACCCCGACGATCGCCGTCGTCACCAACATCGATCCCGAGCACCTCGATCACTACGGCTCCCACTCGACCTTGAAGGACGCGTTCGTGGAGTTCGCGGCCCGAGTGCCCTTCTACGGCCTCGCCGTCTTGTGCCTCGATCACGCCCACGTGCAGGACATCCTGCCCAAGATCCAGCGGCGCCACGTGACCTACGGATTGAACCCGCAGGCCGACTACGCCGCGCGCGCGATCCAGTTCCGTGGGCTCGAGACGAGCTTCAACGCCTACCGTCGCGGCGTCTCCCTCGGCGGCTTCACGGTGAAGATGCCGGGAGCTCACAACGTCCTCAACTGCCTCGCGACGATCGCGGTCGCGGACGAGCTCGAGGTCCCCCTCGACGTGACGAAGCAAGCCCTCTCCACCTTCGGTGGGGTCGCGCGCCGGTTCAGCGTCGTCGGGCGCAGCAAAGGCCGCACCCTCGTCGACGACTACGGCCACCACCCGGCCGAGATCCGCGCCACCCTCGAGGCGGCGAGGCGCGCGTTCTCGGGAGAGGATCACCGCGTCGTCGTCGCGTTCCAACCTCATCGCCACACCCGCACCCGCGATCTGTTCGACGACTTCTCGCGCGCGTTCAACGAGGCGGACGTCCTGCTCGTCACCGATATCTACGCCGCCGGCGAGGCGCCCATCCCGGGGGTCTCGGCGGAGAAGCTCGTGCAGTCGATCCGCGAGCACGGCCACCACGCCGCCCACTACGTGCCGGACAAGAACGAGCTTCCGAGCATGCTCGAGCAGCTCACCCGCGAGGGCGACATCGTGATCGCGCTCGGGGCGGGCGACGTGAACGCGTGCCTGCCCGCCCTCAAAGCGCGCCTCGACAAGAGCGGGCCGGAGGCGGCGCCGTGACCCCCTCGAAGCGCGAGCCCCCGCGCAACGTGCGGTCGCGGCCTTCGTCGCCGCCGCCCGCGGCCGCCGCCGACTCTCCCGCCCCGCCCGAGGTCGGCAAGACGACCCCTCCGCCGAGGTCGGAGCCGCCCGTCGCGCCGCCGAAGGCGCCCCTCTCGGAGCGGATGCCGCGCGTCCACAAGGCCCTCACCGGGGCGAAGATCGTGGTCGGTCTCGCCATCGTCACGTCCGCGTCCGTCGGGGTGGCGTGGGGCGCGAAGCGCTACATGACGACGAGCCCTCGGTTCGCGGTGAAGACGATCGAGATCGACGGGGCGGAGCGCAAGACGCCGGAGGAGATCGCGGCCATCGGCAGCCTCCACATCGGGGACAACATCTTCAGCGTCGACCTCGACGTGGCCCGCCGAAAGATCGAAGACGACCCGTGGGTGAAGTCGGCCACCGTCACCCGCAAGCTCCCCGGCAGCGTCATGGTCGTGGTCGTCGAGCACGAGCCGGCCGCCCTCGTCTCCATCGAGGACAAGCTGTTCCTCGCCGGCAACGACGGCACCGTGTTCAAGGAGGTCGGCCCCGACGATCCGCTCGACCTGCCCGTCATCACCGGCATCCGCACCGAAGAGGTGAAGACGGACCGGGAGGGCGTGAAGAAGGACGTCCAGCGCGCCCTCGACGTCGCGAACGAGATCGAGAAGTCCGCGATCGCGAAGCGCTACCCGCTGCAAGAGGTCCACCTCGAGAAGGACGGGACCATCGACGCCGTCGTCGGCACGGACGGGATCGCGCTCCACCTCGGGGTGGGGCCGTACCGCGGCAAGCTCGAGCAGGCGGAGCGCGTCTTCTCGGAGCTCGGGAAGCGCAAGACAGAGCCGGCGATCGTGTTCTTGGACAACGAGGCGAGCCCCGACAAGGTCGTGGTTCGGATGCGGTGAGGAGGGTTCGATGTACGACCGAACTCGTCCGCAAAGTTGTACCGTCTCGGGCGGTTCTGGCAGCGTCCCGGTCACCCTACGCGCTCCGTCGTCGTTCGAAAGCGCGGGGCTAGGAAAAGGACCGTGAAGAACCGCGTGGACGAACCCGAGATCGTCGTTGGCCTCGACATCGGCACGACGAAGGTGTGCGCCGTCGTCGGCGAGGTCGACTCGGACGGCGTGACCATCCTTGGTGTGGGCAACGTGCCTTGCCGCGGGTTGCGCAAGGGCGTCGTCTCGAACATCGAGTGGACGGTCCGCTCGATCGCCGACGCGATCGAGAGCGCCCAGACGATGGCGGGGGTCGAGATCCGCACCGTCTACGCGTCCGTCGGCGGCAGCCACGTGCGGGGCATCGCCTCCGACGGCGTCGCGGCCGTGAGCGGGGGCGAGGTGAGCCGCGTCGACGTCGAGCGGGTGCTCGAGGGCGCGCGCGCCATCCCCGTCGACGCCGATCGCCAGATCCTCCACGTGCTCCCGCGCGAGTTCACCGTCGACAACCAGGACGGCATCCGCGACCCGGTGGGCATGAGCGGGGTGCGGCTCGGGGTGAAGGTCAACCTCATCACCGCCGCCACGAGCTGTGTTCAGAACGTGATCCGCTGCGCGGAGCGGGAGAACCTCACCGTCGCCGACGTGGTCCTCGGCTCGCTCGCGAGCGCGGAGGCGGTCCTCTCCGAGGACGAGAAGGAGATCGGCGTCGCGGTGGTGGACATGGGCGGCGGCACCACCGATCTGCTCCTCTACGTGGACGGGGGCATCGCCCACACGAGCGTGATCCCGGCGGGCGGGATGAACGTCACCGCCGACATCGCGGCCGGGCTGCGGACCCCGATGGGAGAGGCGGAGCGGCTCAAGCGCAACTTCGGCTGCGCCCTCGCCCGCATGGTGGCGGAGGACGAAGAGATGGAGGTCCCGGGCGTCGGCGGGCACATGCCGCGCAAGGTGTCGCGGCGGCTCCTCTCCGACATCGTCGAGCCGCGCGTGGAGGAGATCTTCGCGGTGGTGCGGAAGCGCATCGAGGACACGGGGCTGCTCGAGCAGCTCTCGGCCGGCGTCGTGCTGACGGGGGGCGGGGTGCTCCTCGAAGGGATGACGGATTTTGCCGAGGAGATCCTGGGGATGCCCGTCCGCCTCGGGGTGCCGGTGGGGGTGCGGGGGATCTCTCAGCTCGTGCAAGGACCGCAGTTCGCTTCCGGCGTCGGGCTCGTGCAGTTTGGCGCAAAAGCTCTCGCATCGGTGCGCGAGCGCGAGCACGACGGGGGCGAAGCCCGCGCGGCGCGCGTCCAGCGCGACCGGTCCGGGATCGTTCGGGTCGAGTCGCTCGAAGAGGAGGCGGCCCGCGAACAAGAGAAGAAGAAGCCCGGTCGCTTTTGGAATTGGCTCAGGGCGGCATTTTAGAGAAGATGCGCCCCATCTAGGGGGCGTGGTTGTCGCATTGATTCTGGAAACTAGTTCGATTGATTGTTGCCATTGATGGCAAGCGAGCTTGGCGCGTGGCTTCTCACGCGCCCGACGAAGCCGAGGGAAGAGGCGCCCGAAGCTTCGCCGTCGAAGATGAACGAGGCGGCGGCCCTACGCGTGTATCCCCGGGAGGATTTCGATGAGTTTCTCCATTGAGTTCGCCGACGATCAGGGCGCATACGATGCCCGCATCAAGGTCATCGGGTGCGGTGGCTCTGGCGGCAATGCCGTCAACACGATGATCAACTTCGGCCTCGAGGGCGTGGAGTTCATCGTGGTCAACACGGACGCGCAGGCGCTCGCGAGCAGCCTCGCCCCGAACAAGACGCACATCGGCGCGAACGTGACCCGGGGTCTCGGCGCCGGCGCCGACCCGGAGAAGGGTCGCAAGGCCGCGCTCGAGGACGTGACGCGTCTCAAGGAGATGATCTCCGGCGCCGACATGGTGTTCGTGACCGCGGGCATGGGCGGCGGCACCGGCACCGGCGCCGCCCCCGTCATCGCGCAGCTCGCGCGGGAAGAGGGGTGCCTCACCGTCGGCGTCGTGACCAAGCCGTTCCTCTTCGAGGGCAAGCAGCGCTCGCGTCGCGCCGAGATCGGGCTCGCGATGCTCGCCGAGCACGTCGACACCCTCGTCACGATCCCGAACCAGAAGCTCCTCTCCCTCGGCGACGAGGAGCTCAGCTTCGTCGAGGCGTTCCGCAAGGCGGACGAGGTCCTCTACCAAGCGATCAAGGGCATCAGCGATCTCATCACCCAGAGCGGCCTCGTGAACGTCGACTTCGCGGACGTGAAGACGGTCATGGCGAACATGGGTCGCGCCCTCATGGGCACCGGCTGCGCGAAGGGCCAGGGGCGCGCCCGCCTCGCCGCCGAGACGGCGGTCAACTCGCCCCTCCTCGACGATCTCTCGGTCGAAGGCGCGATGGGCGTCCTCATCAACATCGTCGGCGGGCCCGACATGAAGATGAAGGAGATCGAAGAGGCGGCGAGCTACATCCAGGAGCAGGCCCACGAGGACGCGAACATCATCTTCGGCGCCGCGGTGGACGAGAACATGGGCGACCTCATGAAGGTCACCGTGATCGCGACCGGCTTCGATCGCAGCGCGGAGGAGATGCACCCGGTCGCGCAGTCGGTCCGCACCGCGCCCCAGACGATGTCGTACGGCGCCCCGACCCACGCGACCCTCGCGCAGCAAGCCCTCGCGCAGCAGCAGGCGTTTGCTCAGCAGCAAGCGCCGGTCTCCCGAGAGATGCACCCGCCGCCGTCGGCTCCGCCCGCGCGCCAAGGGATGCGGCCGTCCCTCGCCAACGAGGACCTCGTCCCTGCTCAGACGCGACGTGCTCCCGCGCGTGAGCTCCAGTCGGGGACGCCCGCTCGCGACCGCGCCAGCTTCGTCCCGCCGCTCGACGCCGATTGGGATACGCCGACGTTCCAGCGCCGAGGCAACTGATCCCTGGCGTTCGAACAACCCTGATCGCATCGCGAGCCGCCCGCCCCGAAGCGCGCGGCTCGCGGTCTTTTGTGGCGCTCGAAGGGTGGCCGCGGCGATGCGAGGAGTGTGCCGGCCGTTGACAGACGGGGAGCGCGAATTATGGTCGCCGTGCTCGCCTGTCGTTGATCGCCCTCGGGATTCGTCCCCGCGCGGTTCAACGGCGACGGGCGACTCGCGAGTCGAAGCATGGCTCGAGAGGTGATCCGAAGCTTGCTCGCGCGCCGCGAGCGCCCCCGATATGACGGACAAGCGCTGTTACTACGAGGTCCTCGGCGTCACTCGCACCGCGACGAACGACGAGATTCGCAAGGCGTACCGTCAGTGCGCGCTGAAGAACCACCCCGATCGCAACCCCGGCGACCAAGAGGCGGAGTCGCGCTTCAAGGAGGCGACCTGCGCGTTCCAGGTCCTCTCCGACGAGGAGAAGCGCGCGCGCTACGATCGGTTCGGTCACGCTGGCGTCGACGGCGCCAGCCCGGATTTCGGCGGCGCGGACATCTTCAGCCACTTCCAAGACATCTTCTCGGAGTTCTTCGGGGGCGGCCGTCGCGGCGGCGGAGGCAGGCAGAAGGGCCCGTCCCGCGGGTCGGATCTGCGCGTGCAGCAGCGGCTCACCCTCAAAGAGTCGCTCACGGGATGCAAGCGTGAGGTCCCGCTTCGGACCCCGGCCGCCTGCGAGACGTGCGAAGGCACCGGCGCCAAGCCGGGGACGAAGCGAAAGACGTGCTCGACGTGCGGCGGCGCCGGCCAGGTGTCCACCGCGCGCGGCTTCGTGATGTTCACCCAGACCTGTCACGACTGCGGTGGTGAAGGCTCGGTGGTGAAGTCGCCCTGCGACACCTGCCACGGCGCCGGTCACGTGGAGAAGTCTCGCAAGGTGCTCGTCACGTTTCCGGCCGGGATCGACTCCGGACAGAGGCTCCGCGTGCCGGGGCAGGGGATGCCCGGCTCGCCCGCGCCCTCCGGTGGCCCCGCCGGCCCGCCCGGGGATCTGTTCGTCGACGTGGAGATCGCCCAAGACGCGAGCTTCGAGCGGGACGGTTTGGATCTCATCACGCGCCTCAAGCTCTCCGTGGTCGAGGCGACCCTCGGCGCTCAGCGCGAGATCGCCCTGCCCGACGACTCGGTCGTGACCGTCGACATCGCGCCCGGCACGCAGCCTGGGGATGTCGTGACGACGAGGAACAAGGGCGTCCCCCGCATCGACGGCCGCGGGCGCGGCTCGCTCCACGCGGTCGTTCAGGTCGCGATCCCGAAGGACCTCTCCCCGCGCGCGAAGGAGCTCCTGCGCGAGCTCGAGACGGAGCTCGGCGACGCCTCCGTCGGCGTGGTGGAAGAGGCGCCCAAGGCGCAGACGGCCTGAAGACGCCTCGCCCGTCGATCGTCTCGGACATCACCGTGGAGCGGTTCAGCGTGCCGCTCCTCGAGCCGTTCACCATCTCTCGCGCGTCCGTCCTCCGGACGCGCGCCGTCCTCGTCCGCGCCCGCGTCTCGGACGGTGAGCGGGAGGTGGTAGGGCTCGGGGAGGCGGCCCTGGCGATGGGCTCGACCGAGACGGAGGACGAGCTGCTGGAGGCTTCGCGGGCTGTTGCTCGTTCGCTGGTGGGCCGGACCTTCGGTGATCGGGAGGCGCTCACCGTCCTCCTCGACGAGAGCCCTCCGTCCACGAACGTCGCGCGCGCGGGGCTCGCGGAGGCGCTGTTCGACGCGGCGGCGAGGCTCGAGGGCGCGACCCTCTGCCGCTACCTCGGCGGGGGCGGGACCTTTCCTCTCGAGACCGACATCACGCTCCCCATCGCCGACCCCGCCCACCTCGCCGAGCTCGCGCGCGGGTACGCGTCGCGGGGGTTCTCGAGCTTCAAGATCAAGGTCGGGATCGGCCTCGACGCGGACATGGCGGCGCTCGGTCACCTCGCCCGTGCCCTGCCCGCGGCGAGGGTGAGGCTCGACGCGAACATGGCGCTCGACGGCGAGGCGGCGGCGCGGCTCGTCGATGGGGCTCGAGCGCTCGGGCTCGCGCTCGAGTGCTTCGAGCAGCCGTGCCCGCGCGACGACTTCGAGGGGATGCGGCGCGTGCGCGCCCAAGGCGTCCCGGTCGTCGCGGACGAGGCGGTGCGCGACGAGGCGGACCTCGATCGACTCTGCGAAGAGGAAGCCGTCGACGGCATCAACCTGAAGCTCATGAAGATGGGCGGACCGGATCGGTGCTTGCTGCTCGGTCGCCGCGCGAAGGAGCGCGGTCTCTCCCTGATGGTGGGGGCGATGATCGAGTCGCGCCTCGGCTTGACCGCGATGGCCCACGTCGCGTGCGCGCTCGGGGGCGTCTCTTGGGTCGACCTCGACACCGCCTTCTTGCTGCGAACGGATCCATGGAAGGGAGGGCTCCTGACCGACGGACCGCGCCTGGAGCTGCCCGATGCTTGCGGGCTCGGCATCGCCTCTTCGTGAGGCGCGCTTAGCGCTCGAGGCCCAAGAACGCGCCGGTGCACGCGAGGGCGAACGCGACCGGGGCGAGGGCGAGGCCGAACACGACCGCGATGGGGGCGGCGAGCCCGAGCAGCACGACGATGAGGATGATCGCGACGGAGGCGCCGAGCGCGGGCTCGAGCACGCTCCGCGCGGCGGCGGCGCGGGCCACGAGGTAGCCCGAGAAGGGGAACGCGGTGAGGATGGCGGCGCCGAGCAGGATGAGGGGCGGCGCGCTCTGATCGATGCTGGCCGCGTCGTCCACGGCCGAGAAGTCCACCCCCGTGCGGTGGCCGAGCACGACGGAGCCGGCGAGCATGGAGAGGAGGACACCCACCGTCACGAGCGCTCCGAAGAGGATCCATCGGAGCATGACGGGGCGGTCGGGGCGGCGGAGGAGGGCGCGCTCGAGCTCTTCGATCGACGGCGCCCGCAGCCGCGACGAGCGGCCCGGCTTCTTCGCGGGCGCCTCGCTCATCTTCAAGAGATCTCGTCGCGCGACGAGCGAGGTGAGGACCCCGGAGGCGACGAGCGGGATCGCCGCCCACATCGCGATCGCGCTCCGCGCGAGCAGCAGGTGTGAGGCGATGCCGCCGAAGGCGATGGCGGCGAGGAACGTTCGGCCGAAGCCGGGGCCTCCGATCGTGCGGCGCCGCTGCCGCGCGATCGCGAACCCCCACAGACCAGAGAGGGAGATGTGGGCGGCCGCGTCGAGCACCACCCGAGCCGCGTAGAGCGCCTCCACCGGCGCGAACAGCAAGTGCGTGCCGGTCGCCATCGCCGCGAACCCAGTGCTCGCCCCGAGCGCGAGCCGCATCCCGTCGTAGGGTCGCTTGAGAGACTTGGACCGCAGCGGATAGAACACGCTCGAGACGCGCAGCGCCTCGTCGAAGGGGGCCAACACGAAGAGCGAGAACGCGATCGCGACGACGTCGCCCGCCGTCTCCTTCGCCTCCGAGACGCCCAGCTTCTCCTCGGCCAAGCTCCGGACGAAGAGGGACACGAAGAACGCGAGCGCTCCCGTCGCGGTCGCGACGATGCCCGGCTTGAAGGGGGCGACCTTCTTGCCCGTGCGATCGAGGGTCGGCGCTCCCAAGAGGAGCACGAGCGCCGACCCTGCGAGCGCGGCTGCCGCTTGGGGACCCGTCACGAGGAGGTCAGAAATGTAGCCCGATCGATCCTTGGAGGGCGAACGATGCGCCGTACCCGGAGCCGTCGACGGCGAGGGCCTGTTGCTGCGCCGCGCTCAGATCCCCGATCGACGGATCGCTCGTGAGGTCGGCGATCTGCGTCGGGTCCAGGCCGGGGCGGGTGAGGCCCATGAAGTCGAAGGTGGCGTGACCCCCGAGGGAGAGCCATTTCAGGGGATAGAAATCGAGGCCCGCGCCCGCGCGCAGATAGAAGCCTCGAATCGAGACGTCCTCGGCGACCACCCCGTCGAAGCTGCCGAGGGCGGCGTAGCCCCCGCCGAGGTCGAACCGCGGCTCGATGAAGCCGATCGGGATGCGGAAGCCGAGCTCCCCGCCGATGCGGCCGATCTGCCAGTCCGAGAAGAAGCCCATGCGCGCGCGCGCGCCGATCGTGACGAAGACGAGCTGCGCGCCGACGCCGGCGTCGATCACGCCGCCGCTCGCCTCGGTGGCGACGAGGCCCGCCGAGAGCGCCGTCTCGTCGACGTTGAAGGTGTGGAGCCCCACGTGCTCGAAGCCACCTTCCACCTCGACCCAGAACCACGAGAGCCCGCGCCCGGAGTCTTTCTTCTTCGACTCGTCCAAATCCGAGTCGACGTTCTTGTCGGGGGTGAGCGGCTTCTCCGCGCTCGAAGGGGGAGGCGGCGCGCTGACGGGAGCGGGAGGCGTCACCCCGCCCGCGCTCATTCCCCCCCACGCGTCGTGCTGCGGCGCCGGCTCCGGGGTCGCGGGCGGTGGGGTGGCGGGCGTCGAAGGCGGTGGCTGCGGTGGCGGTTGGAGCGGCGCGCTCGGATCGGGCGCGGGGCCTGGCTCCGTCTGTGCGAGCGCGGGGACAGCAGCGAAGAGCACTGCGAGCGCAGCGAGCGCGCTCCCGAAGCGATTCATCGATTCGAAGGTAGCACCCTCTCCGAGGCGGCGGGCGGAGGGGGTGCGGCGCTCCCCGAGCCCGAAGCGGCCGGGGGCGGTTCCTTCGGCGCAGGCGGCGCAGGCGGCGCGCCCGGCGGAGCAGGCGAGGCTTCCTCGCCGGCGGGCGCGGCCGCTTCGACCGAAACGACCTTCACCGTGAAGAGGACCCCCCTGCCGTCGCGCTTGCTGAAGGAGCCGTTGCCGCTGCGGAGCTTCTTGTCGTAATCGAAGGCGAGGGCGATCTCCTCCCCCGCGTCGCGAGGAGGGCCGTCGGTGACGACGCCGCGGATCTGAAGGGTGAGAGCCCCCGGGCCGCGAGGACGATCCGGCAGCGCGAGCGGCGTCACGAGCGCGCGCAGGGTCCGTTGGATCGAAGACAGGAGGGCGTCGTCCTCGCCCTCTTTCCCGAGCCGCGCCTCACGATCGACGCGACCCTCCTCGTCGAGCCGAACCACGACGGTCCGCTCGAGGGTGAAGCCGTCATGGGCGGACTGCCAGCCGGGCACGTCGGCCGCCCATCGAGGCAGCTCCTTCGTGAAGCGCGCGGCGAGGTCGGGCGCGCGCTCGACGTGAGGTCCGCCCTGGCCGCCGGGTACGCTCCCATCGGCGCTCGGGGCGACGGAGCCGACCCTCCCCACCGAAGCATCGCCGCTGCCCGTCGGGGTGCCCCGCACCGCGACCATGTCGGTCGCGCTCGACGGGCCCGACTCGAGAACGTGGAGGACCGCCATCTTCTCGGCCTGGGGGCCCGGCGAGGGCCGCGCCTTCGCGGGCGGGGTCGGCGCTGGCGGCGGCGCGGCCTTGGTCGGCGCCGGCTCGGGCGGGGCCACCGGCGCGAGAGGGGCGGGAGCGGGCGTCGGGGCAGCGCCCTGAGGCTCTTCTTCCTTCTCTTCGAGGTTCTGATCCGCGACGTGCGCGTCGGTCGCGCCGAGATCGGCCTCCACCCACTCGATGGGGGGCGGGGGTGGAGGAAGGTTTTTCCGGGCCGCTTCCTCCTCGAGGGTTCGTGGCTGGAGCCACGCGGCCGTGAACATCCCCACGAACAGCAGGTGCGCGACGAGCGACCCGAGCGCACCCGCCGCGAGCTTCAAAGGGAACGCGTCGCGGGGGCTCGTCGAAAACGCGGCCGCGAGCGAGCCCGGCTCTGTGGAGGCATCAATCAACGCTGGCATTATCCCGTGCCTGGTCGAGACACGCCACGCCGGCCGAGGTTCCTCCCCTCGGCGGCGCTGCTATGGTTCGGCGCGTGCTTGTCCTCGGCCTCTCCACGTCGACCCCGCGCGGCAGCGTCGCCCTCGCGAGCGAGGAGGGCGTCCTCGCCGCATCCGACTACCTCGAGCTGAGGGCCCACGCTGGCCGTCTCATGCTCGCCGTCGACGAGCTATTCCGCGCCGCGGGGGTCGATCGGTCCGTGCTCGGCGCCGTCGCGTGCGACCTCGGTCCGGGATCGTTCACAGGGATCCGGATCGCCGTCGCGGCCGCGAACGGGATCGCCCTCGCTCTTTGCGTCCCCACCTTCGGGATGCCCTCGCTCGAGGCCATGGCGCGTGGCGCGCGCTCGCGCCGCCCCGACGCGGAGATCCTCGCTGCGCTCGATGCTCAGAAGGACGAGATCTACCTCGGGCTCTCCCGCCCGTCGTCCCCGATGGAGATCGCGTGCGCGCCCAAGGCCGTCGCTATCGAACGACTTCATGAAGCGAGCGCTCGCGGCGCGGTCGTCGTGGGTGATGTCCTCGATCGCCTCGGCGTGGAGCCCACCCTTCGCGGCGCGCCGGTCGAGCTGCCCGACGCGAGCGTGCTCGCGTACGCGGTGGCGCGGGAGGCGACCGCGGCGCCTCCCCTCGCTGGAGCCGCCCTTCAGCCCTTCTACGTGAGAGCGCCCGACGCGAAGCCGCGCCCCATCCTCGCGCCCTGAGCGCGCGCCACGCCGATCGCTCGACCCGGCTGGGCGGCGGGTCTAGGATTCCGCCTCCACATGTCGGAGATGCCGGGCATCGAGCGGGGTGACGAGGCGACGCCTCCCCTGGAGGAGGACACCGCGAGCGAGATGCCGGTGTCCCAGGGAGAGCGGCTGCGGGCCCGCTTCGGGAGGCGGTTCCAGCCCGGCGAGGTGATCTTCCGCGAGGGTGAGGACGGGACGAACGCGTTCCTCCTCGAGGAGGGCCGCGTCCGTCTGATCAAGCGCGTCCGCGGGGTCGAGCGCAGCCTGATGGTCCTCAAACCAGGGGACCTGTTCGGAGAGTCGGCGCTGCTCGCGGGGGCCTCCCGCTCTTCGACCGCCATCGCGCTCACGAGCGGCCTCGCCCTCTCGCTCGATCAAGCCACGCTCCACAACCTGCTGGAGCGCAACCCGGTCGTCGCGTCGCGGCTCGTGAAGCAGCTCGTGAGGCGGCTGCGCGACGCCGAGGACCAGATCGAGATCATGATGCTCTCCGACACCCAGTCGAAGGTCGTGAGCGCCCTGCTCAAGCTCGCTCAGAACCACGTCGAGTCGACGCTCAACGGCTCCATCTCGTTCTCGATCTCTCCGATGGAGCTCTCCACCCGGGTCGGCCTCGACGTGGACACGGTGAAGCGGGTCGTCCAGGAGCTCCGAGAGGGGCAGTACATCCGCGTGTCCGACGAGCGGCTGGAGATCCCCGATCTCGACGCGCTCCGGAGGCTCTTCGCCCTCCTCGGGGTGAAGGACGAGATCCGCGGGGAGCCCGACGACGCTCCCTGATCCGACTGCAGGTTTTTTGACAGATCTCGGAGGGCCCGCTAGCGAAGGCGGACCATGCGAAGAGACGGCGCTGCCATCCTGCTCGGAGCCCTGACGCTCTCGTTCGTCGCCGGCTGCGTCGGCGGGCACGGGCCAGGCGCCGCCGACCCGCAGAGCGTCGCGATCTACGACGTCGCGAACGACGAGTTCCACAAGGGCCGGCTCCGCGAGGCCCTCGCGAAGGTGCAGGAGGCGCTCAAGGTCGACAGCGACAACGCCGACGCCGAGCACCTCGGGGCGTTGGTGCACCTCGCGTTCTGCTCCCGCGATACCGGGACGAGCGACTGCCGCTTCGACGAGGCGGAGCGCCTCGCCCGCGGCGCGGTCGACGACGACCCCGAGAACCGCGAAGCGAAGAACACGCTGGGGGTCATCCTCATCCACGAGAAGAAGTTCGATCAAGCGATCAAGGTCCTGAAGCCCCTCACCGCAGACATCCTTTACAACTCGCCCCAGGTCTCGTGGGGCAACCTCGGCTGGGCGTACCTCGAGAAGGGGTCCTACGACGAGGCGATCGACGCGCTCCGACGATCGGTCGCATCGCAGCCCGCGTTCTGCGTCGGCAACTACCGCCTCGGGCTGGCCTACGAGAAGAAGAAGGAGATCCGCGCCGCCCGCGAGGCCTTCAAGCGCGCGGTCGAGACGGACCGCCCCGGCTGCAAGAAGATCCAAGAGGCGTGGGAGGGGCTGGCCCGCTCGGAGCGCCACCTGGGGATGCTCCAGGACGCGCGATCCTCCTATGGGCAGTGCGTCGAGCTCGCGAAGGACTCACCGAGCGGCGGTCGCTGCGCCACCGGCTTGAAGACGCTCCCCGCCGCGCCCGCCGAGGCGACGCAGGCCGCCGCGCCTGCCGAACGACCGGCCGAAGGCTCCTGAACTCGCAAATTCCCGGGCATTGAGGCGCTCCAGGCCGCCCCATTGGGGCGCGAAGGCTTTTTTTTGTAAGTCAAGGGGTCAAATCGCTCCCAAGATCCGCTACCAACTACCGCCGGTCACCCGATCCCTCTCCGCAGCATTCTCGAGCGGGGTCTCACGTGGAGGTTGGTCTCGTCGGCGCACCCGCGCCGCATAGCTGGTTTCGAGGGTCGAATGGAATCGATTGGCCGATACCTGAAGGGCATGCGTGAGGCCCAGGGAATGAGCGTGGAGGAGATCTCCCGCGCCACTCGGATTCCCTTTTCATCGATCGAGCACATCGAAGGCGATCATTTCGACGACCTGCCCGCCGAGGTCTTCGTTCGTGGCTTCCTCCGGGCCTACGCCCGGGCGGTCCAGGTCCCCGCCGACGATGTCCTCGCCCGCTACACGGCGAGCCGGCGCGTCGCGACCGTGACGCCCATCCCGCTCTCCGCCCCCCAGGGTCGCCGGCCGTCCGGTCGCCGGGTCGGGGTCGCCATCGCCTTCGTCCTCCTCCTCATCCTGTTCACGGTCGCGATCAGCATCGTGCTCCGACCGCGCGGCCAAGGCGTACCGCGAGAGCTCTCGCGCGCCGCCGGCGTGACCCTGCACGAAGGCTGAGCGATTCCGCCCCATCGGGTAGGATCCCGCCATGGACGGACGGGGTCGGGCTCGATGGGTGTGTCTCGTTGGCCTGAGCCTGGTGCTCGCCGGCTGCTCTTGTGAGGCCGGCAACGAGATCGGGGGAGGCTCCTCGAACGGCGGCTCCACCTCCAGCGCCGGCGCCAACGGGGAAGGGGGCCGGGGCGGGTCGACCGGGTCGTTCGCGACCGGCGGTGGGGGAGGGACCGCCCCCGTCGACATGTGCAAGGTGAACGAGAGCGGCTTGGACGCGCTGCCTCCCTGCGAGCAGAAGGCGCCTGCCAACTCCTTCGACCCCGTCGTCCAGTGGCAGTGGTCGGCGCCGAGCTCGGGGACGACGTTCACCGGCAGCCTCACCACGCCGTTGGTCGGCAACTTCAGCGACGACAACGCGGACGGGGAGATCGACCTGTGCGACGTCCCCGACGTCGTCGTCGAGGCGTTCACCGCGGAGGCTCAGATCGGCTCCGAGCCCACCGGATACGCGGCTCGGATCTTCATCCTGTCGGGGGACACGGGGGCCCAGATCGCCATGAGCGATCACTACGTCGACGGCAACATCAACCCCGCCTTCGGCGATCTCGACGGCGATGGGATCCCGGAGATCGTCGCCGCGACCACCGACAAGCACGTCATCGCGTTCGCCAACGACGGGACGACGAAATGGATCGGCGCCCAAGGCTCCTGGCCCACCATCGAGACGTTCACGGGCAACCTCGGAGCCTATTGTCACGCCTTCGCGATCTATGACCTGGACGAGGACGGTTCCCCGGAGATCCTCGGCGGGTTCGACGTGTTCGACAATCAAGGAGCGCTGAAGTGGAGCGCGACCGGCAACCTCAACTCCATCCCGGGAGAGCCGTTCTGGTGCCCGACCCCGACCGCGGCCGATCTCGACGGCGACGGATCGCTCGAGGTGATCTACGGCCACGCCGCCTATCGGGCCGATGGCTCATTGATGTGGCAAGTCGCATTGAACCCGGGACATCCCCACGTCGCCAACGTCGACGCCGACCCGGAGCCGGAGATCATCGTCAACACCGACGCCGGCATCACCGTCATCGAGAACGACGGAACAATCAAGTTCGGCCCGGTACGTCCGACCGGGGAAGCGGCGAGCGCGCGCTGCTGGGGCAAGCCGAGCGTCGTCCACGATTTCGATGGGGACGGGGACGCGGATCTGGCGATGGGAACGTGCCAGACGTACTCCGTCTACGACATCGGAGCGACCGGCCTCACCCCCAAATGGAACCAGCCCGTCGCCGACTTCTCGGGGCTCGCCACCGGCACCGCGTTCGACTTCTTGGGCGACGGGGTCGCCGACGCGATCTACGCGGACGAGCAGAACGCATATGTCTTCGAAGGCCAGACGGGGGCTTCGGAGCTGACGGTGCCTCGCCAATCGGGGACGCTGATCGAGTATCCGGTCGTCGCGGATGTCGACAACGACGGGTCCGCGGAGGTCGTCGTCGTCTCCAACGCGGTGGGGGCCCTCACCGCGGCGGCGGTGACGGTCTATCGCGACGCCGAGGACCGCTGGATCCCGGCGCGTCGCATCTGGAACCAACACGCTTATCACGTGACGAACGTGCGCGAGGACGGGACGATCCCCCAGCACATGAAGAACAATTGGATGCTTCTCAATACCTTCCGGACGAACTCGCAAGTCGAGGCGGGAGGCGACTGCGACCCGGATCCGCCCCAGTGACGGAGGTGTTCACCTCGGATTGGCGAGGTGAACGACGCGGAGGCTCGAGCTGCCCTCACCGCACACGCAGGAGAACGGGCTGTGTCCGAGCGCGAGCAGCAGCAGCGTGCGATCCCTGGTGATCCACACGGAGGTCGCGGTCGTGCGGGGAGGCGCGCAGTCGGGGCGGGACGCGGGCTCCGACCAACGCGCCATTCGCCTCCAATAGAGCATCTTGCGCTTCGTGCGGTCTCTTATGGTCAGGACCGGCTCTCGGAAGCGGACCTCGATCTCGTCGCGCACGTACACGACATCGAGGAGGCCGTCGTCCCGCTTGATCGTGAGCGCGGCGTCCACCTCCAGCTCGTCGAGCGACGCCCAATCGGGGGAGGTGCGGATCGCGGCTTCGAGCTCCTCATCGGTTTGCGACGTCCCCGAAAGCGCGTCCCGGTCGACGTCGAAGAAGCCGGATCTGGTGAGGATCCGGTGCCGGCCAGGATCGACGATCGGGAGACGCTCGAGCAGCGACGGCCCCGGAGCGACCACGGGGGCAGGGAGGATCGGCGCCGCGGACGGGGCAGCCTTCGTCGGGCGGGGGAGCTCCGCGACCGGCGCGAAGGTCACCGCCGAACCGGGCAGGCTCGGCTCGGGAAGGACGCGCGGCGCGGGGATCGTCGCGTCGGCGGCGCTGCAGGCCGCGACCCCGAGTGCGAGGAGCAAGGCGGCGCGACCCATGACCGGGGGTACGCGGTCACCGGTCGCGCCATTCCTCCATCCGAGCGGATCGCGCTCCTCCCTACGCCGCGGGCACGCGGGCGGTGGCGCTCGCCGGGACCGCCTCGTCTCCGTCGATGGTCATGGAGAAGGCCTCTCGAGAGGTACACGAAGGCGAGCGCCGCCGCCCACGGAAGCGGGCGATCCCGGCCCGCCCCCGCGCGACAATCGCATCCGTCGGAGGCCGTCTCCCCCGCGTCGCCCGCGCCTCCGGCGCCTCCGGCGCCTCCCGCCGAGGCCCCTCCCCCTCCGCCCTCCTCCGTCACGCCGGTGCCGTCGGAGAGGATGCCCTCTTCGAGATCGGCCTTGCTGATGCAGTCGGGGTCGGCGGGAAAGTCGATGAGACCGTCCGCGTCCTCGTCGAGCCCGTCGGCGCAGTCCCCGATCGTCCCCCCGAGCCTCGGCTGGGCGTCGCGCGCCTTCTTGATGAGATCGAACGCGGGCTTCGGCGTATAGCCGGCGGGCGAGCCGTCGTGCACGGCGATGCCGAACGCGTACCCGGAGCCCGGCTCGTCGAAGCCCTCGTAGAAGATCGTCGTCGTCCACCAGGGCCGCGAGAGCATCGCCTCGAGGACATGGCGCGTGAACAAGACCTGGCTCGCGAGGGCCTCCGGGTCCGCGGGGTCGGCCTCGAAGCCCGTCTCCGTCATGAAGAAGGGCTGGGTCGCGCCGTGGGCATCCATCACCTCTCTGAAGGAGAGCGGGCCCTCGAAGAAGACGGTGCCCCCCGCTTCGATGACCCGGTGGGACTCGAGCTTGTCGAAGAAGTCGTCGTTCTTGAGGCCTCCCGCGCCCATGTCGGGGAACTGGGCGTAGGCATGCCCGCTGATGATGTCGATCTCGTCCTTCGCGGCCGCGAGCACGGTGTCGAGGAAGACGTCGTAGTCGTCGCCGACGGAGGCGACGCTGGGGGCGACCACGAAGCACGAGGGGCAACCGGCGTGCACCGCCGCCGCGCCCGGGAGCAGGACGAGCTCGACGTACTCGTCGGGGGTGCCCTCGAAGAAGACATCGAGGTTGGCCTCGTTCCAGAGCTCGTAGTGGAACACCCGACCCTGGAAATGGTCGACCACGCTCGCGACGAAGGTGGCGTACGCCCCTTCGACGGGCACATCGTTCGAGCTCCCGTCATTGGCCGCGTCGCCCGTCGAAGCCCACGCCGGGGTGTACCCGATCGTCGCGAGCACCTTCAGGCCTCGCGCGTTCGCGCCGTCGACGATGGCGTCGAACCGGGTGAAGTCCGGAGCTGCCGCGGTGGGCTGCGCGTCGAGCCAATTCAGATCGATGCGGACCCACCCGAGGTGGGCATCGCGGGTGATGTCGAGCCCGACGTCCTGCGATTGATGGATGTTCAATCCCAGCTCTTGCGCGGGCTCGGCCCGCCCCGCCGGGACGATGGCGAGGGCCGCGCCCGACGCGAGCGCTGCCCATCGCGACCATGCTCGCTTCACCGCTCTATCGTAGTACGGGCGCCTCCGACGGCGGGCGCGGATCGCCCACGGTGACGAGCCGATGCACCCGAAGGCGCGCCGCCTCCGGCAAGAAGAGCACGAGGGGATAGGCGAGCTGAGCCAGGTACCCGCGCGGCCAGCGGCCTTCGATCCCAATCGCGTAGTCCTCGGTCTCGCCTTCGGGCAGGTGGTGCGTCCCGAAAAGCAGATCGAGGTAGGGCGCGAGGTTCGCGTAATTGTACACTTCGCGCGCGTCTCGCCGGTGGTGATAGTGATGGAGCGCGGGCGAGCCGATGACCCACTTCAAGGGCCCGAGGGGCAACCTCGTATTCGAGTGGACGAAGATAGCCCAGACGCCGCGGAACACATAGGCGGGCCCCATCGCCTCGAATGGAAGGCCCAAGAGCATCCCCGGCAGATTGATGGCGAGCTGGGTGCCGAGGCCGTCGACCGGGTGCTCGCGGTGAGCGGCGAGCCAGTCGAGGTGCTCCGAGCTGTGGTGCACGGCGTGGAATCGCCACAGCCAATCGAAGTGGTGGCAAGCGCGGTGGAACCAATAGACGAAGAGGTCCCCGCACAGGAGGGCAATGGCGGCCTGCACGACGAGAGGTCGCGCGCCGACCCACGCCGCGACATCCTTCGGTTGAACGGGCGCGAGCAGGGCGGCCACATGGGACAACCCCCAGGTCGCGACCAAGCCGAACACCCAATACTGTCCCAGATAGAAGGCGAGGTCGGTCCCGAACCGAGGCCGGAGGATCGGCTGTCCCGGCCGCGCGGGAAACAGGCGCTCGAGGGGCGCGAACATCGCGAAGAGGATGACGAAGCTCGTCAGGGGAGCGAGCGCGAACGCGAGGCTCACTTCTTGGGGCTCCCGTTCGGCGCTTGTTGCGGAAACGGCATCGGCGCCGCTTTGGTGGCGGGGAAGTAATAGGGCTTGTTCACGGGCGCCTCGGACGCGACGGGGGGAGCGCTCGCGGTGGGCTTGCCGGCCGGCTCCAGCGAGGTCGACTCGGTCGAGCCGGGCGGCGGCGCGGCCGTCACCGGCGGCTCCGTGATCGAGGGCGCGGCCGCGTCGGCGGTCCCGTCCACGGACCTGCGGCAGCCGGAAGTGCCGGAGGCCTGCAGCATCAGCGCCGCGAGCGCGCCGATGGAGAAGGTGAGGGCAGCGGCGCGGGCGAGCGCGACGCGGAGGGGGTGGGCAGGGCGCGGGGCAGTCATGGGCTCCTCCGTGTCGCAGGAGCCGGTGGGATCGTGACCGCTAAATCACCGATCGTGATCCTGACACACTCGACGCCACAGAGCGGATGGATGGGGCCCCGTCGCCGCAGACCGCCTTTTTTTAGCACACTGCTAGCTAGGGGCGCTCTGCGGGGCCTCGCGTAAGCGGGAGGTCCCATTGATGCGGGGCGAGAGGTTCCAGGCCCAGACCCAATGACCGAAGCGCGCGAGGCCCCCTGATCGAGAATTGCGCTCGCTCATTTAGCGAGTCTTTTTTGCGACCGGGCGCTTCTTCGCAGTCGGAGCGGCCCGCTTTGCGGCTGGCTTCTTCGCGGCAGCGGCCTTCCGTCCCGAGAGGTTGAGGGCGATCGCGGCGCGGATCAGGGCCTTGAAGGCGGCGGCGTCGATCTTCTCGCCCTCGTGGAAGTCGATCGCGCGGCGGAGGTTCCCCTCGAGGCTCGAGTTGAAGAGGCCCTTCGGGTCATCGATGAAGGCCCCCTTCGCGAAGGTCGTCTTCACGTGCGTCTTGTAGCTCTCCCCGGTGCACACGATCCCCCCTCGGGACCAGACAGGGGTGCCCATCCACTTCCACTCTTCGACGATCTCGGGATCGGCTTGGTGGATGAGGGCGCGGATCTTCGCCAGCGTCTCTCCTCGCCAACCGCCGAGCTCGGCGATGCGCTGGTCGATACGGGCCGAGGCGGATTCACCGGTTCCCGAGGAGGTCGCGCTCTTCATCGTGATCGCGAGTCTATACCCCAACCGTCCACGTAGATGGGGCACGCCGCGAGTGATAAGCCCACCCGCCATGAACGGGCTCGATTGGGTACCCCGCCGCGCTGGGGCGCGCCGTCTCCTCTTCCTCGCCGCCATTGTTCTCGGGGCGTGCCGCGGAAAGAAGTCGGAGGGCGAGAGACCACGCGACGCCCCGACGGTGGCTTGGAAGCTGGAGGCGGGGAACCACGTGTCGATCGCGGCCGCTGGCGAAGGCACCTTGCTGGTGCTGCGCGACGACTCGGTGGTGGCGGCCCGGGAAGGCAAGGTGGTGTGGGAGCAGAAGCCGGGAAAGCTCGGCGTGACGTTCATCGCTTTGCCGGCGGGGGACGGGGGAGGGTGCGTGGTCGTCTCCGCCGGAGAGCCCAGCAAGCTCCTCTGCCTCTCGTATGCGGACGGTGCCACGACGTGGACCGCGACCGCGCCACGCGCCAAGCCCGCGGGAGAGGGGGAAGGGGAGGATCCCTCCTTCGTCCTGACCGCGCTCCAATCCAAGAGCACACTGGCTACTCTATTGTCAGATGGGCGCTGGGCGGAGGTCTCGCCCGCCGCCTGCGCGGCGAAGAAGGGCGACTGCGTGAAGGCGTCCGCGGAGACGACGGCTCGGGACCCCTCCACGATGGACAGCTTGTGGGTCGGAGCCGACGGGTTGAAGGCTCGCAACCGGCTCGAGAACGTCGCCGTCTACGACGCGGTCACGGGCAAGCCTCGGTTCGTGCTCGACGGAAAGACGACCTCGTTCGGGGTCGTGACCCCGAAGGGGATGGTCCTGGCCGGGCTCGACGACGACATCGTGCGCGTGGACGGAAAGGCGTGCGCCGCCCTGGAAGGAGGCGACCCTCCGAAGATCTCTGCCAAGGCGACCTCGGCCGAGGTTCCCGCAGGCTGCGCGCCGAAGCTCCTCGGTCAGGCGCACGAGCCCTTCGAGCCGGCGCTCGCGGGGGAGGATCTCGTGGTCGTCGCGACGCGATCGATCGAGCGCGTCGGCGAGGTCGCGTGGAAGAGCGACGTCGACGCGGCGAGCGCGCCCGTGATCGACGGTGACACGGTGTACGTCGCGTGTTGGCAGGATACGAAGGACACCTTCGTCACCCACGTCGACCTCTGCGCCCTCGGGCTCTCGGACGGCAAGCTTCGGTTTCGCACCCCTCTCGACCTCGACAAGATCGGGCTCCTCGACGCGGCCTCCGTCGCCGCCGGGGCGGGCTGGGTCTTCATCGCCGCGAAGCAGCGCGTCGCGGCCGTGAAGACGAAGTAGCGGTCGGGAAGCGGTCGCGCTTTGATGCCCACCGATGGCGGGGGAGCTCTGGGCGGCGCTTCTGGATGGCTGCGTGGGAGCGCTGCTCGTCGCGCGCTCGAGAGACCGGGCGATCCCGACCGCGCTCGACGCTGTGAACGACTGGGTGGTTCTCCCTGTCGGATCGAGCGCGGCGGAGGGCCCATGTGGGCGTCGACGGGAGGCGTCGGCCTCTCCCGGGCCGCGGCGGTGATCCTCCCGCTTCGCTCCGCGCGGGGTGAGAAGCTCGGCGATCTCCTCCTCTTCTCTCCTCCCGCGACCCTCGACCAGCCGCGGGTCGCATCGGTGATCTCGCTCCTGCTCTCGTCGTGGGTGGAGGAGGAGGAGACGGAGCGCGAGCGCCACCTGAGAAACAACCGGCTCGCCGCCGCGCTCTCCAACGTGGAGGCTCGCCGCCGCGCTCGTCGACGGACGCGATCCGCCTCCGCCCGAAGTCGCGCAGCAGGCTCGGTTCGCCCTCGCGCTCGCCCGCGATGCTCTGATCGCCATCTCCGGCGAAGAGCGGCGGCGCGGATCGAACGAGCGATCGTGAGTCGCGGCGGACCGCGTGAGGCCCGTCACCGCGGCGTGATGGGTGAGGACCGCGCCTGCCGCCACGAGGTCTCACCCTCGCGACGATCGCAGCGCCGAGTATCCTCGCTTGAACCATGGGTGTGCTGCGCTCGCCGATTCGAGCTCTCCTCGTCGAGGACGACGGCGCGCTCCGCCATGGGATCGCGAGCGGCCTTCGGATGCGCGGCTTCGAAGTCATCGAAGCGGAGAGCCTGGCCGAGGCGTACGAGTCGTTCTCTCACCGGAGGCCCGAGGTCGTCATCAGCGACCTCTTCCTTCGCGATGGGGAGGCGTTCGCGCTCATCGATCGGGTCCGTCGCGCGCGGCCCGACGTCTTCGTGCTGGTCATCACCGGGCGAGGCTCGGTCGATCTCGCGGTGCGGGCGATGAAGCAGGGGGCGAACGATGTCCTCACCAAGCCCGTCTCGCTCCACGACCTGGAGGCGGTGATCGCCTCCGGGCTCGGGACCGCGAGCGCGCATCAGTCCGGGGAGCGCGTGCGCCCGGCCGCGCTCGCCGCGATGGGCGCCGCGCGCTCCATCCGCCGCATCGACGAGCAGGTGGAGCGGCTGAGGCGCGCCGATTGCCCCGTCCTCATCTTGGGGGAGACGGGGACCGGCAAGAGCATGCTCGCCCGGCGCCTTCACGCGGTTGGGGCGCGCGCGGCCGGGCCGCTCGTCGAGGTCAACTGCGCCGGGCTCTCGCGGGAGCTCGTGGAGAGCGAGCTCTTCGGGCACGAGCGCGGGGCGTTCACGGGCGCCCACGCCGCGAAGTCGGGGCTGGTGGAGGCGGCGGAGGGAGGGTCGCTCTTCCTCGACGAGATCGGCGACGTGGATCTCTCCGTCCAGCCCAAGCTCCTGAAGGTGCTCGAGGAGGGGAGCTACCGGCGGCTCGGCGAGACCCGAGAGCGCCGCGCCCGGGTGCGGCTCCTCGCCGCCACCCACCACGATCTCCTTCGCGCTTCGCGGGACGGCCGCTTCCGCGCGGATCTCTACTATCGGATCAGCACCGTGACCCTCACCCTGCCGCCGCTGCGCGAGCGTCCCGAGGACATCGTCTCCCTCGCGCGCGAGATGGCGAGCCGGTTCGCCGGTCACCCGGTCGAGCTCGCCGACGACGCGATCGACAAGCTCTCCACGTACCGCTGGCCGGGGAACATCCGCGAGCTGAAGAACGTCGTCGAGCGCTCCATCCTCCTCGCCGGAGACGAGCTCATCACCGCCGAGAGCATCGTCCTCGACGTGAGCCAGGATTCAGTGCGGCCCCCGCCCGTCTCGCCGCGCGGAGGCCGGTTCCTGGCCGCCGACGCGAGCCTCGCGACGCGCGTCGAGGTGGAGCGCGAGCACATCGAGCTCGCGCTCGCCGCGGAGCGAGGCCGGGTCGAGGCGGCGGCGCGACGGCTCGGGATCCCGCGGAGCACCATGTACTGGAAGCTCCGCAAGCTCGGGATTTCGAGCGCGCGCACGAAGGTCCGCTGATCCTCTCATCGGGTGGTGGGCAGGACGATCGCGAAGGTGGTCCCGCCTGGGCGCGAGCGCACCTCGATCCGCCCGCCGTTCTCGGAGACGAGCTGCTGGGCGATGGAGAGCCCGAGCCCGGTCCCGCGGGGCTTCGTGGTGAAGAACGGGTCGAAGACGCGCTCCAGATCCTCGTTCGGGATCCCCGGTCCTTCGTCGGCGACCTCGAGCCGGATCCAACCGCCTGCCCCGAGCGCGCCCTCCGCGGCTCTCTCCGAGCGCGCCCGGACGATCACCTTGCTCGCGCTGGCGGCCGCGTCGAGGGCGTTGTCGATCAACACCACGAGGGCCTGGGCGGACTGGCGGTCGTCGCAGAACACGTCCGCGAGATCGTCCTCGAGGTCGATCCGGGGCTGTTGGCCCATCGAGCGGAGGCGCGGCCCGACGCTCGTCAGGGCTTGTGACACGATCGACCAGGGGCGGTGGGCGGCCCGGCGGGGGGCGGCGGGCCGACCGAGCTGGAGGGAGGTCGCGACGAGGTCCTCGATCCGTTCGAGCACCTCCAGCATCCGCGCGACGTGAGGGAGGCGCAGGCGGGCCGCCTCGTGCTCCTCGGCGAGCGCCTCCGCGATCGATCGAAGCGCCGCGACCGGGTTGCGGACCTCGTGGGCGAACCCCGCCACCATCGTCCCGAGGGCCACGAGGCGATCGAAGCGGTGGCGCTCCGCGTCGCGGATGGCGTCCTCGGTGCGGTCGCGGACGACGAGGCAGAAGCCCACCCCAGGGGCGCGCTCGCTGGATCGGGTGATGCTGATCGAGAGCTCGTGAGGCTCTCCCGCCGCTCCCCTCGCCGTCACCAGGAGCTGGACGCGAGGTCGGCCGGCGAGGATCCGATCGAGGCTCCCCGGAAGCCCGAGCAGCTCCATCGCGCTGAGGCCGAGGGCGTCTCCCCGCCCGATGATCTCGCGGATGGTTGCGTTCGCGAAGGTCACCCGGCCCTCCGCGTCGCAGGCGAGCAACCCCACGTCGGCCTCGTCGAAGATCGCGTCGAGGCCGCTCACGGCGCGGGGCTCCCCCGTTCTCCGTCCGAGGCGGAAGCGGATCCTCCCGTCAGGCGCGCGCAGCGCTCGAGCTCTTCGGTGAAGCGCGCGCGCTCCGGATCGGGGAGGGCGGCGACGAGGCGGGCCTCATCGAAGGCGGCGTCGGCGCGGGCAGACCGATCGACGGCGCGGAGCCCGCCCACGTATCGAATCGCGTTGCCCTGGAGGCCGAAGCTCTGCGGATCCAGATCCACGTCGAGGCCGCGCCGCGCGCCGATGGCGGCGAGCTCGGCGGCGGCGCGGGCGAAGGCCCGGGTGAGCTCGGCCCGGATCGCCGGCGCGCGAGAGGCGATCGCCGCGGGCGCGCTCGGAAGCGCCGGGGTCAGAGTCCACAGCCAATGCGCGCCGTCCGCGGCCTCGCTGAGGACGAGGACGGTCTCCGTGGCGAGGAGCTCCCCGAGCTGGGTGCGCTCCCGCGCGGCGCGAACCAGGGCCTGGCGGGCGAGCTCTCCGTCCTCGAAGCGCGACGCGAGCCCGGTGGTGAGCCGGTGGGTCTCGATCTCGAGCTGCGCGCGGCCATCCCTCAGGCGCGCGGTGGCGCTCCGGCTCGCAGAGGAGAGCCGGCGCAGGATGGCCCTGCCGGTGTGAGCAGGCCAGACGAAGCCGGTCGGCACCTCCGCGTCGGGGAGGCGCGGCGCCGCCACCGTCGCGCTTCCGTCGTCCGCCCCTGGTCCTCCTCGGGCGCCTCGCTCGCTCATCCACATCTCGGCGAGGACCTGCTCCAAGAGCGCCTCCGCTGCCCACTCGGGGTCGACGCGGACGGCGGCGACGCGATCCAAGAGCGCGCGATGCCCGGTCGCGCGCTCGACGGGAATGCGGACGCGCCCCCGGCTCGCCCGCGCCTGGATGGTGCGAGAGATCGTCCGCACCGCGGTGACGAACGTGTCGACGACGCCGACGCCGTCCTTCGCGATCGCCTCCACGACGGGCGAATCGGAGAGCCCGAGCGCGAGGGTGAGCTCTCTTACCCCGATCGCGTCCGGTTGATCCTGCTTGTTCGCCTGGACGACGACGGGCAGGTCGCCGCCCCTCTCTGCGCGCACCTCGGCGAGGGTTCGAAGCGCCCTCGCCGCCGCCGCCGTCTCCGAAGCGCCGCTGTCGCAGACGTAGACCACCAGATCCGCGGTCGCGAGCAGGTGACGCCTCCTCGGCGTGAGGACGACTTGCCCGGGTACGCTGAGGACCTGGCACGTCAGGGGAAAGCCGCACATCGCCCCGGCGACGATCTGGAGCCAGTCGAAATAGAGCGTGCGCCCATTCACCTCCCCGGGAGCGTGGAGCTCGGTCGCGCGCTGAGACGCGAACAGCGCGCTGAGCTGCTCGAGGTTCGTCGTCTTGCCCGCGTTCGAGACGCCGTCGTACACGACGCGGACGCAGATCCTCTGGTCGCGGAGGTCGAAGAACGCCACCCTCAGCTCCGCGACGCCCGCGCCTTCGCGCGCCGGTGCAAGATGCGAGCGGGCCCGTCCTTGGTCACCTCGCCGACGATGACGAGGTCGCCCTCGAGGTACGCGACCCACGATCGCTCCGCGCCCGCGGCCGCGGGGATCCACACCGCGGGGCCCCCTTCGTCGAAGGTGCGCGCCACGTCCACGGCGGAAAGGGCCCACGTCCCCGCGCGCAGGATCGCGGAGGCGCGCGCGGGGGCGTGCGGGGTCGCCGCGACCGCGACGGGGCCCGCGGCGCGCTCGCATCGAACGAAGGCGGCGCCCCAGTCCCCGGGCGTCGCGAACGCCCCCGCCAGCATCGCGCGCGCGGCGGCGGCCGCCTCGGGGTGATCGAGCGCCCCGAGGCGACATAGGACCTCGGTGGTGGTGAAGGTGAAGCGCGGGTTGTAACCGCCGCCCGAACGCTCCAGCCAATCCGCGAACATCCCCCCATCGCAGAGCCGCGCGAGCGACTCGGTCGTGTGCCGGAGGAGGGCGTCGCGGAGCGCGTCGGGTGACACGAGCCCGCGCCGCACGAGCTCCTCCCCGAGGGGGCTGCTGTCCCTCCGGCACTCCTCGAACAGGGCCTCGAGGTGCTCGCGCCCCACGCGCTCCGAGTCGCACAAGAGCTGGGTGAGGCGGCCGCTCATGCGCCGCGCGGCCGCCCAGCAGATGCGCTGCCCCTCCACGAACACCGCGCCCTCGCTGGAAGGATCTCCGGTCACGGCGAGCCGGCCCGCCACCTCGGGATCGAGCTCGTCCACGAAGCGGCACAGCCTCGTCGCGCGGGCGAAGCGCTCGCCCGACCCTCCGCTTCGAAGGTGCGCGTCCCGCTCGATCACGCCTCTCGCCCCACCCGATCCGCGACCTCCGTCAGCCACGTGCGAAGCAGAGGGATGTTCACTCCGGATCGCGCGACCCCGAGGAGCACGAGCTCCGGCCGCCGGGGGATCCTCGCGAAGGCGTGGACCCACCCCCCGGAGACGCAGAGGGCCTCGTCCGCCGCCTCCGGCTCCTCCCCGTCGCCGAGCAGGTCGGGGCGCGAGCACAGGCTGGCGGAAGCGGACGCGGCGATCTCCACCGCCTCCGTGGCCACGTCCGTGCGCGCGTACACGCCGAGCAGGAGCCCGAGCCGCTGGTCCATGCACGCGACCGCGCTCACGTCGTGCTTGGCGACGAGCGCGGTCTGCATCGTCGTGTCGAAGCTCATGTCGCGAGCGCCTTCGCGCTCTTGTTCACCATCGTCCGCACGATCGCGATGTTGCAGGCGGCCCGATCGGCGGCGAGGTAGAGGAAGACGGACGGCGAGACGAGCTTGATGAAGTGGATCTGATCCCCGAGGGTCAAGATCATGTCCTCCAGGTTCGTGTGGAGGTTCAGCGCGCGCATGATCTTCTGCTTCTGTTTGACGAGCTCGCTGTTGTAGGCGCTCGCCACCGCGAGATCGAAGTCGGCCCGGGTGGAGCGGACCGCGAGCGTCATGCCGGAGTCGAGATCGACCAGCGACGCCCCGATGAAGCCGGGGATTTCTGAGGCAAACCGCTCGAGTGTTTCGCTGACTTCCTTGTCGTTGGCCATGGCTTCTCCTTGGTTGTTCCCGTCTCACGAAAACCATCCGCGCTTGCGCTTCTTCGCTTCATCTCGCACCTCGCGCACCTCGGCCTCGAGCGCGCCGAGTCGGCGGTCGATCCGCTCGAGCGCCTCCGCGATGGGGGCGAGCGCCTCGCCGACCGCCCGCTCGACGCGCTCGACGCTGCGGCGATCGAGCTCCTCCGACTGACGCTCCGCGGTCTCGCGGAGAACCTCCTGGAGGGCACGCAAGAGCGGGTTGCCCTCCCGCTCGGCCGCGCGGCTCGAGCCCGCCTCCCGCGTCGCTTCTCCTCCGGGCCCGTCGCCCGCGAGCGCCTCCGCGAGCAGCGCCGTCGCGCGGCGGAAGGTCTCGACGATGCCCTGATCCTCCGGGAGGTTCGCCTCCACGAAGGCCCATGTCGGCTCGCCCAAGGTCGCGAGGACCGACTCGCCCGAGCGCGTCTCCCTGCTCCGATCGATCTGGACGACGACAGGGGCGCCGCGACCGCTCGTCCACGCCCCCCGGATGGAGCGGGCGAGCGAAAGATTCGACGCTGCTTCCCCGCCTTCGACGGCGAGGATGACCGCGTCCGCGTCCCGCAAGACGGCGTGAGCGCGCTCGGCGCCGTCCCCTTCCGGAGCCGGCACGACCCGGATCTTCAGCGTGCAGTCTCGGAGCGTCGGCTCGCTCGGGCGGAGCTGAACCCACTCCCCTCCATCGTCCCCGCGCAGCCGCTCGGCGCGGGGCTCGCGGCCCATCCGGGCCAGGTTGCGCTCACGCGCGCCCGCGCTCCCGACGAAGGCGATCGTCGCTTCGATGGTCCGCTCCGAGACGTCCAGCGCCGCCATGCTCCGGGCCGTCCACCGCAACCGCCGTTCCATCGCGATTCGCGCGGATCGCGTCCGCGCCGGTCGTTGGACGTCCAACGATTGGATGGGCGCGTTCAACCGGTTGGACGCCGCCTGTCGACATCGCCGTGATCGCGCCGGATCGGGGTGGCATGGTCGCTGCTCGACGCGGTGACGGTGACGCTCGCCGCTTCCGACTCGAGAAGGATCGTCCTCGTCGACGACGAAGAGGCGCTCGCGTGGTCGCTCGCGAGCCGCCTCGCGAAGGCGCGCCCCGCCGACGTCGTCGAGACCGCGCACGACGGGGTGAGCGCGCTCCGGCTCCTCGCCGCCGCGCGCACCGACCTGCTCATCGCCGACGTCCGGATGCCGGGGATGAGCGGCATCGAGCTCATCCTCACCGCGCGCGGAGCCCAGAAAGGCCTGCCCGTCATCGTCATGACCGCGTTCAAGTCGGCGGAGGTCGATCGGGTGATGGACGGTTCGATCTGCGGCTACCTCGAGAAGCCGTTCCCCTTCGAGCGGCTGCTCGAGCTCGTGGAGGGAGCCCTCTCTCCGCCCACCGGCTTCTCGGGCGCGATCAGCGTCCAGACGCTGCCGGAGGTCGTCCAGCTCTACGTGCTCTCGGGAGCGACGGGCGCGCTCCTCGTCCGGCACGAGGACGACACGGGTGAGATCTTCTTCGACCGCGGGCTCATCGTCCACGCGCGGACGTCCCGGGACCGAGGCGACGAGGCCTTCCTCGACATCCTCTCCTGGCGCAGCGGCGCCTTCTCGATGAGGAGCGGGGCGGTCGCCTCGGAGCGCAGCGTCCGCTCTTCGTTCCAGGAGCTCGTCCTGGAGAGCTGCCGGCGCGCCGACGAGGCCGCGCGTGACGCCCCCCCATCATCGAGCGAGCGCGGCTGGACCCTGACGCCTCCGCCCCTCGACGACATCGACTTCGCGTTCGCCGCGCTCGACGACGAACCGTCGGCGCGGACGAGCGCCTCACCGGATCGCTACGAAAATGAAAGGGACGACACGATGAACATCAAAGACAGTCTCGCGAGGCTCAACCAGATCGACGGCTTCGTCGGGGCCGCCCTCGTCGACTCGGAGAGCGGGATGTTGCTCGGTCAAGAAGGGGGCGGTTCGGTGAACCTCGAGGTCGCGGCGGCCGGGAACACCGAGGTCGTCCGCGCCAAGCGCAAGACCATGACGAACCTCGCGATGAAGGACGCGATCGAGGACATCCTCATCACCCTCGGCAAGCAGTACCATCTCATCCGGCCCCTCCGCACCCGGTCGACGCTCTTCTTCTATCTCGCGCTCGATCGCCAGCGGTCGAACCTCGCCATGGCCCGCATCGCCCTCGCCGACGTCGAGAAGGATCTCCAAGTCTGATCCCGAAGCGCTCCGTATTCGCGATCGCCCGAGCGCTCGAGGGGGTGCCGGTGTTGGGCGCCCTCTCGGGCAGCCCCGCCGCCGACGCGGGCGTGCGCTACGGGGACGTGCTCCTCTCCGTCAACGGCGTGCGGACGAAGACGGCGAGTGACTACGTGGAGGCGAAGGCGCTCCGCGACGACGGGATGAAGGTCGTTCTCTTTCGGGACGGCGCGGAGCTCCACCTCGATCTCGTCTACCGCCCGGACCGGGCGATGAAGGACGCGGCGCAGCTGACCGCGGAGCTCGTATCGATGCGTGTCGGGGGTGGTCCCGAGGACCCAGAGAAGCCGCCCAGAGAGCGGCATTGACGCGTTCAGGGGCGGTGGCGGTCCGCTCCGCGCGTCACCCGGAACGTGCCCGCGAAGGACTTGTCGGGCTTGCTCAAGCCGCCCGGCACGACGAACCGCACGCGGCCGGCCACAGGCTGCCCGACGGCGCCGAACTGGGTCGCCTCGAGGGTCGCCTGGCTCGCGATCCGATCTTGGCCGGTGGCCACGTCGACGAAGCGGACGCGATCGGGGACGAGCTTGTCGGGGAGGCATCGGGGGTGGGCGACGACGTCGAACGCCGTCCCGCCGCGCCGGCCGGCGAGGACGAGGCGGGGGCTCGACGAGTCGGGATCGATGACCAGCGCCGAGACTTCGCCGCACGTCTCGTCGAAGCGGACCTCGGTGAGATCGATGAACGAGCCGGCGGGTTTGGATCTCCTCGAACCACGAATCGAAAGTGGTAGGGTCGAGCATGGCTTCGCCGACGCGCCCGTCTCCGAGCGGCCCGCCTCGCGTCGCCCGGAAGGTGCGCGACCGCGTCGACACGGTCGCCCTCGTCGTGCGGCGTGTCTCCATCGGCGAGGCGGATCTCATGGTCACGCTGCTCACGCGCGAGCGAGGGCTCGTCACCGCGTCCGCGCGCGGCGCGAAGCGCCCCGCGTCCAAGCTCGGCGCCCTCGAGCCGATGCACACCCTCCGCGTCGTCCTCGAGATCGCGCCCAGCGAAGAGGTTGGCAAGCTGCGCGAGGCCCGCATCGAGCGGGCTCGGCTGGGGTTGCTCTCGGAGGAGCGCCGCATGAACGCGGCGGGGGCGCTCCTCCGGCTCGCGCGCCGCACGACCGGCCCCGTCGACGCCGATCCCGACGCGTTCGACGCGGTGGAGGCCGGGCTCGACGCGATCGCAGCGGCCGAGCCCGGCCGCGCTCGCGGCTCGTTCGCGTGGGCGGGCGCCCGTCTGCTCCAGGCGTTGGGCTACGGGATCGAGCTGTCGCGGTGCGTTCGATGCGGGACGCCGTGCCCGCCTTCGAGCCCGTCCTTCGTCGATCCGGTCGCGGGCGGTCTCGTGTGCCGCGCGTGTGGAGGCGGGCCGATCCTCCTCTCCGCGGAGCAGCGGCGGATGCTCGCGGCATGGCTCGAAGACGGCGCGGTGGCGCTCGAGCCTCGCGACGAGGACGCGGCGATCGCCATCGTCGAGCGCGCCGCCGAAGCTCGCTGAACGCGAGGGTCGATCACGAAGGGCGCTTCGAGACGCGTCGCAAGACCGCCTTCGGTCGATCGAGCGTGCCCTCGATCTCGAGGTAAGGCCGACCGGCCTCGCGATCGCGCGGGAACGAGAAGCTCCCCGTGTTCGCGTAGCGCTCCGAGACGTTCTCGCGGTGGGCGTGCCCCATCACCACCAGGCGCGCCCCCGTGTGATCGGCGATCCGCTCGGCGCCGTTCGCGAGGAGCTGGGGGACGCTGCCCCCGTATCGATCGTGGCCGAGGGCCCAGGAGACGCTCATGACGAAGGCGCCCGCCGCCGCCGCGTAGAGCGCCTCTCGCTTTCGACCGGCGCCCGCGAGGGCGATGCCGGAGAGCAGCGCCACCGTGGCCCCGACCCGGTCGAGATAGAGCCTCTGGAAGGTCGCGGTCACGCTGTGCATGGTCGGGGTCGCCTTCAGCTCGAGCAGCGCCCGCACGAGGTCGTCGTCGACGGCGTTCTTCTCCCGGAACGCGGCCTCGCGCGCCGTGCCCTCTTCGGCCGAAGGCACGTCGGCGAAGAAGGGGCCGCTCGCGGCGACGGCGCGGAACGCAGCGTCGAAGTACTTGTAGACGACGTAGGGTCCTCGCGCGCCATACCAGGCGAAGGCAGACGCGAGCAGCTTCAGGGGCGTGCCGTCGTTCGAGTTCAAATATCGAAACGCCCCAGTGGGGGCGATGAACTCCTCCACGAAGTGGACGCCGAGGCTCTTCGTCCGGGAGACGAGCGGGTGGGTCGTCGCGTTGTCGGGATCGAAGAGGTGGCCGTGCTCGACGTGGAGACCGCCTTCGCGCACGAACCACGGGCTCGTTCGCACGCGCGCGGTCGCGTC
>JBGAID010000034.1:0-104402 GCA_044225865.1 Polyangiaceae bacterium | reverse complement strand
CCGACCCCGCCCCCGCCCGACGCGCCGGCGCCCCCTTCCTCGCCGCCGCCGGCGGAGCCGCCGCCCTCGGCCGCGACGCAGACGCCGCCGTTGCACGCGCCGCTCTCGCAGTCGCTGCCCGTCTTGCACTCGCTGCCGACGGGGCTGCCCACGGCGCAGGCCTGCACGGCCAACGAGCCGAGCGCACCGAGGAGGACGAGGCCGAAGATGGTTCGATGCCGAAGGCTCATGGTCATCCTGTCGATGTTGCGCCGCAACAGAGCAAGCGGCGACCTCTATGCGTCTTCGGACGGTAGATGTCAACCGTGGTTGTGCTGTGCAGCGTACGGATTGCGGCGGTGCAGTAGGCGTGACAATGAGGAGCGGTGCCCCTGACGACGATCAAGAAATACTCGAACCGGCGGCTCTACGACACCGAGGAGAGCCGGTACATCACCCTCGAGGAGATGACGGATCTCATCAAGCGGGGGCACGACGTGCGGGTGGTCGACGCGAAGACGGGAGAGGACCTCACCCAGGCGACGCTGGTCCAGCTCGTGCTCGAGACGAAGGCGGCGCGCTTGCTTCCGGTGCCCCTCCTCACGCGGCTCATCCGCATGCAGGAGGATGCCCTCGCCGAGTTCTTCTCGCGCTATGTCTCGTTCGCGCTGGAGATGTACGCGACCGCGAAATCCGGCGCTCAAGCGCTCTCGCCGTACGTTCCGTTCTCGACGCTTCCGTTCAGCGCCGGCAACGCCCTCGCGAGGGCGATGGGGGCTCTCCCGTTCTGGGGACAGGAGGCAACGCAGGCGTACCCACCTCCCGGCTACCCCGCCTCGCCAGCGCAGTACGCGCCGCCGCCTCCTCCTCCTCCTTCGCCGCCGCCCCCTCCTGCCGCGGACGCCTCGGACGTCGCCGCCCTTCGGAGCGAGCTCGAGGAGCTGAAGCGCGAGCTGCGCGGGCGCCGCACCAAGAAGGCCGGGGGCTGAGCGACCCGTCTCGGGTTTTGTTGCGCCGCAACACAAACCGCCTTGACAGGGCGGATGGCGTGGGTACTTTCTGCGCGCCGCGGGCCGATATACCCGCAGAAAGCGAGAGACCTATGTTTGGAGCGAACTTTACGCAGCCGCAGCAATTCCTCGAGGCCTGGACGAAGATGTCGGCCGAGCAGATGGCTCGCATCGAGAAGATGACGAGCGAGTACGAGGGGCTTCAGGAGAAGGCGCTCGCCCGCGCGATCGAGGCGATCGACGAGAGCTCGCGGCTGTTCAAGGAGTCGCTCACGTACGCGGCGCGTCTCTCCGACGAGTGGCGCAAGGTCACGATCGAGGCCGGCAAGAAGGCGGCCGAGGCGACCACCCCCAAGGCCTGAGCGATGGAGCTCGCACCTTCCCTGAAGGACGTGGTGCATGAAGACGGTACGGCTCGCCTCTATCGGTTCCGCGCGCGCGCGGAGGCGGGGGCGCCGACCGTCTTGCTCGTGCCCTCGCTCATCAACCGTTGGTACATCTTGGATCTGCGCCGGGGCCAGAGCATGGTCGAGGCGCTGTCGAACAGCGGGCTCGATGTCTTCTGTCTCGACTGGGGTGAGCCGCGCGACGAGGACCGATACCTCGATTGGGACACGGTGCTCGCGAGGCTCGGGAGGACGGTTCGAAGGGTCCTCTCGATCTCCAAGAAGCCGCAGATTGGACTGCTCGGCTACTGCATCGGCGGAACCCTGACCGCGATTCACACCGCCCTCGAGCCGCAAGGCATCTCCGGGCTGGTGAACTTGGCCGGTCCGATCGACTTCTCCCACGCCGGCTTCCTCGGCCACATGACCAACCCGCGCTGGTTCGATCCGCACGCGATCGCCTCCGCCGGGAACATGAGCGCGGAGCAGATGCAGGCGGGCTTCATCGCCCTGCGGCCCACCTCGCAGATCGCGAAGATGGTGGCGATGATCGACAAGGCGCAGGACCCGCGGAAGCTCGACGCGATGAAGGCGCTCGACACCTGGGCGAGCGACAACATCGCGTTCCCGGCGGCCGCGTACGAGCGGTACATCGAGGATCTCTACCAGAACAATCAGCTCGTGAACGGCCAGCACCGGATCCGCGGCCGGGCGGTGGACCTCGGGGCCATTCGTTGCCCGGTGCTCACGGTGACGACTTCGCGAGACGCGATCTGTCCGCCTCCGGCGGCGCTCGCCCTCAACGACGCGGCCGGAACCAGGGACGTGAGCCACGTTCAGATCCCGGGGGGCCACGTGGGAGCAGTGATTGGCGAGAAGGCCAAGACGCTCCTTTATCCAGCTCTCGATAGCTTCTTTCGGAGGACGGCATGCAGCTCGATCAATTGAAGATCATCGTCACCGGTGCGGCGCGCGGAATGGGCGCCCACTTCGCGCGGAGGCTCCATGAGGCGGGCGCGAAGGTCGCGGCCGGCGACGTGGACGAGGCCGCCCTCGAGGAGCTCCCGGCGGGGATCCATCGGCGGAAGCTCGACGTCTCCAGCGAGGAGGAGTGCGCCTCGTTCGTGGCGTGGGCGAAGGGCGAGCTCGGGGGCGTCAACGCTCTCGTCAACAATGCAGGAATTCTCCGCGACGGTCTCCTCGTCAAGAAGGACAAGAAGACGGGCGAGGTGAAGAAGCTCGCCCTCGCCGATTGGAACAAGGTCATCTCCGTCAACCTGACGGGGGCGGCCCTCATGGTCCGCGAGGTAGCGGCGGCGATGCTCGCCTCCGAGACCCGTCCCGGGGTGATGGTCAACATCTCGAGCATCAGCCGACACGGCAATCGCGGACAGTCCAACTACGTCGCCGCCAAGGCGGGCCTCGCCGCGAACACGGTGACGTGGGCCCGGGAGCTCTCGCCCTATGGCATTCGGGTCGCCGCGATCGCCCCCGGGATGATCGAGACCCCGATGACCCAAGGGATGAACCAAGCGGCGCGCGACGCCCTCGTCGCGAACATCCCTGTCGGCCGGATCGGCAACCCCGAGGACATCTGGCTCGCGGTGAAGTTCGTCATCGAGTGCGACTACGTGACGGCGCGGACCTATGACGTGGACGGTGGGCTCTCGATGTGAGCTAAATCAGCGAGCGCAATTCTCGATCAGGGGGCCTCGCGCGCTTCAGTCATTGGATCTGGGCCTGGAACCTCTCGCCCCGCATCAATGAGACCTCCCGCTTACGCGAGGCCCCGCAGAGCGCCCCTACCTTCCGAGGTCGCCGAGGAGGAAGGCGAGGACGGCGCGCGCGGCGAGGGGGATGGACGGCCCGAGGCTTGAGAGGGCGGGTCCGATCAGCGCGACCAGGCCGGCCGCGATCGCGATGCCCAGCGCCTTCGCGGGGGCTTGGAGGAGCGCGGCGATCCCCAGATAAACGACATCTTGGCGGGCCTCTCGGCGCGAAGGCTGCCATCGGGGGGCGCGGGCGCTCAGCCGCTCGAGCAGCCCCGTCACAACGAGGGCGATCAGAAAGACGAGGGTCGCCACGAGCCCGGGGGAGAGCCCCGCGCGGTGCAGCACGTCCGCGAGCAGCACCGAGCCCGCGATCACCATTGGGTACGCCATATGCGCGACGATCCGCCGTCCACTCATCCGAGCCTCCTTTCCCCGAAGACGGGGGCGGCCAGAAAAGGACGCGGAAAAAGCTCGCTTCTTATTCACGCGGTGAAGATGTAGAGAGCGACCCGTGTCGCCGCGCTCCGCCCCGACGTCGCCCCCGCCTCCTCACCTCACCTCGCGCCATTTCATCCGAGTTCGGTTCGTCGAGACGGACCTGATGGGCATCGTCCACCACGCGACGTACCTCACGTACTTCGAGGCGGGGCGGGTGGACTGGCTCCACAAGCGAGGCATCTCTTATGAAGAGTGGTTCGCTCAGGGCATTCACCTGCCCGTCGTGGAGACGAACCTGCGTTATCGCAAGGCGGCCCGGTTCGACGATCGCCTGGGGGTCGACACCACCTGCGCGCTCGTGACCCGGGTGACCGCTCGCTTCGACTATCGGGTGGTGCGCCTCGGCGCGGAGGGAGACGAGCTCCTGTGCGAGGGCTTCACCTTGCTCGCGTGCGTCGGGGACGACATGGTGCCGAAGCGGATCCCGCCCCTCGTGGCGGAGACGTTCGCGCGGGCGGAGCGGCCCGAGAGCGAATGGACGTGATGCGGAGCGAACGCTGGCGATCGCGGGCGAGCGAGCGGCATCGTCGCCTTCGTCACTCGACGTTCATCGAGGCCCCGGGCCGAACCAGATAGAAGACGGCCCGGACCCGGCCATTGGAGGCGGTGATGCGGCGGGTGGTGCCGGCGCCGCCGAAGGTCTTGGTGTCGTCGGTGCAGGCGGCGAGGGCGTCGTCGGCCAGCTGGGCGGTGGCGGCGTCGAATTCGGCGCGGCAGCGGTCGTGTCGACACTCGAAGCGCGTGAGCCGGCTCCGATCGCCGAGCGACTTCTCGAGCTTCGGCTTGCAGGAGGCGGTGGCCGCTTCGGCCCAAGGCTTGTCGACGGCCTCGCGCTCGAAGCGCTCGTCCCAGTATTCGGAGAGGGCCTTGCCCTCGAGGCGGGCGGATTTGCGGGCGGCGCGGAGCTCCTTCTCCACCGCCTCTCTCCGCTCGGAGGGGGCGGCGGCGACGGCCATTTGGACGTGCCGCTCGAAATCGTCGTCGCTCATCTCAGCGATGGGGAGAGAGCGGGCGCGGAGCTCCTGCATGTCGGCCTGGAGGGTGGCCATGTCAGCCTCGAGGGCGTCGATTCGGTCGAGGAGGAGCTTCTCGCCGGGGGGCACGGGGGCCTTGGGCTCGCGGTTGTTCGAGCACGCGACGAGGGCGAGCAGGATGGAGGCGAGGGGGAGGAGCCTCACGGCGCCGGCTCTTTGGCGAGGGCGGTGAGCTCGATGCCGAGGCGCTTGGCGAAATCAAAGATGCGCTCGTCGCGATAGAACTCGCCATAGACGATGCGGACGACGCCGGCATTGGCGAGCATCTTGAAGCAGCTCCAGCACGGGGAGGCGGTGACATAGATGTCTGCCTGATCGATCCGAACGCCATTGCGAGCGGCCTGGATGACGGCGTTGGCCTCGGCGTGGATGGTGCGAACGCAGTGGCCATCTTCCATGAGGTGGCCCTCTTCGTCGCAGTGGGGGAGGCCCCGGATGGAACCGTTGTATCCGGTGGCGAGGATCGACTTGTCGCGCACGATGACGGCGCCGACGTGCTTTCGGTTGCACGTGGCGCGGGTGGCCACGTCGCGCGCGATGCGCATGAAGTACTCGTCCCAGCTCGCTCGACCCTCCATAGGCACGGCTCTTAGCATGGTGCGGGGTGGGATCGTTGGTTGCCGCGCGTGAGGACCGAAGGTAGCGGAGGGCGTGGCTCAATCTGTCGCGGAGAAGGTGCTGATCATCGGATCGGGCGCGCGGGAGCACGCCCTCGCCCGCGCGCTCCTCGAGGGATCGCCGACGCGGGTGGTGGTCGTCGCGCCGGGCAACGGCGGGATCGGCGGCGACCGGCTCCGGCGGCGTGACGTGGACCCGCTGCGGGGAGACGCGGTCGTCGCGCTCGCGAGGGAAGAGAGCGCCGAGCTCGTGGTGATCGGTCCGGAGGCTCCTCTCGGCGCGGGCGTCGCGGATGATCTCCGGTCGGCCGGGTTCATCGTCTTCGGGCCATCCCGCGCGGCGGCGCGGCTCGAGACAGACAAGGCGTTCCTGAAAGAGCTCGCGAAGAAGGCGGGGATCCGGACGGCGCCCTTCGTCGTGGTCCGGTCGATGGAGGACGCAGAGAGGGCGATCGAGGCGCGCGGGGCGCCGATCGTCGTGAAGGCGAGCGGGCTCTGCGCGGGCAAGGGCGTGGTCGTGGCGGAGACGAAGGACGAGGCCCTCGCGGCAGCGCGATCGATGCTCGTCGACCAGATCTTCGGGGAGGCAGGGATGACCGTCGTCCTCGAGGACAAGATCGTCGGCCGCGAGGTGAGCGTGCACGCGATCTGCGACGGCGAGCGGTTCTTTTTGCTGCCGCCGGCGCGCGATCACAAGCGTGCTTTGGACGGTGATCGCGGGCCCAACACCGGAGGCATGGGGGTGATCTGTCCGGCCGGGGACGTGAGCGAGGGCTTGATGAGCCGCATCGCGGGCGAGGTGGTGGAGCGGACGCTCGTGGCGATGAAGGAGGAGGGCTCGCCGTTTCGAGGGGTGCTCTTCGCGGGGATGATGATCGACGAAGCGGGCGAGCCATGGCTCCTCGAGCACAACGTCCGCTTCGGCGATCCGGAGTGCGAGGCGATGATGGAGCTCGTCGAGAGCGACGTCGGGGCGATGCTGCTCGACGCGGCCCGGGGAGCGCTCGACGCCTCGACGGTGCAGCTCGCGAAGGGCCGGCACGCGGCGGTGGTGGTGCTCTGCGCGGCGGGCTATCCCGAGAAGCCGCGGTCGGGGGACGCCATCTCGGGGATCGAGCGCGCGGAGTCGATCGGCGCGCGCGTGCACCACGCGGGGACGAAGCGGACGGGAGACGGCCTCTTCACGGCGGGCGGGCGCGTGCTCGCGGTGACCTGCGCGGGACCGACGATGGAAGCGGCGCGCGCGAAGGCATACGCCGCGTGCGAGGCGATCCATTTCGAGGGGATGCACTACCGCCGCGACATCGGGCTCACGGTCGCGCGGTGACGGCGACGACGGTGCTCTTCGAGGACGAAGGGCTCCTCGCCGTCGACAAGCCGAGCGGTCTCTTGGTGCACGGCGGCGCCTCGGTCGACGAGGACGATCTCGTCGCGCGCCTCGAGCGAGAAGGGCACGGGCGGCTCAACCCCGTGCATCGGATCGATCGGGCTACGAGCGGGGTGCTCTTGCTCGCGAAGAGCAGCGCGCGGGCGCGGCAGATCGCGGCTCGCTTCGCGGAGCGCACGGTGACGAAGGTGTATTGGGCGCTCGTGCGGGGCGTGCTCGAGGCGGAGCGCGTGGAGGTGGACCACCCCGTTCCGAAGGACGAGGGGCAAGCGCGGGTGCCGGCCCGGTCCACGCTTCGGATGCTCGCGAGCGCGCGGGTGGAGGACTCGCCCCTGCGAGAGAAGCGGTACGCCTTGGTCGAGGTGGTCCCTCACACCGGGCGCTTCCACCAGGTGCGGCGGCACGCGAAGCACCTCGGCCACCCCATCATCGGGGACACGACCTACGGTCGGAGCGAGCACAACCGCTTCGTCGCAGGGTCGTTCGGGCTCGCGCGGCTCGCGCTCCACGCGCGGCGTCTCTCGATCGAGCCCTGGCTCGAGGTCACGAGCCCGCTGCCGGAGGATCTCGCGGGGCCGCTTCGAGCGCTCGGCTTCGACGGCGCCACCCTCCGCGGCGAGCCCTGAGAACCGCGTCAGCGCCGGTTCTCGTCCTTGCTCTTCGCGGCCGCGCTCTCTTCCGGGGGCGCGCTCGCGCTCGGGAGCGCGCTCTTCATCACGCGGCGCATGATCGCTCGCGCGGGCTCGACGCTCTTGTTTGCGGCGCACCGCTCCATCGCCTTGTCCATGGGACCATCCTTGACGTCGCCGCCCGTCGCCTGCTCGAAGGCCTTCCTCTCCGAGGGAGAGAGCTCCTCGGAGTGCTTCAAGATCTCCGCGAACGTCGCCTGGTGCTCCTCGAGGTACTTCTCGAGCTCGGCGCCGAACCGGTCGCAGTCGTCCGCGTTCCTCGCGGCGAGATCGTTCAAGCCCTCGAAGAAGGCGCGACCCTCGTCTTCGATCGGGCGCGGTCGGGCAGGAGAGGCGCTCTGGTCGCTCTTGTCCTTCGCCCCGGGCTCGACGCCGCAGCTCGCGGTGAACGGCGCGATCCCGAGGAGCAGGACGAGGGCGGAGGCTCTCGTCGGTGAGGTTCGCCGGGCAGCGATCGGCACGAGCCCCTCGATGCTACTTGGTCTTCTCGCCCGCGAGCCAGCGGTGCGCGTCGAGCACGGAGGGGAAGGCGCGGATCGGTACGTGGGCGCTGATGCCGGTCATGTTGACGCGCGTCGCCTTCAGCGCCTCCTCCGTGCCGACGACGTAAGCGATCCGCTCGAGACCGAGCTTGTGAAGACCAGCCCACGCCGCCTCGCGAATCTTCGGCGCCGCCTGCTCCGTCTGGCCCCGCGCATCGATGAGGAGGCGGCGAACGCCAGCGCGCTCGAGGTGCTCGCGCAGGAGCCGGAAGTACTGTTCGACCTCGGCCTGCGTGGCCAGCACTCCGCGGGACGCGGTGAGCAGGTAGCTCCCGTGCGCCTCGATCTCTCCCGAGGATTGGCTGAACTGAAAGCGGCCCTGCGGCAATGAGACGATCGTTGCACACTTCGCGCAGGAAGGCGCGTCGGGGCGAAAGGCGACTGGTTGGGGCGTGATGTCGTGGCCGAACGCCTCTGTCCATCGCTTGGGCGCGAAGGTGGCGCGCCGCAACTTTGGGCACGCCGTTCGCTTCGACGTGGCTACGAACATGAAGATCGCACTGGTGTCGACTTGTGCCCTCTCCACCCCGCCCGCCGCGTACGGGGGCACGGAGCTCGTGGTCGCCGAGCTGGCTCGCGGCCTCACCGAGCTCGACCACGAGGTCGTCGTGTACGCGACCGGCGACTCGCGGCCCGCGGGCGAGCTCAAGAGCTGCTTCGAGCGGCCGGTCTGGCCACCGGACGAGCTCGCGGAGGAGCGCCACGCTGCCTTCGCGTTCCAGGACATTCGGGCGAGCGACTTCGACGTGGTGCACGTGAACCACGCCGCCGCGATCCCGTTCGCGTCGACCATTTCGGCGCCGTGCGTGGCCACCCTTCATCACGATCGCGTGGAGCGCCTCGTGCAGCACTACGCGGCGTTTCCGGAGGTGAGCTTCGTCGCGATCTCCCAGCGACAGGCGGAGCTCTCGCCGGAGGTCTCGTTCGCGCGGGTGATCCACCACGGGCTCGACACCGACCTCTATCCGAGCGGCGACGGTGGTGGCGGGTACCTCGCGTTCCTCGGGCGGTTCGCCGCCTCCAAGGGCACGCACGTCGCCCTCGACGTCGCGCATGGGTGCGGGATGGAGATCCGCCTCGGCGGCGCGGCCCACGAGGTCGACGACGCGCAAGCTTACTTCGCGAAGGAGGTGAAGCCGCGCCTGGCGCGGGCGGGCGAGAAGGCGATCTGGCACGGGGAGGTCAGCCACGAGCCGAAGTTGGAGCTGCTGCGCGGCGCTCGCGCGCTGTTGTTTCCCATCGATTGGGAGGAGCCCTTCGGCCTCGTGATGATCGAGGCCATGCTCGTCGGAACGCCGGTGATCGCCTTTGGCCGGGGTAGCGTCTCGGAGGTGGTGGAGGACGGAGTGACCGGCTTCGTCGTCCACTCCGCGGAGGAGATGGCCCAGCGCGCGGCCGCGCTCGACGGCTTCGATCGCGCGGCGTGCCGCGCCCGCGCCCGCGAGCGATGGTCGCGGCGAAGGATGGCGCAGGACTACGCAGAGCTGTTCGAGGAGCTCGCGGTGCGATCGTCCGGCCGAAGGATCATGTCGGTCTCGAGCTTCGGGGACATGGATGGATCCGCCGCTCTCTCTGCCCGATGACCTCGCGCCGAGCGCGTCGGCGGGGACCCCGCTCGAGCTCGCGCCCGCACACCACGTCGTGCCCCTCGTGCGCGCGCGGGGAGCGATGTTCCTCGTCACGACCCGGGAGGGAGACGTCACCCCTGCCGGCGCACGGGAGCTCGGGCTGTTCCACGCCGACACGCGCTACCTCTCTCACTGGAAGCTGCGGGTCGGGGATCTGGACATGGTCTACCTCTCGGACGAGGTCGGGAGCGGGACGATCAACCAGATCGACTTGATGCTCGCGGGGATCGAGGCCCAGGAGTTCCTCGACGATCCGAGCCACTTCGTCCACATCCGGCGCCGGCAGCTGCTCGATGACGACGCGTTCGTCGAGCAGCTCGTGTTCACCAACTACCTCCACAAGAAGCTCGTCTTCGAGGTGGGGCTCGGGTTCGCCGCCGACTTCGCCGATATCTTCGAGGTGCGAGGGGCGCGACGGCCGCGGCGGGGCACGCTTCGCGCGCCCGAGGTCTTCGCGGATCGCGCGCTCATCGCCTACGACGGGCTCGACGGACGGCGGTACACGACGCGGGTCTCGTTCTCGCCGCCGCCGACGGTCCTCCTCGGTCACGAGGCGCGGTTCATGGTCGAGCTCGCCCCCGGGGAGCGGGTGAGCATCGAGGCGAGCGTCCGGCCCGAGGCGGGCGCCGCGCGCGCGCCGCAGCGTGTGCCGTTCTTCCAGCGCCACGCTCGGCTCGAGGAGGAGGCCCACGCGTTCGAGCGGTCGTGCACCGAGTTCCGATGCGACGTGAGCTCGCTCGAGCAGGCGCTTTCGCGGGCGCGGTCGGACATGTTCGCGATGCGGATGCGCGTGGACGAGCACGCGGTCATGGGCGCGGGCATCCCTTGGTTCTGTTGTCCGTTCGGTCGAGACTCGCTGCTCGCGTCCTACGAGGCGCTGACCCTCTCTCCCGCTCTCGCCGGCGAGACGCTCCGGACGCTCGCCGCCTACCAGGGGACGAAGGACGATCCGTTCACGGAGGAGGAGCCCGGCAAGATCCTCCACGAGCTCCGCTTCGGCGAGATGGCTCGAACCGGAGAGACCCCGCATCGGCCCTACTACGGCAGCGTCGACGCGACGCCCCTGTTCGTGGTCGTGCTCGACGCGACGTTCGAGGCGACCGCGGATCTCCCCCTCGTGCGGGAGCTCGCGCCCGCGCTCCGGGCCGCGCTCGGCTGGATCGATCGCAAGACGGCGAACGGCTCGAAGCTCGCGACCTACGAGAAGACGACCCCGCTCGGGCTCGACAACCAGGCGTGGAAGGACTCGCGCGCCGCTGTCGTCACGCCTTCGGGCGTGCGCGCGCTGCCTCCGATCGCGATCGCGGAGGTGCAGGGGTACTGCCTCGACGCCTACGCGCGAGGGGCGCGGCTCCTCGCGCTGCTCGGGGACGAGGAGGGCGCGGCTCGCGCCCGCGAGCGAGCGCAGCGCTTCGGCGCGCTCGTCGAGGAGCAGCTCTGGCTCGAGCGCGAGCAGCGATACGCGTACGCCGTCGACGGGACGGGAGCTCGCATCCCGACGGTCGTGTCGAACCTCGGGCACCTTTTGTGGTCGCGCGCGGCGAGCCCGGAGAGGGCGAGACAGACGGCGGATCTGTTGGTGTCGCCCCCTTCGTTCTCGGGGTTTGGAGTCCGGACCCTCTCCGCCGCGCACGCCGCCTTCAATCCGCTCAGCTACCACAACGGCACGGTGTGGCCCCACGACAACGCGATCATCGCGCGCGGACTCTCGTTCTATGGGTTGTTCGCGCACGTGGCGACGATCGCGGAGGGCATCTTCGCCGCGCTCGAGGCGATGACCGATCGGCGCCTACCGGAGCTCTTCTGCGGGATGGATCGAGGGGGGGGAGGGCTGGTGCGGTATCCCGTCGCGTGCAGCCCGCAGGCGTGGGCGGCGGCCGCTCCGTTCTTGCTGCTCCAGTCCGTGCTCGGGATGACGCTCGACGCGCCCGACCGGAGGCTGCACATCCGCGAGCCCCGCCTCCCCCCACCCCTCACGGAGCTCCGGATCGAGCGGATGCAGGTGGGTGATAGCCGGGTGAGCCTCTGCTTCCTCCAGCGCGATCGGCGGTGCGACGTGGATGTCCTCGACGTCGAGGGAGGCGAGCTCCGCACCCTCATCGAGCTGTGAGCGCGTTTGCGTTTCCCATCCGCCTGCTAAGCTCGCTCCGATGGCAGAGAAGAAGGCTTGCGGCAGGCACGTCGAGCTCACCTCGAACGAGGCGGTGCGCATCACCCAGTGTCCGTGCGGGACGCTGCACGTGACCCTCCCGAACAACGGGGTGACGGTCCGGATGCCGGAGAGCGCGCTGAAGAACCTGACCCGCGGGCTCATGGTCGCCCTCGACAAAATCGAGGAGCAGACCCAGGCGAGCGTGAACTAGCTCCAAGCTCCGCGGCTGAAAAAAGGAAGAGCCCGAGTCTCGCGTTCGAGAGACTCGGGCCGTTCTCTTTGCCGAAGAGGCGCGATCAGCGCTTCTCGATCGGGACGTAGTTGCGCTCGAGGGAGCCGGTGTAGATCTGCCGCGGGCGGCCGATCTTCGTCGACGGGTTCTCGTGCATCTCTTTCCAATGGGCGATCCAGCCGGGGAGCCGGCCGAGCGCGAAGAGCACGGTGAACATGTTGGTGGGGAAGTCGAGGGCGCGGTAGATGATGCCGCTGTAGAAGTCGACGTTCGGGTAGAGCTTGCGGTCGATGAAGTACGGATCGCTGAGGGCCGCCTCCTCGAGCCGCTTGGCGATATCGAGGAGCGGATCCTTGATGCCGAGCTTGGCGAGCACGCGATCACAGGCGCCCTTGATGATCTTCGCGCGCGGGTCGAAGTTCTTGTAGACGCGGTGGCCGAAGCCCATGAGGCGGAAGTTGCTCGTCTTGTCCTTCGCGAGCTTCACGAACTTCGAGACGTCGCCGCCGTCGGCGTGGATGGCCTCGAGCATCTCCACCACCTCTTGGTTGGCGCCGCCGTGGAGCGGGCCCCAAAGGGCGAGGATGCCGGCCGCGATGGAGGCGAAGAGGTTCGCCTGCGAGCTGCCGACGAGGCGCACCGTCGACGTCGAACAGTTCTGCTCGTGATCCGCGTGGAGGATCAGGAGGAGGTTCATCGCGTCGCGGATATCGGGATCGACGTGGTACGGCTCGGCGGGGACGCTGAACATCCCGTTGAGGAAGTTCGAGCAGTAGTCGAGGTGGTTCTGCGGGTAGACGAAGGGCTGCCCGATCGACTTCTTGTACGAGTAGGCCGCGATCGTCGGCACCTTCGCGAGGAGACGCGCGATGGTGATGTCGAGCGCCTCGCCGTTCCGGACGTCGAGCGAGTCCGGGTAGTAGCTCGAGAGCGAGCACACCATCGACGAGAGGATCGCCATCGGATGCGCCGTCGACGGGTAGCCGTCGAAGAAGCGCTTCATGTCCTCGTGGAGGAGGCTGTGGCGCGTCAGTAGGGTGGAGAACCGATCGAGCTCATCCTTCTTCGGAAGCTCTCCGTAGATGAGCAGGTAAGCGACCTCGACGAAGTTGGACGAGGCACCGAGTTGTTCGATGGGATACCCGCGGTAACGCAGGATGCCCTGTTCGCCGTCCAAGAACGTGATCGCGCTCGTGGTCGAGGCGGTGTTCATGAACGCTGGGTCGAGTGAGACGTAGCCAGTTTTTGCTCGCAGCGAGGCGATATCGATCGCCTTCTCCCCCTCGGTCCCGACGAGGACCGGCAGCTCGATGCTCTCTTCTTTGGCTCCGTCGTTCAGGCTGATCTTTGCGAGCGGCGGCACACTTCCTCCTCGAGAATCTGGAACGGGCTAACGGTCAGGGCGCTCAAGCTATCACGATGGCAGGCGGGCGTGGGAAGACGGGCGGCGACCTGCTAAGACCGGTCGTCGTGAACGCCCCCGGCTCGCGGCCCGATCCAGAAGATCTGCCGGCTCCGGTGCATCCAGGCGATGCCCGTGCGCCTTTTCGTGTGTTCGGCGCGCACCGAGACCATCCTCGGGCCACCGAGCTCGCGCAACAAGTTCACGAGGCGTTGCTTCGGTACACCTACGACGTCGTCGAGAAGCACCGGCTCTGTCCTTTCTTCCACGGAAAGGACTCGGGGATGGGGGCGATCGGCGTCATGCTCTCGAGCGAGCTCGACGTGGACGAGGCCACCGACGCCATCGAGCGTATCGGAGCTTCGATCGTCCACCTGGTGTATCCGCTCTGGTTCGGAGAGTCGTCGCCCTTCGAACGGTTTGGTAATCGACTGTCCGAGTCGGTCCGCAAGCGGCTGAAGGAGCCGCTCGTGCACGCGTGCTTCCACCCCGCCATGGTCGGAGGGCGCGAGAACGCGTATCGCCTCATCGGGCTCTTGCGCCAGGCGCCGGATCCCTTCGTGCAGTTCATCCCCGCGGGGCTGCAGCAGGGAGGGACGGTGCTCGCGGGCGAAGAGCCGCCTTCGGGCTCCCACGCGGAGGCTCGCTTCCAGCGCCTCGTCGAGGCGGTGCCGCCCGGACAGCCGACCGCGAGCGACGTGCTCGCGAAGCTGGAGGCGCTGCGGGAAGCGAAGGCGCAGACGTACGCGGCGCTGGCGAGAGAGATCGCGGGCGCGCGTTAGATCGATCTGCGACCCCTCCCGCGGCTTCGCTCGTCAGAGCGAAACGCAAGGGAGGGGCGGCGAGCGCCGAAGGCGTCGAGCCGGGGGTGGGCATCGAAGTCGGAAGCGCACGTCGCCCCGGCGGTCGCGTGCGCTCGGCTTCGACTTCAGGCGACGGCTTCTTTGATCGCCTTGATGGGACGCGCGCGAACGCTCTTGCTCTTGGGCTTCGCGGGGATCGTCATCGGTTGCTTGGTGAAGGGGTTGATGGTGTCGCGAGCCTTCGTCGCCGGCTTGCTCACGACGCGAAACTTGGCGAAGCCGGGGAGCGTGAAGAGTTGGGCTCGCTTGAGCTCCTTGTAACCGACGTCGACGAGCGCATCGAGGATCGCCCGCACCTGCTTGCGCGAGACGTCGCCCACCGACTCGACGACGGCGTTGATGAGACCGCTCTTGCTCAAGAGCGCGCTCTTCTTGCCTTCTTTCTTAGCCTCGGTCTTCTTGCCAGCCATGGAGTCTCCTTCCGAGCGCGAGCAGAAATAGCCCGTTTGCCCGCGAATTTCGCGAATACAATCACAGCTCGCGATCTGGATCTAGGGCGAGTCGCTCGAATTTAGCTTCTTTTGTAGGCCGGAACGCTCGGCGGCGGGTGCGGCGGCGGCGCGGCGGCGCCCACATGGGCCTTATTCATAGGTTTTTTTGTGAGACCATCGGACCCATGACCGCCCGACTTCCTCTCGCGCTCGTCATGGCGTTCTCGCTCACCTCCGCTTCCGCGGTGGCTTGGGCGGGTCCGACGCCGAAAGATCGGAGCGCCGCGAAGACGGCCTGGACCCAGGCGAAGAAGCTCGAGTCGCAGGGCAAGCAGGACGAGGCCGTCCTCAAGCTGCGAGAGGCGGTGGAGAAGGATCCGAAGGCCCAGTACCAGCTCGACCTCGCGCGGGCCCTCGCCCGGACGCGGTCGCTCGTCGAGGCGGTGAAGGTCGCGGACGAGGTCATCGCCTCCAAGGAGCCGAACACCCAGCGCGCGAAGGCGGCGGCGGCGGCGCTGAAGAAGGACGTCGAGCCGAAGATCCCTTCACTGAAGATCGAGATCGCGGGCGGGCGCGGGCGCGACGTGCGCGCGACGATCGACGGGGAGAGCGTGGCGATCGGACGCGACCTGCCGATGGATCCCGGGAGCTACTCGGTCAAGGCGCGCGCGGGGACAGCCCCCGAGGTCGCGGAGACGGTCGACCTCGCGGAGTCGCAGCATCGCGTCGTCACCCTCGATCTGGACAAGGCGGATCGAGAGGTCGCGAAGCAGCCGAAGTCGAAGGGGACCAAGGGCAACATGATCCCGGCCGGCATCTTGTACGGGCTCGGCGGGGCGAGCGTCGCGGCGGGGGCGGTGCTCGGCGTGCTCGCGTTCAACAAGACGAGCGAGACTCAAGAGGCGTGCGGCGGGAGCGTGTGCCCGCCCGAGCTCGCGGGTGACGTGCAGCTCTCCCAGGACTACGGGACGGCTTCGACGATCCTCTTCGCGGTGGGCGGGCTCGCGCTCGCGGCGGCGGTCGTGCTGACGGTGACGGTGGGGATCGATCACGGGCCGTCCGACGACGCGCCGAAGGGGGCGAGCGCGTCGCTGTTCGTGGGGCTCGGATCGATGGGGGTCGCGGGGAGGTTCTGAACAGCACCCCCGGCGCGCACTTCGAGCTCCGTCGCGGCCGGGGTCCTGACCGGTCGGGGAGAAGGGGATGCTCGCGCTGTCGCGCGGGCGGCGCAGGCTGGCACGCGGGGACGCGCGGATCGTGGATGAGGCGCGCGGGGAACGCGAGTTGCTAGGTGACGAGCATGATGGCTTCGCCTGCGCGCTCACGCTCTCAACTCGCTGCGACCGCAGCCTGCACCGCGCTGCTCGGTCTGGGCTCGGTGCTCTTCACCGCCACTCAGTCGGCGTGCTTCGGGCAGTGCTTGGCGGCGCCGGTCTGCGCCGATGACGAGATCGAGGTCGACGAGTGCTCCGACGGCGACGCCGATTGCTACGAGAACACCGTCTGCGGCACGACGATCTACTGCACCCAGGCGGCCGCGTGCGCGGCTGCCCCGAGCTGTGATCCGGGGGACGACGAGACCAACGTCTGTCCCGATGGCGAGTCTTGCTATGACGTGACCGTCTGCTCGCAGACCATCACCTGCATCGACAGCGACCCCTCGACGGAGTGCCCCGACCTGGAGCCCACCGTGGGCGAGCCGTGCGATCCGACGATCGAACCGGTGGGCGGCGATTGCTACTACGAGCCGTGCGGCTTCTACGGATGCGATCCGGCGACGTCGACGTGGGTGCCCACGGGCGGGTGCGGCTGAGCGAGAGGGGCGCCGAGGTGCTATCGATTCGATAGCGCTGATCGGACCCTGGGGGCGCTGCGCGCTCGCCGACCCCGCCGACCCCTCCCCGGCGACTACGCTCTTCGAGCTCCGTCGCGGGAGGGGTCAGCGCTCGATTCGGGCGCGGGTGATGGTGAGATCGATGTGCTGGCTGCCGCGGCCGAGGGTGACGCTGACGCGCGTGCCCTCGGGGCCGCGGAGTCGCTGCACGCAGTCGTTGACGCTGAGGCTCTCGGCGCTTCGCCCGTCGATGCGCTCGATGCGATCGCCGACCTGGACGCCGGCCGCCTCGGCGGGGCCGCCGGGGAGGACCATCGTCACCTCCACGAAGCGCGCGCCCTGGGAGAGGGACGCGCCGATGCCAGACATCTCCATCTCGGGGCCGTCTCCTCGCTTCGCGAGATCGACGTCCTGTTTGAGGGAGGTGGTGCTGGAGGCGTCGAGGCTGACGATCCGCTCCTTGTAGGCCTCGTGGGAGTAGCGGACGCTGAAGGGGCCGGCGGGGACGCCGCTGAGCGTGTAGTGGCCGGTCGCGTCCGTGACCGCGAAGACGCTGCCGGGGCCGCCCGTGACGGCGTCGAGCCGGACGCGCACCCCCTCGACGGGCTGGTTGTTCTCGCGGTCGGTGACGAGGCCGGAGAGCGTCGCTCCCGCCTCGAAGGTGATCTGGACGCCCCGGGCGCGCTGGCCGGCCTCGACTTGGACGGGCCGGCTCTTCTGCGGCGGGTGGCCCTCCGCGCTCGCGGCGATCACGTATTGGCCGGGATCGAGCTTGTCGAGGGTGAACTCGCCGGTGGGGCTCTCGAAGTGGCGCGAGCGGAAGGGGGACGCGTCGCGCTCGCCGGACGGTGAGGTGTACGAGTCGATCGAGATGGTGAAGGCGGTGACCGGCTTGCCTTTGTCGTCGACGACGCTCCCGCTGATCGTCCCCGGCTGCTGGAACTCGATGCGGTTCGCCTTTCCCGCGTGGAGGGTGACGGCGGCGGAGGTGCCGTGCTCGGGGTGCGAGGCGGCGGCCTCGCATCCGTCCGCGCCGGACGCGATGGTGAAAGCCCCCTGGGCGTCCGTGATCGCGTTGAGGCGAGGGTTGCCGGCGCACACGACGTACGCGTCCGAGAGCGGCTTGCCTTCTTGGTCCACGACCACGCCCGAGACGGGCCCGGTCGCAGCGGCGGGCGCGGGGGCCGGGTCTTCGCTGCCGGGGTTGAGCATGAGCTCGATGTCGCGCACGTTGCCGGGATCGATCACGTCGACGTGGGCGGCGGCCCGACCGGGCAGCGAGGCGGTGACTTGGAGCGGGCGGTCGGGCCCGCGAAGGGTGAAGCGGCCGCGGCGCGTGGAGAAGCCGCTGATGATGGTGGACCCATTCTCGGTGAGGACGACGCGGGCGCCCTCGAGGGGCTCACCGTGCTCGTCGACGACGATGCCGGCCACCGAGCGCCGCCGCGTGGAGCCCGCGGCGCTCGTCCCTTCTCCATCGACGTCGACCGATGCGCTCGCGGTCGCGTCTCGAGGACCGCTCACGGAGGGAAACAGGAACCACGCCGCGAGGGGGAGGATCAGCAGCGCCGCCGCGACCGCGACCCCGAGCCACCAAGGCACGGACGATCCCGATCGGTGAACGTGCTTCCCCTCCATGGCTCATGTCCCCGGGATGGATAGCCTCGCTGCGGGGTCGGCGCCCTGTCCGCGGTAGCTGCACGCGCCGGACAGCACGCACCGATCGCACTGTGGTTGGGCGGGCAAGCACACGTCCTTGCCGTGCTGCGCGAGGGCGTGATGGGCGCGCCACGCCACGAACGTCGCGTCGCCCTCGGGGATCTCGGCGTCGAGGGCGCGCGAGAGCGAGGCGTAGCTCGAGCCGGGATAGCCGAGCCGGCACGCGACCCGGCGGGCGGCGGCGGAGGGCGCGACCGTCGAGAGCGCCCCGCTCGTGAGCAGGATGAGATCGACGTGCTCTGGGCTCAGCTTCGGCAGCGCGCCGACGCGCCGACGCGCCTCGTCCGCGTCGCGACGGCAAGCCTCTTCGAGGCCGTCGCGGACCGCCTCCCCGAGGGCGCGAAGATCGGCGAGGAGCTCCGTCACGCTGCGGGGGGCGCAGCGCGCGGCGACGGCGTCATGGTCGAGCTCGAGGAGCGGCTTCGCGAGGAGCGCGCCGCTCGCGTCGACGAACCCCTTCACGATCTTCGAGGCGTCCTCGGGGCTCACGTCGGCGGCGACGAGATAGAACAGCGCGAGCTGCGTCGCGACGCGGCTCTCGGGCCGGCGCGGGATCGCGCTCGGCTTGAGCAGCTCCAAGAGCCGCTCGAGCTTCGAGCGGGGGCGCCGGGTCACCTTGGAGTAGAGGTCGGCCACGGCTTCGATCGCCGATCAAGGCGCGCGGACGTTGATCGGGGCTGCGCTCGGCGAGGACTTCGCCTTCATGCGGACGGGGCCCTGCTCCGGCTGGACCGGTCGGGAGGAGGTGTCCTGGCTCGCGCGCTCTTCCTCGGCGGCGGGGCCGAGGTCGACGTCGGCGGGCTCGGCCGGCCAAGGCGTCTCGCTCGACGTTCCCGTGCAAGCGACGGTGAGGGCGAAGGCGGCGGCGAAGAGCGCGAACGAGACGCTTCGGTTCGAGATGATCCTTGCGAGCATGAGCCCTCTTCGCGTCGGGCGGTTCAGCCCGTGCACCGGCGCCGGGAGACCATAGTCGGTTTGAATCGAGAGGCCCAGCCCCCCAGGCCCGGCGCGGGGAGAGCCGGGCGCGGGGACGACGGGACCTCGAGAGGGATCAGCGCGTCTCCGCGAGGCTGGTGCGAGCGATGAGCAGCGACCCGGCCGCGTTGGCGATGCACCACACGGCGAGGGCCGTCTTCCCCAGCGGGCCATACGTCTCTCCGAAGAGCGCGATGGAGGTGAGGTACGAGGCTGTCCCGACCGCGACCCCCGCGACGAAGGGCCGGAGCCGCTTGATCTGGAACGTCGTCACCAGGAGCACGAACGGCAAGAGGACGTTCGCGAGCGGCAACAGGCGATGGACGGAGGCTCCGAGGTAGAAGTCGAGGTCGGCGAGCGGCCGCGAGAGGAGGTCGATCGCGAGGTGGGTGCGGGAGAGGACGAGCGGGAGGAAGAAGAGGAGGCCGGGGCCGGTCGCGAGGGCGCCGATCGCGAACGAGGGCGACAGCCAGCGGGCATCGGCGCGCTTCTTGTTGCCCATCCAAACGAGGACGAGGGCGGTGAAGGCGGCGACGAGCCCGAGGCGCCACAGGGCGTGTCGGAAGTAGACCGCGCGGACGGCCGCGGCCGCGTCGAGGATGCCGGCGCCATAGAGCTTCTTGCCCCCTTCGGTCGGATCGACGACGCGCGCGTTCTCGCTGAGGATGCGCTCGACGGCGTCGGGATCGGTGACGCCGAGGCCGACGAGCATCGCGGCCGCGGCCGCGACGTGGGGCGAGGCCATGCTCGTGCCGGCCCACCCCGGGAAGACCTCGCACTTGTTCTTGCCGCCCTCGCAGATCGTCTGCTGGATGACCCCGACGCCGGGGGCGGCGATGTCGACGCCCTTGCCCCGCGAGGAGAACGGGGCGAGCGCGTCCTTGTCGTTGGTGGCGGAGACGCCGATGACGCCGGCGCTGCCGCCTGGGAAGCCCACCGAGCCTCCGCTGTTACCGGCGGCGGCGACGACGACGGTGCCTTGAGCGCGCGCGTGGGCGACCGCATCCTCGAGGACCTTGGAGTTGCGAGGCCCGCCGAGGCTGAGGTTGATCACCTGGGCGCCGTGATCGGAGGCCCAGCGAATCCCGTTGGCGATGTCGAGGGTCGTCCCCCAACCGCCCTTGTCGAGGACCTTCACCGGCATGAGCCTCACGTCGAAGGCGAGGCCGGCCGCGCCAATGCCGTTGTCGGTGGACTGGGCGATCGTGCCCGCGACGTGGGTGCCGTGGCCGTGATCGTCGTTGGCGTGCTCGTTGTCGCGGATGAAGTTCCAACCGCCGACGCAGCGGGTGTCGGCGAGGTCGGTCCCTTTGCGGAAGCCCTCGAAATCCTCGCACGCGATGCCGGTGTCGATGACGGCGACGGTGACACCTCGGCCGGACGCGTAGTCCCAGGCGGCGGGCGCGCCGACGCGCTCCATGTGCCACTGCTTCTCGTAGAGCGGATCGTTCGGGACGAAGTTCGCTCGCACCCACGAGAGCCGCTCGACGTGCTCGATCCTCGCGTCCCCGCGGAGCAAATCGATGACGTCGTCCACCTCGGAGGCGGCGACGCGGGCGATCTCGATCCGCGTCTCGCTCTCGAGGTCGCTCTTCGCGAACGTGGCGTCGCTCTCCTTGCTCCGCACGTCGTCGAGGAGCTTCGCGATGTCGCTCTCGGAGAGATCGTCCTTGGCGTCGATGACGACGTACCCGGGGAGATCCCACGCCGACTCCGCCTGCGGGTCCAGCGAGGCCGACGAGGGCGGGGCCGGCAAGTCCGCGGCGCTGGGCGCCGACTGGGCGAAGGCGAGGGAAGGCGCGAGCGCGACGGCGCCCCCGATTCCGGCGACGAGGAGGCGGTCGGCGGCGAGCGCGAGCGAAGCGCGCAGGGTGCGGAGCAATGCCATGCCGGTAGGGTAGCGCTCGGCGGCGAGGTGACAAACGCGCGCGCCCGAACCTTGACGATTCTCGACAGACGGGGGGGGCGACACCCCCTCCACGCGCGTCGCGCCCCACGGTTCTTCACGTTCCGCTGCGGGACCCGGCTCGGCCTCGGGGCTTCGCCGCGTTGCAGCAGGCCGCGTCGTCGAAGGTATCGATGCTTCGGCCCCCGAGTCGTGTTAGCCCAAGGGACGCATGGCGTTTCTCATCCCCTCTCGTGAGGCTCGACCGGGCGACGATCCCATCTTCGCGCTCAACGCCGAGGCGCGCTCTCGCGCGCAGGCCGGCGAGGCGATCGTCAACGCGACGGTCGGCTCGCTGCTCGACGACGACGGTCGCATCGCGACCCTCCCCACCGTCGTCGAGGCGCTGCGGTCGACCCCTCCCGCGGTCGTCGCCGCCTACGCGCCCATCGCCGGGAACAGCGATTTTCTCCGGGGCGTCGTGCGCGATCTCCTCGGAGATCGTCCGGAGGCGAAGATGGCGGCCACCGTCGCGACGCCGGGCGGAACGGGCGCGCTCCGCCACACGATCGCGAACTTCCTCGAGCCCGGGCAGACGCTCCTCACGACGTCCTTCTATTGGGGGCCCTACAAGACGCTCGCGGACGAGAGCGACCGTCAGCTCGCCACGTTCCGCATGTTCGACGAGCGCGGGGCGCTCGACGTGGACGCGTTCCGGAGCGCGCTGTCGAAGGCCCTCGCGGAGCAGCGTCGCGCGCTCGTGTTCTTGAACAGCCCTTGCCACAACCCGACCGGGTACTCCTTCGACGACATCGAGTGGGGCAAGGTCTGCGACGTCGTCGAGGAGCTCTCGTCCCACGGCCCGATCGCCCTCGTGCTCGACGTCGCGTACGCGCGCTTCGGCGCCCAGCCGCTCGATCTCATGGTCGGCCGCGTGTGCAAGCTCGCCGGCAAGGCGCTCGTCGCGTTCGCGTGGTCCGCCTCGAAGACGTTCCTCGAGTACGGCATTCGCGTCGGGGCCCTCGTCGTGCTCCACCCCGACGACGACGAGCGGCGCCGCATCCAAAACGCCCTCTCCTACTCGTGCCGCGGGACGTGGTCGAACGTGAACGCGGGCGGCATGGCCGCGATCTCGAGCGTGCTCCTCGACGCCGAGCTCGCGGGACGGGTCGACCGCGAGCGGAAGGGCTACGTCGATTTGCTCGCGCGTCGGGTCGCGCGCTTCAACGAGCTCGCGGGGGCGGCCGGCTTCTCCTATCCGCGCTACGACGGCGGCTTCTTCACCACCGTCTTCACCCCGGACGCGTTCGGCGCCGCCGAGAAGCTCAAGGCGATGGGGGTGTTCGTGGTGCCGCAGGCCGGCGCGCTGCGGGTCGCGCTCTGCTCGGTGGCGGAGCGCGATATCCCGCGGCTCGTCGAGAGCATCCAGAAAGTGATCTGACCGCGCGTCACTCCACGTAGACGACGCCTTGCATCGCCGAGAGGTGAGCGGTGCAGAAGTACGGATACTCGCCTGCGGTCCCGAACGTCACGGAGGCGATCGCGCCGCTCTGATCGGAGGCGGTGATCGGGCTGGTCGCGTCCGTCGTCGGGGTCACGCCCCCGACGAGCGGGTGGAAGCCGAAGCTGCCGCTCCACCGAACCGTCGCGTTCGCGTGGACGCGGATGCACTCCTGATGCGGGAACGTCCACGTGAGATCGATCACGTCCTCGGTGGTGTGGTCCTCGGCCGTCGAGATGTCGCAGCCGTTGACGAGCGCGGGAGGTCCACCACCAGCGCCGCCCCCGCCGTTCGATGCGGTGCCGCCCGCGCCGCCCGCGCCGCCCGCGCCGCCGTCGCCGGTGCTGCCGCCCCCGCCGTTGGATGCCGCGCCTCCTGCCCCGCCCGCGCCGCCTTGCGACGAGCCTCCTCCTCCCGTGCTCGGGCTGCCTCCGGTCGGCGCCCCGCCGCTGGAGGAGCCGCCGTCAGCGCTGCTCGCGCCGGTGCCTCCCGCGCCTCCCGTCCCCGTGTCATCGCCGCATGCGACGAGCAGCCCGATGCACCCGACGGCGAGCCAACCCGAGATCTTCAGCCTCATGGGCGGAGGGTACCGCAAGGGAACGCCGCCGAGGTCGCGCACGCGTTCGGTTCAGCGGGGACCGGTGGTCGGCCGATCCACGAAGGCAGACGTGCGCACACGGCGACGGGGGCCCGCTCCATTCGCGATCCAGGGTCGAGGCTCGAGGGATTTCGTCCTCTCCGTGGGGACGAGCGGGCCCGACATGGGCACGGTGCTTGCCGATGGCCCGCCCATGGAAATCAAGCTGGGTCGACTCGCGCTCGCGCTGACTGCCGCTGCTCTCTTCGCCGGGTGCGCGCCGGCGGAGCCGGAGGAGACGGACGCGGACGGGGACGACGACGACGCCACCACCGAGGTCAGCGAGGCTGCCCTCACCCCGGGCGTGAACGGCGATGCCTGCGCGGCGAGCCCCTACAACTGCAAGCTCCGGGTGAGCGGTGGGAATCGTGTGACCACCAACGATCCGAACGACGACGACACGTGGGCGGTCGCGCAAGGCGTCCCCATCCGCGACGGCAACGGCGATCTCCTCGGCACGTCGAACCGACATCGCGTGCTCTTCAACTACGGACAGAAGCGCGAGCTCGCCGGCGAGACGTACGTGTTCGCGACCTCCACCAGCAACGGCAGCGCCGGCTGGATGCCGCTCTCCTCGATCTCCGGTCGGGACTCGTTCGAGAAGAAGGTCGGGCACGTCTCGGCGAAGGGCACCGGTCTCGCCAAGATGGGCTGCTACGAGGTGAGAAACTCCCACGACCCGAACCTCGAGCTGAAGAAGGTCGTCTACGACACGACGGCCTCTCACGAGCGCGCGGGAGACTACCTGCCGCTCGTGCGCGCGAACGGGAAGCGCTCCGTGAACCTCACCTTCAACGTGCCCGGCTTCTCCCTCGGCGGCGTCGCCATCGATCACTTCCCGGCCGGCACCAAGTTCCAGCGCTACGACGTCCCCACCGACAGCGGCGCGCCCTCGATCGACATCCCTCTCTGGGTGAAGGACAGCGCCGGTCGCTACCGGAAGAAGTCCGGCACGATGAAGTTCATCTACGGCTACGTGATCGCGGACACGGGCACGAAGCGAAACGGCTGGATGGCCTACGACGCCCTCAAGGTCTCGAGCGGCTGCCCCTGATCGGCCCGCTCAGTCCTTCGGCTCGGCGCTGCGCGTCTTCAGCTTGGGCGGCAGCGCCACGCCCCCCGGTCCGGGGCGATAGGTCTGGTCGCGCCACGAGACGATCGGGATCGGATCGTTGTTCTTCATCTTCGCCTCGCCGGGGGGCGGGCACAGCGCGCGGACCCAATAGACATCGATGGCGACGAGCCGATCGTTCGGGTTGCCGGTGCGCTCGGGATAACGAGAGAGATAGGCCCGCAGACCCTCTCGATACTTCTCGTTCCGATCGAAGCGGATGCGGTTGCCGTAGTCCTGGCGGAGCTGAGAGAGGCCCTCCCCGCGCGAGTCGGTGAGATCGAGATCGGGGGCCCGGCCGGTGAGGGGATCGACGTGACGCCCGTCGATCGTGAGGGCGTCGACGGCGAGGACGCCGTCTTCGCGGATCGGGTTCGGCGCGAACATCCCCCAGCCCTGGAAGATCCGCGGATAGCCGATCGTGAGGCTGAGGAACGTCGGGTTCTCTTGCGGCTTCAGCCGGATGACGCGGGAGCCGAGGGTTCGCTGGATGAAGTCGTACGCCTTGCGCTCGTCCGATCGCAGCTCCTGCCCGGGCTTGAGCTCGGGCGGTAGCTGGGCGGGGATCACCTTGTTCTCGACCCACGTCTGGAGGGTGCAGCAGAACATCAGCCACGCGAGCGCGGCCTCGCGCAGTCCGACCGTCGCGAAGCGGAGCTTCTCCCCGAGGGGGGCGGTCGTCGACTCCGCGCGGGGGGCGGTCGTGAGCCCCAGCCAGCGCTCCACCTGAGCCGGGCGCTTCGCGACGAACGCGAACGCGCGGTCGCACAGCCCGAAGGTCGCGACGCGCAGCGCGCGATGAAGGAGGCCGCCGAAGGGGAGGGCCTGCGCGACGACGGCGAGGATGCGGGCGGGGTCCTTCTCCCAGCGCTCCTCCCCCTCGAGTCGCGCCGCGATCCCCGCCCCTTCGACGAAACGGACGCGCCGCGCGTGATCGAGCCGCACCACCACTCGACCGAGGCCGAGGTCGAAGGGGCGCGTCGGGTCGAGGGCGAGCTCGACGGGGCGGGCGCGACGAGCGTAGCGCGCGTTCGCCGCCTCCCAATGACACGGCAGCCAGAGCAGCGTGGACCACGTCACGAGCGACCACGAGAACGGGCCGAGCCGCATCGAGAGCCCGAACGTCCCGTGGAGCGCGATCATGAGGACGACGGCGAGCGGCCTCGCGATCTTGCGCGCCCGCGGCGAGAGGATGCACACGCAGATCGTGGCCTCGATCGCGAGCACCACGTAGTCCGTCGCCCGCAACACGATGAACGGCATGTGCTCGCGCAAGAAGACGGCGAGGCCCGTCACCATACGGTTGATGTAGAGGACGTAGTGGACGGTGTTGCCCTCGCGCCAGACGTTGCCCGTCTTGTTCACGACGTTGAAGAAGTAGAGGACGCCGAGGTTGGCGAGCACCGCGAGCCCGACGAGGGATCGACTCGTGCGGGCGGGGGCGGGGGCGACCCGCGCCTCGAGCTCCGCCACCGAGGTCTCCTTGACGGCCCGCAGCGAGCGGCGAAGCGAGTCGACGCTGAAGCGCTTCTCGATCGGCAGGAAGCACGCGTAGAGGGTGATGAGGTTCTCGACGACGTAGCCCCCGTTCTCGACGAGGGTGTTTCGAGAGTCGCGGCTCGTCACGAAGAGCAAGCTCAAGAACGCGAAGAGCTTCGTCCGATGGCCGACGAGGAGATTGAGGTGACAGAACAGCCCGAGCAAGAAGAGGACGCGGACTTCGGTCAGCGACGAGAAGGCGTGAAAGAGCGAGAAGAGCGTCGACCCCGAGGGCTGGAACAGGTGCCAGTCGTTGGTGAGGACGCCCTCGTTCGAATAGAGGTACCCCGCCTCGTTCATGTGCCGGATGCAGTCCAGGCTCAGGAGGATGGCGAGGACGATCCGAAACAGCCCGGCCGTGCGCGCGTCGACGGTGAGGTATCGCGCGTCGAGCCACCGAAGGACCCGGAGTGCGCGCGCCTTCATTGATCTTGGCTCGGAAACTCCGGCTGCGCTTCGTTTCGGAGCGGCGGTGGGGCCGGCTCTTCATCGTCCGGGTAGCCGTCGTCGGCGAGGGCCGGCTTTCTGCGGTCCACCGACTCCTGGACGGGGAGACGCTGCGGCGCGCCCTGCACCAAGAGCGGTGAGATCGCGGTGGCGAGGGTGGTGCCGCCTCGCCCGTGACGGAAGAACCGCTCCGCCCTCTGGGCCTCGCGCTCCGTGAGCGGCTTCTCGACCCAATAGCCGTCCGCGCCTTGCAGCACCTGCAGCGGCTCCGGCGGCTCGTACCCGGGACCGCGCTTGGCGAAGTACCTCCGGAGGGCGTCTTGGAACGGCTTGTACTCCTCGCGGTGGATGTTCGTCAGGTAGCGGGCCCACAGCCCGCCGAGACGGAAGGGCCGGTCGAACGAGAGCGAGGCCTCGCGCCCGGTCATGAGATCGAGCTTCATCCCCTCCTTGGTCACGGCGTCGGCCACGAACATCCACTCCGTCGAGGGAGGCTCGGGGGCGAGGACATCGAAGCGCGGGACGGCGCGCGTCCACCACACCACCGGCTCGAGCTTCTTCGACGCGATCTTCGGCCCGACGCCCGCGACCTGGGTGAAGGCGATCCCCACCGCGGCCACGAACACGAGCGCCCCCGCCTCGCGCAGCCCGGCGAGGATGCGGAAGCGAAGGACGCGGGCCGGAGACGGCGGCTCCTTGAGGGGGACCTCCTTCTCCGGGGCGACCACGCCGCACGCGTTCAACCCGAGCTCGACGCTGATGCGCGTCCTTCGCTCCGCGATCCGATCGTAGAGCCAGTCGCGCGCCCCGCGGATGCCGGGCAGCGAGAGCACGAGCGCGATCGGCGAGAGGAACGGAAGGGCGCGGAGGATCTCCACCACCGCCTGTCCGCGCGTCGCGAACGTCCCGTCGGGCCGGACCGCGATCACCGTCGTCTCCACGAGGACGGGCGTGATCCCCGCCGGCATCGGCTTCATCACGACCGCTTGGGTCGCGTCGCTCCAGGTGCGGAGGGTCGGCGCGGGCTCGGCCGAGACGGGGGCCTTCTCGCGCGCCGCCTCGTCCTCGCGCTCCTCGTCCTCGTCCTCCTCGTGCTCGAGGGCGCGCTCCTCTTCGTCGACGTCGGCCTCTTCTTCGTCTCCTTCGCCGGAAGGAGGCGGCGGGGGCTCCGCCGCCTTCGGCGCGCTCGCGAAGTCGTTGCCCTGGAAGAGGAGGTGATGGCGGCTGTCGTAATGGTGGAGCAGCTTCGCCAGGAAGAAGCAGATCCCGCAGTCGACGTCGAAGATGACGGTGCGGATCGAGCGGTGGTGGTGGCGGAGAGAAAGCCGCTCCCACATATCGGCCGAGAGCATCAAGGCGGCGGCCGCGAACAGGCTGCCGCCGAAGAGCCCGTACGTCGTGAGGACCGCGTAGGTGAGGCCGTAGATCGCGAGCAGCGCCGCCGCCGCCCCCCGCGCGATGCCTCGCGGGAAGGGCAAGAGCACGAGCGCGGGCACGAGCCACGTCGCGAGCTTCAAGAGGCGGGTGAGCGGACCGAGCAGGCCGCTGTCTCGGAGGGCGTAGCCGGTCGGGCTCGCGAACATGTACACGTGGAGCGTCTTGTGGAGCGCGGTTCCGTCGAGCCACGCCGCGCCGCTCTGCTGCTTGCCCACTGCCACGAGGGTGAGGCAGACGAGGGTGAGGGCCCCCGCCGCCGCGATCGAGTGAGGCGACCAGCCCGGCAGGTGTCCGCGCCTGATCTCCGTCTCGGTCGGGACGCCGGCCCGATCGAACAAGTGCTTCGGCTTGGTCTCGCGGGCGAGCCGCGCCGTGGCCACGACCGAGTCCACGCTGAAGCGACTGCCGAGCGGCAGGAACATCGTCGTCGCGAGGAGGATGATCGCGAGCGCCTCTCCCGGCCCCTCCGCGAGCGTGTTCCGCGCGCTCAGGCTGATCATCGCGACGAGGGAGAGGACGTGGAAGACCCGCGTCTTCCAGCCGATCGTAAACATCGCGTAGAAGAAGAGGATCGCGAGGAGGCCGACGGCCGCTTCTCCCGGCGTCGTGAAGGCGTGCAGCGCGCTCCAGACGAGCCGACCCTCCGTCTTCAGATGGAAGAGGTGGTTGTGGTTCGGCAGGACGCCGTCATTCGAATAGAACGCGATGCGGTCGTGCCAGCGATGGCCCCAATCCCAGAGGAGGACGACGCCGAAGAGGAACCGAAACAGACCGAGAGAGCGAGCGTCGATGCGCGTGTAATGCCGGACGACCCTCTCGATCTTTCCTCTCACGGAAGCTCGTCCTCGACCCGGAACCGAAAGAGGTCGGCGTTGTGGATCGGAGGCACCGCCGACTTCTTGAGGAGGAGCGTTCGGATCGTCCACACGTCGTTGAACACCCGATAGCGGAGGGCCGTCTGGTCGAGGTAATCGACGCCGGTCGAGCCGCCGGTGCCGGTGCGCCGACCGATGATTCGCTCCACCATGCGGGCGTGGCGCTGGCGCCAGACGAGGATCTTCTGCTCCATCGCGATGAGGGCATCGAGGGCCTCCCGGGGCCACGCCAGCCTGGGCAGCTCGCGATAGCTCTCCAAGAAGACGAGGGCGGCGCGGACCTTCCGGAGCTCGAGCCGCTCCGCCTCGGAGAGCGAAGGCTCGTCCTCGGCGAGGAGGAACCGCTGGGCGACGATCGTCTCCGACTCGTAGCGCTTCTTCCACGTCGCGAGCTCGGAGGGGCTCAAGCGGAGCTCGCGCTCGACGATCTCGAGGCGCTTCTTCACCTCTTCGTGGTGGGCGGCGAGGACGCTCTTCAGGAACGCGTCGGGGCCGTCCTCCGAGACCGGCGTCCGCGCGAGCCATGCGTAGACGACCCCCTTGAGCGAAGGCCCGCCGTGGAGCCTTCGCTCCACGCGCTCGAGGGCGACGGACGCGGAGCCGTCTTTGCCGCGGAGCGCATCCTTGTACGTGCCCTCCGCCCCGAGCCCGAGCCGCTTCTCGTCCTCGAGCCCGAGCAGGATCTCGATCTCGCGCATCTGCGCCGACTGGAAGCCGCTCGCGCCGATGAGGGCGTCGCGGAAGCCGAGGTAGTCCCGCGTCGTGAGGGTCTCCATCACTTCGAAATGGGAAGCGGCCTGCTCGAAGATCGTCGTCACCCGCCGGAAGGAGCGGGTCGCGTCGGCGAGGGCCATGTCCGGGACCGGGTTCTGATTGAACAGGTCGCGGGCGGCGACGAGCTCCCTCAGCACGAGCTTGAACCAGAGCTCGTAGACCTGGTGCACGGTGATGAAGAGCACCTCGTCGTTCGAGAGCTTCGCCTCGTCGTCCTGCATCCCTCCCTGCAGGCGCAAGAGCTCCTCGACGCGGATGTACTCCCAGTAATTCATGAGCCGTTCTTCCCGCTTGCAATAGCAGCCATCGTCACGAGCGCGAAGAGGGGCGCAACGTCAGCTTCCGTCACGTCACTCCACGCGCTTGAGCCCGTCCGGACCGATCTCGATCTGGGGGCCGTAGTAGACGAGCTCCGCGCGCTCCACGGCCGCGCCCGACTGCACCTCGAGGGTGACGATGCCGACGTCCGGACAGAAGACCGTCGCCACCCGCAGCGGCGCGTCACCGCCGCGCTCCTCGATCGTCCGCACGCACCCGTCGAAGTGCCCCGCGCGCGAGTCGACGGATTGGTTCTGGGCGTCGTACCGCGTCTTCCCCCCGAGCGGCCCGAGCCACGTCGTGCTCGGATCGATCGGCATCTTGAGCACGAACGCGGGCGCGCCCGATTTCGTCTGCGTCTGCACGCCGAGCTCCGAGAGCTGGAAGGTCTGCGGTGTGCCGCCCTTCTTCAGCTCGCCCGTCGTCGCCGACGTCCGCTTCACCCTCACCGGGAGCATGCCCTTGTCGGGAGGACCGTCGCCGAGCCGGAGCGTCTCGTACTGATAGATGTGCCCGTCCTTGAGCGGGAAATACTTCTCGCCGAGCGTGCCCGAGCTGAGGTTCGCGTTGGGGCTGGTCGCGCCGTTCGTGGGCGTGGTCGCGTCCCCCGTCGCGCCCGAGCAAGCCGTCGCCCCGAGGGCGCCCGCGACGAAGAGGAGCCTTGCGACGCTCCGCGAGCACGCACCGTTCGACATCGATCTCATGTTGACGTGGGATGCGGGACGGGGCGCGAGGGTTTTTGGACTGGCTGCGATTCTTGCCGATGGCCGAGGTAGTGGGCGGCGAGCATCACCAAGAGGCCGATCGCCACGAGCAGCAACACCCCCGCGATCGGGTCCGGATCGATGCGCCGCCGGAGGTCCCGCGCCGCCGCCTTCACCTTCGGGTCCGCGGCGCGCTCCGTGACGCGCGGCGCGTTCTCCCGGACGTAGGCGTAGTTGCCGCGCGAGAACGCCTCGACGAGGCGCCGGAGCTCCGGGTCCTCGGGCCACGAACGCGCGAACGGGAGATCGTAGACCGGGTCGGGTTCGAGGGTGGTCTTGCGCCGCTTCTTGCGCCGCTTCTTCGCCGGAGGCTCGGCCTCCGCCGCCGCGGTCCCTTCGGAGGTCGCGCGTGGCTCGCGCGCCTCGCCCTCCTCACCGGACTCGGTCTCCTCGGTCGAAGGCTCGCTCATCGCGGGCTCGTCTCCTCCGGGGTGGGGCGGTCGCGAAACGGAACCGGGACCTGGTCGTCCTTGTGGACCACGCACGAGACCCCGTAGCAGCTGGCTTTGTACTTCGCCTTCCGGCCGCACCCCACCGCCTCGAACGAGCCCCCGAGACCCTCACTCACGCGGATCTCCTTCGCTGGGCAGTCGAGGTCGATCTCCGCGTCGTTGAGGACGAGCGGCCTCGCGTTCTCGGCGCCGATCGGATAGCCCGTCCCGTAGCTCCCGCAGCCCACCGCGGGGCTCGCGAGCAAGGCGAGGGCCGCGAGAGCGAGGAACGGCGTTCGGCGAGCGACCATGGGTGAAGGTGCGCGCATGTTGAACGGCGCCCTCGTCCGTGCCAAGGATGAAGTAGCGAGATGGTGCTTCGGCTGCTGCTCGGCCTTCTGAAGGGGCTGTTCGTGGGCGCGCTCATCGGGTTCGCGCTCGCGAAGCTCGGCGTAGCCGCGCCGGGTGCTCTCGTGGCCTACCCCACCGCCGCCCTCGTCGGGGCCCTCGTCGGGCTCGTCGCCGGCAAGCCCATCTGGGCCCAAGATGGAAAGATCGAGGCCGGCCTCAAGGCGGGCTTCGGCGCCCTGCTCGCGGCAGGCCTGATGTGGCTCGTTCGCAAGTTCCTCACGATGGGGATCCCCGTCGACCTCGGCGCCCTCACCGCGCACGCCTCGCTCGGCGGAGCCGCCCTCACCTCGCTGCCGATCGTCGGAGGTGTGCTCGGTGCCTTCTACGACGCCGACAACACCCCCGGCTCGCCCGACGAAAAAGCCGGGAAAGACGCGAGCGCCAAGGCCGCGCCGCCCCGCGCACGCATCGGCAAGGAAGCGGGCGCGAGCGCAGACCTGGATCTGGACGAGCTGCTCGACGAGGGCGAAGCCCGGGACAAGTCTCGTAGCAAGAAGTAACGTGCCGCCCTTTCGCCTCGCGCTGATCATCGCGGTCGCCTGCTCCTACGCGATGCTCCTCTCGGCGCTGCTCGGCTCGGCGCCGCCGGCGTGGAGCGTCGCGGTCATGCTCGGCGCGCTCCTCGTCGCCGTCCACGCCGGCATCTTCTTCTTGAACCTCTCCGTCTTCGTGGACGTCTTCGCGAGGCGGCCCAGGGGCGCGCGCGCCGTCGCCCTCACCTTCGACGACGGCCCTCACCCCGTCCACACGCGCCGCGTCCTCGACACCCTCGACGCGCGGGGGGTGAAGGGCACCTTCTTCCTCATCGGCGCGAAGGCGGAGGCCCACCCCGACGTCGTCCAGGACATCGTGCGGCGCGGCCACGAGGTCGCCCTCCACAGCTTCGTGCACGATCACATCCTCTTCTGTCGCGCCGAGCCCGCCATCGTGAAGGACATCGAGCGCACCCAGGACGTCATCGAGCGCGCCGCCGGCGTCCGTCCCAAGCTCTTCCGCCCTCCCGTCGGCTTCTCGAGCCCCCGCACCCGCACCGCCGTCCGGGCCCTCGACCTCACCGTCGTCGGATGGAGCGCGCGCGCCTTCGACGGCGCCGGCCGGCCCTCCGCCGATCGGATCCTCAAGCGCCTCCTGCCCGCGCTCGACGACGGAGCGGTCGTCCTCCTCCACGACGCCCCCGAGCGCGGCGACGAAGCCCCCACCAGCGTCGAAGCCCTCCCTCGCATCCTCGACGCCCTCGAAGCGCGCGGTCTCCACGGCGTGACCGTCTCGACCCTCATCGCCGGCGCCGCCCCCGAGCCGTCCCCCGAGGCCGTCTCGCTGCGGAAGGCCTGAGCCAGCCGTCCCCGGCTCGCGCCGGTGCGCCGACGCTATGAAATCCGTAGCGCGGCATCACCGGGAATCGGCGCTGTCGAAGGCGGGTGAGCGGAGCGGTGCGATTGCCTGTAACGGATCGGGTCGGGTTCGTACTGAAGCAACCGGAGGCTCGAAATATGGGTTTGCTCTGGGGTGGCTCGGCGCGGGCACGCGTCTTCGCGGCGGCGTGCGCGCTTTCGGCAATGGCGATGGGGTGCGGTGACGACTCGGGCAAGGGCGGCTCTTCTGCGGGAGGCGCCGCGCCAGAAGGCGGCTCCGGGCAGGGCGGGCAGGGCGGCGCGCCAGAGGGCGGCGGCCCGGAAGGAGGCGCGGGCGGAGGTGCGTCGACGGGGACGACTTTCGTGCTGGTGCACGGAGCGTTCGCGGGGGCGTGGTCGTGGGATCGGGTGACCCCCGCCCTCGAAGCGGGCGGGGCGACCGTGGTGACGGTGGAGCTGCCCGCGCACGGCGCCGACGAGACGCCGACCGAGGACGCGACCCTCGCCGCGTACACGGACGCGGTCGTGGCCGCGCTCGACGCGGCCTCGGGGCAGGTCGTCCTCGTCGGGCACAGCATGGGCGGGCTCGTCATCAGCCAGGCCGCGGAGGCGCGACCGGACGCGGTGTCGAAGCTCGTCTACCTGGCCGCGTTCATGCTCGAGGACGGCAAGTCGCTCATCGCCGCGAGCGCGAACGATCCCGAGTCGAACCTGGCGATGTACCTGACCCAGGGGACGGGGACGCTGACCCTCCAAGAGGAGGGCGTGCTCGGAGCGTTCTGCTCGGACTGCTCCGACGAAGACGCAGCCCTCGTGATCTCCCACCTGAAGCCGGAGCCGAGCGCGCCGTTCTTCACCGCCGTCCACGTGACGGAAGAGAGCTGGGGGAGCGTCCCGCGCGCGTACATCGAGACCCTCGCGGATCAGACGATCGGGCCGACCAAGCAGGCGTCGTTCATCGCGGCGCTGCCGGTGGACGAGACGCTGACGATCGACTCCGGGCACTGCCCGTTCTTGACCAAACCGAACGAGCTCGCGGCGGCGCTGCTCTCCCTCGCGCCCTGAGCATCGACGGCGCGCGCGCGCGCGTGCTAGGGCTTTCGGCGCCGATGGACGTCCCCGAAGCCGAGCTCGTGCATCGCCTCCGCGCGGGCGACGCGGTCGCGTTTCGCGGCCTCGTGCAGCGCCATCACGGGGCGATGCTCCGGGTGGCGCGCGCGCTCGTCGGGGACGGCGCCGAGGACATCGCCCAGGAGACGTGGGCGGCCGTGTTGGACGGGCTCGATCGGTTCGAAGAGAAGAGCTCGATCAAGACGTGGATGTTCCGCATCCTCACGAACCGCGCGAAGAGCTGGCTCGAGCGCCGCAAGCGCGACGGGGTCGGGGCCGAGCTCGAGCGCGAGGCCGCCGAGGAGGAGCCCGCCGTCGATCCGGCCCGCTTCTCCCGCATCGGATCGTGGGCCTCGCCCCCCCTCGGGTGGGAGGCACAGACCCCAGAGGCGCTCCTCTCTCGCCTCGAGGAGGGCGCGGCGCTTCGGCGCGCCGTCGACGCGCTCCCCGCGGCGCAGCGCCTCGTCGTGACCCTGCGCGATCTCGAAGGCCTCGACGCGGCCGAGGTGTGCGAGATGCTCGACGTGTCGGAGGCGAATCAGCGCGTGCTCCTCCACCGCGGCCGATCCAAGATCCGCACGTTCATCGAAGCGCAGGAGCAGAGGCGGAGGACTTCGCGATGATCCTCGTGACGTGCCGGGAGCTCACGGAGATGGCGACCTCTCGCAAAGAGGGTCGCCTGCGAGGCTCGGACCGCGCCGGGGTCCAGCTCCACCTGGCGTGGTGCTCGCGCTGTCGCCGCTACCTCGAGCAGATGGATCTCACCGTCGAGGCGCTCCACGATCTGGAGCCCGAGCCCGTCCCCGAGGCCGCGGAGGCCGCGCTCCTCGCCGCGTTCGAGAGGACGCGACGGCGTTGAGTCGGCTGCGGGCACGCCCGATGGGATGCCCACCCCCCTCGTCGCTTTGCTCCTCGGCCCCTCCCATGTTCGTCGCTTCGCTCCTCACGGGAGGGGAAGGCGCCAAGTCCTGGAAGCATCGGGGGACCTGACCGGGCAGGGGGACGACTCGCTTTCCCATCGCTACGGAAACCATAGCGCGCCCCGTCCGAGCCGGACCCTCCTGGTCCTTCTTCCCTGGATCGCGCATTGCTCAATCGGGTGTTCGGCGCGGAGGACTCGGCCGCCCAAATCGCACCGAAAGCAGGCGGTTCGGTTCTTGCTCGGCGGGGCCGCGATGCTCGATACGCGCACCCTCATGATGTTCGCGTCCTCCTTGGTCCTCTCTGGCTGCATGGTCGGAGCGCCGGGCGGGGAAGGGGACGAGTCCAACGAGGACGACTCGACCGCGGTGGAGGCCACGCGGCGTGTGCTGCTCTGCGAGCAGGGGCTGTCAGATCGCACGACCGGCTGGGACAAGGGGCTCTTCGCGCTGTGCGACGCCGTCGCGGCGAAGGGGTTCGAGCTGGTGAAGGACGGCAGCTACTCGGCGTTTGGCGCGCTGAACGAGAACGGCGCCTACAGCGCCCTGTTCAAGAAGCTCGACACGAACGGGGATGGGCGCGTCGACGGCAAGGACACGCCGACCAAGATCCACCTCGTGGGCTTCTCGTGGGGCGGCATCAACGTGACCGACATCGCCGACCGTCTCCGCAAGGACTCGCGCATCGCCCAGGACCGCCGGACGGTGACGGCGATGGTGCTCCTCGACCCGTACCAACCTCTCTCGTTCCACGCGAACATCCCGAGCAACGTCGAGTACGCGTGGGAGTACCGCCAGTCGAACACCACCGACGGCGACTGCTCCAGCACGGTGTCGCTCGGGCTCGGCTTCAACGGGAAGACGCCCGAGGCGAAGAGCTGGAACACGTGGTGCTCGGTGTACGATCTCGACTCGTTCATGAACGGCGTCGGGCACTGCGACGTGCCGAGCCGGGCGAAGGACGCGGCGATCACGAACCTCACGAAGCTCGAGGACTACGCGCCCTGGGACGACCACATGCAGTGGTGCGACGTGGACGACTGAGCGGGGGGAGGCGCGCGTCGCGCTACGCGCTCGCCAGGAGAGAGAGGGGCACTGGAGCGTTGTCGTGCTGGGGGCGTTGTGCGGCTTGCGCGAGGACCCGCAGAGTCGGCTCGCTAGCTGGCGGTCGGCGACGAAGCTTCCGCCGTCGTTGCTTCAACGACGGTGTGAAGTGTCGCCGGGTGCGCGGTTTGTCCGCGCACGCGAGGAGAATAGAGCGAAAACCTCCCCCCACTCCGTGGGGCCCCCCTCCGACGCTGCAGATGGCTGCTGGAGCGTGGTCGTCGTTATCGATGACAGAGCGCTCCTTGGCTTGCACGGCGTCGTCTCGAGACTCTGGTGAAGGAGAGCGCGCGTCGCGCTTCGCGCTCGCCAGGAGAGCGTCGGCTCGCTAGAGCACCGATTCACTTGAAGGCCGAGTGATGTCGCGCGAGTTTGCGTGGGAGGCGCGCGCCCGAGGAGTGAGCACCACAGCACGACTCGCAGTCATGCGAGGAGCGGAGCGACGAGGCCGCGTGGATCACGCGTGAAATGGCGCGAAAGCGCCGGCTTTCAAACGGATCGGTGCTCTAGGTCGTGTTTGAGCTCTCGGGCTCGCCTTGGTTGACCGTGGGATCAGGGGGCGGGCGGCGGGCCTTTGAGGAATGTCTCCCAGGCTGCGAAGTCGCCGCCGAGGCGCCGGACGACCTCGTCGCGGGCGGCGTCGGTCAGGGGGACGAAGGTGCCTTCCGCTTCTGCGAGGACCTCGCCCGTGTCGGCGATGACGAGGTCGCCCTTCATCTCCATGAGGCGGCGGTGGTTGCGGACGAGGTGGCCTGTCGCGCGGAGAGGGACGAAAAGGGGGGCGGGTCTTACGAACTTGAGGGTGAGGCGGCCCGTCTGGACCCAGCGGTCGTGGAGGAAGGCGACGCGGCCGATCGTCTCGTCGAGGACGGCGCTGATGATGCCGCCGTGGAGGACGCCGGGCCAGCCTTGGTGGTGCTGTTCGGGGGTGAGCTCGCAGAAGACCTTCTCGCCGTCGTCGCGGAAGCGGACGCGGAGGCCGTGCGGGTTCTCCGTCCCGCACACGAAGCACATGGCGGAGCCGGGCTGGTCGCGGATGGAGGAGGTGCTCACTGCGTCCAGCGGACGAGGATGCACGTGACGTTGTCGGGGCCGCCGTTCTCGTTGGCGCGCTCGATGAGCTTGGACGCGGCCGTCTTCACGTCCTCGTACTGGCCGAGGATCTCGGCGATCTCGGGATCCGTCACGGGGCCGGAGAGGCCGTCGGAGCAGAGCAAGAAGGTGTCGTTCGCCTGGGGGACCTCGAAGCGGGTGTCGACCTTCACCGTGTCCTTCATCCCGAGGGCGCGGACGATGACGTTCTTGTGCGGGAAGTTCGCGATCTCCTCTTCGGTGAGGCGCTTCATCTTGATGTAGTCGTTGAGCAGCGAGTGATCGTCGGTGAGCTGCTCGAGCTTCGACTGGCGGTAGCGGTAGACGCGGCTGTCTCCGACGTGAGCGACGTAGACCCCGTCGTTGGATGCGAAGATCCCGACGATGGTCGTGCCCATGTTCCGCTTCTTGAGCTCGCGCTGGCCCGTCTCGTAGATGCGGAGGTTCGCGAGCTTGATGCCGGTGATGAGGCGGTTCTCTTCGTAGCCCTTGGAGCGGTCCATCTTGTAGGGCCACGTCCGCTCCGGATCGTCCTGGGTCGCGGCGAAGAACTCCCGCAGAGCGTCGAGCGCCATCTGCGAGGCGACCTCACCGGATGCATGCCCGCCCATTCCGTCGGCGACGACGAACAGGCCGTAGTCCGGCATGATCGAGAAGTTGTCCTCGTTGTGGTTGCGCTTGCGGCCGACGTTCGTCTCGCCCGCGACCTCGATGCGGAACTGGGAGTGGATGCTTCCGTGAGGGCTCATACCAGGCTGTGCACCGTCGCTTAGCAAACGACATTCCCGGCTCCTGACGGAGCGGGGCTCTCGACGCAGGCCACGAGGTTATAGACCCGCCGCGGGCTGTCAACGAAACCTGTGCCTCGCCACGCCGGCGGCCCCCATTTGGGTATCGCGCGGGGCTCTTCTGATAGCATCCGCGAAGTGGCGGACGAAAAAGACGGTTCTCGTCGCGACAGCGAGACGGGCTCGGCAGGGGGTGGTCGGCCCGCGAAGACGTTGATGGGACATTCGTCGCCGGACGCGGAGCCCGAAGGGGCCGCGCCGGCCGCGCCGGCCATTCCGGCCGCGCCGCCGAGCCCCGGCCCCGGCGCCATCGCGCCTCCGCGCATCCGACCGCCGCGCATCGGGGCGTGGGGCAAGACGAGCGAGGGGCTCGGCTCGGGGAGCACCCCGCCGCCGCCCGGCGTGTCGAAGACGCAGCCCGGATCGGCGGGCGCGCCGCCCTCGACGGGCGCACCTCGGCTCGCGCCTCCCGTCCGCCGTCCGACCCCGCCGCCGTTCCCGGGCGCGCGCCCGCCTGCGCTCCCCGGCCCTTCGAAGACCCTCATGTATGGCACGCGCAGCGACGCGCTGCCGCCGGCCGCGGCGCCCGAGGGCGCTACGCCGCCCGAAGAGGTCGAGGAGGTCGAGGCCGAGCTCGCGGAGGACAGCGACGCGCGGATCGATCCCTCCGTGTTCGGGCCGAGCATCGCTCCGAGCGTCGACGGCGAGCGCACCGACGTCACGCGACGAACCCCGCCCATGCCGGGAGGCCCTCCGGCCTCTTGCATGCGGGGCCGGCGGCGCAGGCGCCCGCCCAGGCCGCCGCGACGGCCGCCGGTGCCGCCGCTGGCGCCGATGCGTCGGCGGCCCCGCTCAGCACCTCGACCCCGGCGGGAGGACAGCCTTCGGTCCGCCTCGCGCGGACGCCCGGCGGATACAGCCTCACCACGACGACCTCGGATCGCCTGCGGGCCATCGCGTCGACGGGCCCGGCCGCGGTCTCGCCCTCGACCGCGCCCCCCGCCGGGGAGCCCTTCCACGCCGCCGCCCGCGGGGAGCGTCGCGGCCGCGACCACGAACCACCCTGTCGAGCGGCCGAGCGAGGCCGCTCCTCCGAGCGCGAGCCCCAACCCACTCGAGCGCGAGATCCGCGCCCGCGCCGATCGCCTCAAGAAAGAAGATCCGGTCGGCGCGGCGCGCGCGTTCGTCGAGCTGGGCGTCCTCTGCGAGTGGATCCTGTTCGATCGCGCGCGCGCCAAGAAGCACTACGAGGCGGCGCGAGAGTGCGTGCGCACGCTCCAGCCCGCGCTCGCGCGGCTGCGGAGGATCGTCCCCGCGCCCCCGGCCCCGGCGCGGCCGCCCCCGCCCCCGAGCGCGTGCTCGCCGAGTCGCTCGACGTCATCGGCGACGAGATCTCGATCGCGGAGACGGACGAGCTGCGCGCCGATCTCCACGCGACCCGCGCCCGCCTCCTCGATGGCGCGGGCAAGCTCGAGGACGCGCGCGCCGCCTACCGCGAGGCCCTCCGCCTCGCGCCGCGGCACCCGGCCGCGCTCCATCCGCTCGAGGCCCTCCTCCGCCGCGAGATCGCCGAAGCGGGCAAGTCCCTCCACTCGGAGCTCGCCGATCACATCGCCAAAGAGGTCGAGGCGTTCATGCCCGACGGTACCGACGGGGACGCGTCCCTCGCGGCCTGGATGTGCGTCGAGCGCGCGGAGATCCTCGAGCGCAACCTCAAGCAAGTCGGCGCCGCGCGCGAGTCGCTCAAGCGAGGGGTCGCCCTCTCTCCCAACCCCGGGCCGGTGCGCTCTTCGTTCGTCCGCCACCTGTGCCGTCACGATCGCGACACCGGCCTCGCGGAGGCGCTCCGCGTCGAGGCGGAGCGGGAAGGGGATCCGGATCGCGGCTCGCGCCTGCTCTACGCGAGCGCGCGCATCACCCTCGATCGTCTCGGGGGGCGCGGCGAAGCGATCTCCTCTCTCGGTCGCGCCGAGCAGCGCGCCCCTCACGGCTCCATCTCCCAGAGCAAGGTCGTCGCGGAGCTCATCAACCAGCTCGAGATCGACGGCGACCACACGCGCCTCGTGGAGCTGCGGGTCAAGCGCCTCGGGCTCCTCACCCGCCGCGAGGCGATCGCGTTCGAGTACCTGCGGCTCGCCGACTCGTACGGCCGCCTCGGCCGCGCCGATCTCGCCGCCGACGCGGCCGCGCGCGCCCTCTCCCAAGATCCCGCCAGCCGCTCGCTTCGGGAGACGTTGGATCAATCGCTCCAGCGCCTCGGCCGCCACGCGGACCGCGTGCGCGCGTGGCTCCTCGAGGCGAACTCGGACCGCCCCGGGCGCGATCGCGTCCGGGCTTACATGCGGGCGTCCGACATCTGCTCGCGCCACCTCGGCCAGCCCGATCAGGCCATCGACGCCCTGCGCGCGGCGTGGCTGCTCGATCCGGGCAACGGCCTTGTGTTCGACGCGCTCTCCGCCCTGTTGAAGGCGGGCCCGCGCGGCAACGAGGCCGCCCAGAAGAACGCGGAGCAGCGCGTGGATCTGTACGAGCAAGCGAGCGTCCTCGAGACGGACAAAGAGCGAAAGCTCGGCCTCATGGACAAGGCCCTCGCGATCTGGGAGGACGAGCTCGATCGCCCCGACAAGTCGATGGAGCTCGCGGAGCGGATGCTCGCCCTCGACCCGGCGCGCCGGAGCGCCATCCTCGCCCTGCAGCGCGCGTCGCGGCGCGCCCAGGATCACGATCGCCTCGCGAAGAGCCTCGACGCCGAGGTGCGCGTCACCACCGACGGCTCCCTGAAGGCCCGCATCCTCCTCGAGGCGGCGGAGGTCGCGGAGCGCAAAGGCGATCGCGACAAGGCCCTCTCCCTCATCGATCGTGCCCTCAACGAGAAGCCCGGCGACGCCGAGGCCGGCCGCGCGCGCGTCGCGTTGCTCCGCCGCATGTCGCGCCTCGACGACGCACGCAAGACCTTGGTCGCCCTCGCCGAGCACGACCCGGACACCGCGTTCGAGACGTGGCTCGAGGTCGCCGATCTCGACGAGTCGTTCCGGAAGGTGCCCAGCGACGCCGTCGACGCGTACCGCAACGCCGCGCGCATCCGCCCCGAGCACCCTCTGCCCCAGCTCGCGCTGCTCCGCCTCCTCCGCGCGACGAAGAGCTACAAGCGCCTCATCACGGAGATCCGCGCCTTCGCCAAGATCGAGCAGGACCCGCGCGCGCTCTCCGCCCTCTACACGATCGCGGCCGAGGTCGAGGAGCTCTGCCTCGACGACGACGACGCGGCCCTCAAGAGCCTCGAGGCGGCCGACGAGTCCCTCGTCACGTCGTCTCTCCCCGAGGGGACCTGGGACGCCGGCGTCTTCGAATCGATGGAGCGCATCCTGTTCCGGATGAACGACGACGAGGGCCTCATGCGGCTCTACGCGCGCTGGCTCGAGCGAAAGCCGTCCGCGTCCCTCGACCACACCCTCCGCGTCGGGCTCGCGATGTCGCTCGAGAGCTCGAGCCCCGCCCAGGCGATCGAGGTCCTCGAGGCGCTCGTCGCGGTCGTGCCGAACCACGTCGCCGCCCTCAAGCGGCTCGAGCACCTCCACCGAGGCCGCAAGGCCCACCCGAACCTCGGCGCGATCCTCGTCGCGGAGGCGAGCGTCCTCACCTCGCAGCGCGCGCGCATCGGCGCGCTCTGGGAGATCGTGGCGATGGAGGACAAGCTCGGCGCGTCCTCCACCCTCGACGCCCTCGCCCGCATCACCCGCGAGAACCCCCACGACATCGGCGCCCTCGACGCCATCATCCGCATCGCGAGCCGGCTCGTCAGCAACGTCGGCGTCCCCCACCCCGCCCTCCTCGCCGCCCGCGGCCAGCTCCTCGTCGCCCTCCGCGCCCGTCGCGAGCTCACCGTCGATCCGCTCGCGCGCGCGGCGTACCTCCTCGAAGAGGCGTCCCTCCTCGAGACGGCCGAGGTCGATCCGAACGTGCGCGGCGCGCTCGAGGCGTACCGTGAGGCTCTCACCCTCTGGCCCGACAGCTTCCTCGCCGCGCGCGGCCTCGAGCGGCTCGCGACCCACATGGGCGATCACGGCGCCGTCATCACGAGCCAGCTCGCCCTCGCGAAGCTCTGCGACTCGAGCGTGCAGAAGGCGGGGCACCTGGTCAAAGCGGCCGAGCTCACCGCCTCTCATCTGCGCGACGAGCGCACCGCCCTCGAGCTCTACGAGGTCGCCCTCGAGACCGATCCCGAGAACCGCGACGCGTCGAAGACCCTCGCCGCGATGCTCGCGGGCGACCCGCGCCGGCTGATCGAGCGGCTGCGTCCCGCCCTCGACAAGGCTTCGACCCAGCCCCAGGTCACCCTCCTCGGCACCGAGATCGCGCAGGCCTATCTGCGCATCCATCGCGCCGAGGGCGAAGCGGCCCGGGTCGACTACGGCCCCGGCATCCAGGCGATGCGCCGGGCGATGCGCGCCGCCCCCGACGACCTGCCCTCGCTCTTCATCCTCGCGCGCCTCTACCGCGCTCAGAAGTCCTGGGCCGAGTCGCGCGACACCCTCCAGCGCATCGTCGAGCTCGCGGGCGGTACCAACGACGCCGCCTCCCGCCAGACCGCCCTCTTCTCGCTCGCCGATCTCTACGAGGGTCCCCTCGCCGACGCCTCCCTCGCCGAGGCGATGCTCGTCAACGTCCTCTCGACGGAGCCGAGCAACAAGGTCGCCCTCGAGCGCCTCTACAACCTCGCCATCAAGAACGGCGACAAGAAGCTGGCCCGCTCCACCCTCGAGCGCCTCGCCGAGTTCGAGACGGATCTCACCCAGCGCACCGAGTACCAGCTGCGCGTGGCCGAGGTCGCGCGCGAAGCCAACGACGGCGCCGGCATGCTCCGCGCCCTCCAGGACGCGGTCGTCTCCACCCCGCAGGACCTCCGCCCGTGGACGCTGCTCGCGCGGCTCTGCCGTGGAGACTCCGTCGAGGGGGCCCAGTCGCTCGCCGCCGCCATCGAGCAGATCCTGGAGATGGCCAAGGCGCGCCGGCGCCCCCTCGAGCCGCGCTGGCTGCTCACCCTCGGCTTGCTCGAGGTGAACATGCTGAAGCGCCTCAACGAGGGCGTCGCTCACCTCCAGGCCGCCCTCGGCGCCGCGTCGACGCCGGGGAGCCCGGCCGCCCACCCCGAGATCCGCGCCGCCCTCGGCGCCGGCCTCCTCGCCGCCGGCCGCTCCAAGGAGGCGGTGCTCCTCCTCCGCGAGCTCGTCACCTCCGACAGCGAGATGCTCCTCCGCCTCGCCGAGCCGAGCGCGTTCAACACCGTCCGCAGCGCGTGCGTCGCCGCCTCGGGCACCGTGCTCTCCGCGGTGCTGAGCTGCCTGGACGCCGGCCTCGCCAACGAGGGCCGCACCGACGAGCGCCTCGCCGTGGAGGAGGCCCGCGGCGCCCTCGGCGACCTCACCTCCGACCGCCTCACCAAGATCCGCAACCGCCGCCTCGATCCCGAGGCGCCGTACCCGAACGCCCTCGCCGCGAGCGAGCTCACGCGCATGCTCGTGCCGGAAGCCCGATCGCCTTACGTCGATCTCGCGATCGCGATCCAGCCGATCGTCGCCAAGGTCCTCCGCTTCGAGCTCTCGACCTATGGGGTCTCCATGCGCGAGCGCATCGGCCCGCGCGACGGCCACCCCGTCCGCGCCTTGGCCGATCGCATCGCCCGCTGCCTCGGGATCTCCGAGCTCGAGCTCATCCTCTCGCCGAACTGGAGCGGACCGCTCCGCGCCTTCCCTGGGGATCCCCCCGTCCTCGTGGGCCCCGCGAGCTACATCGAGCTCCCCGACACCGAGCAGGCGTTCGGCCTCGGCCGCCTCCTCACCCGCCTCGCCCTCGGGATGACGTGGATCGAAGAGGTGTCGGTCGAGGTCGCGGACGCCATCTTCCTCTCCGCGGTTCGCGCCGTCCTCCCCAACTGGGGCGTCGGCGAGATCAACCCTCAGCGCGAGCACTCCATCGCCAACGTTCAAGCCAACATGCAGCGCGCCATCGGCCGCCGCCAGCGCAAGACCATCGAGGAGCTCGGCCACCTCACCGCGAGCCTCGACATCCGCACGTTCCTCCTCGCCATTCGCCGAAGCGAATATCGCTCCGCCTACGTCCTGTCGGGGGACCTGCTCGGCGGCCTCGACACCATGCGAAGGAGCGAGGTCGACCTGAGCCGCGCCGGCGAGAGCGCCCGCGCTCTGCTCCAATACCCTCTCTCCAACGAGCTCATCCGCTACGCCCTGACCGCCGACGCCCACAACGAGAGGCGCCGGGTCGGGTCCGTGTGGGGATCTGCGCCTGCGCCGTAGTCGCGACACGCAGAGGCTCCACGCCCCGAAACACCTTCCAATGCACCGCGCCGAGCCGCGCCGTTGATACGATGCGCCTCGAATGCACGTCATGGGCACCGCGGTGCGCACGCTCCTCCTCGCCATCCAATCGGAGTACGGGGACGAAGCGCTCGCGAAGGTGAAGGGCGCCCTCCCCGAGCCGGTGCAGCGCGAGCTGGAGAAGCCTGTGCTCGCCTCGGCCACCTATCCCATCGAGGTGAGCGCCTCCCTCCACGAGGCCATTCGCACCCAGCTCGGGGGCGGGACCTTCGTCGTGAACCGCAAGCTCGGCATCGCCGCCGCCCGCATGGATTTCAGCGGCGTCCACCGCGTGTTCATCCGCGTCGCCGATTACGAGACCCTCCTCCACGCCACCGCGCGCGCGTGGGTCCGCTACAACTCCCACGGCCGCGTCGAGTGGTCCCACATCACGGCCCGCAGCGCGACCGGAACCGTCCGGTATGTCCTCGGCTACACCGAAGCGATGTGGCACGCCATCGCCGGGCGCATCGAGACCATCCTGATCCTGGGCGGAGCGAAGAGCGCATCGTGCGTCGTGGAGGCGTTCTCGGACAAGCACGTCGTCTATCAGGTGACGTGGACGCCATAGGGCGCCTCGTCGCGAATCGCAGCGATTGGCGCCACGGCTCGAGCGCCATTGCGGTCCATTGACCGTCCTCTCGTCCCAGCTGCCTGTCTATGGCTTGGAGACCGGCCCATTGAACACGGTGACGAGTCGGTTGCCCTTGCGCGCCTTTCGTCTCTCCCAGCGCTGATTGGGAGGGAGGGGCTTGCCGTCCGGCGTCTCGCCGGAAGAGGTCTCGGTCTGCTCCAAGATTTCGAGCCGACCGTCGATCCAACCTGATTGTCCATCGATGTAATGGTCGCCGCTCAGCCGCCCGCCCCAGGTCACGATCTTCTTCTGGGGGTCGACTCGCGGGTTCGGCAGGCGGTCGAATGCCGTGTTCCGCACGAAGCTTCGGCTCTTTGGGACGTAGAGCCATACCGCGACGAGGCTGTTGTAGTCGCCCGCGCCCATGCCCTGGTGCCGGAGCATCTCGATGTCGACGAAGCCGTCGAAGTCGACGTCTTGAAACGACATATCGTCCTCTTTGAGAGACATGTTGTAACGCATGAGGCCCTGGTGCTCGAGCCTCTGCTGGGTATCGGCGTCGATCTCCGCGCGGAGATCGAACAACTTCTGCGCTACGCAGTCCGCGCTGGGCTCGACCGCGAGCTCGTCGAAATCAGCGGGCGAAGCTCGGTGCAATACGACGATGCAGCTCTTGCCCGGGGCGAGGGGGATCGGCTCGCGAAGGGTGTCGGAGGCAGGCACGTCCGGCGCCGCGGACGCGCTCGCGCTCGCGGCCGTGCTCGCCTCCGCCGAGGGCGAGGGGGCGGCGCGACGACCGCCGCGGTCGTCTCTCGGCTCTGTGAGGGTGTTCGCGCGGCCGGGTCCGTGCATCCCATCATGGCGAGAAGCAACGCACCCCAGCTCGACCTGCGCATCGTGAGCCGACGGTAGGGCAGCGGAGTGGGCCGAGCAAGACTGTGCCGCCAGCGTGAGGCGATTGGCCGATTGTGGAGCACGCCGCAGATGCCCTAGAGAAACCAAAGCCGAATTGGCTTTCGGGGCGGAGTCTGCTCAGGCATGGTGGCATGACACTCGACAGTGGCGCCGGGGCGAGAGTGCTTGGTGCCAGCGCGAGTTTCGAAGCCGAGGGGGCCATGAGGCTGGCGCTCCTCGATGTTGCCGCGGACGCCCCGTCGCGGGATGGGCGTCAATGGAGAGAACCGATCAGTCGGACGCGGTGGACCCACGCAATGGCGAGCTCGTCCCCCGGGCGGAGGTCGGCGGATTGAATGGGCTCGCCGTTCAGGAAGGTGCCATTGGTGCTCCCGAGATCCGTGACGCGGGCGCCTGTCTCGGTGCGCTGGACGCGGGCGTGGCGCCGGGCGACGAGGTTCTGATCGGAGTGGGGGCCGGTTCGCAGGCAGATCTCGCACTCGGCCATGCGGCCAATGAAGACGGAGTCGGCGACGGCGACGGGCAGCTCGGGGCCGTGGCCGATCCGAGGGGCGCCGCCGGGGCGGAAGGTGCCGAGGGACCCTACGTAGGCGAGGCGCAGGGGCCCTTCGTGTATGGCGCGGGCGCGCCCGCTCGCCGCATATTCGAATGCTTGGGAGAGGGACTCGGCGTCGCAGCAATAGGCGTCGGCGCGGAGGCGAGCCGCTTTGATGGCGGCGTGGGAGAGGAGCTCTTCGTCGGGGTCGGGGGCGAGGCACGCGATGCGGGGCAGGATGCGCCCGCGATACGCGCCCTCGGGTGTTTGGGCGAGCTCGACGGCGTGCGGCTCGCGCTCGGGGGTGAAGGCGATGGCGCTCGCCTCGGCGGGAGTGGTCGCGACCGTGAGCCCGGCGCGGGATGCCCAGCGGGTGAGCTCGGGCGGGCCGAGGAAGAGGACGGCGCCGGGCATCAGTTGGCGGGGCGCTCGGCGAAGGCGCGGGCGCGATCGAGGACGGCGCGGACGAGGTCGGCGTCGGGGGCGGCGGGGCGGGCGGCGAGGTACGCCTCGAAGTCGGCGGTCGCGGCCCGGGCCGCGCCGAGGGCGAGGGCGTGGGCGCCGCGGTCGCAGCGATGGAGGACCGCCCCGGTGGCGTCGAAGAGGCGATCGCAGACGACGAGGGCGCGGGCGTGGTCGACGCGCATGCGGTATGCGCGCTGGAGGTTGACGAGGACACGGACGGCGGTGGCGCGGGGACCGACGGGCTCGAGGCGCTGCTCTGCTTCGTTTTTCGTATCGCCGGCCTCGCGTATGGCGAGGTCGACCAGGGCGGCGCGGGGGAGGGGACGCGAGGGTTCGGCGGGATCGACGAAGACGTCGGCGTCGCGCGCGCGGAGCAAGCGGTGGCCAGGGAACGCGATCGGCTCGAGGACGAGGCCGGCGCGCCGGGCGATCGCGACGAGGAGGATCGCGAGGGCGACGGGGGTGCCTTCGCGGGTCGCGATCACGTCGGGGAGGAGGGTGGCGCGCGGGTCGTCGTAGTCCTCGGCGAGGCGGAGCTCGAGGGTGCCCGTGGCGTGCTGGGCGAGCGCCTCGAGGGTGGCGTGCGCGCCGAGGGGAGAGGCGAGGGCGTCGATGCGCGCGAGCTGGGCGCCGACGTCGACGCCGGGATCGAGGTCCCTCGCGATGGCGAGCGCGACCTCTTCGATGGGGGCGTCGTCTTGGATCGTCATGCGGTGCCTACCGGAAGATGTCGTCGAGGATGCTCGGAGGGGGCTTCTGCGACGGGCTGGTCTTCGCGCTCGCGCTGGCGTTGGTGGTGGAGGCGGGCTTGGGGGCGGCGGTGCTCCCGGCCTTGTCGGGCTTGGCGGTGGCGGGAGCAGGCGCGGGTGGTGTCGTCGCGGTCGAGGTGGAGCCGGGTCCGGGCGCGGTCGGCGCGGCGCTCGCGGTCCCGCTCTCCTTCTTGTCGGGCTCGCCCTTGGCGGAGGTCGCGAACGCGTAGACGAGGTATCCGACGCTGCCGAGGAGGATGCTCGCGGCGCCGACGATGAAGACGAGCTTCTTCGAGCTCTGCGCGGAGGAGCCCTTCTGCGGCGGCGGCGGCACGCGCGGGCCGACGGGGGTCGCGGTCGCGGGGTGCATCGGGGCGGTCGCGTGGATCGCCTGCGGCGCGTGGAGGGCGGCGGCGGCCGCGGCGGCGCGCGCGGGGCCGAGCTGCACTTGGCCGACCGGGTGTCCGTGCGTGAGGATCGGCGTAGGGGTGCCGGCGGGGGTCGTGCCCTGAGGCGTCGTCGTCGATGGGCGCGCCGCTTGGACGGCGGCGGCGATGGCCTGCGAGGGCATCGTGCCGATCGAGTGGGCGCGCGCTTCGTGGAGGGCCATCGGAGGCGCGGACTGGACGGGCACGCCCGCCTTCGCGCTCGCGACGACGTTGGTGATCCCCTCGGAGGGGAGGGTCGTGTTGGGGTTCGCGATGGTGGGCGGGCCGGAGAGGATGGCGGGGCTCGGCCGGCCCGACGGCATCGGGATGGGGGTCGCGCTCGGCGGATGGGAGGGGTGCACCGCGCGCGGGTCGGGGACGGTCGGGACGCTGATCGGCTTTCGCTCGGAGAGGCGCGCGGTCGCGAAGGGAGGTGGCTTTCGGGCGCGCAGGGCGCGGACGTCGCTCTGCATGGTGGCGGCGAGCGGGTAGCGATCGGTCGGCTTGAACTCGAGGGCGCGGTCCACGACGAGGGCGAGATCGGGATCGATGCCGGGGACGACGGTGGCGATCTTGGGGGCGGGATCGCGGCCCATCTTCACGAGCAGCTCCGTCTCGGAGCTCGCGTCGTGGAGGCGTCGCTTGGCGAGGACACGGAACATCGTCGCCCCGACCGCGAAGATGTCGGCGCGGCCGTCGACCTGCTCGCCGCGGACCTGCTCGGGCGCCATGTACGAGGTGGTGCCGAGGCGCGCCCCCGCCATCGTGACGGCGGGGCCGGTGCGCATGCGCGCGATGCCGAAATCGAGGACCTTGAGGTGCCCTTCCTTCGTGAGGAAGAGGTTGTCGAGCTTGATGTCGCGGTGGACGATGCCGCGCGCGTGGGCGGCGGCGAGGACGTCGAGGAGCTCGTCGACGTAGCGGAGCAGCTCGTCGTTCGGGAGGCCGCCGAGGCGCTGGGCGCGCTTGCCGAGGTCTTCTCCCTCGAGGAGCTCCATCACGAGGAAGGGGCACCCGTCCTCGGAGATGTCGATGTCGCGGATCTCGACGACGCCGGGATGGGCGAACGTGTTGACGGCGTGGGCCTCCTGCTCGAAGCGGGCCGCGAGCTCCTTGGAGACGGCGATGTGGCGGTGAAGGATCTTGATCGCGTCGCGGCGACCGATCTTGTGGAGCCCCACGTAGACCGCCGCCATGCCGCCGATGCCCAGGAGGCGTTCGAGCGTCCACTTCCCGCGGAGGGCCGTGCCCACCCGGGACTCGCACGCGGCGAGCGTGGAGGTGTCGATCATCGCGCGCCACTCTATCAAGGCTCGGGTGCGGAGCGCACGAAACCGAGGCGAACGGAGGGGCCCCGCCGGGGTGGCCAACGCGTGGAAACGCTCCTACGTTCAGCGGCATGAGCTCGCAGATGCCCGAAGATCTGGAGGCCGCCATCGGGGCGCTCAAGCGTGAGCGCAACGCGGTCATCCTCGCGCACTACTATCAGGACGGGGATATTCAGGATTTGGCGGATTTTCTGGGCGATTCGCTGCAGCTCGCCCAAGCCGCGAAGAAGACGGACGCGGACGTCATCCTCTTCGCGGGCGTCCACTTCATGGCCGAGACGGCCAAGATCCTGAACCCGAACCGGATCGTCGTCGTCCCGGACATGCTGGCAGGTTGCTCGCTCGCCGACGGCTGCCCGGGGGATCGATTCCGGGCCTGGCGGGCGAAGTATCCCGACGCCGTGAGCATCTCGTACATCAACTGCTCCGCGGAGGTGAAGGCGGCCAGCGACTACATCTGCACGTCTTCGAACGCCGAGAAGATCGTGAGGGCGATCCCCGAAGGCAAGGAGATCCTCTTCGCGCCCGACAAGAACCTCGGCCGGTGGCTGATGGAGAAGACGGGCCGGAAGATGCGGCTGTGGCAGGGCAGCTGCGTCGTGCACGAGACCTTCAGCGAGAAGAAGCTCGTGCAGCTCAAGGAGCGTCACCCCGACGCGAAGATCATCGCTCACCCGGAGTGCGAGGAGCCCGTGCTGCGCATGGCGGAGTTCGTGGGGTCGACGACGGCGCTCCTCAAGTACACGACGACGGACAGCGCGCGCTCGTACATCGTGATGACGGAGGACGGCATCCTCCATCAAATGAAGAAGGCCTCGCCCGACAAGGAGTTCATCTCGGGACCGCCGCAGGCGAGCTGCGCCTGCAACGAGTGCCCGTACATGAAGCTCAACACCATGGAGAAGCTGTATCTCGCGCTGCGGGATCTCTCGCCGCGCATCGAGATGGACCCGGAGCTGCGCGAAAAGGCGCGGCTGCCGATCGATCGCATGCTCGCGCTGAGCTAACGCTGGATGGTGGCCATCCCCGAGCGGTCGTAGCGATCGCCGGCGGCGCGCGGGACCTCGCGATCGATGCGCGCGAGATCGTCGGCGCCGAGGCGCACGTCGACGGCGGCGCAGTTCTCCTCGAGGTACTTGCGGCGCTTGGTGCCGGGGATGGGGACGACGTCGGCCCCGCGCGAGAGCACCCACGCGAGGGAGAGCTGGCCGAGGGAGCACTTCTTGTCTTCGGCGATGCGGGTCAGGGCGGCGACGAGGCGCTTGTTCTGCTCGAGGTTCTCGCCCTGCATGCGGGGCATGGCGCGCCGGAAGTCCTGGGGAGAGAGCTCGTCGGTGCTCTCGAAGCGTCCGCTCAAGAAGCCGCGGCCGAGGGGCGAGTAGGCGACGATCCCGACGCCGAGCTCGCGGCACGTCGGGACGATCGCGTCCTCGATGTCGCGCGACCACAGCGACCACTCGCTCTGGAGCGCGGCGATGGGGTGGGTCGCGTGGGCGCGGCGGATCGTCTCGGGGCCCGCTTCGCTGAGGCCGAGGTGACGGACCTTTCCTTCTTCGACGAGCTTCTTCATCTCCCCGACGGTGTCCTCGATGGGCGTCTTGGGGTCGACGCGATGGAGGTAGTAGAGGTCGACGTGATCGGTGCCGAGGCGCTTCAGCGAGCCCTCGATCGAGCGGCGCACGTTGGCCGGAGATCCGTCGAGCACGCGGTTGGTAGGGTTCTCGGGGGTCGGGGCCCAGCGGATGCCGAATTTGGTCGCGACCACGAACGCGTCGCGGCGGCCTGCGATGGCCTTGCCGAGGAGCTCCTCGTTCTTGAAGGGGCCGTACATCTCGGCGGTGTCGAGGAAGTTGCACCCCAGCTCGAGGGCGCGATCGATGGTGCGGAGCGACTCGGCTTCGTCGGTCTCTCCGTAGAACGCGGACATGCCCATGCAGCCGAGGCCGAGGGCGGGAACGACGAGGTCACCGAGGTTTCGCTTTTCCATGCGCCTCGTATAGGCACATGCTCCACGTTTCCCCAAACGCCTTCACCCTTCTTCACGCGGCGATGGTGCATGCTCCTCTCCATGGCGAAGCAGCGCGGCGAGACGCGATGTCTCGATGAGGCGAGCGTGGCTTATCCCGTGGTCGATCGGGCCCGGTGCGAAGGCAAAGCGGACTGCGTGACGGCGTGCCCTTTCAACGTGTTCGAAATCGGCCGCATCTCCGATGAAGACTTCGCCGCGCTCTCGTTCCTCGGGAAGATGAAGAGCCGCGCCCACGGTCGCAAGACCGCGTTCACGCCGCGCGCCGACGATTGTCACGCCTGCGGTGCATGCGTGACGGCCTGCCCCGAGAAGGCGATCAAGCTGGTGCGGGCGTAGCGGCGCGCGGCGCCCGCGTCACGGCTGGGCGCCGCGGTCGGCCCGCGGTCACTGCCCGCGGTCACTGCCAGGGCAGCTGATGCGTCTGCAGGTAACGCAGGACGACCGCCGCGATCAGGAACCCGACGATCGCGAACGCGAGGATGCCGATCACGATGCCGGCTCGCGACGTGCGCTTCGATACGGGAGCGGGAGGAACGGCCTGAGGCGGCTGCTCTTGTTTTTCGCGCCGATAGACGGTGGTGAGGTCTCCGCCCTCCGTCTGGGAGGGGACCCCGCTGTCGGAGCTCGACGAGGACGTCACCGCCTGGATTGGCTGGGAGACGCTCTGGAACGTACCGGAGGTGCCGCTCGACGGACGGTCCAACACGCCGGGAGGCATGGGGCGCGGCTGCGATCCGCTCGGGCCGGAGCGCTGAGGGATGTTGGCTCCCGCTTGGCGGAGGGCGGCGTGGCTCATGAGCTGGGTGCCCATCTGGCCGCGCTCGGAGGCGTCGTCGTGGATGCGAGGGATCCCGCTCGGGCTCGCGGCGATCTGAGACTGCGGCTTGCCCTGGGCGATGCCTCGCACCGGCATCGCGATCGTCTGGATCTGATCGCCGCTGCCCTCGCTCGTCGTGTCGTTGACGACGGGGACGTGAATGCCCTGCCCACCCTGCGCGGGGGCGGTGTTGCTCGCCGATCCCGGGCTCGGCCCGCCTGTGGGGGCGGCCGCTCCCGCGTACGCGACGGCAGGGAACCCCGAGGACGACGACGAGGAGGTCATCGCCACCGTGCCGCCCATCTTGCCCGCGGTTCGAACCGGGGCCTGCGCGACCGCGCCCTGGCCGACCATGCCGCCCGACGTCGGCGCGGGCGGGCTCGGCGGGTAGGCGTGCTGGCTCGCGAGCGGGGACGCGTTATGGCTGCGTGGATCCGCCATCATTACGGTCGCGGGCGCGCGTGAGCCCGGCAGCGGCCCGGAAGGGGCGCGCCCCATCGACGCGGAGAGGGCGGACGGCGCCTGCGCGTAAGGCCCCTGCGCCACCGAGCTCGGGCTCGCGAACGAGCTGCCTGGCTGGGGGGCCGGGGCTTGCCCGCTCTGCTGGCTCGACATCCCCTGAGGCGACGCGGCCATCGTCGGCGCGGAGCGCGGCACGCCCGTCGGCGCCTCGGAGCGGTTGAGCGGAGCGGGCGCGGGCGCGCTCGGGCGCCGGAGGGCGCGCCACGCCTCGAGTGCCTCCGCCGCCGTTTGGAAGCGCTGGTTCGGGTCGCGCATGAGGCCCTTCACGAGGAACGCCTCGAGGCGCGGATCGACTTGGCCGTCGAGGACGCTCGAGAGCGGGCGGGGCTCGCTCTTCGTCTTCAAGTCGACCATCTGGAGGATGTTCTTGGCGGCGTACGGGAGCTGCCCGCTCATCGCCTGATAGATGAGCGTCGCGCACGCGTAGATGTCGGCGCGGTGGTCGACCGTCTTCGCCTTCCCGATCTGCTCGGGGGGCATGAAGGAGAAGGTCCCGAGGCTCTGCCCCATCTCGGTGAGGGTCTCGCCGCCGACCTCCTTCGGGATCTTCGAGATGCCGAAGTCCAGGATCTTCACGCGGACCCCGCCGTCGGGTCGCTTCTCGAGGAACACGTTGGAGGGCTTCAGGTCGCGGTGGATGACCCCGGACTTGTGGGCGTCCGCGAGGCCCATCCAGACCTGCTCGACGAAGGGATAGAGCTCGTCGAGGCTCATCGGTCCCATGCGCTTGAGGCGATCGATGAGCGACTCACCCTCGAGCAGCTCGAACACGATGACGATGCCGTGCTCCGCGTCGTCCTCGACGTCGAGGACCTGCGTGACGTAGTCGCTCGAGATCGCGCCCGCCGCCCGGGCCTCGCGCCGGAAGCGCTCGACCGCGGAGGCCTTCTGCTTCGAGTCGGCGCGCAGCACCTTCACCGCGACGGTGCGCCCCGTCCGGACGTTCTCGGCGGCGAACACCTCGCCCATGCCTCCTCGCCCGAGCTGCCGCAAGACGCGGTAGCGCGAGGCGACGACGGTGCCGGGCTCGATCTCCAAGGGCCTCCTCAGAACGAAGTGAAGAAGGATGCGCCGTAGGTCGACGGCCCGACCGCGGGCGCGACCATCCACGCGGCGCGTGGACCGCGACCGCGTTCGACGGGAACGGAGGGCCGCGTGAAATAGAAGATGAGCGTCGTTGCGAACGACGCCGCCGTGAGCCCGAGGAACACGTCCGCGACGATGTTCTTCGTCACCACGTCGGTCCGCTTGTCCTCGAGCTCCGTCTGGTCCGTGCTGACGCCGTTGCTCTCGTCGTAGTCGTCCTTCGCCACCTTCGAGAGGCCCATGAAGACCCCGCTCGTCACCGCGCACGCCCCCGTGATGCCGGTGAAGATCCACACCGTGATCGGCACCGGACGCTCCGTCTCCACCGTCTTCGCGGGGCCCACGTCCGGCTTGAAGGTGAACTCGAACGCGTGCTCCACCGTCGAGCCGTTCGTGATGTCCGCCTGCCACACCACGTCGGGGAACCCGTCGGCCTGGGCCGTGAAGACGTAGCTGCCCGGATGGATCCCCACCGTGACCCCGTCTGCCGTGACCGCGTATCGATTCGTCACGGGCAGCCCCTGCGAGAGCTGCCGCGTCGCGACGAGCCGCGCGTTCGGTTGGTTCGTCGTGATGCGGATCGTCGCCATCGCCGTCTTCAGCGTCAGCACGTCCTGCTCGATCTGTGCCCGGTCCGGAGGAGGGATCTGATCCCCGCCGCGCTGCAGCGCCTCTTGGTAGTGCTGCAGCGCCAGCTGATCGCGCTCGAGCTTCTGCTCGCAAATCGCCAGCGCCCGCACCGCCTTCCAAGACCCCGAGAGGTCATAGGCGCGACGGAACTCCGGGATCGCCTCCTCACACTTCGCGCCGGGGGGGCCCGAAGGATCGTTGTAGAGGTTGCTCCCCGCGGTCTGGTGGGCCTGCGCCTCCTCCAGCTGAGCCTTCGTCGGCGGCGCCTTGGGCTGAGCGAGCCCGGCACTTGCGAACATGGTGATCGCGAGCCCCACCCCAACGTAGGCGAAGGCCCACCGGCGAGCAGGCACGCGCAGCATCCGGAGGAGACTATCCGGCCCGCGCAACGAGCGAAAGGGGCTCTATGTTTTGGCCCTGTTTCGCGCTCGCCGCTCCGGGCTCTGTTTCGCGCTCGCCGCTCCGGGCTCTGTTTCGCGCTCGCCGCTCCGGGCTCTGTTTCGCGCTCGCCGCTCCGGGCTCTGTTTCGCGCTCGCCGCTCCGGGCCCTGTCGGATTCGCTTCCGCTGCGCTTCACCGAATCCTCCCCTGCTGCGCTCGCTGCGCTCGCTTCGCAGGTTCGGCTGGGAGGGTGGTGGCTGCTGCGCTCGCTTCGCTCGCTGCGCGGGGTCGGCTGGGAGGGTGGTGGCTGCTGCGCTCGCTTCGCGGGGTTGGCTGGGAGGGTGGTGGCTGCTGCGCTCGCTGCGCTCGCTGCGCGGGGGCGGCTGGGAAGGTGGTGGCCGCTGAGCTCGCTTCGCGGGGTTGGCTGGGAGGGTGGTGGCTGCTGCGCTCGCTTCGCGGGGTCGGCTGGGAGGTGGCTGCTGCGCTTGCCTCGCGGGGTCGGCTGAGAGGCTCTGCTTCGCGCTCGCGGTTCCGGGGCGCCGGGTATTGCTATGAAAAGCGTAGCGTGAGGGGTGCCCACCCCCGTCTCGCTTCGCTCGCCGACCCCTCCCTTGCGTCGCGCTGGCGCGCGCCGCGGGAGGGGTTGCGGCATCTGCGGGGCGCGCGCCGCGGGAGGTTGCGGCATCTGCTGGCGCGCGGTGCCGTGGCGCGCCCGGTTGCCTTACTCCTCGTCTGGCTTTTCGGCGGCGAGCTTCGACAGGACGTTCATGTCCTCGAGGGTCGAGGTGTCGCCGGTGGAGGCGCGACCGGCGGCGACGTCCTTGAGGAGTCGGCGCATGATCTTTCCGCTGCGCGTCTTGGGGAGGGCGTCGGCGAAGCGGATTTGATCGGGCTTGGCGAACTTGCCGATCTCGTTGGCGACGTGGTCGCCGAGGAGGGCGCTGGTGTTGGCGTTGGGCTCGTGGCCGGGCTTGAGGGTGACGAAGACGACGAGGGCCTGTCCTTTGAGATCGTCGGGGCGGCCGACGGCAGCGGCCTCGGCGACGGCGTGGTGGGAGACGAGGACGCTCTCGATCTCGGCGGTGCCGATGCGGTGGCCGGCGACGTTGAGGACGTCGTCGATGCGGCCGACGACCCAGTGGTAGCCGTCTTGGTCGCAGCGCGCGCCGTCGCCGGTGAAGTACACGCCGGGGATCTCCGAGAAGTATTGCTTTTGGAAGCGGTCGTCGTCGCCCCAGACGGTGCGGAGCATGCTGGGCCACGGGCGCTTGAGGATGAGGAGCCCGCCCTCGTTCGCCTCGACCTGGCGATAGCCTTCGGGACGCGACGGGTCCTTGGAGACGATCATGGGCTCGACGCCGAACATCGGGAGGCCGGTCGCGCCGGGCTTGGTGGGGGAGGCGCCGGGGAGGGTGCTCAACATGATCGCGCCCGTCTCCGTCTGCCACCAGGTGTCGACGATGGGGCAGCGGCCCTTGCCGATGACCTGGTGGTACCACATCCAAGCTTCGGGATTGATCGGCTCGCCGACGGAGCCGAGGAGGCGCAGGCTCGACAGGTCAGCCGCGTCCGGCCAGTCGTTGCCTTGGCGGATGAAGGCGCGGATCGCGGTGGGGGCGGTGTAGAGGATCGTCACGCCGTACTTCTCCACGACGTTCCAGAAGCGGCCCCAGTCGGGGTAGTTCGGGGCGCCCTCGTACATCACGCACGTCGCGCCGTTGGAGAGAGGGCCGTAGACGAGGTAGCTGTGGCCGGTGACCCAGCCCACGTCGGCCGTGCACCAGAAGATGTCTTCCTCACGAATGTCGAAGACGTACTTGAACGTGACGTGGGTGCCAGCGAGGTAGCCCGCGGTGGTGTGGAGGACGCCCTTCGGCTTCCCGGTCGAGCCGGACGTGTAGAGGATGTAGAGCGGGTGCTCGGCCTCGACGACGGTCGCTTCCTTGGCCGGACCTTCGACGCGCTCCGTCGCGACGTCGCTCCACCACAGGTCGCGGCCCTCCTTCATGTGGACGGGCGGGCCCATGTGGCCGAGGTGCTTGAGCACGACGACCTTCTCGACGCACTTCGCCTGGGGTTGGATGACGGCCTTGTCGACGATCTCCTTGAGGGCGAGGAAGTGGCCGCGCCGATAGCCGGCGTCCTGGGTGATGACGATCTTCGCCTGGCAGTCCTCGATGCGATCGCGAAGGGCGTCGGCCGCGAAGCCGCCGAACACGACGGTGTGGACGGCCCCGAGGCGCGCGCACGCGAGCATCGCGACGACGACCTCGGGCACCATGCCCATGTAGATCGCGACGCGGTCGCCCTTCTTCACGCCGTGGTTGGCGAGGCCGTTCGCGAGCTTGATCGTCTCTCGATAGAGCTCGGCGTAGGTGACGGTCCGGGTCGCCCCGAGCTCACCCTCCCAGAGGATGGCGGCCTTGTTCTTCCTCGCCGTCGTCATGTGCCGGTCGAGACAGCTCTCGGTGACGTTGAGGCGAGCCTCCGCGAACCACTCCACGAAGGGGAACCTCGCCGGGGAGTCGCCGCCCTTCGTTCGCTGGGTCGTCTTCCAGGTCTCGCGGAAGACGAGGTCCTTCGTCTCACGGCGCCAGAACGTGTCCGGGTCGTCGAGGCTCTCGCGATAGAGGGCCTGATACGCCTCGGGTGACGAGACCCGCGCCGCGGCCGAGAACTCCTCCGCGGGCTCGAACTTCCGGGCCTCTTTCAGGACGCTCGTGATCGGAACATGGGCGGCGGGCTCGCTCGACATGGACCTTTGCTTACCAGAACGCGTAGCCGATGTAGAGGCGTGGACCGACCATCGGGAGCAACTCGTTGTCGTATGGCTTGTCGACCAAGGTCTCTACGACGTTCGCTCGGTCGAACGGGTCGTCCTCCATCCCCTTGGTGCCCACGAGGTAGAGGGCGATGCCGAGGCCGATGAGGACGTGGTCGAAGTCGATCTCGGCGCCGACCTCCGTCATCGCGAAGAAGTCGACGCCGTTCGAGCTGCACTCGCGCTCCTGGTCGCGGCAGAGATCGAGGCCGACGCCGGGCGCGATATCCTCGTAGCTCATGAGGTGGACGGAGACGCCGCCTCCGATGGTACCGACGAAATGGACGAGGTCCCCGGGGCTCATCAGCCGCAGGGCGACGCCGGCGCGGATGCTGCTGAGCGAGTACGTCTCGTCCCCCGCGCCGTTGGCGGGGCCTTCGACGTTGCCGTACTCGCCGAGGCCCTCGAACGCCGCGTACTCGTGGACGCGATAGCCCGCGCGCGCCCCGACGTAGCCGCCGCTCGAGACGGCGTGGTTCTCGAAGACCTTGGGGTGCTTGGCGGGAAAGAGGACCGCCCCGTTCGCGTGGGCGTAGAAGCCTCGCTTCGAAGCCTTCGCCGGCTTCGGGAGCGGGGGCAGCGGCCCGTTGCCCTTCGTGAGATCGATGACGACGGAGCCGCCGGCGGCGATCTCGATCGTCCCTTCGCCCGTCTCCCCCTCCGCGCGGACGGAGTGCATCCCCGCCGGGAGCTGTCCCTCCCACGACCCGGGGCTCTTCGCGACGCCGTCGATCACGATCTTCGTGTCGGGGTGGGCGGCGACGACCCGGAGCTTGCCGCTCTTCGGGGCGAGGGCGATGTCGACCGTCACCCGATCCGTGCTCACGACAGAGAGCTTCTTTTCCGCCTCGAGGAATCCGTCCGCCGTCACCACCACGAGGTGCTCGCCCGGCGAGACCGCCACCGGCTTCGCCAGCGCCTCCGGCGGGATCGCGTCTCCGTCGACGGAGACCTTCGCGCGCGCTTCCTTCGGCGTGATCGTGATCGAGAGATAGGCGAAGAGGGCGCGCATCTCTTCGATCGCGCGCTTCGCCCCCGCCTTGTCGTCCTCCGACATCTGGCTGCCGTGCTGCGCGAGGGCGCGCTCGAGCTGGACGACCGCCTGGGGATACTTCTTGAGCTCGCGGTAGGAGAGCGCTTCGTTGAGGAGCGGCGAGGCGCTCGGCTTGGCCGCGTAGGCGGCCTCGAACTCGGCGATGGCGGCCGCGAAGTCGTTCGAGTTGAAGAGCCGGATCCCGTTCGTCATGTGGAGGAAGTAGGGCTGCTCTTCCTCCCTCTGCGGCGATGGCTGCTGCGCGCGCGCAGGAGCGACCACGCCGAAGACCACGATCCACGCGGTGAGCAGCGCCCACGCCCTCCGCGGCCGCCCCCCTCTCGTCATGGCTGATGGATCTTCAAATCCTTGCCGACCCCGACGGCCGAGTCGGCGGGCTTGAGCTTGCCCGGGTCCGCGGTCGGACCGCTCGTCGGTGCTGCGGTAGGGGCGCGCTTCACGACGACGCGGTCCACCCGAGGTTTGGCCGACGCGCTCGCGGTCGCGCTCGCAGAGGCGGCGGGGGCGGACGACGCGATCTCGGCGGACGGCTCGATCGCCGGCTCCGCAGAGGCGCTCGGCGCGGGCGCGGGTGGGGGCGCGTTGACGATGACGGTGGTGGTCGCGCCCGGCAGCACGATCACCTGGGGCTGGTTCGTCGTCACGCCCGGAGCGGAGGCGCGGCTGCCGTACCAGACCCCGGCCGTGATGCCGCCGGCGGCGAGGGCGATCGCCCCGATCGCGACGTAGGCGCCGCGAACGCCGCTCGACGGGCTCAGCCCTCCCGTCGATTGTCCAGCCGCGGCCGGCGTCGCCGCGATCGTCGAGACGGCGGCGAGCGAGGGAGCGCCTTTGCCGACGACGACCGCGCCGCTCGAGGACGAGCGCACGACGCCGCGACGGAGCGAGTCGCTCTTGAGCGAGGTCGGGAGGAGCCCGTCGGACTCGGCCACGAGCGCGTCGAGCATCTCGCGCGCGGACGCGAACCGAGCGTCGCGGTCGCGCTTGAGGGCCGACTTCAAGAAGGAGGCGATTCCCTCCGGGACCTCGGGGTTGCGAAGCCTGATGTCATCCGGGTCTCGCGTGCAGATCGCGACGATGACGGCCTCGTAGCTCTGGCCCGAGAAGGGAGGGGATCCGGCGAGGCACTCGTAGAGGATCGCCCCCGCCGCCCAGAGGTCCGAGCGGGCGTCGACGTCCGGCTGGGCCTGGGCTTGCTCCGGAGACATGTAGACGGGCGTCCCGAGCACGGCCCCCTCACGGGTGATCGTCTTGTGGGTGCCGTCCGTGCGCTGGATCTTGGAGACGCCGAAATCCAAGATCTTCGCGAAGCACGGATCGTCGTCTCGCTCGACGAGGAAGATGTTGTCCGGCTTCAGATCGCGGTGGACGATCCCCGCCTCGTGAGCGCGGGCGAGCCCGCGCAAGACGTGAGCGATGACGCGCAGCGCTTCTGCCGTGTCGAGCCGGCCGAGGCGACGGATGCGATGCCCGAGGTCTTCTCCCCGGAGGAGCTCCATCACGATGTAGGGCTGACCTTCGTCGCTCGTCCCCACGTCGAAGATGTCGACGATGTGCGCGCTGTCGACCGCGCGCGCCGCCTGCGCCTCGCGCTGGAAGCGCTGGATCCCCTCCGGGGTCGCGCTCTTCGGGTCGATGAACTTCAGGGCGAAGCGCTTCCCGAGGGAGGCGTGGACCCCTTCGTAGACCCGCGCCCCCAGTAGGCGGTTCAGGTTGTGCCGCCGACACGGTCCGTCGAGGAAGGTCGTCGTGCTCGTCTAGCTCGTCGTCGGCGGCCGAGGCCATGGGCGCGACCCAAGCCTACCGCATTTCTTCTCCGCGCCCTCACCGATCCGAACGCCGCGCTGCTCCCGTCACAGCTTCACGCGGACGATGGCGGGATGGGTATCCATGCCGGCGAGCAGCTCCCCGAGGGCGAAGCTCGTGACGTAAAGCGCCCGGTCCGCTCCCGCACCGGCCAGCTCGAGGCTCGCCGGGAAGTCGAGGGGAGCGCCCTCGAACAGCGTCTCCACCTTTCCGTCCGTGCCGATCCGCACGAGCCGGTTCGAGCGATTGACCGCGCCGAGGATGTTCCCGTCGTCGTCGAGGGTGATGCCGTCCAGGCCCGCGATCGTCTCGCACTGGTGATCCACGATCGTCTCGATCGCGCCCGCCGTCCCGTCCGCCTCGATCGGGATGCGCACCACCGTCGCGTGATCCGAGGAGGCGACGATGAAGGCGTCGCCGTCACGGACGATGCCGTTCGCGCCGACCGCGATGTCGCCGTGAGGCCCGCAGTCCTCGAGGTCTCCCTGCAGCACGGGATCCTGGATCCAGGGCGCGACGTTCCCGTCGAGATCGATCTGGAAGATCGTGCCGCTCGCGGAGTCGGTGACGAAGAGATCGCCGTCGTCACCCCACGCGAAGCCGTTCGGGAACACCAGGCTCGGATCCGAAGCCCAGACGGTGGCTGGCCCCCCTCCCGCAGGCGCCCGATAGATGCCGGCCTGGGCGTCGGCGGTGAACGAGACGTAAGCGACGTAGAGGTTTCCGTCCGGGTCGAACGTCAGCCCGGTCACGAACGCGGTGTTCGGGGGCGGCGCCGGGACGGACGCGTAGGGTGCCCGGGTGAGCGTCCCGAGATCGACGGTCTCGATCGAGCCGGTGAGGGCGAACCCGATGACGAGCTTCCCGTCGTGGACGACGAGGCCCTCCGGCAGCTCGAACGCGGCGCCGTCGAGCGTCACGACCGACTCCGCGGTGACCTCTCCCGCTCCGCCTGCCCCACCCGTCGACGGAGCGCCGCCCTGGGCCGTCCCGCCGTCGTTCGACCCGCCGTCGCTCGGGGAACCGCCTTGCGCGGTGGCGCCCGTGCCGCCCTCTCCGCCCGCACCCGAAGCCGAATCGTCGCCGCACGCGACCACCGCAACCGACCCGAGGAGCAAAGCCATGACCGCGCTGGATTGGAATTTCATCGTGTCCTCCGCGGCGAGAACCTAAGCGCGACCATGTGTGCATCCACTGCAAGTTGAGCATGTCGTAGAATGCACGGCGTGCAGCTGTCTTCGATCGACGCCAATCTCCTCGTCGCCCTCGACGCCCTCGTCCAAGAGCGCAACGTCGCCCGGGCCGCGCGCCGGGTGGGGCTGAGCCCCTCGGCGATGAGCCACACCCTCGCCCGCGTGCGCGAGATGCTCGGCGATCCCGTCCTCGTCCGATCGGGGAGGGCGATGACGGTCACGCCGCGCGCCCTCGAGATCGCGGCGCCGCTGCGAGAGGGCCTCGCGTCGATCTCGCGCGCCCTCGAGAAGCCCGCCCCCCTCGACCTGAAGAGGGAGCGCCGGGTGGTGCGGCTCGCGGCGGTGGACTTCGCGCAGAACCACGTCGTGAAGCGGCTCGCGGTGCGTCTGCGCAACGAGGCGCCCCTCGTGGATCTCGTCACGGTCGGGGCGGGGAGCTCTGCCCTCGACGAGCTCAAGTCGGGCGCGATCGACGCCCTCATCGCCGCCCAGGGAAACCTCCGCGGCCTCGCGCGCCGCCCCCTCGCCGACGAGCCGTTCGTCTGCGTCGTTCGCCGCGGTCATCCCTGTCTCTCGTCGCGCTTCACCCTGAAGCGCTTCGCGGAGCTCGAGCACGTCATCGTCTCGCCGCGCGGAAAGACGATCGGCGCGACGGACGCCGGGCTCCGGAAGAAGGGCCTCAAGCGGCGGGTCGTCCTCGCCGTGCCGACGTTCCTCGCGGCCGCCCTCGTGGTCGCGGAGACGGATCTCGTCCTTACGTGCGGGGCGCGCTCCGCCCGCGAAGCGAAGACGTGGCTCTCCCTCGAGGTCCTGCCCCCGCCGATGAAGCTGCCGCCCTTCACCCTCGCCTTGTTCTGGGATCCGCGGACCGAGCACGACCCGTTCGCGCGGTACATCCGAGACACGATCGCCGACGTGGCGAAGGAGCGCTGACGAGGCCTCTGAGGTGCTTTTTGCGAGGGGGGCTTTGGTCGAGCCCTCGAACACCGGCCCGCGCCTCGTCAGAGAACCTCAAAAGAGGCGCCCGCGAGAGCCGCGCCGCGCACGGCGCGCTCTATCTTCGCGAGCGATGCCCACCCGCGCCCGGACGATCCTCGCCGCCTCGCTCCTCGCCTCCGTCGCCTGCTCCGGCTGCGACTCGAGCTCCGAAGGCGGGGGCGGTGGTGGCGGCGCCCAGGGTCAAGGCGGCGCGCCAGGGGAGGGCGGCGGTCTGCCCGATCCGCCCTCCATCTCGTGGGCTCCCTGCGCGGACGAAGCGGTCGCCGGCTTCGACTGCGCCGACGTGCCGGTGCCCCTCGACTGGGCGGACGCGCGCGGGCCCGCGATGACGGTGCGCCTTCGCCGCCGGCTCGCGGTCACGGATCCTCCGCGCGGCTCGCTGTGGATGCTGGAGGGAGGGCCGGGGGCTCCCGGCGCGTGGATGCTGACCTTCGCGGATCGCACCGCCGTCGCGCACCCGGACCTCGACATCCTCGTCGTCGATCACCGCGGCACCGGCGAGAGCGGCGAGCTGCGCTGCGATCCGTCCACGGACCCGCCGAGCCTCGAGTGTCTCACCGAGCTCGCGCAGAGCGATGGACCCGCGATCGCGGCGACGAGCGCGTCGGCCTCGGCCCGGGACGTGGCCGCCCTCGCGCAGTGGTTCGGAAGGGGCCAGACGCAGCTCCTCTATGGGCGATCCTACGGGACGTTCTGGGCCCATCGGACGGTCTCCCTCGCGCCGAGCGTGTTCGACGCGGTCGTCTTGGAGGGCCCCTGCGACGCGATCCGCGGCTGTCCGTCCTTCGCCAAGGACCACGATTTCGATCAGGTCGGGCGGGCCTTCTTCGCCCTCTGCGACGAGGACGCGGCGTGCCGCGCGCGTCTCCCTGGCGGCGCCGAAGCGTTCGTCGAAGAGACCATCGCGGCCGCCGACGCCGGCGCTTGCGAGGGCGCGTTCGCGGCCGGCCTCACCGGTGACCGGATGCGGCTCGCCCTCGCGCGCCTCATCTCCACCAAGGAGGGCCGCGCCCTCGCCCCTGCCCTCGTCTTTCGCTATGCGCGGTGCTCGGCCGCGGACGTGACCGCCCTCACGACGACCGCCGCCTGGCTCGACACGCTCGAGACGCTGTTCGCGACGCTCCCCGGGTTCTCGGTTCTCGCGAACTACCACGTGATGCGCGCCGACTTCTGGGACGGATCCTTCTCGGTCGCGGACGCGGAGGCGCAGCTCGCGGACACCGTCGTCGCCTCCGGCGCATCCGTGCGATGGGCCAAGGCCTTCGAGGCCTGGCCGTGGCCGGTGCCCGACGTCGACCCGAGCCTGCGCGCGTGGCGGTTCTCGTCGGCGCCGGTCCTCGTCCTCACGGGCGGACTGGACACCGCGACCCCTCCGCGATTGCTCGCGGCGCTCGAGGACGCGCTCCCCGCCGGATCGACATGGGTCGAGCAGCCCCTCGCCGGCCATGTCGCCTCCGCGGCGGAGGATCCGACCAGCGAGTGCGCGCGGACGATCCTCGACGCGTTCCTCGACGATCCCGCGGCGCCGCTCGATCTCCAGTGCGTGGCCGCCGCCGACGCGACGGAGCGCGCGGCGCTCTTCGCAGTCGACGCGGAGACCTCGCAGACGTGGCTCGGGACGGAGTCGGCCTACGATTGAGCGCGCACGGCCCGCGATCAGGTCCGCTTGATGCCGAGCTTCTCGAGGCGATAGGCGAGCGTCTTCCGGGGCAGCTTCAGCATCTCGGCGGCGCGGGTGACGTTGCCGCCCGCCGCTTCCATCGCGCGCTCGATGTGCTCGCGCTCGTAGTCGCGGACGGCGTCGCGGACCGATCCTTCTTCGGGCGCGGGAGCGGTCTCGGTCGGTCCCGCGGTCATGCTCCGCGCGAGGGGCGCGAGGGCGAGATCGGTCGCCTCGATCGTGCGGGACTGAGGGTCGGCCACGAGGACGGCGCGCTCGATCACGTGCCGGAGCTCGCGGACGTTGCCGGGCCAGGCGTGGGCGCGGAGGGCGGCGATCGCGCCCGCCGAGAAGCCCAGGCCGCGCGCGTCGCCCGAAGCCCGCGCGAGGAACGCCTCCGCGATCGGAACCAGATCGTCGGGCCGTTCCCGCAGCGGAGGCACCGAGACGACGCAGCCGCGCAGCCGGAACAGGAGATCACGGCGGAAGCGGCGCTCCTCGCAGGCGCGCTCGAGGTCGGCGTTCGTCGCCGCGACGACGCGGACGTCGACCGCCCGCTCGTCGGTGGCGCCGAGTCGGCGAACGACGCCTTCTTCGAGGACCCGAAGCAGCTTGGCTTGCGTCGCCGCCGGCATCTCTCCCACCTCGTCGAGGAAGAGCGTCCCGCCGTGCGCTGCTTCGAAGAGGCCCTGGCGGGCGGCGTTGGCGCCCGTGAACGCCCCCCGCTCGTGACCGAAGAGCTCGCTCTCGAGCAGCGCCTCCGGGAGCGCGGCCGCGTTGACGCTGACGAGCCTGCCGGTTCGGCCGCTCGTGCGGTGAATCTCGCGCGCGACGAGCTCCTTGCCTACCCCTGTCTCGCCGAGCACGAGCACCGGGACGCGCCCGCGCGCGACCCTCGCGATCTGAGCGTAGACCTCGCGCATCTTCGCGTCCGCCACCACCGGCTCGGGCTGAGGCGCGGAGCGATCTCGCCGTGGGTGATCGGGGGTCGGCCTCGAGACGAGGCGCGTCGTCGCGGCGGCCACGAACGCGTCCGCGGAGCGCTCGTCCGTGAGCAGGGCGTGGACCACCGAGCAGGCCCCGCTCGCGAGGCCCGCCTCGAGCGCGCGCACGCGCTCCGGGCTCGCGTCCGTCACGAGGATCTCGAGGGTCGCCTCGTCGAGGAGGCCCGCCGCCTCGTCCTTCGCGAGCAGTCCCGCGAGCTTCTCGTCGAGCTCGCGGGCTCGGCTTGCGCGGGCAACGGTGATTGCTGCTCCGGCCTGTGCCTCGGCAACCTGTGCACCGACCCGCCTCAATGAAGCACCGGGCCCGTCTATCGGGTCCAAGCCTCCATCCAAGGCTTGGCCCGATAGCGGTCCCATGAATCGGGGAGGACCGTCACCACCGGTCCCGCGAGGCCGCCGCGGGCGGCCACCCGAATGGCGGCCGCGACGTTGGTCCCGGCGGAGCCTCCGACGAGGAGGCCCTCCTCGCGAACGAGCCGCTTCGCCGTCGCGAAGCTCTCTTCGTCGCTGATCCGCTCTGCGGCGTCGATGACCTCGCGATGGAGGTTCAGCGGCGCCTCGCTGCCCCCGATCCCCTCCACCGCGAAGGATCCATCCGGACCGAGGGTGCCCGTCTCGACCCAGTCGGCGAGGGCGGAGCCGATGGGATCGGCGAGCACGACCTTCACCCCGGGAATCGCCGCCTTCAGGCGCCGCCCCACGCCCGAGATCGTCCCGCCCGTCCCCGCCCCTGCCACGAACGCGCCGACGTTGCCCCCCGTCTGCGCGAGGATCTCCTCCGCCGTCGTCTCCTCGTGGACACGCACATTGGCGGGATTGCGAAACTGGTCAGTCAGGAACCAGCCATTTTCTCGGGAGAGGCGCGCGGCAACGTTCCGGAAATTGTCGGGATGGGAGGGGGGAGCGTTGGGCGTCATCACCACCTTCGCGCCGAGGGAGGCGAGGGCGACCCGCTTGTCGACGGACATCTTCTCCGGCATCACGCAGACGAGCCCATAGCCGCGCGCCGCCGCGACGAGGGCGAGCCCCACCCCCGTGTTGCCTGCCGTCGCCTCGATCAGCGTCATGCCCTCGCGGAGCGCCCCTCTCGCCTCCGCGTCCTCGACGATCGCGAGGGCGATCCGATCCTTGATGGAGCCGCCCGGGGTCATGTGCTCGCACTTCGCGAGCAGCGGGACGGGGAGCCCTCGGCCGACCCGGTCCAGGGCGACGAGCGGGGTGCCTCCGACGTGCGCGACGATCCCTCTCCTCGAGCCGCCCTGAGCCGTCATCGTCGTCGGGTTGTACGACCTTTCGACGCGCGACCGCACCGAAAAGCCGGCGCCGACTACAAGCAGCCGTTCGCGGCCGCGGCGCAGTCGATCGAGTTGCCCGAGACGTAGCTCGCGTAGCAGGCGATCACGTCGAAGTCCGGGTCTCCCTGGTGGCAGCCACCATACATGTTCGAGTAGTCGTCGTCCGAGCACGTCCCCGCCCCCGCGTCCTCCAGACAGAAACAGAAGCCCCCGACGCCGTCGAGGCACGTGGAGTCGTTCGGATCGCCGCAGGAGCAGCTGTCTTGCGCGCAGCCGTCCGAGTAGAAGCCGAGATAGTCACAGACGTCGGTGCATGCATAAGGCGTGAGCTCGCCATTTTCGCAGGCGCCGACGGTGCTCCCGTCCAGACACGTCACCTCGTCTCCGGTGCACGAGGGCCCCCCGGATCCCGTGCTGCCGCCGCTGCCGATGACGGGGCCAGCGCCGTCGCCCGAGCTGTCTCCTCCTTCCCCGTGAGTCGAGGAGCCGCCGTTGCCGTCGTCATCGGAGTCCGAGCCACCCGATCCGCAGCCGGGGAGGAGCGCGCCCATGATGAGCAGAGCCTTGGCGCTCATCGAGATGAAACCCAGCGAACGGATCCGTGCATTCGTCATGATCACAGCCCTCCCGACCTCGGCCGCGCAACTCGCCGACATGGCGGTCTCTTCGCGGCGCGGATGGGCTCTCATCACTTCGCGTGCCACCTCGCGATCGCCCCGATCCTCCGAAAAAGCGAGGCGTCGACCCGCCGTCCTTCCGCGGCGTGCCGCTCGGCGTGGGCCGCCCGTCGGCGGCTCGGATCGCGATATGATGCTGGGCGATGAGGCGATCGGGCCGCGCCCCGATGACGGTGGGTATCGGCCTCGCGCTGGGCTCCGCGGTCGCGTTCGGGGTGACGACGCCGCTCATCGATCGCCTCGGCGGCGGCGCGAGCCCCCTCGTCACCGCGTGCCTCCTCTACGGCGGTGCGGCGCTTCTATCGATGATCGTGCGTCCCTGGGCTCCGCGCTCGGGCCGCCCCGTGACGGCGCGGGCGGCCCCACGCTTGATGCTCATCGCGCTCTTCGGCGCGACGCTCGCGCCCGTCGCGATGGTCTGGGGGCTCGCGCGCGTCGGGGCCCTCACCGCGAGCCTGCTGCTGAACCTCGAGGCCGTCTTCACCGTCCTCCTCGGCGCGCTCGCCTATCGCGAGCCGTTGGGCCGCCGGATGATCGGCGGCGTACTGGCGATGATCGTCGGTGGGGTCGCGCTGACGCTCGACGCGGGGCGACGAGGGGGGCCGCAGAGCCTCGCCGGGATCCTCGCCCTCGTCGGCTGCACCTTCGCGTGGGCGACGGACAACACCCTCTCGCGCGGGCTCCGCGACGAAGATCCGGCGGATGTCGTCATGTGGAAGGGAGCGCTCGGAGCGGTCGCGACGGGGACGTTCGCGTCCATCCGGCATGAAGCGTGGCCGAGCTTCGGGGCGGCGGCCGCCCTCCTCACGTGCGGCGCGGTCGGGTACGGCGCGAGCTTGCGGCTCTACTTGCTCGCGCAGCGCCGCATCGGGGCGAGCCGCACCGGCTCCGCCTTCGCCATTGGGCCGTTCGTGGGTGCCCTGCTCGGCTGGGCGCTCGGGGACCGGCAGCCGGGGTCGCTCGCGCTCCTGGCGGGGGCAGCGTTCGGCGCGGGGGTGTACCTCCACCTGACGGAGCGCCATTCCCACCCTCACGTCCACGAGCCCGTCACCCACGAGCACGCCCACCGTCACGACGACGGGCACCACGGTCACGAGCACTCCCCCCCTGTCGCTGGCGAGCACTCCCACGTCCACAGTCACGGCCGCCTCGAGCACGACCACGATCACGCGCTCGACGTCCACCACGACCATCGCCACGCCTGATCGACCTTGGCGCGACAGCGCACGTCGAGCGTCGCCGCTTCCGGGGCCTCATCAGATGAGCAATCGGTCGATTGGGCAGTTGCGCGCGCCGCAGCCGATGCACCTCGTGGTCGTCGACGTCCTCGCGTTCTTGTTCAACATCGGGGCGACCGCGTTCGCAGGGCGAGATCGTCCCCGTGGAGCGGGCGGTGTCCGTGCTGTCCATTCAATACCCGCGCTTCCGAGCGGCTTGGCAGCGCGCCTGTTGGATCGCCCTTTCGAAGCGACCGGATCCGGCGCGGATCGCCCGCGGCGAGCGCCCCCTCGAGTGGGCGCGGCGAGCGCTCCTCGTGCGGGGAGCGGAGATCGATCTGCCCTATTCGAATGGCGTGCCGGGGAAGCGATCTCTGCCCGTGGTACTGTGGGGATCCGTCTGCACCGAGGACGTTGTCCTGGAGGGCGACCTCTCACCGGACATGCGGCCTCCCGAGCGGGGAGCGGGGGAGGTGCGCGTCAAGCCGATCGAGAAGATGGAGCTCGTCCGGATCGAAGAGAAGGATATCGAGGATCAGGTCGTCCACCACAGCTTCGAGAAGGTCGACACCGCCGACGATTACAACGGGGGAGCGCGAGAGCTGGACGGCTCGAACGAGCTGGACGACCACGGCGAGGCCCTCGAGGAGCTCGACTTCGGCAAGGTCATTCGCACGAACGACGCCGTCCACGCCGTGCTGCGAGCGGACGTCGGCGGACTGACCGAGATCCCGGACGTCTCGAACGTCCGCGCCGAGGAGCGAGGGATCACCTATGACGAGTGGGACGCCCGCAAGGGTGCCTATCTACCGAGGTGGTGCACGGTCTATCCGACGACGGTCTCCCCCGAGGACACGAATTGGCATGTCGAGCCTCTCGCTCGTCACCGACGCCTCGTGCGGGAGCTCGAGCGCGCCATCACCCTCCGGCGAACCCGGCTCGCGACGTTGTCCCGGCAGCGCGACGGCGAGCAGATCGATATGGACGCGGTCGTGAGGCACGTGGCCGCGGGTCGAGCGCACCACGATGACGCGCCCAAGATCTATCGCCGCCGGGTGCGACGGGAGCGCGAGGTGGCGTTCCTGTTGCTCATGGATATTTCGCTCTCCAGCGACTCGTGGATCGACGACAAGCGCGTCCTCGAGGTCGCGCGCGAGTCGGTCCTCGTGCTCGGGGAGGTCGTGAGCGCGATCGGCGACTCCCTCTCCGTGATGGCGTTCGCCTCGAGAACGAGGACGGTGTGCCGGGTATTCGACGTCATGAGCCCGAAGACTCCATGGCCGGTCGGGCGCGCGCGGTTGGGGGCGTTGACCCCGCAGGGATATACGAGGATCGGACCCGCCCTCCGGCACGCCACCTCCCGACTCGCGGAGGACGACGCTCGCCACAAGGTCTTGCTCCTCGTCAGCGACGGAAAGCCCACCGACTACGACCGATATGAAGGTCGCCACGGCATCGCCGACGTGCGCCAGGCCGTTCGGGAGGCAGACCGCCGCGGCGTCGCGATCCATGGACTGACCCTCGACCCGCGCGCCGCGGAGACGATGCCGGCCATGCTCGGGCCGGGCCGATTTCACCCGCTCAATCGGGTGGAAGAGCTGCCGAGGGCCCTCCCGACGCTGTTCGAGGTGCTGTCGACCCCGCCGTGACGACCGGCCTCCGCTCAGCCGAAGGTCCCGCCCCCGTATCCCCAGCGCTCTCCTTCGGCCGCCGTCATCTCGATGTAGACCCGGTCCGCCGAGACGCCGAGGCCGCGCGCGACGATCTCGGTGATGGTGGAGGAGACGCGCCGCGCGAGCTGGGGCGAGAGGTCGCCGATGTTCTTCACTTCGACGTACGCGGCGGGGCTCGCGGTGCCGCCGAACGACATGGCCGCGACCGCGTCGAGACACGTCATCACCCAGCGCTCGGGCTTCCCGAAGAGCTGGGACGCCGCGCTCGAGAGCTCGGCCAAGAGCGCTCCGCGCGCGGTTTCGTCGTTCGGGGCGTGCGAGGTGGTGACGCGGACGAGCGGCATCGGCCGAGACTACAGCTCGACCTGCGGATCCGTCTCGGCGCGGGGGCGCGCGAGGAGGGCGTCGAGCTTGCCGTGCTGATCGAGGGAGGCGATGTCCGTGTAGCCGCCGAGGGACTGACCGTTGACGAAGATTTGGGGCACGGTGCGCTGTCCAGAGCGTTTGGCGATCCAGCCGCGCAGCTCCGGGCGCTCTTCGACGTTCACCTCCTTGAAGGCGACGTTCTTCTTGTTGAGGAGCGCCTTGGCGCGAATGCAGTACGGGCAGTAATTCGTGACGTAGATGACGACTTCGGCCGGAGCCATATAGGTCAGTATACCCTGTCGCGCGTGGCCCCGCCCGAGCGCCTCGTCCCGATCTTGAGGACGCCGTTCGTCCTGGACGATCCGGAGCGGCCGCTCGTTCGGGCTACCGTTCTGCCATTGATCCGCGCCTATGTCGGGGTCGTGGAGGAAGCGGGCGTCCGTCTCGTGGAGGCTGCTGAGGCGACGCGCCTCGGGATGTCGTTCCAAGAGCTGATCGCGCGCGCGGTCGCGGACCTCGCGACGGCGCCGGTGCGGGTGGAGCTTCACGACGTCGCGGACGGCGTCCACCGGGTCGTCGCCGCCGACGGTCTGGCCGCTTCGAGGGTGCTCATTCCTGGATGGCTCGACGATCAAGACGACGTGGCGGGGGCTCGGCCCGTCTGCGCGATGCCGACACCGGACGAGCTCTTCCTCGCGCGGGGGGAGGCTCCGGCCGACTTGGTCGCGCTCGCGAAGGCCGCCCTCGAGCGATTTCACGACGCGGAGGAGCCGCTCTCCCCGGTCCTTTACGCTGCGGATGCGGAGGGCCTCGTGGCGCCGCTCGAGCTCGACGAAGAGCATCCCGCCCATGGGTTGCTCGCGCGGGCTCACGCCTCGTTCTCGGCGAAGGTGTACGAGGATCAGGCGATCGTCCTCGAGGCGGCCCTGCGTGAAAGAGAAGTAGAGGCGCTCGTCGGCGACTGTCGCGTCCTGGATCTTCCGGATGGGGGCGTGGCCACCGTCGCGACCTTCGTGGAGGGGATCGAGGGCCTGGTGCCGCGGACGGATCTCGTGATGCTCGCGTGGCAAGACGGGGACGAGGCGCGCTTCATCCTCGTCACGCGCGAGGATCTGGAGGCGGTGTGCCCTCGCGCGCTCGTGGCGTTGCCGGACTACGAGCCGCCGCGCTTCGTCACGCTCGAGTTCCCTTCTCCCGACGCCCTCGGTGCGCTGCGCGAGCGAGCGCTCGCCGCGGGTGCTCGGGGCGGCGACGAACAAGAAGCGAGCTAAGATCGTTGGAGGCGGTCGGGGCTCTCAATTGGGTGCGCACGAAGAGCCCTGATCGGGCGGGTCCGCCTTCGGGACCAGAAAGATCTCAGAGACGACGTCCGGCTCTGCTTGGACGCGCATTCGATGGGTCTCGACCCCGTCCGACGCTCCCACCAAATCGTAGCAACCGGGATCGACGTTCCAGACGAAGACGACGCCGTCGTCGCTCGTTGCGCCTTCTCCATTGAGGTAGGTGATGCTCGCGTCCGAGGTCTTGTCGGGCGGGAGGCGGAGGGTGATGCCCGGCGCTCTTCGGAGGCGGCAGTCCAACACGTTGATGAACAAGTGGGCTTTGCCCGGGATGGCGCCGCCCGCGTTCAGGGTGGTGAGCTGTTCGAAGAAGGTCCGGCCCAGTAAGATGGCGCCGCCGCGGGCCCCCTCCAAGACTGGATAAACGAAGGCGTGAGTGGGCACGAGCGGCTCTCCATCGAGCTCACCGGTGAGCCTCGCGAAGCCTCGAAACCCCTGCGGATAGTTGAGCTTGGTGGAGATGTGTCCGATGCCGGATGCGTCGGCGGTCGCGGACGCGACGACCTCGCAAGGGGCGAACGCGCAGAGCTCGCAAGTAGCGCCGGGCACGGAGATCACTTCCAGGGTGCTGTCCACGACGGCCTTCACTTCGAGCTCCAAGCTCGCTTCGCCGCTCTCTACTTCGAGCGGCCACGCGTACGCGCCGAGACATGCGAGGTCTCTCCCGTCGAAGCCGCAGCGCTCGTTGCAGTTGAAGGAGCAGTCGGACATGCCTCGCTCCTCTTGGCCGGCGTCGCCGGGCGCGTTGAAGAGGCGGCCGAGCGCAGGGGGCGCGATCGACCCATCGGCGAGGGCGTCGACGGCCAAGCTCTCGCAATGCGGGTCGCGGACGCACGCCGCCATCGAGTCTCCGCACTCCGTCTCCGTGCACCCGACGCACTCCTCACCATAAGCGGCGAAGTAACCGGCGCGGCCATAGCAGACGTCCTGACACGGGGAGCGCATGCATTGGTCGAGGGCGCGGAGCGCGGGCGTGATGGAGGCCTGAGCATGCTCGGAGAGACAGGCGATTCGTCCGGTGGGGTTATCGAGGCCGGCCCCCGCTAGACACTCGGCCGCGGCGGCGCACTTCTCGTCCGCCGCGCACGCCCGCTCGGCCGCGTCGCACTCGCTGGCCACGCACGCTCCGCACGCTTCACCGAGCCGCACCGGCGGATCGCCCTCCTCCCGCGGCTCGATCCCGATCACCTGTCGGCACGCGAGGAAGGCCAGCGTCGCGATCGCCAGGGCGATCTCGAAGCGTCGGCTCACGTTCCCGTTCTGCACTTCTCGAAGCTCCAGATGCGCGCCCAGATTCTGCAACCCAGGGAGCATCCGAGCGTAGCCGCTCCGCGGAGCAGGGGCAGCGCCGAACCTAGGGAGCAATCGGGCACGGTCGTCGAGCGCCACGAAAGAAGGGCGCGCCCATCTATGGCCCTTTTCCGGCAGCCTGTTAGCTTTGCCAGCCCATGGCTGACAAAACCCTGGAGCTCCAGAACTTCACGAACGACGCCCGGCAGATCGTCGCCTCGGCGCAGGCCCTCGCGGACGAGCAGAAGCACGCCGAGGTCACGCCGCTGCACCTCTTGATGAGGCTGCTCGATCGGGATCGCGGCGTGCTCGAGCTCCTGCGGAAGGCGGGCGCAGATCCGGCCGAGATCAAGGACCTCTGCGAGATCCAGCTCCGCAAGCTGCCCAAGCAGACGAGCGGGGTCGCGTATGTGAGCGCGCGCATGTTGGATCTGCTCGGGCGCGCGGAGCGAGAGGCCCAGCGCGACCGCATCGAGGCGGTGGGGATCGAGCACCTGCTCCACGCGCTCGCGCAGGAGATCCGCGGGCCGGCGGGAGAGATCTTGAGCGCCCAAGGCATCGGGCCAGGCGCGTTCCGACCCCACGTCGCCATCCTCGAGCAGTACGCGAAGCAGGCGGAGAAGACGTCCGCGGCCGCGACGTCGAAGGACGAGTTCCTTCGCGACCTCGTCGCGGAGGCGCGCGCGGGGGCCTTCGATCCGGTCATCGGGCGTGACCTCGAGGTGCGCCGCCTCCTTCAGATCCTGGAGCGGCGCTTCAAGAACCATCCCCTCATCGTGGGCGAGCCGGGGGTCGGGAAGACGGCGGTCATTCGCGCCCTCGCCGCGCGCGTCGGCGCCGGTGACGTACCTTCGAACCTCGCGGGGGCGCGCGTGTTCGAGCTCGACACGGGCGCGCTCGTCGCGGGGGCGAAGCTTCGAGGCGAGATCGAGGCGCGGCTGAAGTCGATCGTCGATCGGCTGCGCGCCGCACCCGACGCAGAGTCGGTGCTCGTGGTGGAGGACATCGACTCGCTCTTCGGTCAGGGCGTGCAGGGGGCGGGGGTCGGCGATCTGCTGAAGCCGCTCCTCGCGCGCAGCGAGATCCGCATCATCGCGACGACGACCCAGGAGGGCTACAAGCGCATGCAGGAGCGAGACGCGGCGGTGATTCGGCGCTTCTCGACGGTGCAGCTCGAGCCCCCGAACGTCGAGCAGGCGATGGAGATCATCCGCGGGGTGGCGAGCCGTTACGAGCGCCACCACCGCGTCGAGGTGAGCGAGGGAGCGGTTGGGGCCGCCGTCACCCTCGCCAAGCGCTACCTCTCCGACCGGGCGCTCCCCGACACCGCCGTCGATCTCCTCGACGAGACTTCGTCCCGCAAGCACGTGGAGTTCGATGGCATCCCTGCGGAGGCGGACGCGCTGATCCGGCGCGCCGACTCGCTCGACGCCCAGATCGCCACCTTGCGCGGCGACGACGACAAGCAGAGCGTCAAGGCGCGCGAGCGGCTCGAGAAGGAGCTGCGCGAGATCGAGCCCAAGGTGGCGAACATGAAGGAGCAGATCGCGTCGCGCCGCGGCGTGGTCGCGGCCGTGCACGCCCTCCGCAAGGAGCTCTCCGACGTCGAGTCTTCGTACGAGCAGGCCAAGCGCGACAAGAACTACGCGAAGATCGGGGAGCTCGAGCACGTCACGCTGCCCGACCTCCGCAAGCGCCTCGCGGCCGCGGAGGAGAAGGCGACCGCAGCCGGCGTCTCCGTCACCTCTCACATCGTCCGCGAGAACGACATCGCCAGCACCCTCGCCGACTGGACGGGCATCCCCGTCAACAAGATGCTCGAAGGAGAGTCGGAGAAGCTGCTCAAGATGGAGGAGCGCCTCGCGCGGAGGGTCGTCGGGCAGGACGAGGCGGTCCGGGCCATCGCCAAGGCGGTGCGGCGCGGACGCGTGGGCCTGCGCGATCCCGGCAAGCCGATCGGGTCGTTCTTGTTCCTCGGACCGAGCGGCGTCGGCAAGACGGAGCTCGCGAAGGCCCTCGCCGAGTTCCTGTTCGACGACGAGGCCGCGCTCACCCGGCTCGACATGAGCGAGTTCATGGAGCGGCACATGGCCCAGCGCCTCATCGGCGCCCCGCCCGGCTACGCGGACAGCGAGCAGGGGGGCTTCCTCACCGAGGCCGCCCGTCGCAAGCCGTACAGCGTGCTCCTCTTCGACGAGGTGGAGAAGGCCCACGCCGACGTGTTCAACCTCTTGCTGCAGGTCCTCGACGACGGCCGTCTCACCGACGGCCGCGGCCGCACCGCCGACTTCTCCAACACCGTCGTCATCATGACGAGCAACATCGGCTCGAAGCGCATCCTCGAGGCGGACCCGAAGCTCTTCGGCACCGAGGATGGGCGCGAGGCCCTCAAGGACGTGATGATGGAAGAGCTGAAGGCCTTCTTCCGTCCCGAGTTCTTGAACCGCATCGACGACACCGTCGTGTTCAAGGCGTTGAGCAAGGACGACCTGCGCGGCATCGTCGACATCCAGCTCCGGAGGCTCGAGCGCCTGCTCTCGGACCGGGAGATCAAGGTGAGCCTGACCGACGCGGCCAAGGCGAAGCTCGTGGACCTCGGCTACGAGCCCCAGCTCGGAGCGCGGCCATTGAAACGAGCGATTCTCCGGGAGCTGCAGAATCCGCTCGCCGAAGCGATCCTCCACGGCGGTTTCGCCGCTGGTAAAACGGTCCAGGTCGACGTAAAGGACGACACCTTCACGTTCGCCTGAGCTCGCGCTCGATCCTCGTCACGCGAGCAGCTTGCAAAGAAGGCTCGGTTGGGTATAGTGCCCGCCCTTTTTCCGGGAATGGACCATGTACGCAGTCATCAAGACGGGCGGTAAGCAATACCGCGTGGTGGAAGGGCAGCGGCTCCGCGTGGAGAAGCTCCCTGGGAACGAAGGCGACACCGTGACGTTCGGCGACGTCCTCATGCTCGGGGGCGACACGCCGAAGATCGGCCAGCCGCTGGTCTCGGGCGCGAAGGTCTCGGCGAAGATCACCCAGCACGCGCGCGACAAGAAGATCGTGGTCTTCAAGTTCCGCCGGCGGAAGAACTACCGCCGCAAGAACGGCCACCGGCAGCCCTTCACGGAGCTGCTCATCACCGGCATCAGCGCGTAACGCGCCGCCCTCGAGAGGTACTGCACCATGGCTCACAAAAAAGGCGGCGGCTCGTCTCGCAACGGCCGCGATTCGAAGGCTCAGCGGCGCGGGACGAAGGTCTACGGCGGCGAGAACGTGACGGCGGGGAGCATCCTCGTCCGCCAGGTCGGCTCGTCGATCCACGCCGGCAAGAACGTCGGCACCGGTCGCGACTTCACCCTCTTCTCCCTGATCGACGGTCAGGTGAAGTACGAGTGGCGGTCGAACACGACCAAGAAGGTCAGCGTCTACCCGGTCGGCTGATCAGCACCGCCGGCGGGCTACGCGCTCGCCGACCGCTCCCTCGCGAGCGAGGCTCGCCGGTCCGCTCCCCGTTCTTACGAGGAGCGCCGAGCGGGCCTCTTCCGTTTCGAACGCGCGGCGCTTGGAACGACAGCGCTCTCAAAAACGTAGCGGAGGTCAGAACCCGGGCGACGTGACCCCGCCGTGGACGCTCGACGCCCCGGGGGCCCTCTTCTTCGTCGACGAGGTCGCGGGCCTCGCGGAGGAGCCCGGCCCGACGGGCGCGACGGCCGACGAGGACGCCGGAGGCGCGCTGGGTGCAGAGGAGCGCGCGCTCGTCGAGGCGCCGCTGGCGGAGGCGCTGCTCGAGGTCGCGGGCGTCGCGCTCGACGTCGGGGAGGGCCCCGCGTCGACGGCGGTCGGGGTGGACGACGCGGTCGCGGAGGGCGCGGGCGGCTCGGGCGCGGCGAGGAGGGCGTCGAGGCGCGCGCGGCCCTCCTTCAGGAGCGTCGTCGAGCGGCCCGCGACGTCGGCGACGGGGGGCGCGGTGCGCGCGATCGCGAGCGCGCCGATCGCGAGGACAGCCGCGACGAAGACGGCCCCGCTGATCCACAGCACGAGCGAGCTCTCGCGCTTCTTCGGGTCGACGCCGACCCACGTCTCGGTCGGGGTCGGGCTGGGGACGAAGGGCGCGGGAGGGACGGTCGCGTTCTTCCGATACTGCATGCCCGGGTATGGCGTTCCGGTGATGCGCGACGCGATCGCCTCGAGCTCCTCGGCGAGATCGCGCGCGGTGCGGATGCGCCGATCGGGGTGCTTCTCGAGGGCGCGGTCGACGAGCGCGGACATCTCCGGCGGGACGAGCGGGTTCAGCTCCATCACCGGCTTGTGAGGCTGGGTGATGATGTTGACCATGAGCTGGTTGTAGTTCGCGCCGTCGAAGGGTGATCGACCGGTGAGCGACTCGTAGAGGATGACGCCGAGCGACCAGACGTCGCTGCGCCCGTCGATCTCCTCGTCGCCGCGCGCTTGCTCCGGGCTCATGTACGCGGGCGATCCGAGGACGGCGCCGGTGTTGGTGCGGACGAACTTCGGATCGGCGGCGGCGGTCGCCTTCGAGACGCCGAAGTCGAGGACCTTCGGGATCACGTCTCCGCGATCGTCGATGGCGAAGAACACGTTGCCCGGCTTGAGGTCGCGGTGGACGAGGCCGCGCACGTGGGCCTCTTCGAGCCCTCGCGCGATGTACGCGACGAACGCGGCCGCTTCACCGGGGCGGAAGACGCCCGAGCGCGCGAGCCGCTGATCGAGGCCCTCGCCCTCCATGAGCTCCATCACGAGGTACGGGGTGCCGTCCTCCGCCTGGCCCATGTCGTAGACCGCGACCACGGCCGCGTGCTTGATCTGCCCGCACGCGCGCGCCTCGAGGAAGAAGCGATGGAGCGCGTCGCGGTTCTTCGCGAGCTCGGGGAGGAGGAACTTGATCGCGAAGTCGCGATCGGTGAGCTCGTTGCGCGCAGCCCACACCGATCCCATCCCGCCTCGTCCAAGCTGACGGAGCAGACGATATTTGCCGGAGATTAGATCGCCGGGATGCACGTCGTCGCGGATCCTCGAGAGTACAACCGAAGGTCCTCCAAGCCGAGCGGAGCGTCAACCGACCTGAGGCGCCGATGTGCGCATATCGACAGGCCCGTCGAGGCGAGGTCTCTGCATCTCGCCGAGCCGAACGAGCCGCACATGGCTGAGATCTGGGCTCTGAACGGAAAATTCCGATCGTGGGCTCCCGATCGTGGTCACCAAGTGCGCCCAACCGGCGCGGCTCGCGAACGGCGCCATGCCGGTGACCACCATCGCGCGAGCCGCGGGCGGGACGAAGAGCGCTTCGAGCGCGTCGGAGAACGCGACCAGATGGTCACGGTCTTCGAGCACCTCGCCGATCGCTTCGAACGTCGCGCGGACGCGCGCGATCGCGGCGCGCTCGTCGTCGAAGAGTCTGCCGCGCGCGACACGCCGGCCGAGTTCGCCGAGCGCTTCGTAGAGCGCGCGAGCGAAGGTCTCGACGCGAGCGGCTCCCCCGTCGACGAAGGCGACGCGCGGCGAGAGGCAGCCGCGCTGATCGAACGGGACGACGTCGCGCGCGAGAGCCCGGGCCGCTTCGTCGAGGTCTGCCGTCGCCGACACGACCGCGATCCCGAAGCCGGGGCCGTGGCTCCAGCACGCGACGCCAGCGGGCAGCGCGCCCTCGATGGCGGCGATGGCCGGCTGCGAACCGTAGACGTGGACCTCGTCGCCGGGGCCGAAGCCTTCCGGGGCCTGCGCTCCTTCGGCGATGGAGCCTCCGCGGCGGGCGAGCTCCCTCACGAAGATGCGCGCGAGGGTCGGGTCGCGCCTCGATGCCTTGACGGAGACCGGCCCTCGCGCGCGGACGAGGGCGATCGCGATCGCGCGAAGTGGCGCGGTGCACACGTGGGCGGAGAGGACGACGTGGCAGCGCCGCGCGGGAGCCCCCTCGCCGGCGCGGCACGCGCGGCGCAGGCTCGCGAGCTCCTCCTCCGTCGCGTCCGTCTCGAGGTGCTCGGTGAGGGCGAGCTCGATCCCGGCCTCGGTGAGGGGAAGCGTCTCGCGCAGGCCCGCTCGAGCCTCCTGGCCGAGCGCCGTCGTCGGATCGCGGATCTCGCGCGCGAGCTCGAGCAGGGCGCGGAGGGGGTCGGGCGCCGGCGTCACGATCCGAGCACGTCTTCCATCGCGAGGGAGCAGCCGCGCGGGACCGCGCCCGGCAGGCGCCCGAGGAGGTGGACGTCCCCCGCCTCGTCGACGACGACCCGGTCCTGGGTCTGGATCGCGATCGACGAGTCGACGTTGGCGAGGTCCACGATCCGCGCGATGCCCTCGGCTCCGCGGGGCAGGGGAGCGAGGGTGATCGGATCGACGGCGGCGACGCGGAGCCACGCGGGGGCGCGGTAGGTCGAAGCGCGAAAGCCGGCCGGCGCGCCGATGCGCGGCTCGTAGAGCTGGCTCGAGAGCTCCGTCATCCCGTACTCGCCGACGATGCGGGCGCGATCGAGCCCGAGCCAGCGGGCGATCCCTTCGCGGAGCTCGCCCTCGGGGACCTCGCGCGAGCGTCCTTTGAAGCCCCCCGTGATCATCGCCACGCTCCCCGCGGGGAGCGACACCGGATCGCTCGCGAGCCTGTCGATCGCGTGCACGAACGCGAACGCCGTCCCCATCACGAGGGCGGGCGCGCCCGATCGTGCGCAGTCACGCGCCTCCCGCGCCACCGCTTCGAAATCAATAGCGCCGCCCGCGCTCACGGTCGCGCTTCGCGCGAGGCCCAGCCGCTCCAGGAACAGATCGATCATGAAGGAGAGGGACGACGCGGGGGCGTCCCGGCTCGAGGGGGCGAGGACGAGGGCGCGTCCGAGCTTCACGTCCGGGAAGAGGAGGCGCTCCGCGTGGGCCATCGCCGCCGCCTCGTAGGTGGCGAGGGTGCGCATCGGGTGGCGGCCCTTCGTCTCCGCGCCCTGGGTCGTCCCGCTCGTCTCGAAGACGCGCACGTCGAGCGAGGGCGGATGGGCGGCGACGCGCCGGAGGCGAAAGACATCCGTTGGCAGGGCGGGGATCTCGTCCACCGAGCGCGCCGGCACATCCCCGAGCCGTGCCCTCGCGAGCCGCCCCACTGGCTCTACGTGGGCGCGCTGGAAGGCCGCGATGGAGAGGGCGAGCGCTTCGAAGTCCTCGGTCGACTCGCCCGCGATGAAGGCGCGCACGCGCGCGTGCAGCGCATCGCTCTGGGGCATCACGGGAGCTTTCGTACCACGTCGGCGACGACGGGCACGAAGCCGAAGAGGAGGTCTTCCCGGATCGTGAGGGGCGGGGTCACGACCACGACCTCTCCCGCGCGGCCTCCCGAGGTGACGACGTAGCCGCGCTCGAGCAGCTGCTTCGCGCACTGGATCCCGCGCGCGCCGTCCGCGACCTCGATCCCCACGAGCAGGCCCTGTCCGCGGGCGTCGAGGCCCGCCTCGCGGAGCGCGGCGACGAGCTCGGACCCGAGCGTTCGCGCGCGGTCGGGCAGCCCTTTCTCCGCGAGCGTGTCGAGGGTGGCGAGGGCGGCCGCACATCCGAGCGGCGCGCCCGCGTGGGTCGACGTGTGGACGACGCGGCCGCCGCGGGCCCACGCCGCCATGACCTCGTCGCGCGCGACGCACGCAGAGATCGGGATCGAGGCGCCGAGGCCCTTGCCGAGGCACACGATATCAGGGTCGAGCCCGGCCGCGATCGTGGTCGCGAGGTCACCGGCGCGGCCCATCCCCGTCCAGATCTCGTCCGCGACGAACAGGGCGCCGTGGTCGCGGGCCGCCTCCCGCAACGCGACGAGGAAGCCGGCGGGAGGCACGACGACCCCGCCTCGACCGAGCACCGGCTCGACGAGGACGGCCCCGATCGTCCCGCTCGCGAGGGCGGCGCGCGCGGCCGCGATCGCCGCCTCCACGTCGCCATGGGCACGAGGGTAAGGGACGAACCGCACGTGATCCCCGAGCTGGGCCGCGAACGGCTCGCGAAAGCTCGCGCGGAAGCCGCACGCCGCGAGGGGCGCGTAGGAGAGGCCATGGTAGCTGCCCTCGAACGCGACGAGGCCGGGCTTGCCCGTCGCGAGCACCGCCGTCTTGATCGCCGCCGTGAGCGCATCCGCGCCCGACTGACAGAGGAGCGCGCGCGCGGGCCCGCTCGAGAAGAGCGCGCAGAGCCGGCCGAGCAGCGCGATCTTCACGTCGCTCGCGTAGAGATCGCCGAGGCCCTGGGCCAGCACCGCGATCTGCGCGGCCGCCGCTTCGTGGGCGGGGCTCGGTCCGTGGCCGAGGATGGCGGCGCCGAAGCCGGCCGCGAGATCGACGTTGCGGTTCTCGTCCGCGTCGAAGAGGTTCGCCCCGCGGCCGGCCGCGAGCACGAGGCCCGCTCCGTCGTCCGAGGTGAGCGCGCGCTCTCGCCTCCGCTCGAGGAACGCCGGGCAATCCACGGCGTCGAGGGCCCGTCCGAGCTCGCGCGAGCGCGGCCCCGGGAGGGCCCCCGAGACGCGAGGCGGGCCCTCGTCGCGCTGCATCGAATTCAGTAGCAGACGCGGTTTCGACCGCCGCGCTTCGCTTGGTAGAGCAGCTCGTCGGCGCGCTTGATGAGATCGTTCGCCGTCTTGTCGCTGTCGTTGAGCTGGGCCGCGCCCACGCTGATCGTCACCTTGATCGTATCGGCCTGGAACGCGAAGACGTTCTCCTCGACCTTCTGCCGCAGCGTCTCCGCGAGCGAGACGGCGCCCTCGAGCGGGGTCTCGGGGAGGATGATCGCGAACTCCTCGCCGCCGTAGCGGGCGAAGATCTCGTCGCGTCGGATGCGCTGCTGGATGATCCGGGCGATCTCCTTCAACACGAAATCGCCGGCGAGGTGGCCGTGGACATCGTTCACGCGCTTGAAGTGATCGATGTCGAACATGAGCACGGTGAGGGGCCGCTCGTGCCTCCGGCCGCGGATGATCTCGCGCTCGAGCGCCTCGTAGAGGTAGCGCGCGTTGTAGGCCTGGGTCAGGCCGTCCATGATCGTGAGACGGTAGATCTCTTCGTGGTACTGCGACTCGACGTCGGCGCCGGAGAGGAACTTGAAGATCGTGGGCCCGACCTTCACCCGGTCCCCGTTGCGGAGGACGACCTCGCCCTGGATTTGATCGTCGTTGCAGTAGGTGCCGTTCGTGCTGCCGACGTCGAGCACGACCCAGAAGTCGTCCTTGCGATCGAACTGGGCGTGGCGACGCGAGACGGAGTCACCGTCGAGGACGATGTGATTGTCGGCGCCTCGACCTACGCGCGTCGGCGTCGCCTCGAGCGGGAAGCGCTTGCCGAGGAGCGTCGGCTGCTTCGTGTAGATGACCACGATGCAATCCGTCCCACGCGGTTGCGATGGCTCCGTCTTGGATGGGCCGACGGTGGTTACGCGGGTGGGCTCTTCGAAGTCGCTCACGTCAGAACAGGAGTCGAAGGGCGGCTCCGAGCGGCTTCGCTCGGGGACCGCGAGCACGAAAGGCCGGGACCACGTGACCCCGGCGAACGACACAACATCAACAGGCTAGCGAGCGAGCTACTTTCGTCAAGCCAGCGCTCACAAAGCCTCTCGGACGTTGGACCAACGCTCAACAAGGCAGCGTCCCGCGCAGAGAGCCTTGGTCGAAGACCCACATCGTACCCGGCTCGCCGCGTGTCCAGGTCTCGTCGACCGTCAGGGGGACGGTGCTCACGATCGCGACGCGGTCGCGCGGCGTGGTGACGGCGGAGAAGTCGACCGTGACGTCGTCGTCGGAGAGGCGAGCCTTCCCGAACGGGGCGCGCCGGATGATGTAGCAGAGCTTTGTCGCGCACCGGGCGAAGAGGTGCCGCCCGTCCCCGAGGAGGAAGTTGAAGCTGCCGCGGGACCCGAGGGTCCGGCCGATCTCCGCGACCGCCTCGAAGAGCAGGCGCGGCTCGCGCGGGTAGGTGTCGAAGCTCGATGCGAGCGCCTCCATCAAATGGCAGTACGCGCGCTCGCTGTCCGTGGATCCGATCGGACGAAAGCGCCCCATCGTGAGGCCGCGCGTCGATTTGATCGTCCCGTTGTGGGCGAAGACCCAGTGCCTTCCCCAAAGCTCTCGCACGAACGGGTGGGTGTTCGCGACCGAGACCTCGCCCCGCGTGCGCTTGCGGACGTGGCCGATCGCGAGCTTGGTCTTGATCGCGTTCTCCCCGAGGAACCGCGCGAGCGGGCTGTTCGCGGCCGCCGCCGGCTCCAGGAACACGCGCGCCGCGCGCCCCTCGTAGAAGGCGAGGCCCCACCCGTCGGCGTGCTCCGCCGTCTTGCCTCCTCGCTGCCTCAGGCCCGCGAACGAGAACACGATGTCGGTGGGAACGTTGCACTCCATCCCGAGGAGCTCGCACATGGATCAGGGCGCTAAGAGGCTCGAGGCCGCGGTCTCGGCTTGCTTGATGCAGTCGGGGATGCCCACGCCGTCGAACGCCGCGCCTGCGACGAGCAAGCCCGGGTGGGCGGCGAGGCCGGCGCGGATGCGGGTGAGGCGATCGGCGTGGCCGACGACGGGCTGGGGGCGCTTGTCGTTCCACCGGAAGACCTCGACGCTCCTGGGCTCGGCGGTGATGTTCATCACGCGGGCGAGCTCGGCCCGGCCGATCGCGACGAGATCGTCCTCCGTCATCACCCGCACTTCGGGCCGGGCGTGGCCGCCGAGGAACACGCGCAGCATCGCCACGTCGTCGGGGGCGCGGTCCGCCCACTTGCTCGACATGAAGGTGATCGCGCTCGCGTCGTGCCCTTCGCGTCGCGGGATCAACACCCCGGACGCGTCGAGCGGGTGGGGCACGTCCGCGCGCGCGTACACGAACAAGAGCGACGCGGTGGACGCGTGAGGGATCGCGCGCAGCTCGCGCGACACGGCGGGCGCGAGGCCTTCGAGGGCGCGCGCGATCGCGGGCGCGGTGCACGCGAGGAGGACCCGATCGGCGGCGACGCGCTCGTCTCCGTGGGGGCCGCGCGTCGCGAGGGAGAAGCCGGCGCCGTCGCGCTCGACCTGCGCGACCTCGGTCGACATCCGGATCTCGCCGCCGCGCGACCGGATCGCCTGCTCGAGCGCTTCGACGAGCTCACCCATGCCGCCCTTCAGGGCCGCGAACGGGGAAGGAGGCGGCTTGCCCTTCGCGCTCGGCGCCGCGGGCCGCTTCGCGCGCGCGGCGAGGGCGCCCATGATGAGGCCGCCGTGCTCGCGCTCGAGGGCGGTGAGCATGGGGAAGGTCGACTCGATGCTGAGGCGCCCGGGATCCCCGGAGTAGATCCCGGCGAGGAGCGGCTCGCCCAAGATCTCCACCGCCTCGCGCCCGAAGCGCCGATCCAAGAACGACGCGATCGACTCGTCCTCGTCCGAGCGCTTGCGCGGGATCATCAGATCGAAGCCCATGCGCATGACCGCGGGCTTGCTGAAGAGCGGGCTCGTCACGAAGGGCCAGAACCGCGTCGGGATCGCGAGCACGAGGCCCTCCGGCATGCTCACGAGCCGCTTGCCCTTGAGGAAATAGACCCGCCTGCTCTCCGGCCTCGTCTCTTGCAGCCGCGCCCCGAGCCCGAGCTCTTTGCAGAGGGCGATCGCCTGCGGCTTCGCGGTGACGAACGCGTCCGCGCCTCCGTCGAGGACGAGCCCCGACGCGCGCTTCGTGAAGAGGCTGCCCCCGAGCCGATCGCTCCCCTCGAGCAGGGTGACGTGCACCTCACCCGCGGGCCGGGAGGTGAGGAGCCGGTATGCGGCGGTGAGACCCGTGATCCCGCCGCCCGCGACGACGATCCGCACCGGCCTCTCGCTCACGACGCGCGGATCCTCGCCGAGACCTCGTGCACGTGATCGACCATCGCCTTCACGTTGTCGACTGGGGTCTGGGGGATGATGCCGTGGCCGAGGTTGAAGACGTGGCCGGGGCGGTTTCCGACCGCCTCGAGGATCGCGGTCGCGCGCTTCTTCGCGACCTCTTGCGGGGCGCAGAGCAAGAGCGGATCGAGGTTGCCCTGCACCGCGCGATCGAACCCGACCCGCTTCCAGGCATCCATCAACGGGGTGCGGTGATCGACGCCGATCACGGTGCCGCCCGCGTCGCGCTGCGACTCGAGGAGGACGTGGGTGTTCGTTCCGAAGTGAATGACCGGCACGCCCCGCTTCTCGACGTCGGACAGGATGGCGTGGACGTGGGGCATCACGTGCTCGCGGTAGTCCTCGATCGTCAGCGAGCCGACCCACGAGTCGAAGAGCTGGATCGCCTGCGCGCCCGCGTCGATCTGCGCCAGCAAATAGCGCCGCACGACCTCGCCGATCTTCTCCATGAGGAGCTTGAAGGTCTCCGGCTCGGCCCACATCATCGTCTTCGTGAGGCGGTAGTCGCTGCTCTTTCCGCCCTCGACGAGGTAGCTCGCGACCGTGAACGGCGAGCCCGCGAACCCGATGAGCGGCGTCTTTCCGTCGAGCTCCTTGCGGAGCAGGCGCACCGCCTCGAGCACGTGGGGCAAGCCCTCTTGCGGATCGAACACGCGGAGCTTCTCCACCGCGGCCCGATCGCGCACCGGCTCGTGGACCACGGGCCCCTCGCCCTTCGCGAACTCGAAGGGGGCGCCCATCGGCTCGAGCGGCAGCAGGATGTCCGCGAACAGGATCGCCGCGTCCATCCCGAGGCGAAGGGGCTGGAGGGTGACCTCGACCGCGAGCTCCGGGGTGCGGCACAGCTCGAGGAGCGTGTGCTTCTCGCGGAGCTTTCGGTACTCGGCCATGTAGCGCCCGGCTTGGCGCATGAACCAGACAGGGGTGAACGGGGTGGGCTCTCGTCGGCAGGCTCGGAGGAACGCGTCGTGCACGGGCCTACCCTACTCGCGATTTGAGCTGCGGTCTCGAGGTCGAAGAAGGTTCCTCGAGGGCTCGCACGAGGGCGGTCGCCCCCGCCACCCCCACCGGGAAAAACAGGAAGAAACCGCAGGGGATCAGGCTCACGAGGACCAACCCCATCGAGAAGCCGAGCACGACACGGAAGTTGCCGAAGACGAGCTTGACCCGCTGCCCGATCGGGAGGCCCCGCACGCTCAACGGCAGGTCGCACAGGTCCCAGCCGATCGACAGCGCCGTCGCCACGACCTGGAGCGGCACCGTCACCACCACCGCCCCCGGGATCAGCCCGAGCAGCAGCAGCGCCACCGTCGCGGTGATCCCGAAGCCGAACCCGATCGCGGCCGATCCCGCCGACCGTCCGACCTCGGCGAGGAACGTCGACTCCGGGTGCGGCGCGACCCCGAGCCGCTTCTCCACCCGCCTCACGATCGCCTCGATGGCCGGACCCGAAGCGGGCTGCGCGAGGGCGAGCCCGACGAGGACGCTCAGCACCATGCACGCGAGCGTCGCGAGCACCTGCACCACCGCCAGCCACGTCCCCGTCGCGCTCGTCCACGAGGCGACGAGCGACGGGATGAACCACACCACGAGGAACCACAGGCTGAACGTGAGGAAGATCGCGACCCCGACGGGCACGAGCGCGAGCCCGATCGAGCCGGACTTCGCGAGGAGCCCGAAGCCCCGGAAGAAGAACCGGATCCCGTCGACGAAGCCGAGCTTGTCGGAGGTGGTGGTCGTGAGCGAGCGTCCCAAGGTTCCGAAGGATGAAGCGTCGAACCCCACCAGGCTCGCGCTTTCACGAGGCGGCGGAAAGGACGTAAGCTCTCTCATGGCCCGTCAATCGCGACCTCCCGGCTTCGACATGACGTATCGGCCCACCAAGGCGACGTTTCCCTTGCCTTGGCGCGTGCGCCTCCCGGCCACCGTCTACTTCGGGATCGCGTGCCTCATCGGCGGCACCGTCCTCATCGCCCCCGCCTTGCCCGGCACCTATCTCCATCGCTTCGTGGTCGAGCAGGACGCCTATCGCATGCTCACCGCTCCCGCGTTCGCGATCCTCGTCTTCGTGAGCGCGCTCGCGGCGGTGATGCGCCAGCAGCTCACGGGCGTGATCGTCCGCCCCGACGGCATCGAGACGCGCGAGGTCCTCGCCTTCGGTATGCCCCGCTTCCGGCGCCTCGTGTGGACGCAGATCGACAAGGTCGTGATCCCCTTCCTCGCCGAGCGCCGCGACAATGCCTCCAAGGCCCCCAAGAAGATCCGCCTCGACCTCTGGAACGGCTCCCACGAGTTTCTGCCCGACGTGGCGAAAGGCTCCGAGCTCGCCGTCATCATCGAGCGCGTCGCCCTCGCCCGCGCCATCCCCATCGAGGGCGGCACCGGCCTCGTCGACGAGCTCGGCAACCCGTTCGACGAAGACGAAGAAGCCGACTGATGCTGTGCTAAGGTCGCCCCCGTGGAGCTCAAGGCGCTCGCGGGAGCGATGCTCGCATCGGTCGCGATGGGAACGGTGAGCCGCGTCGCGCTCGCCGACGACGCGATGATTCCGTCCGAGCCGGCCTCGCCCTCGCCCGCCCCCGCCTCGAAAGATCCCGATCCGAAGATCACCGCGAAGACGGTCGTCGCGCCCCCCGCTGCGAAGCCCAAGAAGGACGACAAGCAGAAGGCGTGGGAGACGGCCCCCGCCAAGCACCGCGGCGGCTTCGCGATGGGCCTCATGATCTCGGGCGGCCTCGGCGCCTCCAACGGCTACCCCTCCGACTCGAAGAAGATCGGCCGCGAGGACTACTACACCGAGAGCGGGCTCGGCTTCATGGGCGCTCCCGCCGGCTGGATCGGCGGCGCCCTCGCCGACTGGCTCACGTTCGGCCTCGGCGGCGGCTTCTCCGCGATCGTCAACGCCGACACGAAGAGCCCATCGCCCTTCGTCTTCTTCCACGCCGACGTCTATCCGCTCTACGCCCTCGGCGGCCAATGGCGGAACCTCGGCGTCATGGGGGAGGCGGGGCTCGGCTTCCCCAAGACGGTGAGCGCCGACACGGACGAGACGCTCATCGACGGCGGCGGCAGCTCGTTCGTCCTCGCCGGCGTCTTTTGGGAAGGCATCCAGGCCTGGAAGATCAAGATGGGTCCCTACCTCGCGACCCATTACATGTGGAGCGACTCCATCCGCCGCCCCGCCGCATTGTTGGGCTTCCGGATCAGCCTCTACACGTTGCCCTGAAATGGACGGGCCGTGGTTTCATGCTCGCGCGCGCCTCGTGGGTCGCTCTTCTCTCCTTCGCCTCCTGCTCGGATAGCGAGCCGGCCCCTCCCGCGCCCGCGAGCGGCTCCGCGAGCGCGCCGACGGTCGTGGCGAGCTCCGCGCTCGGGAGCGCGGAGGCCGCGATCGGCTCCGAGGCTCCCGCCCCAGAGGTCCCGGCCTCGACCGCGGCGTCGTCGTCGGGTGTGCATTCCAATGGCCCGTCCCTCGTCTGGGGTAGCGTCGGCCCCGCCCAGAGCCCCTCCCCATCCGCCTCCGCCCCCGTCCCCGAGTCGATCGCCCGGTGCTGTGCATCCCTTCGCCAGACGCCACCCAGCCCGCGCCCCAAGCACGCCTCCACGTTCACCGCCCTCGCGAAGCTCTGTGAGGATGCAAAGACGCGAGGCGCCGACGAGAAGCGCTTCCTTCATCACGTCGAGCGGACCCTGCCCCCGGAGCTGCGTCGCGCCTATCCCGCGTGCGCCCCAAAGCCATTGAGATGAATCGAAGCGTCGAGCCAGCCTCCCATTCGCAATGAACACCCACTCGCTCCTCTCATCCGCGTTCGCGCTCGTCGTCCTCGCCCGCTGCGACCGTCCCCCGCCGAGCTCCCCTTCTGCCACCGCGGATACGAGCGTCGCCGTGGCCACGACCGCGCCGGACGCCCCCGCCCCGAGCGCGTCCGTGCTCGTCCCGCCCTCCGCGCCGACGTCCTCGGCGACGGCGGCCCCCAAGACCGGAATCCCCCCGCGCGACTCGCTCGACCGCTTGCCGACCCGGGTCGCGACAGGCGCCTTCGACACGGCTCCTCCCAAAGACTGGCCCTGCGCGATGCGCGAGCACTGGCCGGATGGGAGCGAGCGCAACGTGCGGCGCTTCGTCTATGGTCGAAAGACGGGGTGCCGCTTACCGGTGCAGCTCGTCGACGATGGAGTCGTAGGCTGCGTGGAGAGGATCGTCTTCCTTCGAGGAAAGAAGGCTTACGACATCGCCCGCCTCCAATACGACGGACCGGCCCTCGACCGCTTCGAATCGAATGCCGGCGTCACCTCCTATCGATGGGTGAGCGACGTCCCCGAGCCGTCGGACGGCGTGGCTCCCACCCGCTCGATTGGACGGGTCGAATGGCGCATCGTGGGTCGGTCCGCGGTCGACGTGGACGACCTCGGCCGCCCCATCCGGACCTGGAGCGAAGAGAAGGGCGCGCTCGCCACCTCCGCCGAGATCGTCTGGAACGAGGGGCGCCTCGAGAGGGTGCAACACTATGTCCACGAAGGCGGCACGCGGCGGCCGTCGCTATGGGACGAGCTGCTTTATGACTGCAAGGCGCTCGGGCCCCTGCCGCCCTCGCGGAACGCCGGCAAGGAGCTCGGGATCCCGGCGGGGGGCGATTGACCGGCCCGGGACGCCCGGATCTTGTGGGCGTGATCTCGACGGTGAGCCGAACCTCGTCGAGCTCATCCAAGAAACCGCTCGTGCACGTAGCACCAGCACCAATCCTCTTCGGGCTCGGCGGAGGACACGATGGGATGCTGAGTGGCGTGGTAATGGCCAGTCGCGTGCTTGTTCGGCGAACTGTCGCAGCAGCCGACGTGTCCGCACGTGAGGCACTCGCGGAGATGGACCCATCGACCGCCGATCTTCAGGCAGTCTTCGCAGCCCTTCGCGGGCCGCGTCACGTCGCGAATGGACGTTTGGGCCACGTGCTCGCACCCACGGGAGAGATCGACGTTCGACATCCCCATGCAATAGCGCCGGGTGCCTGCTCTGTCTCCCTGGAGCACCGAACCGCTTTCGGCCCCACCTCGACAGCAAGCTCCCGCGACATCATCCACCCGAACGCGGTCCGGCTTCTCGGGGCTGCGCGGAGCGTGTGTTCGAAAATTGTGAGATAGGAGGGCCATGTCGTAAGGGATCCCATGGCGAGCGTCACCAGCGTGGGGATCTGCCTCGGCGCGCTGACCTTCTTCGGCGCGGCAGGGGCGGTGGCATGCCCGACCAGCACCGACGTCCGGGAGCGCTTCCTCGGGGTCGACGGCGAAGGGACCGCGGTGTTCTTTCGCGAGGGCTTCGACGAGCGTGAGGATGCCTTCGTCGCGTTCGCAAAGAATGGGAACGAGGTCGCTCGCCTAGGACAGGTTTGGGAGTCGGCCGACCGCCGGCCCTGGAAGCCAGCCGGTGGCGACTATTTCACGGGATACTCCAAGGAAGCGGACGCCAAGGACCTCGAGCACCGGATTCGAAAAACCAAGAAGCTGACGTTGCCAGCGAAGCGCAAGCTGCGCCATGTCCAGAGCGACAATGCTTGCGGCTCCATCGAGATCGAGACTTCGACCGGTTGGGTGCGCGTCGCCGAGTCGAACGCGTCGTCGGCCGAGTTTAGCGGGGTCTGTCCGAAGTATCGAGTGCTGGAGGCGTTCGACGCCAAAGCGTCGAGCGTCATTGTCGTGCATCTCGCTTATTTTCTAGGCAACCGGACCCAATCGCAGCGCCCGAACGAGCTCTGGGAGGACGTCGACAGGTTCCTGTTGCTGCCGAAGGCGCGGGTCCGCGCCGCTGAGCTCGCCCTCGAAGGAGAGCGCGAGCGGCTCCAGGGCGACCCCGACGTGGCCCTCTCCAAATTGACGAGAGCCGTAGCTTCGGCGCCGGAGCTCATGCAGGCGCGGGCGTCGCTCGTGCGGCTACTGCTCGCCCACCCCCAGCGAAGCAAGAAGCTCCATTCGCTGCTGGTCGCCACGGTGGGCTCGTATCGGCCCATCGGTACGCCGCCTCCCGCCCCCCTCTGGGAAAAGGCGGTCGCCCTCACTTTCCCCGGCGCCGCGGACCCGGACGCCGACGAGGTCGTCCCTCCTTGGAGCAGCTACGAGGGTCAGGAGCTCAAGCTGCTCGGCGATTCGTTCTGATGCTTCAGTGGGGCGGCTCGAACTGCTGACACGCCAGATCGATGTTCGAGCCGAGGGCGGTTTGGACGGCGTCGGGAACGGTCTGCGGCCCGCCGCACAGATTTTCGGTGAAGCCGTTCTGTCCAGTTTGGAGGCCCGCGAACTGCCAGAGCTTGGTGGCGTGATAGACATCACAGTCGACGAGGCCGCCGACGTCCATACAGCCGCACGTGGCGGGTTGATCGCAGAAGTTGTTTCCTCCCGCGATGTTCGGATCGCCGGCCACGACGATCGCGGCCACGCCCTTCGGATCATTGCCTTTGAGGGCCACGAGGCTGGCGTTGACTTGGTCCGGCGTCGGGCCGGTGACGGTGCACCCGAATCCGCAGGTGTTCCCGTTCTCGTTGTCGTATGCGCCGTAGTCGTCGACGTCGGTGACGAGCACGAGGACGAGGAGGGCCTCCGGGCGGACGAACCCGGAGGTGTCGTTGGTGAGCAGCTCCTCCGAGTTGGTGAGGACGTGCTCGCAGCCCGCTTCGGTGCCGGAGCCGGCGGCGACGACGCTCGCCGCGCCCGCGAAGGCCTGGGCGATCTCGTCGTCGCTCATGGAGAGCGAGTCGAACCAGGGGCTGCCGCCGCTCCATCCGGCCGGGACCTTGAAGACGGGGGTGTTGTCGTCCACGACCCCGATTCGATAATCGATGTCGCCGCAGTTCAGTCCGGCGAGCGCGGCCGTGACCGCTTGGAACGATTGGGTGGCGGAGAGGGCGCTGATCTCCTGGGTCATCGAGCCGGACCCGTCGAGCGCGAAGAGGACGTCGACCGCCTTGCAGCCGCCGTTCGCGCACATGCTCCCGCCGCCCCCGCCACCGGCGTTGAATGCCCCGGAGCCCTGTCCGCCAGCGTTCTCTCCGCCCGCGTTCGAGCCGCCGGTGCTCGGGTTCACGCACAGGTTGGAGAGGCAGACCAAAGGAGCGTCGCAGCTGCCGCCCTGGGTGCAGGCGCACGTCTCGCTCCCGATCGGGCAATCCTGCGGATCGTCACTGGCGTCGCCGGCGGCGCAGCTCGAGGCGATGACGGCGGCGACGCACGAGACCCCGAACAGAGCAAGCAAAGGGCGCATCTTGAGAAGATAACAGAACGGGGCGCGCCCAATTCAAGGGTGGGCGCGCCCGCTCACGACGCGCTCGATGCCGCCATAGTCCTTTCGGATCTCGACCTCGGTGAAGCCGCCCGCCTCGAAGAGCCGCGCCGTCTCCGTGGATTGACCGGCGCCGATCTCCATCGCGAGGACCCCCCCCGGCTCGAGGTGCTCGGGGGCGGCGCCGATGATGCGGCGGACGATATCGAGGCCGTCCGCGCCGCCGAAGAGGGCGAGGTGGGGCTCGAAGTCGACGATCGTGCGGGCGAGCTCCGTCTTCTCGTGCTCGGCGATGTAGGGCGGATTGGCGGTGACGAGATCGAAGGCGCGTCCCGGCTCCGTCTTGATGCCGGTGAAGAGATCCGCGCTCTGGAAATAGACGCGCGGCGCCGCGCCGAGGCGGCTCGCGTTGTCCCGCGCGACCTCGAGGGCCTCCTCCGAGAGGTCCGTGCCGAGCACGATCCACATGGGCCGCTCGCACGCGAGGGTGATCGCGACGCACCCGGAGCCGGTGCAGAGATCGAGCGCGCGCGCGTCGAGGGAGAGGTGAGAGGTGCGCTCGAGGGCGACGTCGACGAGCGTCTCCGTGTCCGGCCGCGGGACGAGCACGCGTTTGTCGACCCGGAAGGATCGGCCGTAGAACTCGCGCGCACCCAACAGATAGGCGACCGGCTCACCGGCGCGGCGGCGCTTGTGGAGCTCGCGGTAGCGGGCGAGCTCCTCCTTCGTGAGAGGGCGCTCGGGATCGGTGAGGACGGCGATGCGGGTGCTGCCGAGGGTCTCGGCGAGGAGGAGCTCGACGTCGAGGCGCGGGGTGTCGCTGCCGCGCGCGCGCAGGTCGTCGGCAGCCCACGTGAGGACGCGCCGGATCGTCCAGACCTCTTGGGCGCTCACGGGTGGGCGCTCTCGCGATCCGCGTGCGGGGCGATCTCGCGGCGGGCCCGCTCGACCGCGTCCGTCAGCTCCCGCGAGATGGCGGCGAGGCGCTCTTCGGATCGGGCTTCGAAGCGAAGGACGAGGACGGGCTGGGTGTTCGAGGCGCGGCAGAGCCCCCACGCGCCGTCTCCGAAATCGACCCGCGCCCCGTCGAGATCGAGGATGGAGTGGGTGGCGCGGAACACCTCCGTCACGCGCTCCACCACCCGGAACTTCTCGGCGTCGGGGCACGCCACCCGGATCTCCGGGGTCGCGTAGGTCTGCGGGAGATCCGCGAGCAACGACGAGAGCGGCGCCCCGCGCGCCGCCGCCTGGGCGACGATCTCGAGCAGGCGCACGGTCGCGTAGATCGCGTCGTCATAGCCGAAGTAGCGATCCGCGAAGAAGAGGTGCCCGCTCATCTCGCCCGCGAGGAGGGCCCCCTCCGCCTTCATGCGCGTCTTGATGAGGGAGTGGCCCGTCTTGCAATAGAGCGCCCGTCCGCCCCTCGCGGTGATGTCGTCGAAGAGCGTCTGGGAGCACTTCACCTCGCCGAGGATCGTCGCCCCTGGCGTCTCGGCGAGGAGCGCTCGGGAGAAGAGGATCATGAGCTTGTCCCCCCAGATCACGTTGCCCTTCTCGTCGACGGCGCCGATCCGATCGCCGTCGCCGTCCCACGCGACCCCGAGGGGCGCCCCCGTCGAGACGACCCGCTCCCGCAGGTCGGCGAGGTTCTCGAGCACGGTCGGGTCGGGGTGGTGGTTGGGGAAACGGCCGTCGATGTCGCAGTGGAGGGCGTCGACCTCGAAGCCGAGGGCCTTCAGGGTGCGCACGCCGAGGGGCCCGGCCGCGCCGTTGCCGGCGTCGACCACGACCCGGAGCTTGGGCCCCGCGACGGTGCGCGCGCGCTCGTGCACCGAGCGCACGTAGGCCTCCGAGAGATCGTGGGTGGCGCGCGTCCCCGCGCTCGCGGCGCGGCTCGGACCGCGCCGCATGCGCGCGCCGAGATCGATGATGTCTTTGCCGAAGAACGACGCCCGCTTCTTCATCATCTTGAAGCCGTTGTCGTCCTTCGGGTTGTGGCTCCCGGTGATCTGGACGGCGGCGTCGGTCTCGAGGTGATGGGCGGCGAAGTAGAGCAGCGGCGTCGGCCCGACGCCGACGTCGAGGACGTTCGCGCCTGCCTCCACGAGAGAGGAGGAGAGGGCCTCGTGGATCCGCGGGCTCGAGACGCGACCGTCCCGGCAGAGCGCGATGGCGGGCGCTCGCCGCGACGGGTCGTCGTCGACGATCGCCTCCACGAACGCGCGTCCGAGCGCACGCACGAAAGGATCCGTGAGGTCTCGTTCAGCGATGCCGCGAACGTCGTATTCGCGAAAGACGTGCTCCGGCCAAGGCATGGGGGCCCGACACGTTAATCGAGTCCGGCCCGGCCGCCACCGTTCGTCTGCGTCGGAGCAGAATCTCTGCTCCCGGACGCGGCCCGCCCGACCAGATGCTCGACCACGGGCGCGCAGGCGGGGGCCTCGCGGGCGGCGAAGGGGCGGGGCTTGCTCGAGCAGGTGACGAGGTGGACCCCGTCGCCGATCTGGACCGCGACCATCTGCGCTTCGACGCGGCTCCCTTCCGGTCCCTGCCCCTCGATGCGCATGGTGGCGTGCCGAGCGTTGCCCTTGTGATAGACGCTGTCGACCCTTCGCGCCGCCTCCGCGCCGAACGTCGCCGCGAACCCCTCGAACGCGGACGCGATGTCCTTCTCGGTCGCGTGGAGCACGACCGCGTCGACGGCGGTCAGGCCGTCGCAGCTCCAGGACGTGACGTCGTGATCGACCGAGCGCTCGCAGCGCGCGAGCATCCGCGCTCCCGCGGCATCTCCGGCCGGGGCCGCCGCCGGCGTCGGCTTTGCGCACCCGGCCAGCGCGAGCGCGGCGACGAGGGCGGCAGAAGGCACGGTTCGAATCGTTCGAGGTCCAACCATCGGTCTCGGCCAATCTGTTGCCGCCGAGTCGCGGTTCATTCGCGACGACCCTCCGTTCGCTGCTGCTACAATCGCCCGATGCTTCGTCGACTCGTCTTTCCGAGCCTGGCTGCGCTTTGTTTCTTCGGTGTCGCGTGCGGTGACTCCAGCGAGTCCACCGATGGCGGCGGCGGCACCGGCGGCTTCGGCCCGCCCGAGCCGCTGCCGGCGCTCTCGAAGGCGCCCCTCACCACCGAGGTCCGCATCGCGACGGTGACGACGCCGGAGACCTCTCCGAACATCGACCCGCGCAGCCCCGACAACGTCGCGACCCTGCTCGAGCAAGGATACGGCGACATCCAAGACGCGCCCGGCGAGCCCGTCCAGACGCGCACCCTCGACGGCTCGGCGGCGCCCCCGCCCGGCGCGAACGCGAAGCTCCTCACGCGGTTCGTCCACCTCTCGGACATCCAGCTCGCCGATGACGAGTCTCCCGCGCGGGTCGTGAACGTCGACGTGCCCCTCGGGCCGACCGACGCCGCGTTTCGCCCGCAAGAGGGCCACGAGTGCCGCATCCTCAACGCCGCCGTCCGCACCATCAACCGGGTGAACGAGGACACCCCGCTCGATCTCGTCGTGCTCGGCGGGGACAACGCCGACAATGCTCAGTCGAACGAGGTCGATTGGGTCCTCTCGATCCTCACCGGCGCTCCCGAGGTCAGCTGCGACTCCGGCGCCGACGACGATCCCGTCCCCGGTCCCAACAACGACCCGAAGGACCCGTTCATCGCGGAGGGCCTCCACGTCCCGTTCCGCTGGGTCAACGGCAACCACGACGTCCTCAATCAGGGCAACTTCCCCCCGATCCCGAAGGAGGCCGATTACCTCGCGACGTACGCATCGGTGGGCACGCGCGACTGGTCGCAGCCGGGAGGGCCCGTCTTCCAAGAGCCCGTCGTCGAGGACGACGCGCGCGCCCCCCTCACCGGCGCGGAGCTGCTCGCGAAGGTGCTCGCGAGCGGTGACGGGCACGGCATCCCCCAGAGCATCGTCTCGGGCGGCCGCGCCTTCTACACCTTCGATGCGAGCGACGCGGTCAGGTTCATCGTGATGGATACGACCGCCCCGACCGGGAGCGCCGACGGCCTCATCCACCAATCCGAGGTCGACGACTTCCTCGTCCCTGCCCTCGAGCAGGCCGTCACCGACGGCAAGTACGTCATCGTCACGTCCCATCACATCGCCGCCCAGCTCACCGACGGAGGCGGCTTCGGCGGCGTCGCCCAGGACGACGCGTTCCTCGGCGACGACCTGCACGCCCTCCTCTCTTCCTACCCGAACGTGATCATGCACCTGGCCGGGCACACCCATCATCACCGGGTCTCGCCCGTGATCCCCACCGGTGAAGGCACGCCCTACTGGGAGGTCGAGACCTCCGCCCTCGCCGACTTCCCCCACCAGATGCGCGTCGTGGAGGTGTGGGATCTCGACAACGGCAACATCTCCATCCGCCTCACCTCCCTCGACTACCAGACCGAGAACGACCCGGTCGCGGAAGAGGGGCGCCACCTCGCGGTGATGGACTTCACCTCCGGCTGGTCGAAGGACGGCTCCGGCGAGGTCACCGACCGCAACGTCGAGCTCTACATCCCCCTCGTCGCCCCGCTTTGACCGCGCCCGGTCCCCTCCCGCGAGTCGCGGAGCGACGAGCTTGGGAGGGGACGGCGAGCGCGGAGCGCGAGACGGGGGTGGGCATCGCGGGTCGCTTCTCGCGGGGCGGGAGTTCGGCTACCGGCAGGGCGTGCTCTCTCCCAAGGCGTACTTCGATTCGCTCGCGAGCCTCAACGTCACGTTCTTCGCGGGCGTGCCAGACTCGTTGCTCAAGGACTTCTGCGCGATCGTGACGGACTGCGCTCCTTCGGAGCGGCACGTCATCACCGCGAACGAGGGCGGGGCGATCGCGCTGGCGATGGGGCACACGCTGGCGACGCAAGAGCTCGGCCTCGTGTACATGCAGAACTCGGGGCTGGGCAACGCGGTGAACCCGCTGACGTCGCTCGCCGACCCGGCCGTGTACGGGATCCCGATGCTGCTGATGATCGGGTGGCGCGGGCGGCCGGGAGAGCACGACGAGCCGCAGCACGTCCAGATGGGGCGGGTGACGAAGGAGACGTTGGCCGCGATCGGGGTCGCCTCGAGCGAGCTGCCATTGGATCTCGAGGGGGCGATCGAGACGACGCGGGCCGCCGTCGCGTCCGCGCGCGAGCGATCGGCGCCCCACGCCCTCGTCGTGCACAAGGGGACGTTCGAGGCCTACGCCCTCAAGCGCAAGGACGAGAACCCTTACCCGATGACGCGCGAGCGGGCGATCGAGCTGGTCGCGGGGCGCTTGCCTTCGGGGGTGTGCGTCGTCTCGACGACGGGGATGCCTTCGCGCGAGCTGTTCGAGATCCGCGAGAAGCGGAGGGAGCCCCACGCGTCCGACTTCCTCACCGTGGGCGGGATGGGGCACGCCTCGCAGATCGCCCTCGGGGTGGCGCTCTCGCAGCCGGAGCGGCGCGTGATGTGCCTCGATGGGGACGGCGCCGTCCTCATGCACATGGGCGGGCTCGCGACGATCGGCCAGCTCGGGCCGAAGCGCTACGTCCACGTCGTCCTCAACAACGGCGCCCACGACAGCGTCGGCGGGCAGCCCACCGTCGGCTTCGGGGTCGACCTGCTCGCGATCGCGAAGGCGTGCGGCTACAAGCGCGTCGCGCGCGCGGCCACGGAGGCAGAGCTCGAGGGTGCCCTCTCCGATCTCTTCGAGGTGGAGGGGCCCTCCCTGCTCGAGATCCGCGTGAAGAAGGGCTCCCGCAAAGATCTCGGTCGCCCCACCCAGTCGCCGAGCGATCTCGCGCGCGACTTCTCGAGCTACGTCCGCGGGCGCGGCACCGCTTGAAGCGGGGGGCGCTCTTCTTCCTCGCTGGCGCTTCGAGCGCGCTCCTCGGGTGCGACGGCGGCGCGGAGAAGACGCGCCGGCATGACCCGCCCGAGATGGGGACGACCGCCGCCTCCAGCGCAGCCCAGCCGCGGCCCAAGCTCGTCGTGCGCGTCGACCTCGCGGCGATTCGAATCGAGGGCGACGGCGAGCCCGAGCTCGTGGAGGCGACCCGAGACGCGGCGGCGCGCTTGCCCGCAGAGTCGATCCCGAAGCTCGCTTCGAAGCTCTCGCCCTCGGTCGACCTGTTCGTGAACATCGATCCCGAAGTCTCGATGGCGGCGCTCCGCGCGATCGCCAACACCGCTCGCGCGGCCGGTCTCACCGCCCTCCGGGTGATGCCCTCCGACCGCGACTCCGTCCATCAGCTCGAGCTCACCGCCGACCGGACGAAGCAAGGCAAGCACGTCACCCTCGACCGCGTCCCCGGCAACGATCTTTGCGACTCGATGCGCGACGACCCCAACGCGCCCATGCGCCGTCCCGTCCTCGTCCACGTGCGCTTCCGGGACGAAGCGACCGTCCGCGATCTCGTCACCGCGATGACGATGAGCAGCCTCTGCGGGATCCCGGAGGTCTACGTCCTGCTCGAGCCCGCCTGAGCGCGGGTGATGCTACTGTTTTCGTAGCGTGCGGTGCCCACCCCCGTCCGTGCTCGGCGCTCCGCGCCTGCGCGCGGCCGTCCCCTCCCCAATCCCTCGCTCCGCTCGCTCAGGGAGGGGTCAGGCCCGGACCGTCTTCCGAAACGCGATCCACGCGACGAGGCCCATCACGAGGACGGGCCACCCGTGGCCGAGCACGACGTGGGGCGCGTCCGAGTGGGCGCAGTGCAGCGCCTGGAGGCCGCCCGCGGTGAAGCCGGCCGCGACGCCGAAGAGCGCGCTCTTGATGCCGGCGGAGGAGGGCGCCGTCCTTCGCTGCACCCAGGCGAGGCCGATGAGAGGGACGACGGCGAGGGCGAGGATGAAGTCCCCGCACAAGAACGCCTTCTCGAAGAAGTTGGACGAGTCCTCGCCCTGCACGACGCCGGCGTCGCCGAGGACGATCGGACCGAGGAGCATCGAGGCCGCGAACACGACGGAGGCGACGACGGCGAAGATGGATGTGGAGCGGATGGTGGGGCCGACGCCGGCCCGCCCGGGATCGAGGGCGAGCCAGAGGGCGCCCGCTCCGAGCAGCGACGGGACGGCGACGTGGAGGAACATGAGCGCGAACGGCACGTCCCCGCGGATGCCGATGACGAGCTGGATGGCGAAGAGCCACGCGAGCCCGAGGGCGACGACGAGGGTACGGCGCCTGCGGAGGACGCTGCGGGTGGGCCCGGCCGCGGGGCGGGGTGCTTCCCCGGAGACGGCGGCGAGCTTGGGGGCGCGCGGCGTCGCTCCGAGCGGGTCGGGGATGGAGCGCAGGGCGTCGAGATCGAGCTCCTTCACGCGGCGCCTCGCTTCTTCGGCGCGACGTCGCCGAGGGCGGCGCGCAGGGCTTCATACGCGTGGAAGGCGCGGAGCTTCACCGCGCCCTCGGTCGCGCCGAGGATGGCGGCCGCGTCGGCGACGGACATGCCTTCGTAGCGGAGGAGGACGAAGGCCTCGCGCTGGTTGGGAGGGAGCTTGGCGAGGGTCTGCTCGACGGCGCGCGCGAGGTCGGCGGCGATGGAGACCTGCTCGCCGTCCGTCTCGGGACCGGCGGGTGCGTCGAGCTCCTGCTCCTCCGTCTCGCTCGACATCGGTCGCTCCTTGCGGACGGCGCGCTGCCGGACGTGATCGATGTAGACGTTCCGCGCGATCGCGTAGCACCAGGGCAGGACGCGCCCCCCCGGCTCGAACGAGCCGCGGGCGCGATGGATCCGCAGGAAGGTCTCTTGGAGCAAGTCGTCGGCGAGGGCAGGGGAGCGACCCATGCGGGTGAGGAAGGCGCGGAGCCGCTCGGAGATGGCGCGATGGACGACCGCGAACGCAGCGTCATCACCGTCGGCGTACCGGCTCATGGCATCGTCCGCGGGATCGCTCTCGTCGCGGGCCGCCGTCACGACGACGGTCTCCCACGAAATCGAGACGACACCAAGAGAGTCGAACAACTGCACGGCGCTCATGGGGATACGGCCGCCTGATGGCCGAGTTTCGATCCGCGACGTCAGGCCGGGCGAAGTTTGCAGTTGAACTGTCCGTTATATTGGACAACATTCCACGGATGCATGGCTTTCCTCGGCGGGACTTGCTCGCGGCGGCGATGGGGGCCGCTCTGGGGGCGGCCTCCGGCTGCGCGAAGCGGCGCTCTCCGAACAGCCTGCTCAACGTCTCGTACGACCCGACGCGCGAGCTCTACGTCGAGCTGAACGCCTCGTTCATCGATTCGCAGAAGGACAAGCGGTCGATCAAGCCCAGCATCAAACAGTCGCACGGCGGCTCGGGCAAGCAGGCGCGCGCCGTGATCGACGGGCTCGAAGCGGACATCGTCACCCTCGCCCTCGGCTATGACATCGACGAGATCGCGAAGGCGGGGCTCATCAAGAAGGATTGGCAAGAGCGCCTCCCCAACAAGAGCTCTCCGTACACGTCGACGATCGTGTTCTTGGTACGGAAGGGGAACCCGAAGCAGATCTCCGACTGGGACGATCTCGCGAAGGACGGCATCGAGATCATCACCCCGAACCCAAAGACCTCGGGGGGCGCGCGCTGGAACTACCTCGCGGCGTGGGGGTCGCAGCTCCGGAAGAGCGACGGGTCGGAGGCGTCCGCGGAGGCGTTCGTAAAGAAGCTGTTCTCCCAGGTGCCCGTCCTCGACTCGGGGGCGCGGGGCGCGACCACGACCTTCGTGGAGCGGAAGATCGGAGACGTGCTCCTCGCGTGGGAGAACGAAGCCCTCCTCGCGGCGGAGAAGCTCGGGGGAGGGGAGGTCGAGGTGGTAACGCCGCCGTCCAGCATCCTCGCGGAGCCACCAGTGGCTCTCGTCGACCGGATGGTGGACAAGCACGCCTCGCGCGAGCTCGCGACGGCCTACCTCGAGCACCTCTACACGGACGAAGGGCAGGCCATCATCGCCCGGAGCTACTTCCGGCCGCGCCTCGAGTCGGCCCGCGCGGTGCGGACGTTCGCCGCCATCGAGACCTACACGATCGACGACGTCTTCGGCGGTTGGGAAAAGACCCATGCCGCCCACTTCGCGGACGGGGCCGCCTTCGATCGGCTCTACCAACCCCAATGAGCGCTCGCGGGTCGAAGCGCACGCTGCCCGGCCTCGGGCTCTCGATGGGGATCACCCTCACGTTCTTGAGCCTGCTCGTGCTGATCCCGCTCTCGATGATCCCGCTCAAGGCGGGGGAGCTCGATCGCGCCGCGTTCGTCCGCGCCATCACGTCGCCGCGGGCGATCGCCTCGTATCGGCTCACGTTCGGCACCTCGTTCGCGGCCGCGTGCGTCAACTCCGTCTTCGGGGTGGTGGTGGCGTGGGTCCTCGTTCGCTATCGGTTCCCGGGGCGGCGCTTGCTCGACGCCCTCGTGGACTTGCCCTTCGCGCTGCCGACGGCGGTGGGAGGGCTCGCGCTGACCGCGCTCTACGCGAAGAACGGCTGGTTCGGGGCGCCCCTCGCGAAGCTCGGGGTGAAGGTCGCGTTCGCGCCGCTCGGGATCGTGGCCGCGCTCGTGTTCGTGGGGTTGCCGTTCGTGGTGCGCACCGTCCAGCCCGTCCTCGAAGATCTCGATCCGGAGATGGAAGAAGCTGCGGCGATGCTCGGCGCGAGCCGATGGCTCGCGTTCCGGCGCGTGGTCCTGCCCGCCCTCGGGCCCGCCCTCACGACCGGGTTCGCCCTCGCGTTCGCGCGCGGCCTCGGGGAATACGGCTCCGTCGTCTTCATCGCCGGCAATCAGCCGATGAAGACCGAGATCACCCCCCTGCTCATCATGACCAAGCTCGAGCAGTTCGACTACGCGGGGGCGACCGCGCTCGCGTCGGTGCTCCTCTTGGTGAGCTTCTCCCTCCTGCTCCTCATCAACCGGCTCCAGGTCCGCCTCGGCCGCTCTCGGGGAGCGAGCTAGTGGCGGGCGGCGCGCCGGGGAGAGGGCCGGGGAACGAGCGCTCGCGGCGCGCCGCCCGCGACCCTTCGTGGGCGGCCGGCGTCTTGATCGCGCTCGCGGTCGGCTTCATCGGCGTCTTCGTGGTCGCGCCCCTCGCCGTCGTGTTCGTGGAGGCCTTCCGGGAGGGATGGGGCCCGTTCGTGGCCGCCCTCTCCGACCCGGAGACGACGAACGCGATCACCCTGTCCCTCACCACCGTCGCCCTCGCGATCCCTCTCAACGTCGTCTTCGGAGTGGCGGCGGCGTGGGCGATCGGGCGCTTCGAGTTCCGAGGCAAGGGCGCGCTCATCACCCTCATCGATCTGCCGTTCGCGGTCTCGCCGGTGGTCTCGGGCATGGTCTTCGTACTCCTCTTCGGCACCCGCGGGCTGCTTGGACCCTTGCTCGACTCGCTCGGCCTCGAGGTCATCTTCTCCTTGCCCGGGATCGTCCTCGCCACGACGTTCGTCACCTCCCCCTTCGTCGCGCGCGAGCTCATCCCGTTCTGGCAGTCCAAGGGGACGGAGGAAGAGGAGGCCGCGCTCGTGCTCGGGGCCTCGCCGTGGCGCATGTTCCGCAAGGTCTCGCTCCCCTCCGCGCGCTACGCGCTCCTGTATGGCGTCGTCCTCGCGACCGCGCGCGCGCTCGGCGAGTTCGGGGCCGTGTCGGTCGTGTCGGGGCACATCCGCGGCGAGACGAACACGTTGCCGCTCTACATCGAGATCCTCTACGGGGAGTACCATTTCCAGGGGGCCTTCGCGGTCGCGACCCTCTTCGCGGTGATGGGCATCGCGACCCTCTTCGTCAAATGGCTTCGAGACGCGCTCGCCGAGGATCGTGCGGGCGCGACCGCGTCGGGGGACGACGCGCCGGGCGAGCCGCTCGACGCGCGGGGCGGGGTCGGGGACGGGCTCGGCGCGTCGGTGCTACGAAAATAGTAGCGCGCCCCGGCCCCTCAGGATGCGCGCGCGCGTCGCTCGACCCTTCAGGGCAAGCCCGACATCGTCGCCACGATCGCCCGCGGCGACGCCGCCGATCCCCCGAGGCGATCGACCTCGCGACCGGCGACCGGGTCGCGGTGAAGATGCTGCGTGAGGGGCTCGCCAGCGATCCGGAGGCGGTGCTGCGCTTCGAGCGAGAGGCGCGCATCGCCTCCACCCTGCGCAGCAAGCACGCGGTGCGGGTGGTGGACTGCGGGGTCACGGAAGAGCACCGCCCCTTCATCGTGACGGAGCTGCTCAAGGGGCGGACGCTCGCCGCGGAGCTGGACCAACGGCGGCCCCTCGGGGTGGAGGAGACGGCGGGCTACCTGGCGCAGGCGTGACGCGATGGTGGAGGCGCACGCGGCCGGGATCATCCACCGCGATCTGAAGCCGTCGCACTTGTTCCTCGCCGACACACCGGCGGGGGTCGTCCTGAAGGTGCTCGACTTCGGCCTCGCCGGCATCACCCCGCGCGAAGGAGAGGAGAGGCTCACCGTCACCCAGAGCGTGTTCGGCTCGCCGCTCTACATGTCGCCCGAGTCGTACCGCTCGGCGAAGGACTCCGACGCCCGGAGCGACGTCTGGTCGCTCGGGGTCGTGCTCTACGAGTGCCTCACCGGGATGCTGCCCTTCTCGGGGCGGACGGCGCTGGACGTCGGGCTCGCGGTGACCCGCCACGCCTTCACCTTGCCTTCGCGCATCCGGCCGGATCTTCCGCGCTCGGTCGACGTGATCGTGGGGCGCGCCCTCAAGAAGAAGCCGGAGGAGCGCTATCAGTCGATGCGCGAGCTGCTCGCCGCCCTCGAGCTCCTCTTGCCGCGCGGCATCGCCGAGGAGGAGTCCTCCGACATCGACGAGTCGGGCACGCGCCGCATTCGTCCCGCCCCTTGGAAGCCGCCGCGAGCGGCCTCGACAGGACGAGCCGACCCAGGTCACCCGGAAGGATCCCTCGCTCGCGCCCGCGCCGATCGCCGACCCCGACACCTCCGATGTGATGACGCGCATCGCGGGAGGGGCGCCCGCGCCCCTCCCCCAGCCGGTCATCGCCTTCGACGACATCCAGGAGATCTCGACGGGAGACGGCGTCATCGAGCTCGCCCGCGACTCCGACGCCGAGATCGATCACGCCCTGCGGCGCGCCCTGCCTTCCCACACGGACGTGATCGAAGGGGAGCGACCGCTCCCTCCTGCGCCGAAGGTCGAAGCGGAGCCGCCCTCGAGCCACCGCCCGCCTCCCGCCTCGGCGCGGCCCCCGCTGCCCAGCCTCCCGTCTCCGTTCCGTGAGGAGACGACGGAGGGCAAGCTCGAGAGCCCGGTGAGCAACCCGCCCGCCCCTCCATCGTCGCAAGCGCCTCCGAGCGCCAAGCGGTCCGAGTCCGAGCACGTCTGGAACCCTGCCCCGCGCCGCGGCTCGCCTTGGAAGACGGTGGCGGTGGCGGGCGGCCTGGTCGCCCTCGCCGTCGGCGCGTACGCCTTCGTCACGAAGAGCCCGGGCAGCGCCGCCACCCCGACCGCGAG
>JBGAID010000033.1:0-105245 GCA_044225865.1 Polyangiaceae bacterium | reverse complement strand
GGCTGGAGCTGCGTCACCTTGGTGAAGAGATCGACGGCCGGCGCGTAGCGCTCCTTCGGCACCGGGGGCGGCTCGTCCCCTTCCTCCACCTTCACGGGAGCGGGCGTCGACTCTTTGACGGAGATGAGGCCCATGAGGAACTTGGCCTGGTGGGCGTACTCGCTCTTGTCGTCGACGGTGCCGAGGGCCGTCTTCGCCCCCGCGTAGTCCTTCTTGGCGAGGAGCGCCTTGCCGCGCGCGTAGGCGAGGAGCGTGGTGGCGGAGGCAGGGGCCTGATCGATCGAGGCGATCACCTCGGTGAGGAGGGCCTCGTCGCGCTTTCGCATCGCGATGTCGACGAGGCGAGCGAGGGACCGGGACAGGTAGGGGCTGAACCGCGTGTCGCTCGCGGAGGAGGTGATCTTCTGGAAGATGCGGCGAGCGGACCAGAGCTGGTTCGAGCGGAAGTAGACCTCGCCGAGCAGGGAGAGCGCGTCCGGATAGGCCGTGGGGTGGTTCGGGTATTTCTCGATGACCTGGTTGAGGACGGTCGCGGCGCGGTCGTAGTCCTTCGACCCGATGAGGAGCGTCGCGTCGGCGATCTGCTGCTCCGGCGTCCTCGACGCTTGGGACCGCTGGACCGCTTGCTTGATCGATCCGACGCCGCCCGACACCGCCGTGACCTGCTGCTGCGCCAGCGTCAGGGCTTGGTCGGAGTCGACGGCGAGGGCCTCCGCCGAGACGAGCGGGACGAAGAGTCCTGCGAGGATCGCTACGAACGAGAACGGGCGCATGACGCGTCTCCTGGGTCGCGCCCCGCTCGAGCCGAGCCCCATGGCTCTGCCTTCTGCGGGGGCGCTGGGGGTCGACTTCACGGCGCCGGTTGGGCGGCGGCAGGTTGCTTGGACGCGTCGGCGGGAGCGTTGGGATCTGCGAGCCCGCTGACGACCTTCTCGACGTATCGAACGGCAGGGCGGTCCTCGAGGGGCGTCGTGACGCTGCCTTTCTCGTAGGCGACCGCGTCGAGCGTGACCGTCTTGCCCTCGACGGCGCTGAAGGAGTGGCTGGAGCGAACCTCGAACTTGTACCCGCGCAGATAGGAGAAGACCCCGTAGCCGTTGCCCTGGAGGTTCAGCAGCGTCTGGAGGGTGTGGTCGCCGGGCGGGATCGATCCGTTGAAGATGGGGATCTCGGGCTGGTCGCTGAGGGCCCCCGACTGGTCCGTCTTGTTGTATTGGACGGCGCCGTCGAGGACGAACAGGGCGCGCGTGATGCGGAACGCGTCGGAGAGATCGTTCTTGAACCGCACGACCGCTCGGGAGCCGGAGCCGCCCCCGGAGAGGATCGTGTCGCTGAGCAGGGAGAGCCGCGTGTGGCTCCGTCGGATCTGCTCCTTCAGCTCATCGATCTTCTGCTCGAGATCTCGGAGCCGCACGGCGTAGGTTTGGCCATCCATCGGCGCGTTGGAGGTCGGCGCCGGGCCGGCGGTCGCCGTCGTCGACCCCGCGCTCGTCAAGGCGGCGGACCCGGTAGGCGCGGCGGTGGCCGGAGCGCTCGACGACCCCTTCACGGCCGTGGCCGATCCCTTCGGGGCCGCGGACCCCTTGGGGGCGGCGCTCGCCTTGGAAGAACCGACCGCCGTCGCGATCGCGGCCGACGCGGAGGCGGCTGCCGACTTCGCGGCCGAGGTCGCTGGACCGGGGCCTTTCGGTTGTTGCGCGACGGCGATCGCGGCCACACCGAACGTCAACGACAGTGCTCCCGCCCATTGAACTAGTCTTTTCACGGCCTACCTCAGTCTTCGAAGCAAGACGATGCGAGGGTATGCGGGTGCTGACGGGCGGAGCTCGGAGCTCGCCCGTCAGAGCGCGAGGGGGTACTTCCAGTGACCTGTAAGTCTATGGGGCGGCCACCGGGCTTGCAACGCTTCGCTGGTCGGGGCAGTCGGAAGCAAGAAGGAGGCGCGAAAGTAACCCGCGCCGCCGGATTCGAGTAGGCTGCTCGGGCCGATGCGCCCTGGTCTGCGCGCGCTCCGCGTCCTGCCCGTCGATCTCGTGCACGAGCGTAGATCTTTGGCGGGGCGCGTGCGTCATGAAGCTTCGAGGCATCGTGAGCGGCGCCTCCGCCCATCTCGAGCGCTCTGCGCGGTCGGGGGGCACTGACCGTGGCCGAGCGAGAGGAGGTCACCGACGAAGCGTTGATGCTCCGTTACCAAGGAGGCGACCGTGGTGCGTTCGCGATCCTCGTCAGCCGTCACAAGACGGCCGTTTATAACTTCATCCTGCGAAACATCCGCTCCAACAGCCTCGCCGAGGATTTGACCCAGGACGTCTTCGTCCGGGTCGTCCAGAGCGCCGCCGAGTTCCGTCACTCCGCCCGCTTCTCCACGTGGGTCTACACGATCGCGCGGAACCTCTGCATCGATCAGATGAGAAAGGCCCAGCTCCGGAGGCATCCTTCGCTCGACCAGCCCGCCCCGGGCCAGGACGACGACGGACCGGCGCTGGGGGAGCGACTGGCCGACGCTCACCCCGCCGCGGCGGTGGACCGCGCCGCGATCGGCAGGCAGATGAGCGACCACATCCGAACGGCGGTGGAGGCGCTGCCGGAGGATCAACGTGAGGTGTTCCTGCTGCGCGAGGTCGCCAACATTCCCTTCAAAGACATCGCTCGCATGATCGGCGTACCGGAGAACACGGTGAAAAGCCGCATGCGTTACGCGCTCGAACGGCTCCAGCGTGCGCTGCTCGAGTACGAGGATTACGCTCGATCCCTGAAGTAGCTCGATGGACTGCGACAAGTTCGACCAACACGTGATGGATGCCTTGTACGGCGAGCTCGATGAGCTCACGTTCGAGGCGTTGAAGCGTCACGTCGAGGGGTGCCCGAGGTGTGGCCCCGTCTGGGCCGGCCTCAAGTCGGCGCGAGCGGCCGCCGCCCTTCCCTTGGAGGAGCCCCCGAGCGGGCTCGAGTCGCGCATCCTCGCCGCCGAAAAGACGGTGCATCGTCACGCCCCTTGGCACCGCAAGATCATGCGGGCGGCGGCGTGGGCCGGCAGTCACGCGATGAGGCCCCAGCTCGCGATGGCGGCCCTGTTCCTGTTCGTCATCGGGTCGAGCCTCCTGCTCCTTCGGGGCCGGCCGGGGGCGCCCGTCCAAGTGAGCGAGCAAGGCCGCCCCGCCCCTCGGGCGGATGCCCCCCAGCCGACGAAGCCGGCGGCTCGAAGCCCGGGCCGGCCGCCCGCCGGGCGCGCCGGGTGCGAAGGGCTTCGGCTCGGAAGAGAAGGACGGCGCGGCGCGCGCGGGCGACGCACGGACGGAAGCGATGGCCACCGCGGCGGGGGCGCCTCCTCCCGTGGCGGCCCAAGCGTCGGCGGCGGCGGACGAAGTGAGCGGAGACGCGGAGGGGCTCCTCGCCGAGGGCCGCCTCGCCAAGCAGAAGAACGGGTGTGACGCGGCGATCCCCAAGTTCCAGGGCGTCATCCAGGGGCACCCCAACACCCCCGCCAGCAAGGTCGCCCAGAACGAAATCGACGCGTGTCGGACGCCGAGCGCGACGGCGAGCGCGAGCAGCGCCCCCGGCTCCGGGGCGGACGCGGGCCCGCCGCGCTGACGGCCGGGACTCAAACGCGCTTCTCGGCTGCGCGTTGCTTGGTAGACTGCGGGCGCATGCAGAAACCCCGTCGCCGCGCTTCGAGCGCGATGTCCCTCTGCGCCCTCGCCGTCGCCGCGAGCGCCGGCGCCAGCGTCACGGCGATGCAGGCCTGCAAGCGCGCGCCCGTGAGCGACGTCGCGCTGTCGATGAGCGTCCCTCAAGGCGTGCTCGACGACGCGACGAGCGTGGTCCTCTACGTGTTCCCCGCCGACGCCAGCGCCTGCAACGCAGACGGGAGCGTGGGCACGCTCCCCGAGGAGGCGGTCCAGTACGGCCTCGCGCAGGAAGGCTGCGACGGCGCGAGCTGGTGCGGCGAGATCACCCTCGAGCAGAGCGACATCAGCCAGATGTTCTACGTGGAGGTGGCAGACGCCTCCGGCGTCCTGGCGCGGGGCTGCACCGCGAAGGTCGTCGATCAGGATCCTCTCGAGGTCGACATCAAGGTCGTCCGCTTCGTGGAAGAGGCCTGCTGCGGAGACGGAGAGCTCCAGTCCACCGAGCTCTGCGACAACGGAGGCGATCCGACCTGCGGCGGCACGACAGAGGATCCGATCTGCCAGAGCGACTGCACCACGCGACCGGTCCTCGTCGACGACGACGGCACCGGCGCCCCGAAGGGCGTCGGGCAGAACAGCGTGTCGATGGTGTTCGCGCCTGGGTCGGGCCAGCTCGACGGGGGCCTGCGGCTGGCTTGGAACTACTCCACCGATACGTTGGACGTCGCGCTCCGCGTGCTCCAGTCGGATCTCTCGCCCGTCACCGACCCCGACGTCCTCACGACGTATCACCGCCTCTACCCCCGATGTAGCGGCCTCGACGAGCACCCGATCCGCGACCAGCTCTCGCCGAGCCTCGCGCGACAAGGGAGCGGAGCGGTGCTCGCCTACCTCTCCAGCGAGTTCGCCCCCCAGCGCAACGACGCGGTGGTGCTGACCCTCAACGCGAAGGGCTGCTCCGACATGCTCAAGGCGCTCCCGGTGAGCAACCAGACGTCGTCCGTCGACGACATCGACATCGCGACCGGCCCCTCCGACCAGGCCCTCATCGTTTGGCAGCAGAACGGGAAGATCTTCGGCCGGACCTTCGACGGGACGAGCCTCGGAGCGGAGACGATCACGATCAGCGACGACGGGGCGGCCCCTCGGGTGGCCGGGTCGAGCGCGGGGTGGGTGGTCACGTACGCCGGCCCCGGCGGCGGTGATGAGGACGGCGTGCTCGCGCGCCGAGTGGACGCGTCCCTGGCGGTCGGCGACGCCATCCTCGTCAACGCCGACACCGCCGGCGCGCAAGACGAGGCCGACGTCGCCGCGACTCCGGACGGGAGCTTCGCCGTCGTCTACCGCAGCGCGGGCGACGTCTTCCTGCAGCGCTTCGATGCCTCGGACAAGCCGCTCGACGAGGACCGCGCTGGGCCCGTCCATCTCTCGCCGGACGGAGAGCAGGGCTCGCCTTCGATCGCCGCCTCGAGCGACGGCGACTTCTACGTCCTCGCGTGGCAGAGCGGCTCGACGATTCGAGCGCGGTTCGCCGGGCGGGTGTCCGGGTTCCTCGCCAACAACGTGACCGCCCAGAACGACGACTTCGAAGCGACGGCGGGGACGGGCGCGAAGGCGCCCAAGCATCCGGCGGTGGCGGCGGGCGGCTTCGTCGTCATCGCGTGGGACGATCAGTCGGGCACGCCGCCCGGCATCGTCGCGCGCAGGCTGCCGCTCCCTCGCTGAAGGCCGCTTACAGGTGGTGGTACCACCGGAACCAGACCCCGAGCTCATAGGCTTGCTCGTTGATCGGGTCCGACTGTCCGGGGACGATGAAGTAGGGCAGGTCGACCTTGAACCCCAGATCGGCGGTGGGGTTGTAGTCGCTCGCGGCGCTGAACCCGACCTCCGCGCCGAGCGGCAGGGTGAACGTGTTCTTGGCGTCGCTGAAGTCGTAGATGCCGATGCCGTGATGAATGCCGAACCAGACCTCGGGGATGGGCTGGAACAGGAAGTAGAAGGGGATCCCGGGCTCGTAGTAGTAGGGGCTCGCCTGGGAGTTGACGAGACCGGCGCGCACCCCAGTCGTGGTCGAGAAGCCCGAGGGGCTCGCGGTCACGCTGTTCTCGAAGTCGAGGGTCGTGAACACGCCCGTATCGATGCGTCCCCAGTGCCCGAGGTGGATGGCCATCGGCACGCCGACGAGGAGCGCGCCCGCGTCGATCCCCGCGTCGGAGTCGATGCCGACGAAGTAGCGGAGCCGGCCGGCGATCTCGAAGGGGTGCCCGGTGTAGCCGGCCGTGATGCCGAGGCTCGGGTAGGCGTAGGCCGGGTTGGGAGCGAGCCGGAACGAGTGCGGCGTCACCTCCACCTCGACCTGATCGATGATGCCCCAGCGAAGCCCCGAGGTCAGGATCACCCGCTGATCTCGTGACCCCTCGCCGGAGGCGTGGATCGCGATATCGGGGGCGATGGTCCGCCGGGGCAAGGTGATCCACCGGTCGACGTAGGGCTTGGGTTGACGCTTCGACTTGCGGCGCCTCCGCATCGTCTCGCGCTGCGGGTCGTCGGGGGCGCCTTCGGACGCGGTCTGATCGACGGTGTCGGTAGGTCGCTCGAAGCTGGTCGGGTCGTCGACGACGGCCCGGCTCCATCGCGCCGAGCGTGGGAGGGTGATCGTGAGGAGGTTGCCGGCTTCGTTCTGCGTGACCTTGAAGGTCGACGAGCTCGCCTCGCGCAGGTCGACGAGCAGCTGGGCGCCGCCGACGGTCTGCTCGACGGTGACGCTCGTGACCTGAGTCGGGAAGTGCTGGGTGACGAGGGGGAGCCGGTTGACGCGCTCCGGGACCGCGACCCCCGTCATCACGAAGACGAGGCGACCTTCCGCCTTCTGCTCCGCGATTTGAAACGGACCGCGCACTTGAACGGTGACGATCGAGCGCCCGTCGGGGAGGATCTCGAAGCCCGGGAAGTTCACCACGCTGGGCCCGGAGGGGTTGCCCACCGCCTTCGGCGGGCGGCGAGCCCCCGTCCCCCCACCGTCGTCCCCACCCAGGTCGGCCCCGTCGGCGCCCGTCTTCGGCTCCGTCGTGTGGCAACCCGCCGTGGCGATCGCCAGGCCGAAGAAGGCAAGCAAGTGCGGGCACGAGAGCGGAGCGCGAAGCGCCCGGGAGCCGAGCGGAGCCCCCCGATGGGGGGACGAGCTTCGGGCCCGAGCGATGTTCATGGGAAGGCGCACGAGGCGATTACACCACGCGGCCCGAAACCGATCCAAATAGCCGCCGTGTCGTGTAGCGTTCCGGCATGCGCTGCGTGAAGGCAAGGACGGGATCGAGCTTCCTCCGGACGGGGCAAGGTGCCCTCTCCACAGCCCTTTTCGTTCTCGTCGCCGCCGGGTGCGGCAGCGCCGAGCCGCCGGAGGCCTATCCCGGCCGGCCCATCGATCCCCCGAACAAGGAGGATGACCTGCTCGCGATGATGACGGGCTCGTCGACGCCGGCGACCACCACCAGCGTCGCGACGTCGACCCCCACGCCGACCGCGAGCGCCACCGTCGAGCCCACCGCCGCGGCCACCTCCGCGAGCGCTTCCGCATCTGCTTCTGCAAAGCCTCACGCCGGGCCGAAGAAGCCTCCGAAGAAGACGCCCTAGAGCACCGAACATGTTGAAAGCCGAGTGAAGTCGGGGGAGTTTGCGGCTGAGGCGCGCGCCCGAGGAGTGAGCACCGCAAGACTACTCCTCGCAATCTGAGGAGCGGAGCGACGAGGCCGTGTGGATCGGGCGCGAATTCGCGCGAATGCGCCGGTTTTCAACATGATCGGTGCTCTAGCCCGCGGCTTGGAAAAGGGCGCGGACGCGGTCACATCGCGGGGATGATGAGGACCCCCGCTCCCACCGCGCCGAGCCCGAGCAAGAGGCCGATGATGGCGGGGACGGTCTGCTTCTTCACGAGGCCGACGATCGCGAGCAGCACGGCGAGCCCGCCGAAGCCGAACACGACGAACCCGAAGGGCTCGGCCGCGTGCTTCGCGTCGGACCACGCTTGGAAGGCGGCCTCCTCGCTCTTTCGGTCTTTCTTGATGGCGTCGAGGTGCGCTTTGGACGCCCGGTGGTACTCGGGCATGAGCGAGGCGTTGCAATAGCCGCCCGCTCCCGCGCCGACGGCGCCGGCTACGCAGGCGAGGATCCCAATCAGGGGCGCGCCCTTCTTGGGGTCGGCACCGGAGGGCATGGCGGCAGGGCTCGTCATCATGAACGTCGCGCTACGACACTCGAGACGGCGGGGAAAGTCAGACCGAGGAGAAACGTCACGGCGGGGCGAGCGGCTCGAGGGCGAGCAGGAGGTCCGTGCTCTCGGCGACGAAGGCCCGGTAGGGCCAGCCCTCGTAGAGCATGTGCTCGATCCTTCGGAGGCACCGATCCGATGAGGTGTCGAACAAACGGCCCCCGACCTCCAGGGTCATGGCTCGACGGCCTTGGATGCGCGTCTTCGAGAGGCGGGCCGGCCCCGAGAACGAGACGGCGACGGAGCGCATGGCGAGAAGATGCCGGATGCCGCTCCACGAGAAGATCGCGCAGAGGACCAGGAACGGTACCGCGAGGGCGTAGCTCGCGCGGATCGGCAGGGGACCGAGCGAGAGCCCCGGGGCCTGACCAACGGAGAACGCGACGCCGAAGAACGCCCCGCTCGCGGCGAGGACGGCGGCGAGCGCGAGGCGCGAAAGGCCCGCGCGCTTCGACCACCGGGCGGCGCGCGCGGGGATGTGGCCAGCCGCGAGCTCGGCGAAGTCGTCCACCGTGAGGCCTTGCCGCTCCGCCAGCAGCGCTTGGTGGACGGAGAGGTGGCGCGGCGACGGACGCCCCGCGATCGCCGCGCCGCTCGCCTCGGCGCCGAGGAGCGCGCCGTGCTCGGGCAGGACATACGCGCGCCATGGTCCGGGCAAGGGCGGAGGCAGGAGGGAGCGATCGAAGTCGATCTTGCTCGGTCCCGCGGTGAGCGATATCCGAGGCACGAAGCGGAGTCGACCCCAGTCGTCGGCCGCGACCTCTCCGTCGATCGCGACGACGCGACCCGCGCCAATGTCACGCGCCAGGGCGGCGGCGCGGCGACGCTCCGTCTCGGCGTCGCTCTTGCCCGTGGGGCTCGCGCCGAGCGCCGCCGCTCGAGCCTCCAAATTGGCGACGCGGGCGCGGAGGCGCGGCAGCGCCGCGGCGGGGATGTTTCCGTGACGAAGCGCGGCGAGCTCCTCTGCAGAGGAGAAGAACGGCGCGCTCGGCAGGGCCGGGACCGACGCGATCTCGATGGCGTCCATGGCGACGTCGCGATGGTAGAGCTTCGCTGACGGTCGCGCGATCGAGGTTGAGATCGGCGCCGCGGCACGGTTTAGTTGTCGCGCGATGCTCTCGATCGAACCCTTGGAGGCGCAGCTCCGCGAGGACCCATCCGACCTCTCTTCATGGTCGGTGTACGGCGATTGGCTGCTCGAGCAGGGGGATCGGCGCGGGATGATCGTCCGCCTCGAGCAGCAGCTCGCGCGCGCGGGCGCCGCCCAGCGCCCGGAGCTCATCGCTCGGATCGAGAGCGAAAAGAGCGAGCTCGACGCGCCGTTCTCGATGAAGAAACCTCCGAAGGGGGCGCGACTCTCGTTTCGCGGCGGATTCGTGGTCGGGCTCGTCCTGCCCCTCGACGATACGACGGCCCCGGTCCTCTCGCGGATCCTCGGGAGCCGCGACGCGCGGCTCCTTCGGTCGCTCACCCTCTCGCGGATCTCCGACCCTTCCGACCTGGACGAGGAAGAGGAGTACGAGGAGCCCGAGGAGGGCAAGCTCCTCCCCGAGCCGACCGAGGCGGAGAAGGCGATGGCGGTGCTCGCGCTCGATCTCCGCGCGATACGGGAGCTGTCGTTCGCCTACTCGATCATCGGTCCGGACGCGGCGCGTGCCCTCGCGGAGGCGAAGACGGTGGGTCCGCTCGTGTCGCTCGACCTGCGCTACGCGTGGATCGGCGACGCGGGGATCGCCGCCCTCGCCGCGAGCCCGCTCCTCGCTCGGGTTCGGAGCCTCTCGCTGCAGCGCAATGGGCTGACGGCGGAGGGGGCGCGCGCCCTCGCCGCGAGCCCTCACCTCGGGCAGCTCCGGCGCCTCGATCTTCGCTACAACGAGATCGGCGTCGAGGGGGCGCGCGCCCTCGCCGAGTCGCCGATCTTAGGCGCGCTCGAGGTGCTCCAGATCCATCGCGCCGACGTCGGCGGCGCGGAGGGCACCCGCGCCCTCGCCGAGTCCGCCCATCTGCCCCGAGACATGAAGCGCTTTTACGGAGCCCTATGAGCACCCACACCCTCGATAGCTTCCGCGCGATCGCCGATGCCCCCGCTGCCTTCGATGCGCTCTCGGAGGAGGAGCGCGCGGCGCTCGGGGCGCTCCTGCGCGATCGCTTCTTCGAGCTCTCCATGGCGGGGGGTAGAGACCCGATGTTCGACGAGATCGTCGCGGCGATCGATCCCGAGCCCCGGTGGCGCCTCCAGGGCCTGTCGCTCTCGTATCACCCGACGGCGCGCTTCAAGGCCCTGCGCTTCGTGGAGGCAGAGAAGCTCGAATCAGAGGGCCGCGACCTGTTCGCGCGGCCCTGCGCGGAAGCGCCCGAGCTCGCGGCGGTGTTCGTCGATCCGGAGGAGTACTCGTTTCGGACCTTCGAGAACATCGTGTCGCTCGATCGGCTCTTCGCGGTGGCGCCGCTCGAGGTCGAGCTGAAGGATCGGAAGAAGCTCGGGCCCAAGGGGAAGCACTGCTTCACCTTCTCGGCTCACGTGGGAGCGGCCGCGCGCGCCGCCCTCGAGAAGCTCGATGGGCTCGGCCTCTACGTCGCCCCGCTCAACGCCGTGTCGCGCGGCGGGCAGCGCTTCATCTTCCACGCCGCCCCCCTCGCGGACGCGCTGACGGCGGCCTTGAAGTCCGCGATGCCGAAGAGCCTGCTCGGCGGCTTCCAGCACGTGAACCCTGTCTTCCGTTGCAACCGCTTCGAGCCCAAGGACGGGAAGTTCCAGCGCCACCACGACACGCCCTACTACGACGCGGCCCGCGGCCAAGCGTCGCGTTACACGCTCATCCTCTACCTCACCGGCGGGCGCGGCGAGCCCGCGCTCCGCGTGGGCGACGACGTCGCGATCGAGGGCGTCGAGGCGATGACGTGCGTCGTCTTCGACCAGGCGTACGAGCACGAAGGGCGGCCCTACGTGGATGGCCGAAAGGTCTTCCTCCGCACCGAGCTCGTCTTCGAGCTGGGCGCGGTCGCGCACGAGCCCGCCATCGGCGAGCTGTTCGCCAAGGCCACCTACTTCACGGGGGAGAGCGTCTTCGCCCCCGAGCTCGCGAAGTGGACCGACGCCTGCTACGAGCGGGCCGCCGCCGCCCATTTTCACGGCGCGGGCGCGCTCGAGGCCAAGGACGGCGCGCCCGAGCCCTACCTTCACAAGGAGTTCCGAGGCGTCCACTACGTGGCGAACGGCTACGACTTCTGGTTCGCGAAAGGAGCGTGCTCGATCGAGGACTGCGCCGCGATCGCCCTGCTCGACACCGTCAACGCGACGATCGGCGACAAGGCATTCCGAAAGCTCTGCCGCTCGGCGGTGGTGAGAGGCGACGGCGAGCCTTCCTCCTGGATCCCTCACCTCCTCGCCTCCCAGCCGGCGAACGAAGGTGAGCGCGTCTTCGGCGCCCTCGACAAAGAGGCCCTCTTCCCCGAGTCCGAGTCGACCAACGTGTGCTGCCCGTTCCACGCGATGGGCAACCCGGTCTGGGACGCCTCGCGCTGCGAGGACATCGTCGAGCTGTACGATCGCGCGCAGACGTTCGCCCGCGCGCGCGTCGAGCCGGCCCCGATCCTGATGCTCGGAGAGGAGGTCTTCCTCGACAGGTCGCGCTTCGTGGTGCGCGACGGGGCGGTCCACATCCTCTCCGACCGAAAGCTCGAGCCGGTGAACTTCGCCGCGTGCTGGAACTTCGGCGGCAACCCCGAGAACTACATCGACGTCGCGGCCGAGCTGACCGTCCTGCAGCCGATCGTGCCGCCCATCCTCTTTCGCGAGACGCGCGGCTGCTACCACCTCTCGTTCGACTTCTTCCGCAACACGTGGATGGTCGATCCTCGCGCCTACCGCGTGCCGATCCCGTTCATCAGCGACGTCGATCCAGGCGACGCGGAGGAGGAGGGCGCGACCCCGTGGACGGACGCGATCGACAAGAAGAGCTTTCAGCCCAAGAAGACCCGGGGCAAGGGCGCCATTCGCTGGTGGGCGGACGACTCGCCGAAGATCCGGGAGCTCTACGAGCGCACCGACGACGACGACGACGACGACGACGAGTAGCGGCGCGTCACGGGCGAAGCGGCGCCGGAGGGTCGGCCCACCAAGGGTCTCGGATGAGGGCGCTCTCCTTCGCGCGACGGCGCGCCTCGGCGCGGGTCCGCGACGCGAGGGACGAGACGCCCTTCTCGGTGAGTGAGGCGAAGCTGCCGACCTCGGCGATGGTGACGCCTCGCACGAGCACGCCCAGCCCGGAGAGGGGAAGCCACGCGCACGCGAACGCGAAGCCCACGTAGGCGCGCCCCTCCGAGGACACGGGAGAAACGACGACGCGCTCGAGACGCACGACCTTCTCGATCTCGGAAGGCTCGCTGACGCTGGGGAGCCGATAGCTCGCGAGGCGCGCTTCGTCCTCGTCTCGCTCCCGCCACGTCCACGCCCAGTACGCGTCGAGCACGGCGGCGCGGACCATCGACTGGACCGCCTCTTCCTCGGTCTCGAGGTCCTCGAGGGCCGCGCGCTGCTCGGCGTCGGGCGTCATTCTCTCGGGCCCGAGGTGCACGGTCACGAGCGGCCGATCCGCGTCCGGCGCGAGCAAGCGCTTCCACGAGGCGAGGCTCGGCTTCTTCATCGGGATCGCGCGCGCGGCCGGGGGTCGCCCGCGCGCGAGCAGCTCGAGGAGCTCGAGCGCGTCTCCCTCCGTCGCCTCGCGCGCGCCGACCCAAAGGACGCGACCCTGGTGGAAGATCATCCCCGCGCGCTTCTTCTTGTCCTTCGCGGAGGCGATCCGGATCGCCACGAACGCGACGCCCGCGTGCGCCGTCACCATCGCGCGCACCTCGTCTACGACGCGCTCGTCCTCGCCTTCAGGGTCGCCCGAAAGCTCCAGGCGCGGATCGAACAGCCGAGCTGCGACCGCGTCGCGCAGCGCGATCTGGTTCTTTCGCAGGTGCGCGACGGCGCGGGCCTGGGCCGGCCCCTCGTCGCTCACGAACACGAGGCGCTTCCCTCGGCTCCGCGCGGACCGCAGCTCGTCCCACGCCGCGAGGGGCGGGAGCTCGTCGAGCTCCTTCCTTTGCTTCGCCCCGAGCGGGCGCTCCTCCTCGTCGTCGACCTTCACGCGCTCGAGCGCGCGGAGGGCCTTCACCGACTTGGCCATCCCCGCGTGGCGAGCGCGCGCTGTCTCGATCAGCGCGTCGAGCTCACCCGGGTGCCACTCCGCGTCCATTCGAACGACCCAGCCTCGTGGCCGCTGCGTGAACGCGGCCTCGAACGGATCGTCCCCGACCGTCGCGCGCAACGTGATCTGCCGATCGTCGTAGACGATCGACGCGCCCTTCACCTTGGTGAACGCAGCCTCCACCCGGCGGACGTGCTCCGGCTCGATCGAAGGACGCGGGCGCGCGAGCTCCTCGAGCAGCTCGTCGAGGGAGGCGCACACGAGGCAGTCGGCGTCGTCGAGCGCGAGCGACCACTTGTCACCGCCGCGCTGGATCAGAGCGGGGGCGCGATCTCGTTCTTCCCAGACGACGGCGGTGATCATCGGGTCCGCGTCTACGCGCGCGCCCGGGAGCGCCCGCGCCGCCCGCTCGATCTTCGCGATGTCGCGCGCGCCGAGGCGCGGCTGAGGTGATCCGCGGACGGCGGCCCGCCTGTCTTCCACCGTCGCGGTCGAGGCGCGGGCTCGCGTGATCTTCACCGGTCGAGGGGATCACAGGCGCGCATCGAGCTCAACGGCGCACGCGGCCCGAGGGCCGTCGCTGCGCTCGACCGACCGGCCGCGCCTGGGATAGATTCCCCGGATGAAAGGCACCGCACTCCATCGGTGCGGGCTCGTGCTCGCGCTCGGCGCGCTCTTGTTGGCGTGCTCGAAGCCCAAGAAGAGCTCCGCCGAGAGCGAGACATCCGGAAAGCCGCGAGAGGGCCAATCGACGGGCAGCGGAGAGAAAGCCACCTCCGCGGCGCGCGCGCCGGAGACCCCAAGCGCCGCTCCTTCGGCCACGCCTTCCAGGACCTCCGAGATCGCCTACTGGTATGGCGCCAACTACGCCTCGGCTCACGAGTTCATGCTGTCCGGCGCCAAGGACAAGTACGACAAGTACTTCGGGCGCGCTCAAAAAGACGCGAAGGACCTCGGGTTGTCCGCGCCCGCACCCCCGAGCAAAGAGGGGTTCGCCACCGACGTCGCGACCATCGTGAAGGAGGTCCTCGGCAAGCACGGCGTCACCGGGCGCGCGCTCTTCGTCTGCGGGCTGCAAGTGCGCAAGGGCTTGGGCCGCGCCGCCGACAACGAAGAAATCACCAAGAAGAATTTGAAGGAGCCGCTGTTCGACCTCCGCTCGCAGGTCGAGGATCTGGAGACGTCCTTGCCGCGCACCGGCTTGCCGCCGAGCGTCTGGCGAGAGGCGTTGACGAAGCTGAAGGCATCTCCCTCGCGAGAGGCCTTCGAAGCCATGCTTCGCGTCCTGGGAGACGCGCTCGCTCCGAAGTGATCCGTGCGATGACCGCGCCGCGCCCAGCCCGACCCCTCCCGCGAGGAGCGGAGCGACGAGCAAGGGAGGGGCCGACGAGCGGAGCGAGGAGGGGGGTGGGCATCGTCGCTGGCTCGTCGGTGCTATCCTCTCGTCGATGCTCGGCGAGCCCCTCCCCCACCGCTCGTTCACCGTCGCAGAGGTCATGCGCATGGTCGAGGCGGGCGTGCTCGGAGAGGACGAGCCGGTCGAGCTCATCGAGGGGGAGCTCGTCACGGTGCCGCCGCAAGGGCCTCCGCACAGCAACCGGATCGCGGAGCTGAACATGTTCCTCGTACCAAAGTACCTGGGGCGCGCCCACGTACGCGTGCAACTGCCGCTCTACGTCGACACGAGGAGCATGCCGGAGCCGGACATCCTGATCGCGCGCCCGACGCCGGGCCGGCATCCGGGGGGCGCGGACAGCCTGCTCGCGATCGAGATCGCCCGCACCAGCCAGGCCTTCGATCGGGCGAAGGCGCGGCTCTACGCGACGGCGGGGGTGCCCGTCTATTGGCTCGTGGATCTCGCGGAGCGCCGCATCGAAGAGCGCACCGAGCCCACTCCGAGCGGTGACTACCGCCTGACGAAGCTCTATCTGCCGACGGACGCGATCGCCCTTCCCGAGCTCGGGGAGACGGTGCTCGTCCGCGAGCTGCTCGGCGACTGACCCTGCTTCGCGAGGTCGCTCGCTTTTTTTCTGCTGCACGCTGGGGAAAGCAGCGTTCTCGGAGCGACAGGAGCTCTCCATGACAAAAGAACGATCCCATCTCGACATCCACCTCGGCGGCGGTGTGACCGTCACCTCCTCCACCGAGTCTCGGGCCCTCGGCGGGTCCGAGACCCTCGCGAGCTTGGGCGTGCAGGTCCACAAAGTGGCGCAGACGTCGACGGTGAGCACGGGGGAGATCGCCCTTTCGAACCACCAAGTCACGCGCTACACGATGCGCTTGCCTGTCTCGACCGGACTGCAAGCTAGCTTTCGCAAGGAGAGCTGGGGCGACAGCCTGGTGAAGATCTTCAAGAAGGAGCTTCAAACCGGCGACCCGGCATTCGACAAGCTCATCTACATCTCGACGGACACCCTCGAGCGAACGCGAGCGTTTCTGACCCCGGAGGTGCGAGAGGCGATCTCGTTCACCGTCGACATGGGCGGTTCTGTCGAGATCGCGGGGGACGCGGTCACCGCCCTTTCGGGAGGCATCGACGCCCCCGGCGAGGACGACCGGACCATCGTCAGGCTCGTGAAGCTCCTGCTCGCGTTCGCCACCCAGAGCCCGTAAACCGCGCTACGGTTTCCGAAGCGCGGGCGGGGCGGGAATGGAGCGGCCGCGCCGGTCGTAGCGGGGCCATGCACGGGACCTTCGCCGTCGCGGGATCGCTCCTCCTCTGTTTCGGGGTGGGCTGCGCGCCCAATCCTCTGCCGCCGGGCGAAGGCCCCGCGTCGCCCGTGACGACCGTGTCCCTCTCGATGGCCTCGCCGCCCCCGGCTCCGGCCGCCGCACCGAGGGCCACCGCGACCGAGAGCACCCCGCCCGCCGATGCGTCGGCGCTCGAAGACGCGGCCCACGCCGTCCTCAAGGCCCTCCAATCGAAGGACATGGACCGGCTGGCCAGCCTCGTTCACCCCGAGCTCGGCCTTCGGTTCTCGCCGTATGCGTTCGTCGAGCTCGACAAGGACGTCGTTCTGACGCGAGCCCAGCTCAAAGGCGCGCTGCGCGACTCGAAGCCGCGCCGCTGGGGCTCGTTCGACGGATCGGGCGAGCCCATGGTCCTCTCGTTCGCGCGCTACTTCGACACGTTCGTGTGGTCGCACGACTTCACGGTCGCGCCCGATATTTCTGTCGACAGGACCATCCAGGTCGGCAACACCATCAGCAACCTCCAGGCGGCGTACCCCGGAGCGCGCTTCGTCGAGCTCCACTTCCGCGGCTTCGATCCCAAGTACACCGGCATGGACTGGGAGAGCCTGCGCCTCGTCTTCCGACCCTCACCGAGCGGCGATGCCGCGAGGTGGCTCCTCGTCGGCGTCATTCACGATGGTTGGACGATCTGATGCCCGAGACGAAGGCGATGCCCACCCGCGTCTCGCTTCGCTCGCCGACCCCTCCCTTGCTCGGCGCTGCGCGCCTCGCGGGAGGGGTGCGCTCGGGGCGGGGCGGATGACGCTATTCTTTTCGTAGCGCCGACAGAGCGTGAACCGCATCGACGAACGCATCGCCGCGGTGCTTGTAGTCGCGGAACATGTCGAAGCTGGAGCACGCGGGGGAGAGGAGGACGGCGTCGCCCGGCTTCGCGAAGGAGGCAGCGCGGGTGACCGCCTCTTCCATCGACGCGGCGCGGGCGACGGGGACGGCTCCTCCTATCGCAGAAGCGATGCGGTCGGCGGCTTCGCCGATGAGGACGGCGGCGCGGCCGCGGTCTCTCAGGGCGGCCACGAGCGGGTCGTACGCGCCGAGCTTGTCGCGGCCGCCCGCGATGAGGACGATCTTCTCCTCGGGGAGGCCGCGGACGGCGGCGACGGTAGCGCCGACGTTGGTGCCCTTGGAGTCGTCGTAGTAGCGGACGCCGGCGTGGTCGCCGACGGCGACGATGCGGTGGGCGAGGCCCTTGAAGCTCGCGAGGGCGGCGCGGATGCGATCGGGATCGGGGGCGCGGTCGGCGAGGAGGGCGAGGGCGGCGCAGACGTTCTCCGCGTTGTGGTCGCCGGCGAGGGGGATGTCCTTGCGGGCGTAGCGGACGTCGCGCGCGCGGTCGATGATGCTCTCTTTGTCGAAGGTGAAGGCGGCGTCGGAGGAGGCGGGCCCGAAGGTCACGAGCTCGGCGCGGCCGCGCTTCGCTTGGGCGATGCAGCGCGGGTCGTCGGCGGGGACGACGGCGCCGTCGCTGGGCTGTTGGTTCTGGAACAGGTTTCCCTTCGCGGCGACGTACGCGTCGAAGCCGGTGTAGCGATCGAGGTGGTTCTCGCTGACGTTGAGGAGGGCGGCGCGGGCGGGGCGGAAGGTGGGGATGCGCTCGGCTTGGAAGCTCGAGATCTCGAGGACGAGGACGTCGTAGGGGAACGGCGCGCCGGGGGCGGGGACGATCTCGCACGGGGGCTCGCCGAGGTTGCCGCCCACGAAGGGGCGATGGCCGAGGGCGGCGAGGAGCTCGCCCACGAGGGTGACGGTGGTGCTCTTTCCGTTCGAGCCGGTGATGGCGATCGTGGGGATGGGCGGGAGGTGGCGGGCGGCGAGCTCGATCTCACCGATGACGGAGACGCCCGCGCGCGCGGCCCGATCGAGGGCCTCGAAATTGGGGACGCCGGGAGAGACGACGACGAGAGAGGCCCCTTCGAAGTCGACGCCGCCGTGACCGCCCGCGATGATCTCGACCCCTTCGGTGGCGAGGGCGCGCGCCTCGGGAGAGAGCTTCTCGAGGGGGGCGCTGTCGGTGGCGACGACGCGCGCCCCGCCGCGACGACACAGCCGAGCCGCGGCCACGCCGCTCCTTCCAAGACCGACGACGACGATGGGGTTCATGACTTACTCCGCGAGAGCGCGCGCGGCGACGCGCGAGAGGCCGACCGAGTTGGAGGCTTTGACGAGGACGACGCTGCTCGGCGTGACGAGGCTCGCGACGAGGGCCTCGGCGGCGGCGGCGTCGGGGGCGCGGTGGACCGGCGCTCCTTTTTCCGTAGCGGCGGCGGCGATGGGATCGGCTTGGGGGCCGACGACGACGAGCGCGCGCGGGGAGAGGGAAGCCGCGCGCGCGCCGATCTCGCGGTGGAGCTCCTCCGATCGGTCGCCGAGCTCGAACATCGCGCCGAGGACGAGGACGAGGGTCTTGTCGAGGGCGGAGGCGATCTCGCGCGCGGCCTCCATGCTCGAGCGCATCGAGGCGGGGTTCGCGTTGTAGGCGTCGTCGATGATGACGGCTCCGTCGGGGCGCTGCTTGGCAGCGAGGCGACCTTGGGTGTCCTTCCCGAGCGTCGCGATCGCGGCCTTCCACGACGCTGGGTCATGGGAGAGGCCGAGGGCGCGCGTGGCCGCGATGGCGGCGAGGGTCGCTTGGACCCCGGCCTTGCCGAGGAGGGGAACGGTGGCCTCGATCGTGAGCGCGCCGGCGATCTCGACGCGGAGGTCGGAGCCTTCGAGGCCGCGCGCACCGCGGTGCACGAGCCTGACGTCGGCGTCCTTCGACTCGCCGTAGGTGATGACGCGACCGGGGGCGCGCACGAGGGCGCTCCGCGCGAGGTCGTCGTCGGCGTTGGCGATGGCGATGCCATCCTTCGAGAGCGCGCCGAAGAGGTCGCTCTTCTCGCGGAGGACGCCCCAGATCGATCCGACGCCGGCGGTGTGAGCCTCCGCGATCAGCGTGAGGACGGCCGCATCCGGGGCGGCGTAGGAGGCAGCGGCGGCGATCTCGCCGGGCTGGTTCATCCCGATCTCGATGACGCCGAAGGCGTGGTCTTCACCGAGACCGAAGAGCGACATGGGAACGCCGATGGCGTTGTTGAGGTTGCCGACGGAGGCGTGGGCGCCGTGGCCGAGGGCGGTGAGGCAGCCGTGGATCGCGTGCTTCGTCGTCGTCTTTCCGGCGGAGCCGGTGATGCCGATGATCTTTCGGAGGCCGGAAAGACGGCCCCAGCGAGCGCGGTGAGCAGCCCCGAGCCGGCCGAGCGCGACGAGGGTGTCCTCGACGACGACGAGGGCGACGCCCTCCACGACCTCCACGCGGCGGCTGGCGACGATGACGGATGCCCCGCGTTCGATCGCTACCGGGATGTGGTCGTGACCGTCGAAGCGCTCGCCGCGGAGGGCAACGAACGCGTCGCCGGAACGCACCGCGCGCGAGTCCGTGGAGACGCCGCGCGCGGCTGCCGCGCGCCCGCCGGAGAGGACGTTTCCCGCGGTCGCCAGCGCGATTTCCCCCAGCGCAAACCGCGCGTCGTTCGTAGGAATCGGGGTCGCCACGGGGCAAGGTTCGTAGGCTCGACGATTGCGCGCAGCAAGGCATTGGTTCGAAGGGCACGAACCGACTACCCTCCCGGCCCAATGAAGGTCGGCATCGTTCGAGAGATCGGTCTCGGCGAGCGACGCGTCGCTGCGACGCCCGATACGACGAAGCGTCTCCTGAAGCTCGGCTTCGAGGTGCTGGTCGAGAAGGGCGCAGGCGAGCTCGCATCGTTCGGAGACGCGGACTACGAGGGGGCAGGAGCGAAGCTCGCCGAGGACGCGAAAGAGGTCTGGCGAGATGCGCAGATCGTCCTGAAGGTGCGGCCGCCGGAGGCGCTGCCTTCTGGCGAGCACGAGGCCGACCTGCTCACCGAGGGCGGCACCCTCATCTCGTTCATCTGGCCTTCGAAGAACCCGGAGCTCCTGGCGCGCCTCTCCGCGCGCAAGGCGACGGTCCTCGCGATGGATCAGATCCCGCGCATCACGCGGGCCCAGAAGATGGACGCCCTGAGCAGCATGGCGAACATCGCCGGCTACCGATCGGTCATCGAGGCGGCGAGCTTCTTCGGGCGGTTCTTCACCGGGCAGATGACGGCGGCGGGCAAGGTCCCGCCCGCGAAGGTGCTCGTGATCGGCGCGGGCGTGGCCGGCCTCGCCGCGATCGGGGCGGCGCGGAGCCTGGGCGCGATCGTGCGGGCGTTCGACACGCGCCCCGGGGTGAAGGAGCAGGTCGAGAGCATGGGGGCGGAGTTCCTCCCGCTCGAGGTCGGAGAGGACGGCGCGGGCGAGGGCGGCTACGCGAAGGAGATGAGCCCCGCGTTCATCGCGGCGGAGATGGCCCTCTTCGCGGCCCAAGCGCAGGACGTCGACATCATCATCACGACCGCGCTCATCCCGGGCAAGCCGGCCCCGATCCTGATCACGACCGACATGGTCGAGAGCATGCGCAGCGGCTCCGTGATCGTGGACCTCGCCGCGGAAAACGGCGGCAACTGCGCCCTCACCCAGCCCGGCAAGGTGACGACCCACAAGGGCGTGACGATCATCGGCTTCGTCGACCTGCCGAGCCGCCTCGCCCCGACCGCGAGCCAGCTCTACGGCGCGAACCTCTGCCACATGCTCGCCGACATGGGCGGGGGCAAGGCCTACCACGTCGATCTCGAGGACGAGGTCATCCGCGGCTCGCTCATCATGCAGGATGGCACCATCTGTTGGCCGCCGCCGAAGAAGCCGGTGAAGGTCGACGAGATCCCCGTCTCGAAGAAGCCGCCGAGCAGCCGGCCCGGCATCGCCGCGAAGCCGGAGCAGGCGAGCAAGAAGGGCGAGTCGGCGACGAAGACCCACGGCCACCCGCCCGCGCGCAGCTCGAGCGTAGCGATCATGGTGGGCTTCGCGCTCGTGACGGCGCTGCTCAGCCAGTTCGCCCCCACCGAGTTCGTCGCCCACCTCACCGTGTTCGTGCTCGCGTGCTTCGTCGGGTGGCAAGTGGTCTGGAACGTCACCCCTGCCCTGCACACCCCGCTCATGAGCGTCACCAACGCGATCAGCGGCATCATCTTGGTCGGCGGCATGCTGAAGGTGGGCGGGAGGATCGACTCGGCGGCGACGATCCTCGGGGCCCTCGCGGTGCTGCTCTCGACGGTGAACGTCGCGGGAGGCTTCCTCGTGACGAACCGCATGCTGCGCATGTTCGCGCGCTCGCCGGAGGACGATCGATGATGCCCCGCCTCGAGCTTCGCTGTTTCGACCTCAGCGGTGGGAGGGGATCGATGACCACCACCCCCGGCGCGCTGTCGCGCTCGCCGTCCCCTCCCGGACGTCTTCGCTCTTTCGAGCTCAGCCGTGGGAGGGGATCATGAGTACCGGTCTCGTCACGGGGCTGTACCTCGTCGCTGGTATCCTCTTCATCCGCAGCTTGGGCGGCCTCTCCACCCAGGAGTCGGCGCGCCGCGGGAACCAGTACGGCATCGCGGGGATGATCCTCGCCGTCGCTGCCACCGCCGCCGTCGCGGGCGGGGGCTACACGGCGATGATGATCACGCTCGGGGTCGGCGGGATCGTGGGCGCCGTGCTCGCGAAGCGGGTCGCGATGACGAGCATGCCGGAGCTCGTCGCCATCCTCCACTCGTTCGTCGGCGTGGCGGCCGTCCTCGTCGGATACGCCGCGTACCTCTCGCCGGAGCCGGGCCTCGTCGGATCGGCGAAGACGATCCACGAGGTCGAGATCTTCATCGGCGTGCTCGTGGGGGCGGTGACGTTCACCGGCTCGGTGATCGCCTTCGGCAAGCTCCGCGGGTCGATCTCGTCGAAGCCGGTCATCCTGCCCGCCCGCCACGCGGTGAACGCCGCCGCCTTCGCCGGGTGTTTCGGCCTCTTGTTCCCGTTCCTCGGCGCCCTGGGGACGGATGGGCTCTGGGCCCTCGGAGGGATGACGATCATCGCGGCCGCCCTGGGCGCGCACCTCGTCCTCGCGATCGGCGGCGCCGACATGCCCGTCGTCGTGTCCCTCCTCAACAGCTACTCGGGGTGGGCAGCGGCCGCGGCCGGCTTCATGCTCGGCAACGACCTGCTCATCATCACCGGCGCCCTGGTCGGATCGAGCGGCACCATCCTCAGCATCATCATGTGCCGCGCCATGAACCGCTCGATCCTGAGCGTCGTGTTCGGCGGGTTCGGCGCAGCGGAGGGGGCCGCCCCGGCGAAGAGCGCCCAGGCACCGCAAGGCGAGGTGAAGTCGGTCGACGCGGACGCGGTCGCCCAGATGCTCCTCGAGTCGAAGTCGGTCATCGTGGTGCCCGGATACGGGATGGCCGTCGCTCAGGCGCAGCACCCCCTCTACGAGGCGGCCCGCCTGCTCCGGAAGCGGGGCGCCAAGGTCCGCTTCGCGATCCACCCGGTGGCAGGCCGCCTGCCCGGGCACATGAACGTGCTCCTCGCCGAGGCCAAGGTCCCCTACGACATCGTCCTCGAGATGGACGAGATCAACGAGGACTTCCCTGAGACGGACGTCGTATTGGTCATCGGCGCGAACGACATCGTCAACCCGAGCGCGCTCGAGGACGTGTCGAGCCCCATCTACGGGATGCCCGTCCTCGAGGTCTGGAAGTCGAAGACGGTCGTCGTGACGAAGCGGGGCATGGCCGCCGGATACGCGGGCATCGACAACCCGCTCTTCTATCGGGACAACACGCGCATGCTCTTCGGCGACGCGAAGAAGAGCGTGGACGCGGTGCTGGCGGCGCTCTCCAAGGGCGCCTGAGCGGCGCGTGCCGCTCGCGGGGGGCGGGCTCGGTCGGCCGGGGGCCCCGCGACAGGAGCAGCCGCGGGGGCGCTGCCCTCGCTTCGCCGCGCGTTTCGGAGCAGCGCGCTCGGTCGCGTCGTTGGCCCCGAAGGTGCTTCATCAAATTAGTGTCGCAACGCCGCTTCTATTGGCACGATTGCGGGCGCTGAAGGCGAAGAGCCGGGGAGTTACGCCGACCCATGTCCACCACACGATCGATCCTGACGGCGCTCGTCACGAGCGCCCTCATGCTCAGCGGATGCAACCTGAAGAACAAGGCGAAGGCCGACGACAAGTCCGCCAAGCCCGACACGTCCGCGGCTCCCGCGAGTGACGGGTCCGCCGCGAGCTCCGGCGACGCCAAGGCGGCGCCCAGCCTGCCCGAGGGCAAGTTCACGTTCATGATGACGGAGCCGAAGGACCCGAAATACAAGAAGTACAAGGTCTACTTCGAGAAAGGCTCCCGTCTCGAGGCGGTCGTCGGGGCGATGGGCGTCTACGCGCTGCCGAAGGACATCCCGATCGTCGCGCGCGAGTGCGGGACGCCGAACGCGTTCTACAGCCCTCAGAAGCACGCCATCTCAGTCTGCTACGAGCTCGCCGACGTGTTCTACACGAGCTTCATCACCCAACAGATGGCCGACAAGGACGCGTCGAAGATGACGCTCGACGGCCTCACGTTCACGCTCCTCCACGAGATGGGGCACGCCTTGATCGCCGAGCTCGACATCGGCGTGAGCGGGGGTGAAGAGGACAACGTCGACGATCTCGCCGGGCTCATCCTCATTCAGAACAAGAAGCCGGAGTGGGCGGTCGCGGGGCCCGTCGCGCTGATGCAGCTCACCAAAGGGCAGAAGCCGGCGTACTTCGACGAGCACTCGATCTCGGAGCAGCGCCTCGGAAACATCCTCTGCATGATCTACGGCAGCAATCCGCAAGCTCACGGCAAGATCCTGGAGAACATGCCGGAGCTCAGGCCGCGCGCTCCCAAGTGCCCCAAGGAGTACGCGCAGCGTGACAAGTTCTGGACCCAGGCGCTCACGCCGCACACACGGACGAAGTAGCGGTCGGCAGCGGGGGGTTTCTCTTTCTTCATCCACATCTTTCGAGCGCGCGGCCGGCGAGATGTCGGCACGTCTTCACTTGCGGTGGGGCTGCGTGCGCTCTCTTTTGAAAATCACTCAAGGAGACGGGGTCTATGAAGCGGTCTACAGGTAGAGCTCTTTCGTGCGCGGCGTTGGTCCTCGCGATCGCGGCCGCCGCGTGCGGCGACAAGGGCAAGGGGGAAGGGTCGGCGTCGGCGTCGGCGACGACGAAGGCGACGACGACGACGACGGCGAGCGCGGCGACCACCGAGAAGGCGGCCACGAGCTCTTCGGCCGCGACGACGGCGAAGGCGGCCGACTCCGCGAAGCCCGTCGACCCCTTCGCCGACGGTGACAACAGCGGTGAGGAGTCCGGCGTGCTGAGCGTCGACCTCTCGGCGGCGAAGGACGACGCGCCCCCGCTCGGCGGAGGAGCGGCTCCTGCCCCGCCGCCGCCTCCGAAGGGCGGGAAGCTCGAGTGGCTCGGGGCCGGCTCGCTCGCCGTTCCCAACCCGGGCTGGAAGGCGAGCAGCAAGGACGGCATGGGCCTGCTCCTGCCGCCCGACAACAAGGCGTTCCTCATGTTCACGAGCTTCAAGGCGCAGCAGGAGGGCCTGAAGAAGGTCGATGCCTTCACCGCCCAGATGAAGCTCAAGGAGATGAAGTGGAAGAAGCCGAAGCCGGTCACGATCGGACCGAACAAGGTGCCCGGGCTCTTCGGCCGCGGCCACGGCAAGCTCCAAGACGGCAAGGGCGCGAAGATGTTCTACGTGCTCATCAAGAACTCGCCGGAGAACCTCTTGGCCATGGGCGGCGCGGACGACGACGGCGGCGACACCTCGCTGAAGGTGGCCCTGAACATCATCGACAACATCAAGAAGAAGTAGTCGGCCTTCTCACGGGGTGCGGCGAGGCGCTGTCTCGTTCTTGCGGATGCCGCGGACGATCGACAGCGCTTCGTCGTAGACGGCGGGCGCGTCCTCGTCGGCGCCACCCATCACGAAGACGTTGTGGGTCTCGCCCGTCTCGATGAGCGCGTAGAACATCCTGCCGGGGACGCCCTTCGCGTCCAGCCCTCGCCCCTCGGCGAACAGCGCGGGGAAGCGGTCGGGTCCGAAGAAGACCTTCGCGACGGGACCCCAGGTGAGATCCTTCATCCCGAGCTTCTCGGAGAAGTCGCGCACGATGTCGCGCGCCTCGTCGGCGGATCGGAAATGGGTGAAGACGAGGCCGCCCTTTTCTCCGGGGGCGACGAGGACGCCGACGTCCCCCTCGTTGCGGGGTGCCCATCCAGGGTTGGGCACGCGGACGTTCCCCGCGTCCAGCCAATCGATGTCGCGGGGGAGGGACGCGCTCTGCACGGAGGCAGCCGGGGGCGAGGGCGCGCTGGCCGTCGCGGTTGGGGCGACGACCGGCGCGTCATCGGTTCGCGCTCGCGCTCCGCACGCCGCCGTGAGCGACAGTGACACGACGGCGGCGACGCGAGCGCGGAGCTTCACTTCTTCTTGCGGATGCTGTCGATGATGTCGAGGGCCGTCTTCCAGGTCTCCTCCGCGTCGTCGTCCGCGCCGCCGAGGGCGAGGACGTTCTGCGGCTCGCCCGTCTTGACGAGGGCGTAGAAGATCTTCACGGGCTTGCCCTTGTCGTCCGCGGCCTTGCCACCACCGACGTAGCCGGGGAGCTTGTCCGGTCCGACGAGGACCTCCGTCGGCTTCGCCCACTTCACGTCCTTGAGCTGGAGCTGAGCCGTGAGCTCGTCGACCTTCTTCAGCCCCTCTTCCGGGGTGCCGAAGTGAGCGAACACCACGCCGCCCTTGTCGTCGGGAGACTCGAGGATGCCGAGCTCGCCCTTCTCGGACTTCTTCCAGCCCGGGTTCGGGATCTCGATGCCGGCGGTGGGCAGCCACTCGAGCTTCGCGTCACCCTTGGGGGCGGGGGGCTCTTCGCCGCCGCCGAGCGCGGGCGCGTCGCTGGGGACCTTCGAGAGGTCGACGTTGAGGAGGGCCTTGTCACCCGAGGCGTCGCCCTTGGCGAGGTCCTCCACCGCGACCTTCTTGTCTCCGCCACCCGCGTCGGCCGAGCCGCTCGTCGCAGGCGCCGCCGAAGCCGCAGCCGAGGCCGTCGTCGCGGAGCTCGCCTTCGCGGAGGCCTTCGCCGAAGCGGAGGTGGTGGTCTTGGAGGAGCCGGTCGACTTCGCCGACGCCGACCCGGACGAGGCCGTCCCCGCGTCGGATCCGCAACCGAAGAGCCCGAGGCTCACCAACAACGCCAGTCCAACACCGCTCGCCAATCGTTTCATGAAGAGACTCCTTTGGTGCACCCGTGACCTGCGCTCGGGTCATCCGACGCTTTCGGCCAACCGTCCATTCGAGCGCGCGCCCGACGGCTGCGCGCGCGCTCACGGACGCGGCGGCTCCGACCGCGTGGGGGAGCCGCTCGTCGTGCTTCGTAGCCGGCCCCTGTAACGATCTCGCGCGGCCGCGTCCACCTGCATCGCGCACCGCGCCATTGTGCAGGTGCGGTTCAGGGGACCGCGTGTGCGCTGCCGCTGGCCGCTTCTTCCAGGAGATCCGCGAGGGCCGCCACGTTCGATCGCTCCGTCGTCTCTGCACCGATGCTCAGCCTGAGGATGACCCGTCCGCGGACGCGGTCGGTCGTCAGGTAGGCGCGGCCGCTCTCGTTCACGCGGGACGCGATCGCGAGGTTGTGAGCGTCGACGGCCTCCGCCGAGCCCGCGATCGAGGGAGGGACGTGACGGACGCAGACCGTCTGCAGCACCACCGGCGCGATGACGTTCCACCCGCGCTCGGAGAGGCGCGCCTCGAGCCACTTCGCGTTCTCGAGGTCGCGCCGGACGCGGGCCTGGAGCGCGTCCACCCCCTCGTCGAGCAGATAGAACCAGAGCTTGAGGGCGCGGAACCGACGACCGAGCGGGATCTGCCAGTCGCGGAAGTTCTTCACCGCGCCGTCCTGGGAGGTCGCGAGGTACGCGGGGTTGGTGCTCATGACGCGCACGAGGTGCTCGGCATCGCGGACGTAGTAGGCGCTGAAGTCGAACCCCACGCCCATCCATTTGTGGGGGTTGAAGACGAGGCTGTCGGCGCGCTCGAGGCCCGCGAAGAGCGGCCTCAGCTCGGGCAGGACCATCGCCGTCCCGGCGAGGGCGGCGTCGACGTGGAGCCACGCGCCGTGCTCCTTCACCACGTCTGCGATCGCGGCGACCGGATCGACCGCGGTCGTGCTCGTCGTCCCGATCGTCGCGACGACGGCGGCGGGCCGCCGACCGCGAGCCTCGTCCTCTTCGATCGCGCGTTTCAGCGCGCGGGGGTCCATCGCGAACCGCTCGTCGCTCTCGACCGCGCGGAAATGATCGGCGCCGAACCCGGCGAGGAGGGCGGCCTTGCGCACGGAGGCGTGGGCGTGCTCCGACGCGTAGACGACCCACGGAGCCCCCTCCCCCTGCAGCCCGGCGCGCGCCTGCCCGTGTCCGGTCGCGCGCTCACGCGCGCAGAGGAGCGCGGTCAGCGTCGCCGTGCTCGCGGTGTCGTGGATGACGCCAGTGAGGCCTTCGTCGAGGCCCGTCATCCGGCGGAGCCACTCCATCATGACCTCCTCGATCTCGGTCACCGCGGGCGACGTCTGCCAGCTCATGCCTTGGGCGCCGAGGCCGCTCGCGAGGAGATCCGCGAGGACGGAGGCGAAGCTCGTGTTCGAAGGGAAGTAGGCGAAGAAAGAGGGGTGGTTCCAGTGGGTGATCCCAGGCAGGACGTCGTCCTCGAGGCGATCGAGCGCGGCCGCGAGCGCTCCGCCGCGCGCGGGAGGCTCGGACGGGAAGCGCGCTCGGATCGCGCCGGGAGCGACCTTGCTCATCACCGGCCGGCGCGGCAGGCTCTCGCGATAGTCGGCGATCCAATCGACGAGGCGGTGGCCGAGCCTGCGGAACGTCTCGCTATCCATCGCCGCGCACTATCGCTCACTCCCGCGAGCCGATCCAACGCCCGACCAAGACCCCGACCACCCCGACGAGGACGACGAGCACGATCCACCCCGCGATCGCGACCGCTCGCCGTGGGTGCGGCGGCCCGGCGGGGATCGTCGTCCGGCTCGGGCGATAGGGCACGGTCGCGGGCTCGATCTCGCTCGGGGGCGCAGCGCCGTCGACGGCCGCGCGTGGCTCGAGCGCCGTCGCGAGCGCCTCCATCATCTCCGCCCCCGACGCGAACCGCGCGTCCGGCGACTTCGCGAGGGCGCGCGTGAGCCAGACGTCGATCGCGCCCGGCAGCGACGCATCGACGGCGGTGGCGGACGGGGTCGGGCCGTTGGTGATGGCGTCGCAGACCGCCGTGAAGTTCTCGGCCGCGAACGGCTTCACCCCCGTGAGCGCGTAGAACGCCACCGCCCCGAGGGAGAAGAGGTCGGTGCGATGATCGATCGGCTCCGCTCCCGCGATCTGCTCTGGGCTCATGAAGTCGGGGGCGACGGAGAGGCCGAAGCCCTCCGTCGATCCCGCGGTCGCGCCGACGGTCTTGCTGATCCCGAAATCGAGGAGCTTCGCGGTCGCTTGGGGCTCGGCGGTGAGGAAGACGTTGGACGGCTTGAGATCGCGGTGGACGATGCCCGCGCGGTGGGCGGCGTCGAGCCCGCCGCCGATGCTGCGAAGCACGCCGAGGGCGCGACCCTTGGAGAGGGCGCCCTCTCGATCGACCGCGCTCGCGAGGGTCTCCCCGTCGAGCATCTCCATCGCGAGGTACGGACGCCCGGCGTGGGTGCCGGCGTCGAGCACGCGCACGATGGCGTCGTCGTCGAGCTGGGCGAGGACGCGCGCCTCGTCGAAGAACCGAGCCCGCGACTTGGGGACGGAGATCGCGTCCTCCCGCAGGATCTTCACCGCGCACGGGCTCGCGAGCACGAGGTGGCGCGCGCGCCACACGGTGCCGGCGGCGCCGCGTCCGATCTCGCGCTCGAGCTGGTAGCGCTCCCCCACGACGTCGCCTTCGCGCGGCGGGCGAGACGAGGCGGGGACGTCGGGGGCGAGCTGCGAAGGGAGCGCGGCGATCAACCGCTGCTCGAGCACGACCGCGGAGGGGATCCGGGCGGCCTGGGTCCGCTCGAGCAGCCCGTCGACGATCGCCTGGATGGCCCCGGGGACATCCGGTCGCACCTCGGCGAGCCTCATCGGACCGCGGTCGAGGATGGCGCGAACGAGGGTGCCTTCGTGGCCCGCGAACGGCGTCTTGCGGGCGAGCATCTCGAAGAACACGACCCCGAGCGCGAACAGATCGGCGCGGCCGTCGACGCGCTCACCGAGCAGCTGCTCCGGGGCGAGGTAGGGCAGCGTGCCGAGCACGGCCCCCGGGACGGTGATGGTGCGGTCGCCGCTCTCGGGGCCGCGGTCGGTGAGGCGCGACAGTCCGAAGTCGACGAGCTTGATCCCTCCCTCGGCGGGAAAGACCACGTTCTCCGGCTTCAGATCGCGGTGGACCACGCCCTCGGCGTGGATCGCGGCGAGCGCGGACGCGAGGGCGCGCGCGATGCCGGTCGCGTGCTCGAGGGAGAGGCCCTCCTCGATGCGGGCGCGGAGGGTCGGGCCGTCGTGGAGCGACATCGCGAAGAAGGGCAGCTCGTCGACCTCCCCGACTTCGAACACGCGCACCACGTTGGGGTGGTCGACGCGGGCGAGCGCCCTCGCTTCACGGAGGAACCGCGCACGCGCCCGCTCGTCGGAGGCCACCTCCGCGCCCAGGACCTTCAGGGCGACCATGCGCCCGAGGCTCGTGTGGCGCGCGCGGTAGAGGCTCGCCCGGCGGTTCTTCGAGATCTCTCCGATCACGTCGTAGTCCGCGACCCGCCGGCCGAGCAGGCTGGAGTCGATCGGGGCGTCGGAGCGAGGGGCGAGGTCCGCGCCGCACGAGACGCAGCGCAGGCTCATGGCCGAGTTGGGCGCGCGGCACGCCTCGCACGGGATGGACGAGACCCTCACCAAGCCCGGTCGAGGCTATCACGGGCGCTTGCCCGCCTCCTTGGCGCGCACGACGGGCGCGAGCAGGCTCGTCCACGATTTGTCTCGCTGCTGGTACACGGCCTTGCAGCCCTCCGCGCGCTCGGGCGGGAGCAGCGAAGGCGAGAGCAGATCCCGCTGCGCCTCCGGCGCGCTGCCATAGACGATGCAGAGCAGGTCGCGGATCCGATCCCCGGTCGGCCCATGGGCGCCCGCGAACATCACCTGGTCCATGTCGTCGAGGGCGATGAGGGCCTTCGCCGAGCCGACCGTCCACTCCGGGTGCTTCATGTCGATCGTCGAGAGCGTCGCGAGCTCGTCCACCGCGACCTCCTCGTCTCCCGTCACCGCGACGCCCTCCGCTACGAGGGCGTGGCCCATCATGTGGAGGGTCAAAAACGAGAGCGCGTCGATGGTGATGTCGCTCTTCTCCTGGTCGGAGCCGGGCAACAGCCCGACCCGATCGCGGATGAGCTGCGCGAGCTCGAAGCAGAGCACGATCCGGCGCGACGCCGCCTCGAAGCGCGCGTCGGGCGCGCCGCACTCCTGGGCCCGCACCTCCACCGTCTTCGACAGGACGAGGTTGCCCCCGAAGACGTCGACGAGCGTCTTGAAGCGGCCGTGGGAGAAGAGCGTCCGATACGGGGCGAGGGCGGCCGTCTTGGGCGCCGCGACCGCGAAGGTGAAGGCGGTCGGCGCGACGACGGGAGGCGCGGGGGCCGAGGCGGTGGGGCGCCCCGACGACGTCGCGGTCGACGATGTCTGCGAGGCGCGCTTCGCGTCGCGCCGCACGAGGAAGACGCCGCCCACCACGGCCGCCGCGAACACGAGCACGAGGGCGGCGATGCCGGCAAAGAACAGCGCGCTCCGCTTCGCGGGGGCGGCCGCCGCGGCGGGGGGGACGGGGGTCGGGGCTCGGGCGATGGCCACCGTCGAAGGGCTGGACACGAACGAGGGCACGGAGGACGCGCTGGAGGCGAAGCGAGCGTCGACGGCGAGGGGCGCGCTCGCGCTGCCGATGGACGCCGCTCCGCTCTCCTCGCGGACGGTGGTCGCGAGGGCGCGCAGCTCCGCCGCGACGACCCGGGCGTTGCTCGGCCGCTCTTCCTGGTTCGCCTTCAGCATCCCGGCCACGAGCGCGTCGAGCCGGTCGGGGACGCCGGGGCGCACATCTTTGAGGTGGGGGGCCGCCTCCGTCGCCGTCTTCATGAGGAGCGCGACCGCCTCCTTCGCCTCGAAGGGCGCGCGCCCCGAGACGGCCCGGAAGAGGATGCAGCCCATCGCGTAGACGTCGCAGCGCACGTCGAGCTCGCGATCGCCGCGGATCTGCTCGGGGGCCATGAAGCCCGGCGTCCCCAGCACCGCGCCCGTCATCGTGAGCTTGAAGTCCCCCCCGAGCACCCGCGCGATCCCGAAGTCGAGGACCTTCACCGCTCGCACCGAGCCGCCGATCAAGAAGATGTTCGCGGGCTTGAGGTCGCGGTGCACGACGCCGCGATCGTGGGCGGGGGCGAGGGCCTCGGCGATCCCGGCGACGAGCTCAATCGACTCGCGGAGGGACATCGGGGCGCGCTCGATCCGCTCCTTCAGCGTCTCCCCTTCGAGCCACTCGAGGACCATGTAGACATCGCCCTCGTCGCTCGTCCCGAAGCCGTCGTAGCCGACGATGCCGGGCGATCGCAGCGTCTCGAGCAGCTGGGCCTCTCGCTGGAAGCGCGCGAGCGTCTCGGGCCCCAAGCCGCGGAGGATCTTCAACGCCACGGGCTTGCGGGCGACGGTGTCGAACGCGCGAAACACCGCCCCCATCCCGCCCGAGCCCGCGAGGCGCTCGATGACGTAGCGACCCCCGATCACCGACTCGGGCTTCACGAGCCGGGGCGCTTCTTCCGAGGCGAGAGCATGATGGAGTCGAGGGCGGCGGTCGTCGCGACGGGTGACTTGGCCTCACGGATCCCGAGCGCCAGGACCCGACGCTGCGACCCCGTCTGCATCGTCAGGAGGACGACGCGGGCCTTGCCGCTCGGCACCTCCGTGACGCCCGACATCGCGATGGCGGCGATCTTGTCCGACCCGAGGCGCACCTCGCGAGGCCGGCGCCACGCGACCTTCCGCGCCTTCACGACCCGCAGCGCCATCTCCGTTCGGCGCTTGAGCTCCTCTCGATCGCCGAAGGTCGTGTAGAGGACGAACGCCGTCTGATCGGGGGACATGAACGAACCGATGTCGGTCGCGGGGTCGGAGCGGGTCCAGGCTCGCGGCACCGCGATCTGCAGCGCGCCTCCCGGGAGCGGGCTCCACACCGCGTCGACGACGGGGCGAGGGGACGCTCCGAGGGTCGGCGCCCGCGAGCCGTCCACCCCGTCCATCTTCAGGCCGCCGATCCCTTCGACGTTCGAGTCCTCGCGCTCGAGATCGTCCAGGCTCGTCTCGCCGAACGGGTCCGCGGGCGCGCCGGTCGCGCCTGCGCTCGCGGCGCTGGTCGACGCGACCGCGGCCGCGGCGTTGGACGTGGACGCCGCCGGCGCGTTCTGGGAGGAGGACGCGGACGCGGACGCCTTCGCGGAAGAGCCGGCCTCCGTGCGGCCGCCCCGGCACGCGGTCGACAAGACCGCGATGAACGAAGCGATGAGGATGCCTCGAATCATGGCGCGCTTCAGCGTAGCCCGTGTCGGGTCATGAGCCGCTGCAAGTAGCTGCGGTGGATCCCGGACTGCCGCGACGCGAGGGAGATGTTGCCCTGCGTCGACTTGAGCAGCTCCACCAGGTATTCGCGCTCGGCGGTCCGCTGCGCCTCTTGTCGAACGCGCTCGAGGCCGCCCGACGACCCCTCCTCCGGCGGCTTGCTCTTCGGCCCCTCGTCGTCGCTCGGGGGAGGAGCGGAGATCTCCTCCGGCAGCAGCGACGCGTCGATCTCCGGCCCGCGGGCGAGGACGCAGGCGCGCTGGATCACGTGCTCGAGCTCGCGGATGTTGCCGGGGAAGTCGTACGCCTCGAGCGCCCTCACGAACGAGGGCGTGAGCTGCGGGACGGCGCCCGGTCGCTTCCAGTGCTGGGTGAGGAACGCCTCCGTCAGCGCGGGGATGTCGGTCGCGCGATCGCGCAGGGGCGGCAGCTTGATCTCGAGGACCTTCAATCGATAGTAGAGGTCCTGCCGGAACGAGCCGGCCTGCACGAGCGCCTTCAAGTCGCGGTGGGTGGCGGCGACGACGCGCACGTCCACCTTCTCCGTCCGGTCCGAGCCCGGCCGCTGGATCTCTCCGAACTGGAGGAAGCGGAGCAGCTTGGCCTGCACGTCGGCGGAGATCTCTCCGACCTCGTCCAAGAAGAGGGTGCCCCCGTGCGCGGCCGCGATCCGCCCTGTCCGCTCCTTCTCGGCGCCGGTGAAGGCGCCCCGCGCATGACCGAAGAGCTCCGACTCGAGCAGGGTGGAGGGGAGCGCCGCGCAGTGGACGGTCACGAAGGGCCCGCGAGGCCGCTCGCTGTTGAGGTGGAGCGCGCGCGCGATGAGCTCCTTGCCGGTGCCCGTCTCGCCGAGCACCAGCACCGGAACGTCCGACGGCGCGGCCTGCCCCACGAGCTCGAGCACGCGCATCATGGTCGGGTGGCGCCCCACGATGCCGGGGAACTGGAACCGCGCGAACAAGTCCCGCTCGAGGCTCGCGTTGCGCTCGGAGAGGGCCCGCCGCTCCACCGCGCGCTTGAGGAAGAGGGCGGCGATCTCGGCGAAATCCCGGAGAAAGGCGATCGCCTCTTCTTCGAACGGGAGGCCGGGCCGCGTCCGATCGAAGTAGAGGACGCCGAACGTCTCCTTGCCGTGGGAGAGAGGGATCACGAGGAGGGCGTGGGCCCCCGCGTACTCGAGGCTCTCGATCTTGCTGAAGCGCGGGTCGTCGAGGACGCTCTGGGAGACGATCGGCTCGCCGCTCTCGAGCGCCTTGCGGATGAGGCTCCTGCTGAGCCGACGCTGATCGCGGCTCTCCGCGTCCGAGCTGAGGTTGATCGCGAACTCGTGCTCGAACGCGCCGTTTCGACCGACGACGATGAACCCGCGGTCGGCCTGGGCGAGGGCGACCAGTCGCTCGAAGAGGAGCTGGGCAGACCGATCCGGATCCTCCTCGGCGAGGAGGAGCTTCGCGGTCTCGCAGAGGGCGGCGTACTTGTCCAAGCTGAGCTTTCTGCGTTCGAGGCCGGTGTCGAGTGCGAGTGTAGTCAACATCGCGTGGCGCCTTCTAGCGGAGGATGGGGGGAGTCCTCGGCGCAGTGCAGGACAGGTGCCACCGCCGAAGTCGAACAATGCCCGCGATTGGCGGGCGGGGCCTGCCTCCCGCGCGGAGCATCTGCTCCGGCCCGAGGGCGTCAGCTCAGCTCGAGGGCACCGCGGGGCCTGCGCCACCGCGAAGGCAGGACCACCGTGACGTCCCGCTGCGAGGCCCGGATCTCCGGACGCGGCAGCGGCGAGCCATCGTCCGCCCCATCCGCCTGGACGAGGAGGTGGAGGCCGCGGCCGAGCTGCTCCCCGAGGCCGATCATCCGCCCGATGGATGCGATGACGGGATTGCGCGGCTGCGAGATGCCCCCCTCGCGCGCGAGCTCCTCGAGATCCGAGATGCCCTCCGGGGGCCCGCCCGGGCTCCAGATCTCCAGGCGGTCCACGAACAGGCGAACCGCGACGCGGCTCGCCTTGCGGAGGTCGCGATGGACCAGCGCGTTGACGATCGACTCGCGGACGACCGCGGAGGGGTACTCGCTCCTGAGCGCCTCGGCGCCTCCCGTCCGCTCGTCGACGAAGGCGAGCGCGCCCTTCACGAGCTGCTCCAGCGACCCCTCGAGATCGCTGCGGGCGGCGACGGGCTCGGCGAGGGTGGCCCCCGCGGAGGCCATGCAGACGACGCCCCACTCCGGGAAGTACACCTGGGGCAGCTTGCCGAAGAGATAGAGCCCGCAGACGGTCGGCAAGAGCCGCGGCGAAGACCTCGACAAGAGGCCCAGCTTCACCGCCGCGTCCTGCCCTCCGCCTCCGCGCGAGGCGACGAATGCTTCCAGCCGCGGCAGGTCGAGATCATCGAGCTCGGCCGCGGAGACCCCCAGGCGCTCGTTCGTCATCGCCGGGCGAGCATACGCCGATCGGGCGAAGGGAGCGCGCGCGCTATCTTTTTGGTAGCAGCGCAGGCCCTCGTCGCGGCGGCGTCCCTGCCCCTCCCGCGAGGAGCGGAGCGACGAGATCGCGGGGCGGGAGCGCTCCGTCAGCCCGGCTCGGAGGCGCCGTACTCGACGTCGATGCCGACCGCCTTCATGAGGCGGATGGCGTTCGTGGATTGGACGACGCCCTCTTTGAGCTTGTAGTCGAAGACCATCTTGCCGTCCTCGACGTGGTCGGAGAAGTGGACCATCCGCACGTTGCCGCCGCTCTTCTCGGCGATCTCCACGAGGGCGAAATCGTGGGTGGAGACGGCCCCGATCGCGCCCGAGCGCACGAGGTCGAGGACGACGCCGCGGGCGCCGATGCTCCGCTCGCGCGAGTTGGTGCCGTGGAGGATCTCGTCGAGGAGGAAGAGGACGCCGGGGGCGCTGTCCGACTCGCGTCGGGCCCGCTCGGCGGCGTGGGCGACGTCGACGATCGCCTTGAGCCGGACGAGCTCGGCGTAGAAGTGGCTCCAGCCCTGATCGAGCGCGTCCTTGATGCGCATGCTCGTCCACGTCGCGAGCGGGGAGAGACGCGCTCGCTTCGCGCAGACGGGCATCCCCGCGCACGCCATCACCGCGCAGAGCCCCATCGACCGCAGGTAGGTGCTCTTGCCCGACATGTTGCTCCCGGTCACGAGCATGGCCCGGCCCGGCTCGGGCAGGCTCGCGTCGTTCTCGATGCGGGTCGAGTCGGGCAGGAGCGGATGACCGAGGCCCTCCGCCTCGAGGGTGGGCGCGCCCTCCGTGACCTGGGGCCACGCGAAGCTCGGGTGCTCGCCGGCGTAGGTGGCGACGCTGGCGAGGGCCTCGATCTCCCCGAGGGCGGCGAGCCACGCCCGCGTTCGCTTGCCGACGCGCGCCCGCCAGCGCTCGAGCGCGAGGGCGACCCACACGTCGTAGAGGACGAGCAGGTTCAGGATGACGTGGATGATCGTGTTGTGGTGCAGATCGGCGAAGCCGATGATCCGCTCCAGCTTTGCGATCTCCTGGGAGGCGGGGGCCTGCCCCTCCGAGCCGCGGAGCGCGCCGACGATCTTCACGAGCGAAGGGGACTTCACCTCTGCCTTCTCGAGCGTCTCGAAGACGAGGCGGAACCGGCCGAAGGGCGTCTCGCGCGAGGAGACGAAGGTGATCATCCGGGAGATGGGGCTGTAGAGCCCGCCCAGCACGACGAGCTGAAGGACGAACGGCACGAGCCACGCGAGCCCGAGGTGCGGGCGCACCTGATCGAGCAGCGGCCGCACGAGGAGGAGCCCGACCGTGATCGGCACGAGCACGCGGGCGGTGCGAACGAGGGCGAGCCTCCGCTCGAGCTTCGGGGTGAGGGTGACCCCGCGCGCGGGGAGCTCGGCGGGGGCCTCGCCCCAGAGGGAGAGCGGCTCCTCGCTGCGGCCGCGGCTCTCCGCCCGGCGCGCGTAGATCGAGATGTTCTCGAGGAGCTCCGGCTGCTCGAGGAGCTCCTTCACCGCCGCCTGCCGCTCGAGGATCGTCGAGACCGGCGCCGGCTCGAGCATCCACTTCGCGAGCGTCTCCTCGCCGATCGCCGTCTCGGCGCGCGACACCGCGACGAACAGGGAGCTCGGCCCGAAGAGATCGAGGTCGCTCGCGTTGGGATGATCCGGCTTGAGGAAGCGGGAGCCGTCCGGGTCCTTCACCTTGGGCCGCAACGGGTCCGCCGGCTCTGGCTCTCCCACGATGCGGCGCATGCCCGCCGCGATGTACTTCGAGCGCTCGTCGACGAGGTTCTTGTCGGAGGCGACGAACGCGTGACGGACGACCAGCCCCAGGAACACCGCCCCGAGCGCGCCGGGGACGGCCCACGCCCAGGCGGGCAGGTGCGCGACGAGGATCGCGATCGAGGAGACGATGACCCCGACCATCACGATCCCCCGCCGGCTGCTGAGCGCGTCGCTCTTCTGCTCCAGGGCCGCCAGAGCCTGCTTGAGCGCAGCGGTGCGGGACTCGTAGTGCGCCCGGAGGCTCGTCGTCACGAAAGCGCAGTAGCACAGCTAAACGGGGATTGGGGGTGGGCCCTCGCGCGAGGAGCCGATTGGCGGTGCGTCCTCTGGAATTGCGCGCGACCCCGCTCGGGATTAGGGTCCTTCGACGCATGATCTCCTGGATCAAGAAGCTCTTCGGCACCTCCCACGAGCGCACCGTCGCCAAGCTCCGTCCCAAGGTCGACGCGATCAACGCGCTCGAGGACGAGATGAAGAAGCTGAGCGACGAGAAGCTCAGGGCCAAGACGGCCGAGTTCAAAGAGAAGCTCGACAACGGAGCGTCGCTCGACGACATCCTGATCCCCGCGTTCGCGGTCGCGCGCGAGGCCGGATGGCGCGCCCTCAAGATGCGCCACTTCGACGTGCAGCTCATCGGGGGGATGGTGCTCCACTCCGGATCGATCGCGGAGATGCGAACCGGTGAGGGCAAGACGCTCGTCGCGACGTTGCCCTGTTACCTCAACGCCCTCGAGGGCAAGGGCGTCCACGTCGTCACCGTGAACGACTACCTCGCCCGCCGCGACGCGGAGTGGATGGGGCGGCTCTACAGCTTCCTCGGCCTCTCGACCGGCGTCGTCGTGAACCAGCAGAGCGACGCAGAGAAGCGCATCGCCTATCGGTCCGACATCACCTACGGCCAGAACAACGAGTTCGGCTTCGACTACCTGCGCGACAACATGAAGTTCTCGGCGCTCGACTACCAGCAGCGCCCGCTCAACTACGCGATCGTCGACGAGGTCGACTCGATCCTCATCGACGAGGCCCGCACCCCCCTCATCATCAGCGGCCAGGGTGAGCGCTCGAGCGACAAGTACAAGGTCATCAACGAGATCATCCCGCGCCTCCGGAACGAGGAGCACTACAACGTCGACGAGAAGAACCACTCCGTCACGCTGACCGACGACGGCGTCGAGCTCGCCCAGAAGCTGCTCGGCGCGGTGCGAGCCCTCAAGGGGAAGAACCTCTACGAGACGGACAACCTCGAGACGCTCCACATCCTCAACCAGTGTCTGCGCGCGCACACCCTCTACAAGCGCGACGTCAACTACATCGTCCGCGAGGGCAAGGTCATGATCGTGGACGAGTTCACGGGCCGCATCCTCGCGGGCCGGCGCTGGTCCGACGGCCTCCACCAGGCCATCGAGGCGAAGGAGAACGTCCGCATCCAGGAGGAGTCGCGGACCCTCGCCACCATCACGTTCCAGAACCTGTTCCGCATCTACAAGAAGCTCTCCGGGATGACGGGCACCGCCGACACGGAAGCGGCCGAGTTCCACAGCACGTACAAGCTCGACGTCGTCATCATCCCGACGAACAAGTCCATCGTCCGCCTCGACCAGCACGACGTCGTCTACAAGACGGAGAAGGAGAAGTTCACGGCCGTGGTCCAGGACATCATGGACCACCACGAGGCGGGGATCCCGATCCTCGTCGGAACGACGAACGTCGAGAAGAGCCAGGCCCTCTCGAAGATCCTCGGCAAGAAGGGGATCAAGCACGAGGTGCTGAACGCGAAGCACCACGAGAACGAGGCGTTCATCGTGGCCCAGGCCGGCCGCCGCGGGGCGATCACGGTCAGCACGAACATGGCCGGCCGCGGCACCGACATCTTGCTCGGCGGCAACCCGGAGATGATCGCGAAGCTCGAGTTCAAGAAGCAGAACCGCATCCCCGAGGCGGAGCCGGAGGAGTTCGACAAGCTCGTCGCCAAGCACAAGAAGGAGTGCCAGGAGGAGGGCGACGAGGTCCGCGAGCTGGGCGGCCTCTACATCGTCGGCACGGAGCGGCACGAGTCGCGCCGCATCGACAACCAGCTCCGCGGCCGCGCCGGCCGCCAGGGTGATCCGGGGGCGAGCAAGTTCTACCTCTCCCTCGAGGACGACCTGATGCGCATCTTCGCCGGCGATCGGGTGAAGAACCTCATGGAGCGCATGGGCATGCCCGACAACGAGCCCATCGAGCACCCCTGGGTCACGAAGAGCGTCGAGAACGCCCAGAAGAAGGTCGAAGAGCGCAACTTCGACATCCGCAAGAACGTCCTCGAGTACGACGACGTCATGAACGCCCAGCGCAAGACGATCTACGACTTGCGACAGCAGCTCCTCGCCGGTCGGTACTACCCGGAGGAGCTCGACGACGAGGGCAAGCCGACGGGGGACAAGCGCGAGATCAAGCCGAGCGAGGCGATCACCAAAGAAGTCCTCCCCAAGGTGGGCGCCTTCCTGGGCATGCACTGCGAGGATCCGGTCCAGCCGCACGACAAGAACGGCAAGCCGAAGACGCTCACGAAGAAGGACTTCGAGAAGAAGAAGAACAAGCTGATCGAGATCGAAGAGCTGAAGCGGCTCACCTACGCCGGCGATCGCAGCGGGCGCTTCCCCGGCTGGGGCGTCGTCGTCGACTTCGACAAGCTCGCCGACAAGCCCGGTGAGGCGTTCGAGGAGCTCTCGGAGCTCGTGCCGCAGGCCCTCACCGAGCAGCGCGAGCGGATCCTCGATCTCATGGACCGGATCATCGGCGCCATGGTCGAGGAGTCGTGTCCGTCCAACCGGCCCCCCGAGGACTGGGATTGGGGCGGCATCTTCGAGGGGTTCCGCGACACGTTCGGCATCGAGCTGCCCGACGACGTCTCGGAGTTCGGCGACGCGGAGGCGCTCGCCCATCACCTCTTCGAGGTCGCGGAGAAGAAGTACCACGACAAGGAAGAGGCGATCGGCCTCGAGCTCATGCTCCGGGTGTTCCGGCACATCTACCTCGAGGAGCTCGACAAGTCCTGGGTGGAGCACCTCACGGACATGGAGCACCTGCGCGACGGCATCGGCCTCCGCGGCTACGGCCAGAAGGACCCGAAGCAGGAGTACAAGAAAGAGGGCTACAACATCTTCGTCCAGATGGTCGCGCGCGTGTCCTCGAACGTCATGACCAAGCTCATGAGCGTCCAGGTCCAGCGGCCGGAGGAAGAGGAAGAGGCCCGCGAGATGCGCCAGCTCCGCGAGCTCGAAGAGCAGATCCGATCCTCGCGCGCCAAGCACGAAGAGCCGCTGCCCATCGGCGCCCAGGACGACGAGCCGGAGCCGGAGCCCCTGGTCTCGGCGGAGATGGATTGTCCCTGCGGGAGCGGAAAGCCCTTCAGCAAGTGTCACGGCTCGGATGACGAGCCCCCCTCGGACGAAGACGAGTCGGAGAAGCAGGCGGGAGCGCCCGCTTGAGCGCGGCGAGCGCGCGCGTCTCGATGACGGTCGAGGCGGGCCTGTTGCGAGCGGCGCCGGCGCGCGCCCTCGCCGCCCGCGCCGAGCGCATGCTCGACACCCTCGGCCTGCAGCGGGTCGAGGTCAGCCTCGCCCTCGTCGGCGACGACACGATCCGGAAGCTCAACAAGACCTGGCGCAAGAAGGACAAGGCCACCGACGTCCTCTCCTTCCCCCAGCACGCCGCCGACCTCGCTTCGATTTACGAAGCGGCGGCGGTGAGCGACGTGCTCCTCGGCGACGTCGTCATCTCCGTCCCCACCGCAGAGAGGCAAGCCAAGGCACGGAAGATCGAGCTCGCCGACGAGGCGGACACCCTCCTCGCCCACGGCCTGCTCCACCTGCTCGGCTTCGATCACAAGAACGACGCCGACGAACGATCGATGAACGCCTTCGTGAAGGTCCTGGAGGCGGCCGCGAAGAGCCGCGGGCCCCTGCCCTTCCGGCTCACGCCGCAGCCCGCGAAGAGCGCGAAGTCGAAAAAGACCCGGCGCTGAGGGCCTGGCGACCCGGAGCTCGCGGTTCGGCGCCGCCTGGACGCGGCGGTGGGCGTCGGCCGCGCGCGGCGTGCCTCGGGGGCGCGGCGGTGCTTTCGCGGCTTGCGTCGAGAGGCGGGTTGGCCCTCGAATTGCCATCGGGCGGACATGCAAGCAGGCCTCGAAGGGCGAGTCGTCGGTGGTGACTTTCAGGTCGTGCGCCTGCTCGGCGAAGGGGGCATGGGCGCGGTCTACGAGGCGCATCAGATCAGCACCGGGGCGGCGCGGGCGCTGAAGGTCATGCAGCCCGGGATGCTGTCGCAACCGGGGTTGAAGGAGCGGTTCATCCAGGAGGCGCGGGTGGGGGCGCGCATCCAGAGCGACCACGTGGTGCAGGTCGTGTCCGCGGGCGTCGACGCGGCGACGGGCGCGCCTTGGATGGCGATGGAGCTGCTCTCGGGCATGGGGCTCTCCGATGCGGTGGAGCGGCGGGGCCCCCTGCCGTGGGGGGAGGTCCGCGAGATCTTCTCCCAGCTCGGGCACGCGATGAGCGCGGCCCACGCGGCCGGCGTCGTGCACCGCGATCTCAAGCCCGAGAACATCTACCTCGCGAGCGGGCGGCTGCGCGGGCACGCGTCGATCGTGAAGGTGCTCGACTTCGGCATCGCCAAGATCCTCGACATCGCGCGGACGAAGTCGACGGGGGCGATGGGGTCGCAGCTCTGGATGGCGCCCGAGCAGACGTCGGCGGGGGACCGCGTCTCGTTCGCGACCGATATCTGGGCGATGGGGCTCATCGCCTTCTATGTGCTGACGGGGCGGTCTTATTGGCGGAGCGCGACCTCCGACGCCGGATCGATGGTGCTCCTGCGGGAGATCCTGATGGAGCCGCTCGCCCTCGCCTCGGTGCGCGCTCGCGAGCTCGGGGCGTCCCACCTCTTGCCGCCGGGCTTCGACGGGTGGCTCGCGCAGTGCGTCTGCCGAGAGCCAGCGGGCCGCTTTCAGTCGGTGGATCGATGCGTGGCCGAGCTGTGCGCCCTGTTCGACCGCGCGACGGCGGCGGCGCCCGATCGCGACGCGTTCCGGGGGACGATCGCGGCGATGCCGATCGCGGCCCCGTCCATCCCGTCCTTCACGGCGGCGCCCCACGCGCCGGGCCTGACCCAGATCGGTCCTTCGCCGGTGCAATCGGTGTCGGTCGTCGGCTCGTCGCACACGGTGCCGCGCGGACCACAGCGCCGCTCTTCGCTGCCTCGGATCGGGATCGCCATCGCGGCGGTGGCGGGCGGAGCCGTGATCGTCGCGGGCGCGTTCCTCATCCACCGATCGGGGCGCGCCCCTGAAAAGACGGGGGCCACCGGGTCGGCGAGCGGCTCGACCCCGACCGCCGCCTCGTGCGAGCGCGCGTTCCTCGCCAGTGACGCGCCGAGCGAGGCCTCGCTGAGCGCGTGCCGGACGGCGTGCGACGAGTCGGCCGCGCCGAGCTGTCGGTACCTCGCCGATCTGGAGCGGCGCGACGGGATCTTCGACGTCGCCCAGGCCATCACCCTCTACGAGCGCGGCTGCTCGGCCGGCGACGATCCCGCGTGCGAGCGCGCCGCCGACCTCGACGAGAAGCGCGGCACGGCGATCGACGTCCGGTTCGGGAAGCACGAGAAGGCCTGCCAAGGGGGGCGCGCCGTGTCGTGCGCGATCGCGGGGGACATCGCCGAGCGCAGGACGGATCGCGACGCGGGGGCAGAGGCGCTCGCGCTCTTCGACAAGGCTTGTGAGGGCGGGCTGGGGCTGGGCTGCGCGGATCTCGGCCGGCTGCTCCAGTCGACCCGCGTCCCCCCGGACCGCGCCCGCGCGGAGGCGGCGTCGCGCAAGGCGGCCGAGAGGCTGGAGGCGGCGTGCACGAGCGGGCGCGGGCGCGCGTGCGTCGCCCTCGGGCAGCTCCGCGAAGTGGACGGCAAGGCGGACGAGGCGAAGCGGGCCTACGAGTCGGCCTGCGGCGCGGGGGTCCTCGAGGGCTGCACGAGCCTCGGCGTCCTCCTCGCGTTCGGGCGCGGCGTCCCTCCCGACTTCGCGCGGGCGGAGGGGATCCTCACGAAGGCTTGCGAAGGAGGCGAGGCCACCGCCTGCAACGACCTCGGGGTCCTCGCGGCGAAGATCCCGAGCGTCCCCGTCGTCACCGCGCGCGGCGCGACCTCGCTGAAGCTCGCGTGCGACACGACGCTCATCGCGGGCTGCACCGCCCACGGCAAGCCGCTGCCTGCGGTTTCACCGACGCGCCGATACGACGAGTCGCAGCGGCTGCTCGCCCTCGCGTGCGACAAGGGGGACCGAACCGGCTGCGTGAACCTCGGCGGCCTCGTGCGGCTCGGGCTCGGGGGCCGGCTCGACGTCGCGCGCGCGGGGAAGCTCTTCGAAGACGCGTGCCGGCTCGGCGACGGCTACGCGTGCGGAGAGCAAGGGACCATGGCGTGGATCGGCCTCGGAGTGAGGAGAGATCGAGCGGCCGCGCGGAAGGCGTGGCGGGCGGGCTGCGATCGCGGCGACCGCGACGCGTGCGTCCAGCTGGTGAACATCGATCTCTCCCATGGCGACGCGGCGACCGCGACCCGCGCGTTCGAGGAGGCGTCGAAGGGCTGCGCGGCGGGGGACAACGGCGCCTGCCAGGTCGTCGCGAGCGCGTACACGGTCGGCAAGGGCACGGCCCGCGATCTCGAGAAGGCGGCCGCCCTCGACGAGCGCTTGTGCGAGGGCCGCGAAGTGGACGCGCCTTCGCCGGGCAACTGCATCTCGTACGCGACGCGCTTCTTCACGGGGGCGGGGGTGCCGAAAGATCCGAGCCGGGCCATCGACCTCTTGGGAAAGCGCTGCGCCGCCGGGATCCCCGACGCGTGCCGAGAGGTCTCGTGGGCCTACGTGGAAGGCAGCGGCGGCACCAAGGACCCGGCCCGAGGGATCCGCGAGCTCGAGGCGCTCTGTCGCGACGCCGCCAACAACCAGGCGTGCTCGCTCGCCGCGTTCGGTTCGATTCGGCAGAACATCGCCACGCAGAGCAAGCCGATCGATCTCGCGCTGCGCGGCTGCACCCTCGGGGACGGGAGCGGCTGCGCGGTCGCGGCCGACTTCCTGAGCCTCGGGAAAGGTGGCGCTTCCATCGACCAAGCGCGGGCGAAATCCCTCTACGCAGACGCGTGCGACAACGGCGTGGACTGGGCGTGCGCCAAGGCGAAGTAGGGAACGCTCAGCCGAGGTCGAGCGGCGCAGGCGCGGGCCGGCGCGCCGACCACCACGCGAGGGCGCCGACGAGGGCGGCGCCGAGGTGCACGACGCTCGGCAGGTAGTGGAGCGGGCCTCGGGACGTCGCGGGGCCGTACCAGGCCGCCGCCTCGTCGGGGTGAAGGCGCACGTGGCGCTCCCCCTCGCCGGGCAGCAGCGACATGCGCGCGCCCACGAGGGCGAGCGCGAAGACGCACGTCGCGATCACGAAGGGAGAGCGCTTTCCGACCGCGACGAGGATCGCGGACGCGAGCTCCGCGACGAAGAGCACGCCGAAACCCACCCCGAGCGCGAGCTCGACGGCGAGGTTCTTCTTCGCCGTCTCGACGCGCGCGTCCCAGTCCCGGTCGATCTCGTCCGAGCGCTTCGCCTTCTCCTCTTCTGTCCGGGTCATCGCGGTCGTGATGAGGAGCCCTACCCCGCCGACGAGGCCACGAAAGACCCCGAGCCCCACGCTGTGGGCGCTCGCGAGGAGGAGGAGCGTGCAGGCGAGGATCCGGAGCGCCTTCATGCGCCCATCATGCGCCCAAGACGCGCGGCACGACCACGGTGACGAGCAGGCAGAGGGTCCACACGAGCATCATCCGCTTGAAGAACGGCGGTTGGTCCCGCTCGGCGCGGCGCAGATCGTAGCCGCTCGCGTTCCGCCAGCCGTAGTGGAAGGCGTAGACGCCGCACAGGAGGCCGAGGAGTCCCCGCATCACCGACTCCCGCTTGAAGATCTGCACGACCCAATAGAACCAGCACACGAGCTCCACGAGCCCCGCGACCGCCACCCCTGCCCACAGCGCGATGTTCATCGATGCCTCCGTTCGGGACGGCCTCCTGGCGCGCCCCCACGGACGACGAGCTAGCGCGGGCCGATCGCGGCCGCGCGCCAAGCGACGGAAGGCTCGCGCCAAGGTGTCGAGCCGCTTCGCCCGCTCCCGCGCTACCATCGGCGACCATGAGCGACCAGGTGCTCCGCGAGGGCTCCGTCTTCCATGAGAAGTACCAGGTGGTGCGATCGATCGCCCAGGGCGGGATGGGCGCCGTCTACGAGGTCATCCACCTCGAGACGCAGCGCAAGCGCGCCCTCAAGGTGATGCTGCCGTCGGTCGTGAACAGCGAGGAGCTCCGCAACCGCTTCCGGGCCGAGGCGCGCGTCGCCTCCGGGATCGAGAGCGAGCACGTGGTCGAGACGTTCGACGCGGGCGTGGATCGCGCCACCGGCATGCCCTTCTTGGTGATGGAGCTCCTGCGCGGTCAAGAGCTCGCGAAGGCCCTCGCCACCGTCGGGCGATACGCGCCCGAGCGGGCCATCCCGATGCTCGGTCAGGTCGCGCGGACCCTCGACAAGACCCACGCCGCCCGCGTCGTGCACCGCGATCTGAAGCCCGAGAACCTCTTCCTCACCGCGACCGAGGACGGGACGATGCGGGTGAAGATCCTCGACTTCGGCATCGCCAAGATCGTCGCGGAGGGGAGCGGCGCCGACAGGACGAAGACCCTCGGGACGCCGCTCTACATGGCCCCCGAGCAGTTCGACGGCTCGGCGCCGATCTCGGCCCAAACGGATCTGTTCGCGCTCGCGCACATCACGTTCACGGTGCTCACCGGCAGCGCGTTCTGGTCGGAGGAGATGGACACGTCTCCCTCGCTCTACGGCTTCTTGATGGCGATGCAGACGGACCACGCGGACCCGGCGACCGCGCGCGCGGCGCGGCGCGGGGTCACCCTCCCTCCCGCCTTCGATGCCTGGTTCGCGCGGGCCACCGCGAAGCGCTCCGTCGATCGGTTCCGCTCCGCGGGCGAGCAGCACCAAGCCTTGGAGCAGATCTTCGGCATCACGGCGCCGGCGACGATGATGCCCGCGACGTACGGCGCGAACGCGACGGTGGCGGCCGCGCCGATGGGAGCCGCGCCCGCCACCCAGGCCTCGTATGGTTCGGGCCCCCACCCCCTGACGAGCTTCAGCGGGCCGTCGGTTCCCGTCATCAGCCACCCCGGCGGCGCGACCCAGCTCGGCGGCCCGCCGCCCACCGCATATCAGGCGCAGGGTCCCGTGCTCGTGCCCGCGCCGGCGCGAACCGCCGCTCCCGCGAAGAGCGGGGGCAGCATCGGCGTCTTCGTCCTGATCGGGTTGCTCGCCGTCGGCGGCATCGGGGGCGCCGCCTTCTTTCTGACCCGGAGCGGCAAGGCAAAGACCACCACCGCGAGCGCGAGCGCGGCGAAGGACGAGCCTCGCTCCCCGGCGAGCGCGGGCGCGACCACGAGCACCACGCCAGCCGCGAGCCAGAGCCTCGATGAGATCACGTTCGTGAAGAAGGACCCGGCCGTCGGGTCGAAGGCGAAGCAGACCGGCGTCTCCGAGGTCTCCATCGACACGACGGCGCCCGCCGTGACCTCGTTCAAATCCGAGGAGAGGAACGTGCACACGACCACGATCCTCGCTGCGGACGGCAAGACCGTCCTCAAAGAGAAGATCGAGTACGGCGAGCAGACCAAGACGGAGACGAAGGACGGCACGCCCACGACGACCTCGAGCCCGGTCGCGAACAAGGCGTACATCGCGGAGTACAAGGACGGGGCCGTCGTCGTCCTCTCCGACAACTACAAGCCCGTGCCGCCCGAGGAGGAGGCCATCGTCAAGAAGGCCGCGAGCGACCTCGGCTCGCCGTCTCGCGACCTCACCGCCTTGCCCGACGTCCCGGTGAAGAAGGGAGACCGCGTCGACACCCTCGCCGAGCTCCTCCGATCAGCCATCGACGGGGAGGGCAAAGGAGAGATGTCCGACGTCGTCGTGACCCTGAAGGACATCGAGGTCGTGAACGGGGTCAAGCGCGGGATCTTCCAATATTCGCTGAAGTACGTGCAGCACGAGGACGAGATCATCGTAACGATGACGCTGAGCGGCACTTTCATCATCCGGGCCGACACTGGTCAGACCATCAAGATGGACTACGCCGGGCCGGTCACGATGAGCGGGTCGGCGACCGGAACCGGCAAGATGAGCGCGAAAGAGGAGATGGAATAACCAGTCGCCAGTTGACGCTTGCCTGTCGGTCCGCGTGGCTCGATCCTCCTCGCGATGACGCGCAACGTGTATCGATTCGGTGGGGGGCAAGCCGACGGCGATGCCTCGATGAAGGACCTCCTCGGCGGCAAAGGCGCGAACCTCGCCGAGATGAGCGCGGCCGGGCTCCCGGTACCGCCCGGGTTCACCATCTCGACGAAGGTCTGTCGAGAGGTGCTCGCGGAGGGCGCGCTCCAGAAGCTCCCCTCGTGGCTGTGGCCCGACGTAGAGGCGGCCCTGCAGAACGTGGAGACGCTCATGAACGCCAAATTCGGCGATCCGGAGCGGCCCTTGCTCTTGAGCGTGCGCTCGGGCGCGGCGGTGAGCATGCCCGGCATGATGGACACCGTGCTGAACCTCGGGATGAGCGACGAGGTCGCGGTCGGGCTCGCGAAGCTCACCCAGAGCGATCGGTTCGCGTGGGACGCGTATCGACGGTTCCTCGAGATGTTCGCGAACGTGGTGATGGGGGTCTCGCGCTCCCCGTTCGAGCACACGATGGAGCACCTCAAGCAGGAGCGAGGCGCGCGCAACGATCGCGATCTCAGCGCCGAGGATCTGCGCGAGCTCGTGAACCGGTTCAAGGCCGTCTACCGCAAGGAGACGGGCCACATGTTCCCGACCGATCCGAAGGAGCAGCTCGAGCGCGCCGTGATCGCCGTGTTCTCTTCGTGGAACAGCGACCGCGCCATCAAGTACCGCGAGGTGCAGAGCATCCGCGGCCTCCTCGGCACCGCCGTCAACGTGCAGGCGATGGTGTTCGGCAACATGGGGGACACCTCCGGGACGGGCGTCTGCTTCACCCGCAACCCCTCCACCGGCGAGCGCGAGCTCTACGGCGAGTACCTCATCGACGCTCAGGGAGAGGACGTCGTCGCCGGCATCCGAACCCCCGAGCACATCGACACGCTCAAGCAGAAGATGCCAGAGATGTACGAGCAGCTCGACACCCTCACCCAGCGGCTCGAGCGCCATTTCAAGAACGTCCAGGACATCGAGTTCACGGTCCAGACGGGCCGCCTCTTCATCCTCCAGACGAGGCACGGCAAGCGCACGGGAAGAGCGGCGGTGAAGATCGCGGTCGACCTGGTGGCGGAGGGCCTCGTGAGCAAGGACGAGGCGATCGCGAACCTCGTCGAGCCGACCCACCTCGATCAGGTCCTGCACCCGTACTTCGCCGACGAGGGCGGCTACCGCAAGGCGGGCAAGGTGCTCGCGAAGGGCCTCGCCGCTTCGCCGGGCGCCGCCGTGGGCGCGCTCGTCTTCCACGCCGAGGACGCGGAGGCGTGGCGCGCGAAGGGCAAGAAGGTGGTCCTCGCCCGCATCGAGACGAGCCCGGAGGACGTCGCCGGCATGCACGCCGCGGAGGGCATCCTGACGAGCCGCGGAGGCATGACGAGCCACGCCGCCGTCGTCGCGCGCGGGTGGGGCAAGCCCTGCGTCGCGGGCTGCCACGACATCATCATCGACTACAACACGCGGACCCTCACCAACGGCACCGTCACCCTCAAGGAGGGTGACTCGATCAGCTTGAACGGCACCACGGGCGAGGTGATCGCGGGCGCCGAGCCGCTCAGCGACGCCCTCGTCTCGGAGGACTTCAAGACCTTCATGGGGTGGGTCGACGAGGCTCGCACGCTCGGGGTGCGGACCAACGCCGACACCCCCAAAGACGCGAGCGTGGCGCGCGCGTTCGGGGCCGAGGGCATCGGGCTCGTCCGCACCGAGCACATGTTCTTCCAGGAGGAGCGCATCATCGCGATGCGCCAGATGATCCTCGCCGACGACGAGCGAGGGCGGCGCGAGGCCCTCGCCAAGGTCCTCCCCTTCCAACGCGACGACTTCATCGGGATCTTCCGCGCGATGGATGGGCTGCCCGTGACCATCCGCCTCCTCGATCCCCCGCTGCACGAGTTCCTGCCTCAAGAGCCGAAGCAGCAGGAAGAGCTCGCCAAGCTCATGCAGATGTCGGTCGAGCGGGTGCGGCTACGGATCGCGGCGATGCACGAGCTGAACCCGATGCTCGGCCACCGCGGCTGTCGCCTCGGGATCACCCACCCCGAGATCACGGAGGTGCAGGCCCGCGCCATCCTCGAGGCGGCCTGCATCGTCACGAAGGAGGGGATCAAGGCGCTGCCGGAGATCATGGTCCCCCTCGTCGGCACCGTGAACGAGCTCGCCCATCAGAAGAAGATCGTGCAGGAGGTGGCGGCGAAGGTCTTCGCGGAGCAGGGCCTCGAGATCCACTACATGGTCGGCACGATGATCGAGGTGCCGCGGGCCGCCCTCCTGGCCAACACGGTGGCCGAGCACGCCGAGTTCTTCAGCTTCGGCACGAACGATCTCACCCAGCTCACCCTCGGCTTCAGCCGAGACGACGTCGGCTCGTTCCTGCCGCGCTACCTCGCCACGAACATCTACCCGGAAGATCCCTTCAAGTCGATCGACACCGAGGGCGTGGGCCAGCTCGTGCAGCTCGCGTGCGAGCGCGGGCGCTCGGTGCGGCCGAAGCTGAAGCTCGGCATCTGCGGCGAGCACGGCGGCGATCCGAAGAGCGTGGCCTTCTTCGCGAAGGTCGGGCTCGACTACGTGAGCTGCTCGCCCTACCGCGTGCCCATCGCGCGCCTCGCCGCCGCCCAAGCGGCCCTCCGCGCACGCGGCGTGAAAGAGAAGGCAGGCGAGTCCTAGAGCACCGATCCGTTTGAAAGCCGGCGCTTTCGCGCCATTTCACGCGTGATCCACGCGGCCTCGTCGCTCCGCTCCTCGCATGACTGCGAGTCGTGCTGTGGTGCTCACTCCTCGGGCGCGCGCCTCCCACGCAAACTCTGCGCGATCACTCTCGGCCTTCAATGAATCGGTGCTCTAGAGGCACCGATCATGTTGAAAACCGGCGCATTCGCGCGATTTCCGCGCCCGATCCACACGGCCTCGTCGCTCCGCTCCTCAGATGACGAGGAGTAGTCTTGCGGTGCTCACTCCTCGGGCGCGCCCTCAGCCGCAAACTCCCCCGACTTCCTCGGCTTTCAGCATGTTCGGTGCTCCAAAGCACCGATCATATCCCATCATCGTCGGGACGATCGCCGTGAGCCCCGACGAGAAGCTCCTCGCAGTCTTCGGACACGTGCCGGGAAAGGGCGGATACTTCTCAGAGAAGTCCGAGCTCTTCGTGGAGGTGTACAGCGCCGGCGGTGGGCCAGCGCTGGCGTCGATCACCGATTCACACGCGGCGGCGCCGCTTTCGGTGACGAACGACCGCCGCGTCTTCATCGGCGCGGAGGACGGTAGCGTCTCGGTGTGGTCGCCGTAGGCTCTGCTCTCTCACCGGCGGGAGCGCCCCAGAGAAGAGCCGCTCGTTGAAGAGCCCAAAGATTCGCGCGAACGCCCCGTACTGGGCCTCCGTCGACTCTGTGTTTCGTACGAAGCAGAAGCGAGCGCGACGAGGCCCAGGGGCGTCGACACGGTTCGCCCCGCGGCTGCGCGCAGCGCCGTAAGACATGCTCGGGCGCCCGTTGGCCGGCGAGCCGGTGCGTGCCATGCTCGGAGCATGACGCTCGCGAGATCCGTCGGGGCGGTGCACTACCCGGAGGCCGACGACATGGGAGAGGGGGAGCTGCAGCGGCTGATCAGCGAGCTGCTCCGTCCGCTGCTCGCTCGGTTCCTCGCGGAGCGCGGCGTCGTCGCGCACGTCGGGGCGGATCAATTCCTCTACTTCAAGGAAGGGGATCCTACGCAGCGGGTCGCCCCGGATGTTTATGTGCTCCCGGGGGTGCTGCAGTCGCGGATCGCTCCGAGCTGGAAGCTCTGGGAGATCGGGGTCGCGCCATCGTTCTGCTTCGAGATCGTGTCGAGCGACGTGGTCAAGGACTATGAAGACACGCCTGCCTTGCTCGGGGGCCTCGGCACGCGCGAGCTCATCGTCTTCGATCCCGAGGCGTCAGGGCGGCGGTCACGCGTGCGATGGCAGGTCTTCCGAGCGCGCGCCTCGGGCTTCCAGCTCGTGGAGCGATCCGACGCGGACCGCGTGCGGAGCGTCCAGCTCGGCTGCTTTCTGCGGGTGGTCGGCAAGGGCGCGGAGCAGCGGGTGCGCATCGCGACGGGCCCGAAGGGTGAGGTCCTCTACCCGACGATGGAGGAGATCGCCGACGCGGAGCGCGCGGAGAAGGAGCGCGAGCGTGCGGAGAAGGAGCGCGAGCGCGCGGAGAAGGAGCGCGAGCGCGCTGCGCGAGTCGAGCTCGAGGCGCGCGTCGCCGAGCTCGAGGCGGCGGCCAAGGCTCGATCGCGGCGAAAGCGCCCGTGAGCCAGCCACCGCTCATCTGAGGCGTCGAGGCGTCGGCTTCGGCTGCTTCCGGAAATCGACACGCCGCCTGTCTCTCTCCTCCGCGCGCGACCGGGTCAAGGTGCTGTGCACAACCCGGAGCGCTGACGCCCCTCGCTACGGAGGGGGGCTGGGGGGTGAAAGAGCAGCGACTGCCCACCCAGTGGCCTGACGACCGCCTTTCAGCACACTGCTAGCGCTTCGGCGCGCCCTCACCGGGACGTGAGCTCGAGCCCGTGCTCGAGCTCGCGCGAGACCACCTCCGGATCGCCCACGTCGCCGTGGACGAGGCGGCCTTGGTCTCGCGCGGTGAACACGCCGACGGTGGGGGTGCGGCCCGCGTACTTTCCGAAGAACACCGCGACCCCCTCCGCCGCGGCGACGCGCCTCGATCTCGCGATCGCGTCGTCGTCGGTGACGTCGAGCACGACCAGATCGATCTTGGCCGCGTAAGGCCGATACGCGGCCATGATGCTCGGCTCCGCCTCGCGGCAGAAATGACACCACGCCGCGCGGATCACGACGAGCTTCGGCCGATCGAAGGTCGCGGCCCGCTCCTCGCTCGGCTCGAGCTCCGCGACGCGGCGCGGGCGCTCACCGCGCGTGGGACGCGCGCGCGCCTCTTCGATCTCTCCATAGAAGCCGGGGTCGACCGCGCCGCCGCCGCAGCCGAAGGCGAAGAGCGCGAGGTGCAGCACGGCGCGGCGACGCATGTCGGAATCGTAAATCGGATGCGGGCGGCGAGCACGCGCCTCGCTACCCCTCCGCCGGCGCGGGCGCCTCCTCCGGGAGGAGCTCCTCCGAGGCGTGATCGACGAGGCGGATCTCCCGCCACCGGTCGGAGCGGAAGCGGAGCCACAGCACCCCCGCGAGGAGCGCGAGGTAGGCCACGAGCCACAGCGTCGCGGCCACGATCCCGCCCCGCAGGGACCGAACGCTCACGAACACGCCGGGGGTGAAGATCCCCCACGCGATGACGGCGCGCGCGATGGACGAGAACGTGGTGTCGCCGGCCGCGCGCAGCGCCTCCGCGAGGGTGTTCGCGGCCGCGTCGAAGAGCTGCCAGGCCGCGGAGAGGCGCAGCACGACCGCCCCCGTCGCGACGAACACGGCCGCGTCCGAAGGCGGCTGGAACGGGTGCAAGAGCACGAACGGGACGGCGAGGTACATCAGCGCGACGAGGCCCTGCCAGGCCGCGGTCACGCGCATCGTGAGGCCCACCGTGGCGGGGACGTCGTCCTTGCGACCGGCGCCGATCGCCTGCCCCACGAACACCGCCCCCGCCGAGGCGATGCCGAACGCGGGCATGAACGCGATCGAGTTGAGCTGCATCACCGCCATCATCGCGGCGAGGGGCACGGTGCCGAGATCGGCGACCACGAGATCCACGAAGACGACGAACGCCGCGAACTCCAAGAACCAGTTGAGACCGGACGGGAGCCCGAACTTCAGCACGCGCCGGAGCTCGATGAGGCGGAGAGGCGAGGCGCGACGGGGGACCCCCTCGTCGCGCTCGGGCGCGCCGACGCGGAACCAGAAGCAGGCGAACAGGGCGAGGAAGGCGATCAGGGTCGCGAGCGCGGAGGCGAGGGCGGAGCCGCGGACGCCCATCGCGGGAGCCCCGAGGTGGCCGTAGATGAGGACCCAACAGAGCGCGACGTTGAGGACCATCGCGAGGATCTGCGCGAGCATCGGGATCCGCGTTCGGTTCACCCCCGCGTAGTAGTTGCCGAGGGCCTCCAGCCCGATCGCGGCCCCTCCCGTCGACAGCCGCAGCACGAGGTAGTCGCGCATCGGGCCCCCGACCTCGGCGGGGTGGCTCATCAAGCCGACCGCGTGCCCCATGAACGGCAGCGAGGCGAGGCACGCGATCTGCCCGACCGCGGCCACGATGAGGCCGTACCACCCGTAGCGGCGCGCCCCCTCGAAGTCGCCGCGTCCCGCGAGCTGCGACGCGAAGGACGCGACCGCGGACACGATCCCGAACGGGAGGATGAGGAGGGCGAACGAGTTGAGGCTGCCCGCCGTCGTCGCCGCCATCGCCGCGTCCCCCAAGTCCGCGACCATCGCCGCGTCCGTGAAGCCGACCACGACCTGGGCGCTGCGCGAGACCACGATCGGCCAGGCGAGGGCGAGCAACGCAGACAGGGTTGGCGCGCGCCGCGCGACCTCGCTCATGGGTGCGTGCCCCTCGGCTCCACCGTTTTCGACTGGGGGGTTGTCCTCGCGACCTTCCTCCACCAAAGACTGGGCACCAATGCACGCGCTCCCTTCACCGGACTCGCCGTTCGATACTCTGACCGCGCCTACAAAGCTCGGGTCCGGACGCTTCGAGGTCGTCGTTCCTGACGGATGGCAGCAAGGGCGCGGCGCGTTTGGGGGGCTCGTGATAGCGACCCTCGCGCGCGCGTGCGAGCGCTCGACCGAGGATCGCGACCGCGCGCTCCGCTCGATGACAGCCGAGCTGCCGGGCCCGACCGAGCCGGGGCCGGCGTCGATCGAGGTCGAGACCCTCCGCGCGGGGAACGCGGTGACCACCGTCGCCGCGCGCCTCGTCCAGAAGGGAGAGGTGCGGGCCCACGCGGTGGCGGTGCTCGGGCGAAAGCGGATCGAAGCCCCACCTCGCTCCGAGGCCGCCCCCACCGCGACGCCCTTCGATCGGATCGAGCCGCTCCCGAGCGACGCGCCCTTCTACCCGACGTTCGCCAAGTACTACGAATTTCGTAACGTGGGCCCGCTGCCGTTCATGGGCGGGAGCGAGCCCGTCGCGAGCGGGTGGGTGCGCCCGCGCAACCCCGGGCCGAGCCGCGACGCGGCGTGGGTGATCGGCTGCGCGGACGGGTATTGGCCGGCGTCGTTCACCGCGGAGCACGGGCCCCGGCCGATGGCGACGATCGCGTTCACCATCGATCTGCTCGCCGACGTCGGGGCCCTTCCCCTCGAGGAGCCGCTCCTCCACGTCGGGCGGGTGAAGGCGGCGAGCGAGGGCTACGTCGTCGAAGACCGCGAGCTCTGGACGGCCGCGGGCGTGCTCGTCGCGTTGAATCGGCAGACGTTCGTGGTGATTCGGTGAGGCTCGTTCGGGCCGCGTGCCTCTCGGCCCTCCTCCTCTCGACCGGCTGCGCGAGCTCGAAGCTGATGCGGCCGGTGAAGCCGGCTCCCATCACCGCGGAGGCGCGGAGCGCGACCGTCGTCTTCGTGCGCCCGTCGGGCGTGGGACCGAACACCAAGGTGACGATCCTCGACGGCACGCGCTTCCTCGGCGACAGCCTGCCGAACAGCTACTTCGTCACCCACGTCGAGCCGGGGCGCCACCTCTTCGTGGGCTGGGCCGCGAACACCACCGGCATGGAAGCGACCGTCGCCCCAGGTCGGATCTACTTCGTCCACGTCGACGTGAAGCTCGGCGCGCTCTCTTCACGGACGAGCTTGCTCGCGATGCGGCCCGCCCCGAAGAGAGGCCTCGGCCTCGACCGGCTCCAGCGCTACGAGGCCGACGAGCGCCGAGGGCAGGCGTCCCTCCGCCGCGACGAGCACGAAACCCACGAGCGCGTCCGCAAGGCCGCCGAGATCGTCGCTCGCTTCGGACCGCGGGAGAAAAACAGCCGCGCCCTGCGTGTCGAGGACGGGCTTCCGGAGTAGGCTCTCGTTCGATGATCGGTCGCGTCGCGTGCAACGCCTCGTGGTTGCTGTTGGTCTGCGCCTGCAACGGCTCGGAGGGAGGCTCGCCCTCCGGATCGTCCCGCGCCACGAGCTCCGGGCCCACCCCCCCCGCGACGAGCGCGAAGCCCGCCGCTTCGTCGGCGGCGGCCCCCGCGACGCCGGGCTCCGCGCCTCCGCCCGGCTCGAGCGCCTCCGCCCAGGCTCCGAGCGCGCCGCCATCGACCGTCCCGGGAGGGACCGCGTTCGCCCACGTGTCCTCGGACTGCCAGCTCATCGTGATCGGCGACGTCGCGAAGATGCGCGCGCTGCCCGCCGTCTCCAAGCAGCTCGTCCCGAAGCTCGACGACCTCTACAAGAAGGCGAAGCCCAAGAACGAAGCGGTGAAGAAGGCGGTCGCGACCGCGCGCGAGCTCGGGCTCACCCCGACCACCGTCCAGAACGTGGCCCTGTGCGGCAAAGGCTTCGACGTCGACAAGCCCACGTTCGGCGCCCTCGCCGCCACGGAGCTGAAGCCCGGCTCCGTCATCTCCTTCTTCGAGAAGGCGACCGGGACGAGCAGCTCGGGCGGTCCGCTGAAGGACGTCGGGGGCTCCATCAAGGAGGTCGGCGGGGTGAAGGTCGTGTCCTCGCCCAACGGGCTCGTCGGCCAGCTCCAGGACGGCGTTCTTCAGTACGCGAGCCAGGACGAGATGTTCGCCCTCCTCGTTCCGACCTCGGACGCGGTCTCTCGGCTCTCGGTGGACGTCACCAAGGAGCTCGCGTTCTATGCGTCGGAGCCCTTCATCAAGCGCGAGCTCCGCAAGCCCGGCTCCAAGACGGCAGAGGCGTTCGAAGACGTCACGGAGCTCCACGGCCTCGTCGACCTCGGGGCGAACAAGGCGACCGTCCGGGCTACGACCACGTCGAGCTTCGCGGCCCTGAAGCTCGCGGCGGGGGTCGCCCTCATGAAGGACGACATCGCCAAGGAGAACCTGGGCAAGAACCCCTACGGGGCCGCGGATATCGTCAGGTCGATCGTCGCCTCGACCGATGGGGCGGACGTCTTGCTCGAGGCCACGATTCCGGCGAGCTCGCTCGACAGCGCCGCCTCCGGCCTCGCCAAGGAGCTCGAGGAGCTCGAAAAAAGATTGTAGGGCGGCGTAACCCGCGGCCTCCCAAGGTCACTTCACCATCGAAGGCCTCGTTCGCGCCGCCTGAACGCACGTCATCGTGCCTCAGGCCCGGCGGGTGAGGCGGTTTCGACCAGGATTGCTTGGTAGACAAATCGAGCCGTTTCGATAAGGCTCTCGCGGCACCTCTTGAGCTCGGAGCTTTGGAGCATCGAATATGAACAAAGGCACGGCCATCGTTGGATTCATATTGTCCTTCATCGCGGGGATGATCCTCGTCTGGGGAATGGGCCGCGGAGGCGGCAGCGCGACAGCGACGAAGGATGAGGCAGGATCGGGCGGACCGGGCGCGGCGGTCGCGCTCAACTCCGGTGCCGCCAAGGTCGAGCTGTACGTCATGTCGCAGTGCCCGTACGGCGTTCAGGCGGAGCAGCTCTTCGAGGACGTCGTGAAGAAGCTCGGTCCGGATCTCGACTTCCGCGTCGAGTTCATCGGCAAGAAGGGCCCGAGCGGCGACTTCACGAGCCTCCACGGCCCGAACGAGGTCAAGGGCGACATCGCGCAGCTCTGCGCGATGAAGCACGCGCCCGCCAAGTGGTTCGACATGATCCTCTGCCAGAACAAGGCCCCCAAAGAGGTCGCGACGAACTGGGAAGCCTGCGCGAAGGAGAACGACATCGCGGTCGACAAGCTCACCGCGTGCATCGACGGACAAGAGGGCAAGGATCTCCTCTCCGCTTCGTTCGACAAGGCGACGGCCGCCCAGGCCAGCGGCAGCCCGACGATCATCATCAACGGCGAGAAGTACCAGGGCAACCGCCGCTCGGCCGACATCCTCCGCACGATCTGCAAGGGCTACCAGGGCAACGTGCCGGCGGCCTGCAAGGACATCCCGGAGGCCCCCAAGGTCGACGTGACCATCCTCGCGGACACGCGCTGCAAGGAGAAGGAGTGCGACACCAAGCGCCTCGAGATGACGGTCAAGCAGAAGGTCGCGAACCCCGTCATCAAGACGGTCGACTACACCTCCCCCGAGGGCAAGGCCCTCTACGGCTCGGTGAAGCCGCTCAACCTCCCCGCCGTCGTCTTCGACAAGTCGCCGCGCCAGCTCCGCCCCGCCGGTGACTTCAAGGTCATGGAAGCGGGCAACTGGAACCCGGCCTGCGCGGACGAGGGCGGCTGCAGCGTCGACGAGTGCAAGAACACGCTCCAGTGCCGCACCGAGGTGGCCAAGAAGCTCGAGGTCTTCGTGATGTCGCAGTGCCCCTACGGCGTGAAGGGCCTCGACGCGATGAAGGAGGTCCTCGAGAACTTCAAGAAGAACGACGTGAAGATCGACTTCTCGGTCAACTTCATCGGCCAGGGCAACGCGGGCAACCTCAGCTCGATGCACGGCCAGGGCGAGGTCGACGAGGACATCCGCGAGGTGTGCGCGACCAAGCACTACGCCGAGAACCTCAAGTTCATGGACTACATCTGGTGCCGCAACAAGAACATCAAGGACACGAACTGGCAGGCGTGCACCGGCGGTGAGACGGGCATCGACGCCGACGTGATCAGCAAGTGCGTCGAGACGGAGGGCAAGGAGCTCCTCGCCAAGTCCTTCGAGTACTCGAAGCAGAGCGGCGTCCGCGGCAGCCCGACCTGGTTCGCGAACAACATGTTCAAGTTCCAGGGCTTCGACGCCGAGACGATCAAGACCAACGTCTGCAACCGCAACAAGGATCTCGCGGGCTGCGACGCGAAGCTCTCCGGTCCGCCCGCCCCGGCGCCCGGTGGCAAGGCCGCGCCCGCGCAGGCCGGCTGCGGCGGCTGAGCCGATTCACCCACGCATCGAGACGGCCGCTGCCCACCGCAGCGGCCGCTTCTTTTTTTGTAGCGCGCGAGGGCGCTCTACCAGCTCGGGCGGTCGCTGTCGGGGCGCTGGATCCCCACGAGCTTCAAGCCGCGCTCGCCGAGGTCGTAGAAGTGCATCCGGAGGGGCCCCTCGGCGATGCCGTTGCCGATGTCGACGATGGCGTACCGCTCGGCCGCGTTGGGAGCGGCGCTGTCGCTGGTCGCGACCTTCGGCACGTCGACGCAGACGGAGCCGTCGGGGCCGACGCTCACCGAGAGCGAGGTCTTCTTGTCGAGCATGCGGCCGGTGAAGAGCGTCGACCTGTAGCGGAAGCTCTTCTCCGGCCAGGTCGCGCTCTGACGCGCGAGATCGGTCGCGCAGACCTTCGATCCGTTGACCTTCACGTCCGCGATGGGGGAGAGGTTCTTGAAGTAGCGAGACCGGATCGCGTTGCGGCGCTTGATGAGGGTCTTCGTCAACAGCTCGCGGTGGAACGGCACCGTGTAGTCGCCGACCTCGACCGCGGCCGCGATGTGCTGGTCGGTGAAGCGGGTGATGATCCGCGCCGCCCACGCCGCGTCGTGCTCCGTCATGCGCTGGAAGGCGGGGTTGGGATAGCCGCCCTTCCAGTCTTCGGGCTTGAAGTCGTCGGCGGGGAAGTACGCGAACATCTCCGCGCCCTTCGTCTCCTTCGCGCGATCCCAGGGCCGGGTGAGGATGCCCAGGGTGAGGAGATCGAGCGCGACGTCGCCGGGATCGAAGTCGTAGCTCTTGTTGATGCGGCGGTTCAGGGTGTCCCACTCCCAGTGGGATCCGAAGCAGTCGCCGAGATCGATGTACCAGTGGAGCGCGTGTCCGGGGGAGCTGTCCTTGTTCTTCTTGTCGGACGAGTGCCACGTGGTCATCGTGTTCTGCTCGCGCGAGTCGAAGTGACCGAGCCAGGCCGCCATCATCCGCGCCCCTCGTAGGTCGCGCCGGTCCTCGTGGTCGATGACGTCGTTCGGGTCGTCCTTGCGCGTCTCCTCGTACTCGAACGGCCCGATCGTCCGGCCGTCGAGCCAGCGCGACGCGAGCATGCGGTACAGGTCGCCGCGACGCTGCGCGCCCCCGAGGACCTTGTCGAGCGCGGCTTGATCGAAGATGCGCTCCACCCCGCTGTTGTCCGCGAACTTCAGGTTGGGGGTGAGCTTCAAGAGTCGCCTCGGCACGTAGACGACGGTGTCGCAAACCGTCCACCATCCCGCGGCGTGGTAGAGGCGCGACGCGATCGCAGTCGCGCCCGTCGCCTTCTCGCCTTCCACCGCCTGATCCGCCTTCAACATGAACTTGCCGACGCCCTTGATGTTCACGCGGAAGCCCGGGTTCGCCCCGTTCGGCTTGCCCTGATCGATCACCCAGGTGCCGTCCTCGTCCTTCTCCGGATCCAGCATCGTCTTCGGGCAGCTGCCTCGCTGGATCTGCTCGACCGTGAACGGGTGCATGCCGATGCGGTTGGTGAACCACGACGAGTCGGGCACCTCGTCCATCGCGTTGACGTTCTTGGCCTCGAAGCCGAAGTCCATCGCGAAGAACTGAGAGAGAGGCCGAAACACCGTCTTGTCGCCGACGTCCCACGCGAACGGGGAGACGTACTCCTCGGGGCGACAGACCTCCTTCTCCTTGCCGTCGTCGTCCTTCTCCTTGCGGCAGGGGACGCGGACGTCGTGGAGATCTTCGTCGACCCAGACCGCCTCCTGCAGAGGAAACCGTCGCGGCTCGCGGACACAGCCCGCGCTCACGAGCGGCAGCCCGAGCGCGACCGCGAGCGCGAGGTTCTCGTTTCGAACGGATCGGAGGCGAGCGCGCATGGCTGAGAAATACCTGGCGATGGGGGTTAGGGGAACTCGGGCCAGAGATCGCCGGTCGCCCAACGATAGCGCAGCCCGATCTGCCCGAGGTCGGCGCCGGCGATCCCGATCTCGTCCGGGTTCTCGACGCTGAACGCGACCGACGCGAGCGCCTCGAGGTGATGGGTGAGCGCGACCGCCACCGCCGGCCCGGTTCGGATGTTGAAGTAGCCCCGACCGGGGTTGTAGATGAGCTCGACCAAGCCGCCGACGCGCAGGGTGTCCGGCTTGCCGATGCCGGCGAGGTACGAGAGCCTCGCCCGACCCACGAAGGGCGGATCGATGATGGCGCGGAGCGAGTCTTCGAAGACGTAGTAGCCGTCCGGCACGGCGAGGATCCCGTAGGCGGTGATGAGCCCGCCGATCGCCCCCACCGGCAGCGGTATCGAGAACCCGAGCTCGCCGTCGATGCTGAGGTACTTCGACTTGAGCTCTCCGTTCACGTCGAGCTGGGCGCGGTTGTAGCTCTCGGCCGGCTCGAGGAGGCTCTGCCCCGTCCCCGTCCACCATCGCGGGCCGAATCGGACGAAGCCCCAAGGAGCGTTCGCGCGGAGACCTCCGAACGCCCCGAGGCCTTTGAGCGAGAGCGACGTGTCGACCTCCGCGCCGATCCACATGTGATGGGGCTTGCCGTATCCGAGGTCGAGCTCGGTGCGGAGCGCGATGCCGGCGGTGTCGAAGACCGCAGCCGCGAACGGACGGGTGGGACCGGCGCCCCAGTACGGTCGCTTCACGCCGATGTCGATGCGGTTGGGGGGCGCGATGGTCGTCGAGTTCTGACCGGTGAGCTCTTGCGCGTGGGCGCCGGGGGCGAAGGAGAGCACGGACGCGAGCGAGACAGCGGCCGCGAGGAGGGGGAGCGGGCGGCGCATCAGAAGAGCCCCGCCATGTTGAGACCGGTGGGCATCGGGGCCACGTTGAGGCCGAGGATGCCGAGCGCCTTGAGCGCCGCGTTCGGCGGCTTGTCGGGGGACTGGGCGTAGTGGAACAAATAGGGCACGCCGAAGCCGGAGAGCGTCCCGAACGCCGCCCCCACGAGGACATCGCTCAAGTAGTGCTGATCGCTCGAGACGCGGAGGAGCGCGACCGCCGAGGCCACCAACATCGACGCGATGCACGGCGCCGCCTCTCCCGGCCCCCCGCCGTAGATGGGGAGGTTGATGTGATGCACGCACGTGAGGCTCGCGAGGGTGAAGGCGGCCGTCGCGTGCCCGCTGAAGAAGCTGCGGTAGCGGTTGTTGCCCTGACAGTCGCTCGTCTGCGCGAGATCTCCCTCGGCGCATTGGTCTCGGCCGTAAGGGCGCTCGCGCCCGACGAGGCCCGCGGTCAGGCTGTTGAGGCCGGCCGAGAACGAGATCGTCTGGAGATCGACGAGGGCCATCTGGAAGGCCGTCGATCCTTTGTCGTGGTACCACCACGTGACGAACAGCGTGTCGACGAGCTGCTGGTTGAGGAGCAGGATCAGCCCGATGTCGCTCGCGTCGCGGGCGTGAAGGGCCGCGTCCGGATCGGGGACGCGCAGCGCGTTGCGAGCGGCCTCGTCGAAGGCGTTCGTCCCCGACCAGTTGTTGGAGCCGGGGATGGCCACCGACACGAGGGCGAGCGCGCCCTGCCCCACCGTCAGCCCGAACTGGGCCCACCCGAACCGCGGCCACTTCCAGTCGAGACGGGAGGCGAGGCTCGGCTTCGCGAGCTGCACGCGCCGCGGCGCCACCGGCGGAGTGTCGGCCGCGGGCGGCTTGGGCGGCTCGGGCGGTGCGGCGGGCAGCGGCGGCGGCAGCGGATCGGGCTCGAGCGGAGGCGGCGCGTCTTGAGCAGAGGCCACCACCGAGAACAAGCTCGAAGCGGCGAGCGCGAGGGCGGAGACGGAGCGACGTAGGATCGGTGCCATCATGATGCGGCCTTGCGCGTCGCCCGGCGGCAGAACGCGAGGTAGACGGACTCGAAGATCCCGGCGAGGTGGACGGCCCGATCCAAGAGCGCGTCGCGATCCGCGGAAAGCGGCTGGGGGCCGACGTCCTTTCGATGGGCCCGGCCGAGGAGCGCGCCCACCACCCGCGCGACGCTCGAGAGCTTGGGGCCGACGCTCAAGCGCGAGAGGTCGAGCTTGTCCTCTTCGGGACAGAGCTTGCGACCGATGAACGAGCCGAGCGGCGTCGGCGGGAGCGCGACGAGCTGGCGCGGCGGGCTGATGACGAGGGCGTTCGCGGCCGTCGTCACGCGCTGGGCCGGCTCGGCGCTGCAGGGGCCGAAGAGGGCCTCGCCAGAAGGAGGGGCCGCCTCTTTGAGCTCGAAGATGCGCTCCGTCCCCGCCCCGTCCGCGATCAAGAAGGCGATGCGGCGGCGACCGAGGCTGCCCGTTCCCGCGATCCGCTGGGCGGCGTCGACGAGCGTCCACGAGGCGGCGTGCTTGGGCGCGCGCTCGCCGAGGGCCCCGCGATACGCGTCCATCAGCGCGGGGAGGATCTCCGCTTCCGCCGCGCTGAGGGCGAGGTAGCGCTCGCCCACCACGAAGCGCCGCCGTCCGTGATCGATGGGCGCGCGCATGTCGAGGAGCTCCTTGCGGGTGCGCCGGCCCGCCCGCTCGACGAGGTCGGTGATGGGCTTCGGGAACGGGGGGAGCGGACCGCCTTGGAACGCCTCGTCGTAGGCGTCGAGGAGCTCGTCCACGAGCGCGAGGGACTCGACCGCGGTCGCCTGGAACGCGCGCGCGGCGAGGAGCACGCTCACCGCGACGCGCATGCGATCGACCCAGAGGGGCGCGATCATCGCGTCGTCGAAGTCGTTCAGATCGAAGACGACGTCGTCGGAGTCGGTGCGGTAGGCGCCGACGTTCTCGAGGTGCATGTCGCCGACGACGTAGCCCGTCGGCCCTCCATCGAGGGCGAGGTCCTTCTCGTGCGCGATGATCTCGTAGAAGAGCCGGGCGCTGCCGCGGAAGAACCCGAGCGGGCTCGCGGTGATCTTCTTCACCTTGCGCGCGAGGAGATCGGGGGTGTGACCGGCGACGTGCTGGTCCAGCTCCGACTGGCGATCGGCGAGCTCGAAGGGATGCGTCACGAGCGGCTCTTCAAGGTACGAAGCTCGTTACGGTATCAAAGAGCAGCGAAGCGCGTGCGGGGCAAATCTGACGTTCCGCGCTGCCTCGGTGCGGCGTCAGCCCTCGTCCGGTCGAGGCTTCACGCCACGGTCTTCCATGAGGCGACGGTTGAGCGTACCGAGCCGCAAGACGATGGCGATCCACACCGCGCCGAAGAGGAGATCGACCCCCACCAGGACGCGCATCCCCACGTCCGCGTAGTGGGCGATGAGGATCTTCGCGATCTCGATCGAGCCGGCGGCGAGCAAGTCTCCGGCGCGCACGACGAAGGTGTCGTTGACGTTCTTCGCCGCGTACTTCTCGACCTTCGTCGTGGGCAGGTAGAGGAACTCGCGGGTGTTGGACTGGATGGAGTAGTCCGTCGCGTTCTCGGCGATCTTCTGGGCGCGGATCACGGCGAGGGTCGGGATGAGGAGGAAGGCGGACCCGCCCAGCATGCCTACGACCGGCAAGAAGAGGAGGGCGATCCGTGCCCCAAAGGTCCGCTGGATGCGGCTCGTGAGGAGGAACTGGATCGCCGCCGCGAGGATGTTCTGCCAGAAATAGAACTCCGCGTAGAACGTCCGCGAGTCGCCCCCGGTCGCCTCGAAGAGCTTGTCCATCAACCACTCGTTGTTGGAGTTCACGAGGTTGAGGATCAGGGTCATGGCGGCGATGAGCCGCAGGTACGGCGAGCCGAGGACCATGGCGATGGCGTTGCCGGAGCTCGTCTCGGGCGCCTCCTTCGAGGCCTTCGGAGCCTCTCTCGGAGCGGCCGCGCTCTTCTTCGCCCCGAAGGAGAGGATGTAGAGCGAAAGGAGGAGGCACACCGCGAGGATCCCCGCGGCGATGAAGAGGAGCTGCCAGTTGGGCAGCTTCTTCGCGGCGGCGGTGAGGGCCGTCCCCGCGATGCCCCCCGAGACCGTGCCGAGCCCGATGAACCCGAAGAGGCGAGCCCCCTCGTCCTTCGTCCACACGTCGGCGGCGAGCGCCCAGAACTGAGACACGACCATCACGCTGAAGGTCGAGACCCACACGAAGAAGATGTACCCGATGATCCTGGTCGGGTTGATGAGAGCGACCGCGAAGAGGGCTACGCACGCGAGGAACGCGAGGTACGTGCCGATGATGAGGCGCTTGCGATCGATGCCCTGGACGATGCGGCCGTAGCCGTAGGAGAAGAGGCCGACGAAGACGGTGGTCAGGGCGAGGGCGATCGGCTTGTTGTCGGGGAGGATCAGCTTCTGGAGGGCGAAGCCGCGGATCGGCTTGATGATGTAGTAGGCGGTGATCGCGAGGAAGATCCAGAGCAGCGAGACGAGGAGCGGGACGACCTCCTTCTTCTTCACGTCGACGATGAAGGCCAACGCACGCACGCGATCGTCGGGGGGCTCGGCCGGGGATCCTTCGTCTTTCTGCACCGTTTGCGGAGCCTACCAGCAGGCCCGTCGAGGTGGTCAATGTCCGGGCGGAGATACAGAATCGCCACGCTCCTGCTCTTCGAGGAGGGCGCGTGAGAGCTCGGTGCGGATCCGCGCCGACATCGCCGGGTGGACCTCCAGCACCGCGAGCTGAGTCGACGCTCGGATTCGATACAGCACGCAGTCCGTCTCGGTGACGACGCGATAGCTCCGCGGCAGACCGGCGAGGGCGTCGAGCCCGCCGAGGAGGTGACCGCTGCCGACGCGCACGCGGTCCCCCTTCTCGTTCTCGCAGAGGACGATGCCGTGCTCGAGGCGGACGGAGTGGATGCTCGGCTCCCCGATGTTCCAGAGGAGCGTGCTCGCCGGCACGCGGACCTCCTCGAGGTGCTTGGCGATCTCGGCGATGGCGTCGAGGTTCGCCTCCGACCACAGAGGCATCCGGCGGAGGGTGAGCATGCGCTCGACGAGGGTCGGCGACCGCTCGGGGTATCGGCCGAGCTCCGCCTCCCCCGATAGGTCCAGCCGAAGGGGGAGGTTCTCGCGCCGCGACAGGAGCGCGCGGGCCGCCATCCGGATCGTGTTCCGGGCGATGGATGGGCTGTCGTAGAAGCTGCTCATCACGACCCGCGCCGGGAGCTCGAGCAACGTCGACTCGCGCAGGACGGTGACCTCGGGGGTGACCTCGCGCCCCGCGAACAGCGAGTGGAGGCCGATCTCCCCTTGCTCGATGACGCGCTCGCGGCCGACGGCGTAGCGGACGCGCACCGCGCCGTGGGAGAGCAGGTAGATCCGATCGAGGGGGTCGCCCGCCGCGAAGAGCCTCGTCCCGGGATGGGAGACGACGAGGTGGGCGTGCTCGGCGAGGATCGCGAGGTCGTCCTCGTCGAGGGCGGCGAGCTGCGGCATGGTGCGCAGCACGAGCATCCGATCCCTCAGCGCGTCAGAGGCGATCTCACCCAACACGTTCCGCCCCCGTCATCGCGTTCAGAACGCTCGCGCGGCGGCTCCGAGCCCCGCTCAGGATCTCGAGCGCGCGCTCGACGTCCCCGCTCGGCGCGCCGTCGCTCTGCACCGCCTCCAGCTTGGCCGCGAGCACCGCCGATCCCAGCTCCGCGACGTGGAACGCAGCCACGTCCCGGACGATCGCGCTCCGCGACTCGAGCAGGGTCGCGAGCAGCTCCTCGTAGTCGCGCGGCACCCGCTCGTGGAAGGGCGACGCGGAGCGCAGCCGCGCCTCGTCGTCGATGTCCTCCACGAGGCCGACCACCGCCTCGCGCAACGGCGAAGGGAGGAGGTTGCTCGTGAGCTCGACCGCGCCCGCGCGCCGCGGGCGCTCCCCGTTCTCGATGGCCCGGTAGATCGCCGTGAAATCGTGCTGGGGAAACGCGAGCGCGAGGAGGCGGAAGATGCGGCCCACCGCGCTCCGCTCCTTGTCGTGGAGCAGATCGATCAGGAGCTTCTGGCCCTCCGTGCTCCGTGACGGATCCTGGGCCGTGCCTTCGCCGAGGGCGAGCCTCCGATCGATGTAGCGATAGGCGCGCCCGACCTGCTCGCGGATCTCGTGCTGGATCTTCTGGGTGTCGAGGCGGATCGTCGGCGTCCGCTGCACGATGGTGGTGAGAGCGACCATCGTCCGGTAGCGGACCATCCCGTCCGTCTCTCGCTCGAGGTGATCGAGGAGGGCGGGGGCGGCCGCGATCGGATCCACGGAGGCGAGGGCGCGCGGGATCGCCCACCGCACGGGAGGCACCGTCTCCGCCGCCTCGAGGGCCGACACGAGGGCGGCGAACCCGACCGCGCCGCACTTGGCGAGGGCGATCCGGGCCCGCTGCTCCGCCGGCTCGTCGGCGAGGAGCTCGACGAGGGCGTCGGCCGCCGCCCGCGTCCGCACCGATGCGAGGGCGTGGATCGCGGCGAACTGCACCTGCCGATCGGGATCGCGCGCGAGGTGGACGGCGATGTCGTCGAGCGCGACGATCGCTCGCCAGCCGATCGTCTCCGCGACCACGACCTTCGCGATCGGCCCCGCGCCCTCGAGGATGCCCATCAGCTCCGCCCTCGCCTCCCCCATCGCGATGGCCCCGTTCGCGGCCATCGCCGCGACCACGGCGGCGCGGACCTCGGGGGCCGCCTCCGGGGTCGCGCCGTGGCGGAGGGCCTCCATGCCTCGCGGATCGATCGCGACCTTGGCCGCGCAAGCCTCGGCCCGGACCTTCGGGGACGCGTGGGCGAGCAGGTGATCGAAGGCGTGCGCGGGCAGCCTCCGACCGCGACGGGCGAAGAGGCGCAGGGCCGCCACCACGACCTCCTCCCGCGGATGGAAGAGGATGAGCGCGGGCACCACGTGATCCTTCCGCTCGCGCTCGAGGAGCCGGAGGGACGCGAGCACGTCCTCGACGGCGTCGCTGTCGAGGGCGGCCACGAGGGTCTCCAGCGACGCGACGTCGAGCTTCTCCGGCACCCCGGAGTGCCGGCGCGCCGGGTCCTCGATCGACTCGCGGAACTGCTCCACGTAGTAGCCATGGAGCCGGATCGCGAGACCGGCCCAGATCACCGCGAGCCCCGCGACGAGCCACGCGCTGACGCGAGAAGCCGACTCGTCCCGGGTCACGATCGCGGACAGGACGAGGAGGAACGTCGACGCGACGACCTGTCCGCCGCGCTGCCCCGCGACCTCGAGGGCCGCCTTCACCTTGCGCCGCCCCGCCTGGCTGAGGGGCACACAGAAGAGCTCGACGCCCGTCTTGTAGAGCCCGTGCCGGAGGGCCCCGTCCGCCCCCTTCGAGGCGACCGCGAACACCACGCTCCCGGTGACGGCGAGGCCAGCGCCCCCGAGCACGAGCAGCACGGGGAGGACCGCGACCATCGTCGAGGGCGAGAACCGCCTCATGAAGACGCTGATGGCGAGGAGCTGGACGCCGAGGGCGAGGATGTTCACGAGCAAGTACGTCCGCGCGAACGCGCCCGTGAGCTCGGCGGTGGGGATGCGGGCGGCGAAGGTCGACTTGAAGGCGAAATCGGTGAGGGTCACCGCGACGCTCCCCGTGAGCACGACCCCGAGGAGCCTCCACACGTAGGGGCCGCGGGTCGCGTAGTCGACGTTGGCGCGGAAGCGCTCGACGAGGGGATCGAGCCCGGGCGCCGCCGATGGACCGGCGCTCGCCGACTCCGCGCGCTCCGGCAGCTCGCGCGGCAACCACGCCGTCGACATGAACCCGAGCCCGGCCGCGAACACGATGACCCGCGGAGAAGCGAAGCTGGCCATGACGCTCGCCGCGCCGCTCCCCGCGATCGCTCCCACCATGCTGCCGAGCCCGATGATCCCGTAGACCCGCTTCGCCTGGGTCGCGGTGAAGACCTCGCCCACGATCGTCCAGAAGTGGATGAGGATCGCGGCCGTGATGACCCCCGTCCAGATGTAGAGGACGTAGAGGCCCGCGTCCCCGAGCGGACCCAGCAAGAGACCGATCGCGAAGGTGCCGATCCCCGCGAACGCCGTCCACGCCGCGAGCTCCAATCGGCGCGACGAGAGCGGGACCCGCGACCGGATGCGGGTCGCGAGGAAGGACATGACCGCGATCGCGATGTAGACGAGGGGCAGGCGGCTGCCGGGGACGCGGGCCATGAAGAGGCCGTCGCGGGCCGACTCGAGGGCGGTGTGGCTCGCCACCATCGCGAACATGAACGCGCACGAGACGGCGACGGCGCGCCGCTCTTCGCGCCGAACCAAGAACCCGAGCCGCCGCCACATCGCGGCCTCACCGTAGCGCGCCTACGGGCGGGTGAGGGAGTCGCGGGCCTCGAACGCGATCCCGCCCAGCGCGCCGAGCGCGTGCTCGACCCGCGCCCGGGACTCCGCGACCTGTCGCGGATCGAGGCCGTGCCCCTCCGTGAGCCGCGCGAGCAGATACGTCACGAGGTCCCGCTCGATCGGAGTCAGGAGGGCGCGCTGCCGAAACGCGAGCGCGGGGATGACGACGGAGAGCTCCGTGCGGCCACCCTCGTGCTCGGACCACGTGGCCGTCCCGTGCCCGCGCGCGAGGCGCTGGAGGATGCCGCGAAGCAAGCGCGCGCGGCGCTGCGCGCGGCGCATCCGAGGCTGCTCGAAGAGGCGGAAGAACCGGTTGCGCGAGTAGGTCGACGGGGCGATCGTCAGCGCGCAGAGCAGGCCGTCCTCGTCGACCGTGAAGTCCTCGACCTCTCGGGGTGGATGGCGCGACGGGGCGATCACGACGGCCCCGAGGCCTCGCCGCTCTTGAGCAGCTCCGCCTGGCGATGCGCGCGCAGCGCGTCGACCAGCTCGTCGAGATCGCCGCCGAGGATCGCCTCGATCTTGTGGAGGGTCAGGCCGATGCGGTGATCGGTGACGCGGTTCTGGGGGAAGTTGTAGGTCCGGACCTTCTGCGATCGCTCGGCGGAGCCGACCATCCCGCGCCGCTCGGCGGTGAGAGCCTCCTCCGCCTTGCGCTGCTCGAGCTCGAGGAGCCGCGAGCGAAGGACCTTCAACGCGCGCGCCTTGTTCTTGAGCTGCGAGCGCTCGTCCTGACACTTGACGATCATCCCCGTCGGGATGTGGCGGATCTGGACCGCGCTGTTGGTGGTGTTGACCCCCTGCCCGCCCGGCCCGCCGGAGGCGGCGATCGAGATCTCGAGATCCTTGTCGTCGATGACGACGTCCACCTCGTCGGCCTCGGGCAGCACCGCCACCGTCGCGGTCGAGGTGTGGATGCGCCCCTGGGCCTCCGTCGCGGGGACGCGCTGCACGCGATGAACGCCGCCCTCGTAGCGGAGCCGCGCGTACACGTCGGGGCCGCTCACGAGGAAGATGACCTCTTTGTAGCCGCCCGCGGAGGCCTCCGAGACGGAGAGGACCTCGACCGCCCAGCGCCGGCGCTCCGCGTAGCGCGTGATCATCCGGAACAGATCCGCGGCGAAGAGGGCGGCCTCTTCACCGCCCTCCCCTTGCCGGATCTCGACGACGGTGTTCTTCGACTCGTTCGGATCCTTCGGCAGCAGGAGGACCTGGACCTCGCTCGAGAGGGTGTCGAGCTCTCGCTCCAGCTCGGGGAGCTCCTCCTTCACGAGCTCGGCGAGCTCCGGATCGGCGAGGGCCTGTTTGTCCTCTTCGATCTTCCGCTCCACCGCCGTCAGCCGCGCGAACGCCGCCACCACCGGCTCGAGCTCGGTGCGCTCGCGGTTGAGCTTCGTCAGGGCGACGTGGTCTTGGAGCACGGCGGGCGAGCACAAGAGGTGCTCGAGCTCCGTGAACCGCCGCTGGACCGCTTCGAGCTTCGCGCGAGGGAGCATCGCTCAGGCGGGCCGCGGCTCGGCGAAGCCGTCCGGGACCACGTCCTCCACGAGCTCTGCGTAGCTCGTGTAGGCCTTGTCGGGGTGGCTCTCCGGCAGCTTCACGGGAGCGTTGGCGAGCGCGCTCCGCAGCGACGCGAGCGCGACCTCGAGCTGATCGTCATCCGGCGGCGCGGTCGTGATCTTCTGCACGAGGAAGCCCGGGAGCAGCAAGACCCGGAGCGGGCCCGTCGTGCAGTAGCGGGCGAAGACGCGCTGGATCTCGAAGGTGATCCCGGCGATGACGGGGAGGAGGGGGAGCTTCATCAAGAAGAAGAGGAGCGACTGGACGATGCGCGGCCCTGGGATCGGAGGCAGGAACGCGCCCACCGCCGAGAACAGCACCACGCTCACGAACGCGACCATGATGATGAAGGTCGTCCCGCACCGCGCGTGCAGCGCGCTCGTCGGCCTCGCCTCCGCGACGAGCAAGTCCTTGCCCGCCTCGTAGGTCGAAATCGCCTTGTGCTCGGCGCCGTGATACTGGAACACGCGCCTCACGTCGGGGATGAGCCGGATCGCGGACAGGTACCCGATGATGATGGTGAGCTTGGCCGCGCCCGTGATCGCCTGGAACCCCGGCGACGTCACTCCGAGGTCGAGCTTGAAGGCGCTGTTGACGCCCTCCGCCGCGAGCTGAGGCAGCGCGATGAAGAGGCCGATCGCGAACAAGATCGGGATCGCCATCGCGATCCCCGAGGCGGCCGACTTCGTCTCCGGCGCGGCCTCGGCGACGGGCGCCGGCTTGGGCGGCGCCTTCGCCTTCTTCGGATCCTTCGCGTCTTCGTCCTCTTCTTCCTCAGGAGAGGCGAGGAGCCACTGCGCGACCGTCATCAGGGCGAGCGTCGCGAGCCCGGGCGGCGCCTTCTTCGACGGCGCGCCCTTCTTCGCGCGCGCCTCTTCTTCGGCGCGCGCCTCCTCCTCGGCGAGGCTCTCCTCGAGGATCTCCGCCGAGAATCGCAGGGCTTGGTGCCCGATCTTCAGCGAGGACACCAGGGTGTGGATGCCCCGAACGAACGGCGCCTTCAGCAGCCCCGACGCCGGCGCCGAGACCGTTCGCTCGCGCAGCACCAGCGAGCCGTCACGCTTGCGGCAAACGATGGCGAGCGAGCCGGGGGCGCGCATCAGCACGCCCTCGATCACCGCTTGCCCTCCGACGTTCGTTGGATTCGGCCGCTCTTCGGGCGTCGACGACAGACTCGAGGTTTCGACTGACTGGGGCATATGCGACTCGTCCGACCGTCCTAGGGTAGCAGCGACCCGCGGGCTGTCGGACTGCCAACGTAGACGCGCGCGGACCGGGCGCAACCCGACCGCGCATCCTTACGCCCCACGAGGCGGCCCGGCCCGATCGCGCCCCCATCGGCATCTGGGCCAGGCTCGTGGAGAGGGTTGCTACTTCGCGCCCTGGGCGTACTTCTTGCGGAATTTGTCGACGCGGCCCGCCGTGTCCATCAGCTTCTGCTTGCCGGTGTAGAACGGGTGGCAGGTGGAGCAGACATCGGTCGAGAAGCTGCCCCGCGTGGAGTGGGTCTCCACGACCGCGCCGCAAGCGCAGGTGACGACTGCTTTGAAATACTCGGGGTGAATTTCGGCCTTCATTGTGCTGACTCCTCGTAACCGGGCCGGCTTCTATAGTGCCGCGGAGCGACCCTTGCAAGGGGATGACCTCCTCTCGCGCGAGCGGCCACCCCTCCCGCGAGGAGCGGGCTCCGAGCAGAGGGGTCGCCGAGCGGAGCGAGGCGGGGGTGGGCACCCCTCCGCGGCGACGGGAGTGAGGTGCGCTATCTCTTTGATAGCGGGCGGGCCGGAGCGTCGGGAACGCTGGCCACGATCTTGGCAGGCAACGAGGGGGGCGGAGGTGGATGCCCCACCCCCGGCTCGCTCCGCTGCCGACCCTCCCCGGCGTCGCTCCGCGACCCGCGGGAGGGGTGGGGTGGGGCGAGGCTGCCCTCGGCGACGGGTCGAGCGCGGGCGGCGCGCGGGGGGTACAATCGCGGGCATGAGCTTCGACCTTCTGCGCTTCGGCTGGGTGCCTCGGACGGTTTCGTGCTGCGCGCTGGTGGGGGCGGCGGCTTGCGGAGGCGAGCTCATCGAGCCCGTCCCCCACGGGGGCGGGGGTGGCAACGGCCAGGGCGGCGGGAGCGCGGGGGGTGGGGGCGCCGGAGGCGGCACGGCCGCGGGCGACTGTGACCCGATCGATCCGAGCTTCTGCGGGCTGCCGTTTCCGTCGAACTTCAACACCGTCGCGGACGACGCCACCCCGACCGGGTTGAGGGTGGCGTTCACGTCGAAGAACCTGCCGGTGTCGAAGTCGGGTCGCGAGCAAGACCCGGGGCCGTGGTCGAAGGCGGACGGCTTCTCTCCGGGGTCGGCGATGGTGGCGCACCTGCCGGGGGCGGTGGGGGACGGGCTGGTCTCGCCTTTCGATCTCGCGGCGTCGCTGGACGACGGGGCGCTCACGGTGCTCATCGATGCGGAGACGGGGGAGCGGGTCCTGCACTACGCGGAGATCGATCATCACGGCGATGCGGACCAGCAGGCGCTGCTCATCCACCCCGCGGTGCCGCTGAAGGACGGGACGCGATACGTCGTCGCGATTCGGGGCCTCGTCGACGGGGGTGGCGCGCAGGTGGAGCCGAGCCCGGCGTTCAAGGCGCTGCGCGACGGCGAGGCGTCCGACGAGCCCTCGGTGGAGGCGCGGCGCGATCTGTACGACGACATCTTCGCCGTGCTCGATGGGGCGGGCGTGGCGAAGGCGGATCTCCAGCTCGCGTGGGACTTCACGACCGCGAGCCGCGCCAGCAACACCGATTGGCTCGTGCACATGCGCGACGACGCGTTCGAGAAGGTCGGCCCGACGGGGCCGGCGTACACGATCACGAGCGTCGACCAGGATCTCGATCCGGCGAACATCCTGTACCGGATCAAGGGCACGATGACGGTGCCCCTCTACCTGACCGCTCCCGACCCGGGGAACGCCCTCGTCTTCGGGGACGACGGGCTGCCGAAGCAGAACGAGGACACGCCGACCTACGAGGCGGAGTGGGAGCTGCTGATCCCGAACTCGGCCCAGCAGCAGGCGGTGCCGCTGCTCCAGTACGGTCACGGGCTGCTCGGCTCCCAGGAGGACGTGGAGTCGGACTACTTCCGGACGATCGCGAACACCTACGGGTACGCGGTCTTCTCGACGAAGTGGATCGGCCTCGCGGAGGAGGACGAGAGCTGGATCTCGGCCCAGATCGCGGGGGGCAAGCTCGACGAGCTCACGAAGATGTTCGACCGCCTCCACCAGGGCATCGTGAACAACCTCCTCGCGATGCGGATGATGAGCGCGGGGTTCGACACCGATCCGACCTATGGCGCGCTCATCGACGGCTCCCGGCGCTACTACTGGGGCATCAGCCAGGGCGGGATCACGGGCGGGGTGTACATGGCGCTGTCGGAGGACGTCGAGCGCGGCATCCTCGAGGTGATGGGGCAGCCGTACAACCTGCTCCTCAACCGGAGCGTCGACTTCGATCCGTTCTTCACCGTCCTCCACCTCTCGTTCCCGGATCCGCGCGCGCAGCAGATCTTCCTCGGCCTCGTGCAGATGAGCTGGGATCGGGTCGAGCCGAACGGGTACGCGAAGTACATGTTCACCGATCCGTTCCCGGGATCGCCTCCGCACCGGCGTGTGCTGATGCGGGCCGCCATCGGCGATCACCAGGTGTCGACGATCGGGGGGCAGATCATGGCCCGCGCGGTGGGGGCCAAGCACCTCGACACCAAGCTGCGCGACGTCTACGGCCTCGAGAAGGTCACCGCCCAGCAGATCGACGAGGACGGAGCGGTCTACACGGAGTACGCGTTCGGGCAGCTCCCCGAGCCGACGTGCAACGTGCCGCTCTCGACGTGCGAGGACCCGCACGGAAAGCTGCGCAAGCTCACGGAGGCCCAGGATCAGCTTCACCTGTTCTTCGCGACGAAGGTCGTCGAGAACCGCTGCCAGAATCAGCTCTGCGATTTTCCGGCGCTGTCCGGCTGCACCGGCGGCGAGGACGCCGACCTCTGCGATTGATCGCGGCCTCGCGGGCTCGTCAGATGGAACACACCGCCGGCGCGCGCTCGGGCTCGGCCTTCGGGCGCGCGGCGGGCAGCAGCTGTCCGAGGCGATAGGCGAGCGCGAAGTTCTTCTTCTCGGCCGCCATCAGGCTCTCGACCGCGCCTCCGACCAGCACCACCGTGTTGATCACCTGCACGAGCGCGGTCATCCCGAGGAGGACCTGGGCGGGCAGCGCGGGGAAGAACGCGAGGCGCGGCAAGATGCGGATCGCCCCGTCTTCGAAGACGAGCGACTTGGGCATGAGCCCGGACCACTCGAGGGCGAGCGGGACGGCGATCGAAGCGGCCATCATCATCGCGATCATCCGGCGCGTGGTGGCGTTGGGCCGAATCGAGACCATGAAGGCGGCCCCCACCACGCACGCCGCCCCCGGCACGATGAAGAGCGGCCCGCAGATCGTGGAGAGGAACGCGGTGAGGGCGAAGTTGGCGATGATGGAGACGCGCATGTAGCGGGGCTCCACGTTGCCCGTCGAGGACATCCAGAGGGCGTAGAGCGCGGTGGCGATGAACGCCCCGTCGATCGCGATGGTGAGGGCCCAGCTCTTCACCCCGCACCACACGAGCAGCGGCGCGAAGACGATCCACATCGCGTAGACGAGGAGGGTTCGACGGGCGCTCGCGGCGCGGTCGCGGATCTCGACCTCCTTGAGCGCCGCCTGCGCGGCGGGTGGAAGCTCGCTCGGCGCGGCCATGACGACCCTCGTGACGAGGGCCATCGCGTCCTCGCTCGTCGGATCGAGGGCGAGGGCGCGCCCGAGCTCGCGCATGCCGCGGGCGCGCGCCTCCTCGGCGTGATCGCCGCCCGACGCGGCGAGCTCGAGCGACTCGCGGGCGAGCCTCAGGTGCTCGCCGGCGAGGCTGCGACGGAGCTCCGCGTCGCGCTCGCCGTCCATGTAGCGCTCGAGGGCGTCCGCGAGCTCGCGCGCGGACGCGTAGCGCGCGGCGGGATCGAGGGCGAGGGCGCGCGCGCAGACCCGATCGAGCTCGGGGGGGATATCGCGGTCGGGGGCGATCGAGCTGGGCGGGGGCGCGACCTTCGTCATCGTGGAGAGCAGGAGGGCGTGGATGTCGCGCGCGTCGTGGACGGGCTCGAGGGCGAGCACTTCGAACAGGATGCACCCCAGGCTGTAGACGTCGCTGCGCGGAGAGATCGCCTCGACCTCGCCCTTCGCCTGCTCGGGGGACATGTACCCAGGCGTCCCGACGAGCGACCCCACGGCGGTGACGGGCAGGCCGTCGTCGCCGAGGGCGATCGGAGCGCGCTTCGAGGTCGGGGCGGCCTCGTCGAGCTCTTCGGCGCCCGCCGGCCGCGCGACGCCCCAATCGAGCACGTACACCTCGCCGAACTCTCCGAGCATGAGGTTCTCCGGCTTGAGGTCGCGGTGGATGACCCCGCGACGATGGGCGAACGCGACCGCGAGGCACGCTTGCCCGAGGGCGGCGAGGAGCTTTCGTCGCCCGTAGGCCTGGGCCGTCGCCTCGTCCCCGGCGGCGAGGCGATCCAAGATCGTCCGCAGGGTGAGGCCCTGGATCCGCTTCATCGTGAAGTACGGCGAGCCCGCCGTCCCCATCGCGATGTCATAGACGGGCACGACGCTCGGGTGCTCGAGCTGGCCCTGGACGCGCGCCTCGCGGAGAAACCGCGCGCGGCCCTCGCTCCCGAGGGCCCCCGCGTCTCGCATGACCTTCATCGCCACGTCGCGCCCGAGCCAAGCGTCCTGGCAGAGGAGCACCTCGCCCATGCCGCCCGCCCCCAGCATGCGCTGCACGTCGTAGCGCGATCCCGACAGGGGATGTGGGGCCGGGTCGACGGCGCGCGGCTCGGACCGCACGCTCGGCCCGATGGGCAGCGTCTCGGCGATGTGCTCGTGAGAGGGGACGGGACCGTCGCGGTCGCTCATGGCGAGGCATGGTAGCGCCCGCGCGAGCGCGTCGCGGGGAGAGGACGGAGCTGTAGCGTCGTCGTGCTGGGAGCGTTTGGTAGCTGGCGCGAGGCCCCGCAGCTCGGCTCGCTAGTTGGAGGTTTTAGCGAAAACCTCCCCCCACTGCGTGGGGCCCCCCTCCGACGCGGCAGATGGCTGCCCATATGGGATCAGTAGCAATGGATGGCCGTGCGCTCCTTGGCTCGCATGGCGTCGTCTCGAGACTGGGTGGCTTGCACGGCGTCGTCTCGAGACTGGGCGAGAGCGACTGCGCGCGTCGCGCTCGCCGTGAGATGGGCGAGTTGAAGCGCACGGATGGGTCGTCACTAGCAGTATGCTGAAAAAGGCGGCGTCATGCCTCTCGGCACCGGAGTGGCTGCCAATTCACCCCCCGGCCCCCCTCGCTGTGCGAGGGGGGAGATCCGTCGGAGGGCACGGCTGGTCGCCGGAGATTCGAGCATCCACACGGCGACTCTCTCTTTGGGGATAGTCCCCACCGTCTGAGAAGGCGACGCTATGATTTCAGTAGCGCGCCATCCCCTCCCGTGAGGAGCGGAGCGACGAGCGTGGGAGGGGCCGAGGAGCGGAGCGACGAGGGGGGTGGGCATCGCTTGCCTCCTGTCCTGGGGCCGGGCCGTCACGGCCGACAGGCGTGACAGGTCGTGCGCAGATCGAGATCGGCTGGCGCTCGCTCGCCCTCGCGCGGCTCGACGTCGACGGAGCCGGTTCCCTCGACCCCCCTGCCACAGCACATGCCGGGGAAGTCGAATTTGTCTTGGCGTGGAGGCGGAAGCTCCGCCCACGCGGGATGAACCGTGTACTTGCCAGGCACCGCGACCTCGATCGAGAAGCGGCCGAGGGCGTCCGTGCGCGTCTTGTCGTCGTTGACCAGGATGGTGAGGTGGCGCGCGAGCGCGCCGTTCACCCGAACGGTGCCGACGATTCGCGCCTTTCCCCCTTTGGGGGAGGTGCTCGCTTCCTGGGTCTCGGGCTTGCGGACCAGAACGTTGATCCTGGCCCGGCCGCCGTCCTCATCGACGTAGGCCAGCCCCGATCCTCCGGGGAGCCCGGGGATGGACCAGAGCCCTCGTGGAACGCCTTCACCCACGCCGAGCCGCCATTTCTCCGACCCATTTGGGTCGAGCGCGCGGACGACTCCGCTCCTCGTTCGGGCGAAGAGGGCGTCGTCAGCGGCCGCGACATCGACGATGGGGGCGTCGCGGCGCCATCGGATGGCGCCGGTGTCGAGCCCGAGGGCGGTGAGGCCTCGCTCGAGGTCCGAGAATACGACGGTGTCGCCGAGCACGAGCGCCCGCTGATGGTCCGAGGCGTCGCCCCATGAGAAGCGGCCCGAGAGCTCCGTGACCTTGCCCGTCCTCGCGTCGATGACGCTTACGACGCCTCGGCTCGATTGGGCGACGACGCGCGTCGCGTCCGATCCGAAGACCCAGCGCTCCCTTCGGTCGGCGTCGAACGTCCAAGCGCGGGCACCGTCGATGGTGCGATAGGCGTCGAGATGCCCGACGCGCGCGGCGTAGATCCGCGAGCTCGAGAGCCAGGTGCGCGCAAGCTCGCCGCGCGGCACGTGCCACCGCACGGCGCCGGTCGCGGGCTCGAGGGCCACCCATTCGTCTGCGCGGGTCGCGAGCACGATGCGGGACGAAGCTCGGTCGGCGAAGGGGACCGGTACGAGTCCCCCGATGCTCGTCTTCCAGCTCGTCGCCCCCGAGCCGGGGTCGATCCCGTACAGCGCTCCCCGCTGCCACGCGGAGAGCCTGGTCCCGGCGGCCCAGAGCTCGACGACAGACGCCGGGTCCGGCACCGTGAGCGGAGCGATGAGAGCGCCTGTCGCTCCATCCACGAGCTCCAACCTCGCCGGCGTCGGGCCGCTCTCGAGGACCAGCTTTCCGTCGGAGAGGATCGCGAGCAGCCGCTTCGGGGCACGCCACGCGAGCCGCAGGCGCTCGACGCCGAGCGATGGCAAGTCAGCTGACGCGACGTCGGGCGCGTCACCCTCCATGTCAGGCTCGGGCTCGATCTCGGGCGCGCTCGAAGACAGGGCGGGGCGTGGCGGCTCGCCTCTCGGCGGACCACCGCATCCCGACGAGAGCGAAAGGGCCGGGAGCGCCATGGCCGCGAGCAGCCACCGTGAAGACGATGCCATCCGCAGTCCATCAGGCCGGGCCCGGGCGCGTGGCAATGATCCGCTCCGCAGTGTCAGTTTGGGAGCCGGCGGGCGTGCGGCGGAGCGACCCCCCGACGCGCCTGGCTCGACGACCCCTGCGCGCGAGCCTCGCGCTCGCTACGCAACGCCTCGAGCACGACATCGCCCCTGCTCCGACTGGCGAGCGCGCAGCGCGACGCGCGAGCCGTGCAACCGCCCCTTCAGTCTCGAGTCGACGCCATGCAAGCCACCCCAGTCTCGAGACGACGCGGTGCAGGCCAAGGAGCTCGCTGTCACCGTGAGCGGTCGCAACCCCGCAGAAGCCATCTGCAGCGTCGGAGGGGGGCCCCACGCAGTGGGGGGAGGTTTTCGCTCTGTTCTCGTCGCGTGCGCGGATGAGCCGCGCACCGGGCGACACTCCTCGACGATTCTTGAAGCAAGAATCGTCGGAAGCCTCGTCGCCACCTCCAACTAGCGAGCCGAGCTGCGGGTCCTCGCGCTCGCTACGCAACGCCTCGAGCACGACATCGCCCCTGCTCCGCTGGCGAGCGCGCAGCGCGACGCGCTCCGACTGACGAGCGCGCAGCGCGACGCGCGACCCTCGCCTCGAGCACGACATCGCCCCTGCTCCGCTGGCGAGCGCGCAGCGCGACGCGCGAGCCGTGCAACCGCCCCAGTCTCGAGACGACGCCATGCAAGCCGCCCCAGTCTCGAGACGACGCCATGCAAGCCGCCCCAGGTCTCGAGTCGACGCCATGCAAGCCACCCCAGTCTCGAGACGACGCGGTGCAGGCCAAGGAGCTCGCTGTCACCGTGAGCGGTCGCAACCTCTCAGAAGCCATCTGCAGCGTCGGAGGGGGGCCCCACGCAGTGGGGGGAGGTTTTCGCCAAAACCTCCAACTAGCGAGCCGAGCTGCGGGTCCTCGCGATCGCTACGCAACGCCTCGAGCACGACATCGCCCTTGCTCCGGCTGGCGAGCGCGCAGCGCGACGCGCTCCGACTGGCGAGCGCGACGCGCGACGCGCAGCGGGCGAGACGGGTGGGTCATGAAGGACTTGAACCTTCAGCCAATGGATTAAGAGTCCACTGCTCTACCAATTGAGCTAATGACCCGAAAAAACGAAAGGAACGAGAAGACAAGAAGCTGTGCGCCGCGCGCCCGGAAGGATTCGAACCTACGACCCTCGGATTCGAAGTCCGATGCTCTATCCAGCTGAGCTACGGGCGCAAACGCTCGACCCACCAACGTCGCGAGGCGAACGGGGCGCTTTACTATCCCTCGGCCCCGAGCATGTCAAGCGGCTATGATGACGACCCATGACGACGACCTCTGACGCCGCTTCGCACGTCGCTCGCGCCCCCCGGACCGAGACCCGCTACGCCACTGCACCGGCGGGGAGCGTGGCCGAGCTCGTGAAGAAAGGGGCGGGTCGTCGCGCGATCGCGGACCTGCTCGATAGCTTGAGCCCGTCGGGGCGCGTCGAGCAGATGCTGGCGATCCAGCACGGCCTCGTCGGCAAGCTCTACGATCAGGTCGGCGGCAACGAGCCGCTCACGCTCGAGGACATCGTGCCCGCGGGCGAGACGGGGACGGTGATCCTCGAGGGGCGGAACTCGCTGCCGACGTTCTCTCGGTTCCAGAAGCGGTTCATGCGGATGGGGGACGAGATCGTCGGCTACAACCACCAGCTCATGTCGTTCGTGACGGGGCCGGGGTACTTCGTCACGCGGCCGCCGACGCGCGGCGAGGCCAAGCCGGACGAGCTGTTCTTCGACTACACGACCGACCCGAAATCGACGCCGGTCGGATGGCCGCCGTTCCGCGCGAGCGATCGGGGCATGGGCCGCCTCGTGTGGATGAACATGAAGGACTTCTGCCGGCGCGTAGCGACGGGCGTTCTCGTGGGCAAGGCCTACAAGAAGGGCGTCGCGATGAACGCTCACTTCACGCTCACGAAGCCCTACTGACCCTCGGGGCTCGCTGGGAGCGCCTCGTGGGCGCGGCGCGGGCACGCGAGGTAGACCCTGCGCCGAGCGCCGACGCGCGCGTGAGGCAAGCGCCCACGCCGGCGCGTTCGATCGATCGGATGCGGGCGCGGGGCGCGGGGTGGCGCGTGGGTTGCACCAACGTGCCGTCGTGAAGTCGAAGAGAACGCGAAGTGTGTTGGGCCTGGCCCTCGCGCCCTGTCTCCTCGTCGGATGCGCGGCCACGCGCCCGACGCCCGACGCGGCGCGGGCCCCGACGGAGGTCGTTCAAGCCGCGATCGACATGGGGGCCTCGGAGTCCCCGCGCGCGGCGCTCCACCTGAAGCTCGCCCGCGACGAGATGGAGCGGGCGCGGGCGCTCGAGGCGCGCGGTGATCGCACGAGCGCGGAGTGGTCGCTGGCGCGGGGCCCAGGCCGACGCGGAGCTCGCGTTGGTGCTCGCGGCCCGGGCGCGGGTGAAGCCGAGAGAGGCCCAGGCGCCGGTGGCCGCGGCGAAGCAGCTCGGAGGGGGCAGCGCGACGCTGGCCCGCAAAGAGCGATGATCCGCCACGGCGGGATGCTCGTCGGCGCGCTCCTCGTGTGCTCGGCGTGCGCGGCGACCGCGCCGCGCGAGCTCGTCGACGCGCGGGTGGCGCTCCGCGAGGCGAACGAGAGCGAGGCGTCCATCCTCTCTCCGCTCGAGCTCGAGCAGGCGCGGACCGCGCTCGAGCGGGCAGAGCGGACCCACACCCGCGGCAACGACCCGGCGACGGTGCGCGACCTCTCGTACATCGCGCGGCGCAAGGCGGAGCTCGCGATGGTGAAGTCGGAGCTCGCGGTGGCGCTCGAGCCGCACGAGCTCCCCCTGCCGGGGCGCGAGGATCGTCCGGAGCAGAAGACCGATTCGTCCTCCGCGCGCCTCGATCGCTCGGACGAGGACGCGGCCACGTGGAGCATGCAGACGCTGGGGCGCCTCGGCTCTCGCGCGGTCGTGTCGCGCGACGAGCGCGGGGTCGTCGTGACCATCGCCGGCTACTCGCTGTTCGACGCGGCCGACTACACGCTGCGAACCCAAGGCGAGCTCACCCTCGATCTCCTGGCCGGCGCGCTTGTCGACGACGCGGACAGCCGCGTCATCATCACCAGCTACGCCGATCGCGCCGACGGGAGCGAGTTCGAGACGCGGCTCGCGCGGGACCGCGCAGAGACGATCCGGGCCTTTTTGAACGATCACGGCGTCCCGAATCGACGCGTCCTCGCGTGCGCGGGCCGGCCGACGGGCAGCGGGGTCGAGGGGTGGGCTTCGGATCGGCGCGTGGAGATCGTGGTGAAGCCTGCGCGCGCCACCCTCTCCTGCGAGTGAGGCTCAGACCTTGGTGATCTTGTTCCACCGATAGATCGCGAAGGCGATCGCGGCGAGCATCAGGGGCAGGCTGATCCAGACGACGCTCACGTTCGAGCCCGTCACCTTGTTCACGATCACCGCTCCCACCGACACGACAAGGGCGAGGCCCATCGCGACGATGGGGCCCATCATCGGCTTCACCCACGTCGCCGGCTCGTCGAGCCGGATCTCGTGGCGCTGATCCACCTCGAGCGCCTTGGTCGCGATCACCTTCGCCGCGGTCGCGGCCGAGCTCGCCGCGACGGTGGCGACCTGGGTGGCGACCTGGCCGGCCTTGACGGCGGCGGCCTGGAGCTTCTCCTTCGTCGCGACGGACGGTGGGGGCGGCGGAACGGCCTCTTCCGGGGCGCCGAAGGGCGCTTGCATCGGCATCGCGCCCATCGGTCCCGTCGGGGGAGCGCCCATCGGCGCTGCGCCCATCGGCCCCATCGCACCAGGGCCGGGGCCCATCGGCGGCGCGGCGGCGGGCCGCGGCATCGAGGGCGGCGGACGCTCCGGCTCGGCGGCGAGATCGATGGAGCCTCCGAAGTCGAACGTCTCCGGATCTGCCGCGGCCGCCACCGCGGGGGGGGGCGCGGCGGGGGCCGCGCGCATCGGAGCGGGGGCGGTGGGGGGGCCAGCGCCGGGGGAGAAGTCGAGCGCGAGATCGGCGCCCAACGAGGGCGCCTGGGGCGGAGCCATCATCGGGGCGGCGTGGGCAGGCGCGCTCGGGGGGCTCGCGGCCACGGGCGGCGGTTGAAGGGGGAGATCGAGCTCACCGGCGAACTGCGGAATGGCGAGGCCCGCGCTCGGCGCCGGCGCCTGCTGGGCGGGGGCGGGCGCGGGCGGCGCGCCGCCGAGCTCGAGACCGCCCACGTCGAACGCGGCGCCCGCGAGCGATCCGGGCCGGGCGGACTCCCCCACGACCGCGGGCAGCCCCAGCGCCTCCTCGAGCTCGCCCCAGAAGCGCGCGATGCTCTGGTATCGCGAGCGCGGATCGACGGCGAGGGCGCGCGTGAAGATCTGCTCGATGCGATCGGGGATCGTGAGCCCGAGCCGGCGCGGCGTCGGCCGCACTTTGTCGTTGAGGCACTGCGCGAGCATCGCCGTCGCCGCCCCGTCGATGGCGGGCTTCTGGGTGACGAGCTCGGTGAGGGTGAGCGCGAGCGAGAACACGTCCGTCCAAGGCCCCGTCTGTCCAAACCGATCCGGGGTCCACTGCTCGGGGGCGGCGTACGCGGGCGTGAACATGCTCGACTGCGTGTCGGTCGTGCGGCTGCCGACCTGCCTCGTCGCGGCGTGGCGCACCTTCGAGATCCCGAAGTCGAAGATGCGCAGGCTCTCGATGCCGCCCAGCTTCGTCACGAAGATGTTGTCGGGCTTGAGATCGCAGTGGAGGATGCAGAGCGGGCCCTCCGCGCTCGGGAGGCGATGGGCCCTCGAGAGAGCGCGCGCGACGGGGGTGAGGAAGGTGACCGCTTGCGCGAGCGAGAGCGGGGGCTTGCCCTCCGTGAGGCGCGCGATGATCACGTCCTTGAGCGTCTCCCCTTCGAGCCACTCGAGGGCGATGAACGGGACGAGCCTCCCGTCGGGGAGCTTCAGCGAGTCGAACTGGAGCGGGCGCACGACCTCCGGGATCGACGAGGACAGCCGGAACATCACCTCGCCCTCCTTCTGGAAGCGCTCGAGGAAGTCGGCGCGCTCGGCGGCGGTGAGGTTCACCGGGATCTTGAGGCACTTGAGCGCGACCGGCGCGGCGAAGCGGAGGTGGTTCGCGCGATAGACGACGGCGAAGCCGCCCTGCGCGACCACCGACTCCACCCGGAACGTCTCGGCGAACGAGGTGCCGATAAGGTCGAACGGATCGGCCGGGTTCGACCCAGGGGGGGCGGACGACGCGACGCGCGGCGCGGCGGGGGAGTCGAGGCTCGGGAAGGGACCGTCGAGGGGGATGACGGGTAGCGGGATGTCGAGCGCGCGCGGGTCGGGAGCGCTGCGGTTCGGGAGGCGGAGACCAGCGGAGCTCGCGCCGGCTCCGCGGGGCGGCGACGCGACCGTCCTCGCCACGCCCGGGGGAGCGGGCGGGACGGGCGGTCGCCCGAGCGGCGGCCGCGGACGGAGCGCCGGCGCATCGTCACCGTCGTCGGACCGCGAGTCCCGAACAGGCGGTCTCACCTCTTTGACGTCGAGCTTCGCCACGCTCCCCCACGCTATCGCAAAACGGGTCCGCGAGGGACCTTGTCGCTCCGCCGCGTCGTGTGGTGGTTTGTCTGCGCGATACTCCGAACGACGGGAGACCCGATGCCTCGCTCCGAACGTCACGACGACGACCTGTTCTCACCGATCGCGATCGGCGCGCCCGCGGAGGCGAGGACGCCGAAGATCGCGAAGAACCGCTTCGTGCTCGCGGCCATGACGAATCGTCAGAGTCACCCCGACGGCTCACTCGGCGAGGACGAGCTCGCCTGGCTCGCGGCGCGCGCGCGCGGCGGGTTCGGCGTCGTGACGACGTGCGCCGCCCACGTCTCGCCGGAGGGACAGGGCTGGGCAGGCGAGCTCGGCGTCTTCGACGACCGTCTCGTCGACGGGCTCGCGCGCGTCGCGAAGGAGCTCCATGCGCACGGCGCCCTCGGGCTCGTGCAGATCTTCCACGGCGGCCGGCGCGCGGACGCGAGCGTCACGGGAGGGCGGCCGCTCGGGCCTTCCGAAGAGGAGGGCGGGCCACGGGAGGCCACCTCCGCGGAGCTCGAGCGGATCGTGGCCGACTTCGCGCGAGGCGCCGCCCGCGCGGAGCGGGCCGGCTTCGACGGCGTGGAGATCCACGGGGCCCACGGCTACCTCCTCACCCAGTTTCTGAGCGCGACGGAGAACCGCCGCGCCGACGCGTGGGGCGGTCCCCTCACCCATCGAGCCCGGCTCATCCGCGAGGTGACGCGCGCGGTCCGAGCCGCGACCTCGCCCTCGTTCGTGGTCGGGGTGCGCCTCTCGCTCGAGGACTTCGGCAACGCGAAGGGCCTCGACCTCGACGAGTCTCTGGAGGTCGCGGCGTGGCTCGCGGACGACGGCGCCGACTTCATCCACGCCTCGCTCTGGAACGCCCGCAACCCCACGAAGAAGCGGCCCGCCGAGCACCCCACGAGCGTCCTGCGCGCCGCCCTCCCGAGCCGCGTCCGCCTCGTGGTGGCGGGACAGATCGCGACCCGCGCGGACGCGGAGCACCAGCTCGAGCTCGGCGCCGACCTCGTCGCCATCGCGAGGGCCGCGATCGCGAACCCGGATCTGCCGCTGCGCGCGCGCGAGCCGGGCTGGGAGCCTCTTCGTCCGCCCCACGCGCCCGAGCTCCTCCGAGAGCGCGCCGTCAGCGATCCGTTCATCGCCTATCTGCGCGGCTTCAAGAACCTCGTCGCGCCCTGAGCCCGTGACGGCAAGGGTCGCGATCGCTGGCTCAGAGGATCGCGGCCCGGATCGCTTCGAGCGTGCCGTGCGGATCGTCGACGTGGATCCAGTGGCCGGCCGCCGGCAGCTCCGTGATCGAGAGGTGGGGGTTTCGCGCGGCCGCGGCGTCGAGGCGCGCGCGCGCAGACGGATCGAAGACGTGGGAGCGGCCGCCGCTCACGAACGCGAGCCGGCGCGCGCGCGTCGGATCCTCGACGACGCCGAACAGATCCTGGGCGAAGTAGTCGGCCAAGAGCGCCCGCACCGTCGCGAGCTCGATGGTGAGCGCGTAGGCCTCTCCCGCGCGGCGCACGCTCATCGACAGCCACTCGACGATGGCGCGGGGGAAGCCGCGCGCGCGCATCGCCTCTTGAAACGCCTCTCGCGAGGGGAAGGTCGGGGGAAGCTCCAAGAGGGCCGTCACCACCTCGCTCACGCCGTCTCCCTCCCCCGCTCCCGAAGGGCGGGGGCCGGGGTTCGAGTCGAGCACGCACGCGACGTCGACCGGCATCGACGCGACGAGCTGGAGCGCGACCTTCCCCCCGAACGAGTGGCCCATCACGCCGCGGACGGGGACGGCGAGGCGGGCCGCCACCCTGCGCAGATCGTCGGCCGCGGCCGCGAGGGTGTGGGGCCCCGCGAGCCCGAGCGATTGGCCGTGGCCGCGCAGATCGCAGAGCACGAAGCACCACGAGGGCGCGGCCTCCGAAAGAGACTTCGCGATGGAGTGGAAGTTCCGCCCCATGCCGAGGATGCCGTGGAGCACGAGCATCGCCTTGTCCGGGGTGGCCCCTTCGCGCGCGACGATCTGGTGCGCGAGCACCCGGTCTTCCATGGGCCGATCAACTCGCGCGCGCCGCGGGATGCAAGGGAAACCTCGACGAGCGGGCGGGACTGCTGGACACTCGTGGCATGGGCGGCGACAAGAAGGACAAGGGCAAAGGGAAGGGAGCGTCGCCGGACCGAGGCCTCGCGTGGCGTGACGAGGTCCTCGACGACGCGAAGCTCGAGGACGTCTCGATCAAGCGTGCGCGCATCGTGAACGCTTCGCTCCAGCAGCTCGCGCTCGAGGACGCGGACGCGACGGGGGCGAGCCTTTCGAACGTGAAGCTCGACGAGGCGAGCGTCGACGACGCGTCGGCGAAGAAGGGCGTGTTCCGGAACGTCGACTTCGAAGGGGCCTCGTTCGACGATGTCTCGTTCGCGAGCGCGCGGTTCCGCAACACGAGCTTCGAAGGGGCGCGGCTCGACGACATCTCGCTCAAGGACGCGCGCCTCGACGACGTGGACCTGCGCGGCCTCTCGATCACGAACGCCAAGATCGAAGGCCTCGTCATCGACGGCGTCCGCGTCGACGAGCTCCTCGCGCAGGCGGGCAAGGCGCGGACGAACGAAGGCGGCTGAAGCGTTTCGCCACGCCGTCCGCTTGGCGCGTGCTCGCGCCTCTCGATTCGAGCTATAGATGCCGACTCGATGGCGCCGCGGAAGCTCACCCAAGACGAGTGTCGGATCCGAATCGACCCGGCCTCGCTCACCTTCGATACGACAGCCGCGGTCGAGCCGGCGAGGGGCGTGGTCTCGCAAGAGCGCGCGCTGCAGGCCTTGGAGCTCGGGCTCGAGATCCGGCAGCCGCGATTCCACATCGTCGTGGTCGGGAGCCCCGGCTCGGGGAGGACGTTCAGCGTGCGCTCGACGGCGGAGCGCATCGCGAAGTCGCGGCCGACCCCGGACGACCTCCTCCTCCTCCCCAACCCGGATCGTCCCAGCGAGCCGACGGCCCTCTTCCTCCCCGCGGGAGAGGGGCGCGCCTTCGTGGACGCGATGAGCGGGCTCTACGGCAAGGTCATCGAGTCGCTCCACACCGCCACCGAGGGCGAGCGCTTCAAGCAGGCCCAGACACGCGCGCAGCGGCGGGCGCGCCGCGAAGAGACGAAGCTCGAGCACCAGCTCGCGGAGACGGCGGGGACGCACGGCTTCGCGATCGAGCGCAGCGGCGACGAGATCGAGCTGCGCCGCGCCGAGGGAGAAGAAGAGCCGCCCAGCGACGAGACCCTGGAGGCGGTGAAGCTCGCGGTCGAGGAGTTCGAGGCCAAGCTCTCCACCGTCCACGAGGAGGCGGAGCAGGAGCTGCGCGCCAGCATCAAGCAGTTCCTCTCCGACGCGCTCCGCCAGCACTTCGCCCCCGTCGTGCAGCGCTACGCAGAGCACCGCGATCTCTCGGGGTTCTTCGCCAAGCTCGAGTCCGCGGTGACGACGCGCGTGCTGCAGATGATCGACGAGCCGCGCGGGGAAGAGCCCCCTGCCCTCTCCCGCGGCTTCGTGGTGCCGACCCTCCTCACCGAGCACGCCCCCGGCAGCGGCGGCCCCGTGGTCGAGGTCGCCCACCCGACGCTCTCCTCCCTCTTCGGGAGGAGCCACGCGCCCCCCGACGCCACCTTCCCGCCCGAGCCTGGGTTCGCGGTCGCGGGCGCGCTCCACGACGCGAACGGCGGCTTCTTGATCTTGCCCGCGGCCGCCCTGTTGAAGAACGAGCTCCTCTACGAGCACCTGAAGGCGTGCTTGCTCTCCGGACGCTTCATCGTCCCGGAGCAGAACCCCTCCTACTATCGCGGCACCGCGGAGGAGCTGCTCTTTCCCTCGATCCCCCTCGACGTGAAGGTGATCCTCGTGGCGGGCTCGACGCTCTTCCAAGAGCTGCACGCGGCCGATCCGGAGTTCTCACAGCTCTTCAAGGTGCAAGCCCGCTTCGAGCCGACGCTGCCCGTCGAAGAGGCGAAGCGCACCTACCCCGCGTTCTTGGCGGGGCTCTCCCAGACCCGAAAGCTCCTCCCGCTCTCGCGCGACGCCGTCGCGGAGCTGATCTTTCACGGCGGGCGCCTCGCGGAGAGCCAAGCCAAGGTGACGAGCTGCCTCGGCCTCATCGCCGAGGTCGCCACGGAGGCTTCGTACCTCTCCCTCCGGCGCGGCGCCGATTCCATCGACGCCTCCGCGATCGTCGCCGCCATCGACGGAGCCCAGCGCCGGGGCAGCCATTTCCGCGACGCGCTCCACGAGCTCCTTACGAACGGGACGATCCGCATCGAGACGAGCGGCGCCATCGTCGGACAGGTCAACGCGATCAGCGTCCTCTCCGATGGCCCCGTCGCGTTCGGCCGCCCCTGCCGCGTCACCGCCGTCGTCTACCCCGGCCAGGAGGGCCCGATGAACATCGCGCGCGAGGTGGAGATGAGCGGCCCCATCCACTCGAAGGGCGTCCTCGTGTTGAACGGCTTCCTCGCCTCGCGGTTCGCCCAGCGGCGGCCGCTCAGCTTCAGCGCGTCGCTCGTCTTCGAGCAGACCTACGAGGCGATCGACGGGGACAGCGCCTCCTCGAGCGAGCTCTACGGCTTGCTTTCCGCGCTCTCCGGCCTCCCCCTCCGTCAAGATCTCGCCGTCACGGGGAGCGTCGATCAAGGCGGGAGCATCCAGCCCGTCGGCGGCCTCAACGAGAAGATCGAGGCCTTCTTCGACGTCTGCGTGGCGAAGGGCAAGCTCACCGGGACGCAAGGCGTCCTCATCCCTTCGAGCAACGTCGACGCGCTGATGTTGCGAGGCCCCGTCATGGACGCGATCGCAGAGGGCACGTTCCACATCTACGCCATCAACACCGTCGAGGAGGGGATCGAGCTCCTCACCGGCGTGCCCGCCGGCGCCGCCCGCGAAGGTCAGTACCCGGAGGGCACCGTCTTCGCGCGCGTGGAGGCGACGCTCGACCGCTTCTACCAGGCGCTCCTCACCACACGTCGCGGTACCTGATCTCCGCGCGTCGCGCTTCGCGCTCGCAAGGAGAGGGCGCACCTGAAGCGTCGTCGAGCTCGGAGCGTTGGGTGGCGAGCGCGAAGCCCCGCAGCTCGGCTCGCTAGCCCCCCTCCGACGCTGCAGATGGCTTCTGAATGGTTGCGACCGCTATCGATCACGGAGAGCTCCTTGGCTTGCACGGCGTCCTCTCGAGGTCGCGCGCGGGGACTGTGACGAATCTGTGACGACACGCGCGGTCTGACGCTCCCTGCGAGGAGGTGCTAATGGGCTCGCGAGGTCGGCGGAGCCCATCGCCCGCCGACGACGAGGAACGATGGCACTCCAAGACTTGATTCGCGTGATCCTCCCCAAAGAAGATCACTTCTTCGACTACCTGGAGGAGCAGGCCAAGCTCGCCCACGAGGGCGCCAAGATGCTCGCCACGATCGAGCAGGCCCCGCTCTCGGAGGTGAAGGAGAAGGTCCACGCCATCGAGAAGAGCGGCGACAAGGTGAACCATCAGATCGAGGACGCGCTGGCGAAGACCTTCGTCACCCCGATCGACCGCGAGGACATCCACAAGCTCTCCTCGATGCTCGACGACATCCTCGATCGCTGCCACGCGACCACGAGCGCGATGGACATGTTCGCGATCGACACCCCCTCCGAGCAGGCCATCGCCTTCATCCGGCTGCTCGTGAAGTCGACCGCGAAGATCGCAGAGGTGCTGCCGAGCCTGCGCAAGCACGACTGGGACGCCCTCCGCGACGCGACCCGCGAAATGAAGACCCTCGAGAAGGAGGGCGACGAGATCTACCGGGGCGCGATGCGAAAGCTCTTCAGCGACACGTCGATCGACGCCCGCTCGCTCATCCGCGAGAAGGAGGTCATCGAGCTCCTCGAGGATGCCATCGACACGTGCGAGGACGTCGCGGAGTACCTCTCCAACCTCTCGGTGAAGCATGGGTGAGGGGCTCGTCCTGCTCGTCCTCGTCATCGTGGTGGCCCTCGTCTTCGACTACATCAACGGCTTCCACGATGCGGCGAACGCGATCGCGACGGTCGTGTCCACCGGCGTGCTCCCGATCCGGACCGCGGTGCTCATCGCCGGCATCCTGAACTTCGTCGGGGCCATCGCCGGCACCGCCGTCGCGAAGACGATCGCGTCCGGCTTCGCCGACACCGTCGACGTGACCCAAGCCGTCGTCCTCGCCGCCCTCGTCGGGGCCTCCGCGTGGAACCTGATCACGTGGTGGTACGGCATCCCTTCGAGCTCTTCCCACGCCCTCGTCGGCGGGCTCGCAGGGGCGGTCGTCGCCCACGCCGGGTTCTCTCACTTCAAGTGGAAGGCCCTCGTCCAGAAGATCCTGGTGCCGCTCGTGGTGAGCCCCCTGTTCGGCTTCTTCCTGGCGTTCGTCGTGATGACGGTGATGCTCTGGGTGATCCACGCCGCCAAGCCAAGGCCGAGATCGGTCCAGCGCGGCTCCCGCGTGATGCAGCTCGTGTCCGCGAGCGGGATGGCCTTCGCTCACGGCTCGAACGACGCGCAGAAGAGCATGGGCATCATCACCCTCGCCCTCGTCGCGTTCGCGGCCAAGGGCTCGACGACGCTTCCCCACTGGATGGTCCCCGTCGGCGACGGCGTGCCCCGCTGGGTCGTCATCGCCTGCGCCATCACGATCGGCCTCGGGACGATGGCGGGCGGGCAGCGGATCATCAAGACGATGGGCACCAAGATCATCAAGATCACCCCGCTCCAGGGCTTCGCGGCCGAGACGGCGGGGGCCTCGACGATCCTCTTCGCGAGCCACCTCGGCATTCCCCTCTCGACCACCCACTGCATCAACGCCTGCATCATGGGCGTCGGCGCGGTGAAGCGGCTCTCCGCGGTCCGATGGGGCGTCGCCGGCAACATCGTCACCGCCTGGGTGCTGACGATCCCGGCCGCCGGGCTCATCGCTGCGGTCGCAATGCTGATCTTCGACCGCCTCTTCTGAACAGCCGCTCCGACCTCCACCCATCCGCCGGAAGGGCGCAGCCGGTGCGAGCGCTTCGTGACCATGTGGTCGTGTTGGGTGGTGCCTTCGTCGTCCAAGTGACGAGAGGCGCCGACTATGGATAAGATTGTGGGTCCGGTCGGGGACGCTGTCGGGAGCGTGCGATGAAGCAGTTTGCTTTGCTTGCGGTTGGATGCATCGTGGTCGGCGTGGGCGCGGGCTGCGCCACCGGTGAGGGGGACATCGTCGGCAGCGGAGGGAGCGGGAACTCGACCTCCGAAGGCGGTACGCCCAGCAACGGAGGGACGTCCGGAGACGGCGGAAGCCCGGTGACGACCGACGGCGGCAGCACGAACGTCACCCAGCCGACCTCCACCACGACCACGACCACGACGAGCACGAGCACCGGCTCGCAGATGGGGTGCACGGGCAATCAATTCGATTGCGGCAACGGCCAGTGCCTCCCCGCGGCCCAGGAGTGCGACTTCACCCAGCAGTGCGCGAACGGCGCCGACGAAGCTCCCACCAACCCGAACTGCTCCACGACGAACACCACGTCGACCGGCACCGGCGGCGGCTGCGGCCTCTTCGAGATCCCGTGCTTGGACGGGAACGGCTGCGTGCTCATCTTCGCGACGTGCGACGGCTTCCAGGACTGCGCGGACGGGTCCGACGAGCAAGGCTGCGGCAGCACCGTTCCCCCCGAGTGGGCGTGCGACACCTCCTATTACGCGGCGAACGACGGCTGCGACTGCGGCTGCGGGGCGAGCGATCCGGACTGCGCCGATCAGAGCGTCGGCTCTTGCGACTACTGCGCCGAGGCGGGGTCGTGCAGCGCGACGGAGTGCCCCGGCACCATCAACCCGGCCGACAACTCGACCTGCCAGTGAGTGGCGCGAGCCCGTGAGGGAAGCGGTGAGAGGCTCGTGAGCGCGACCGCGCCCGCGGGCCTGCGCCGTCGGCTCGGACTGCTCGACGTCCTCGCCATCGGCGTCAACGCCATCGTCGGCTCCGGCGTCTTCTCGGTGCCGGACGACATGCAGCGCGCGATGGGCGGGCTCTCCCCGCTCGCGTTCGTGCTGTGCGCCGTCATGCTCGTGCCGGTGGCGCTCTGCTTCGCGGAGCTCTCGAGCGCGGTCGACAAGAACGGCGGGCCCTACGTCTACGCGGTCCGCGCGTTCGGCCCGATCGTGGGCTTCGTGGTGGGGTGGTCGTGCTACGTGAACGCGTTCCTCAGCCTCGCCGCGAACGCGACGCTCCTCGGCGCCCTCGCCCACCTCGACCAGACGCTCTTCTACCGCCCCGCGGTGGTGAGCGCGATCCTCCTGCTCGGCGCGGTGAACTACGTGGGCGTGCGCCCAGGCGCGAACCTCGTCCACGTGATGACGATCGGCAAGCTCACCGCGATCTTTCTGTTCGTGGGCGCCGCCATCTTCCATCTCCACGGCGGCCGGCTCGGCGGGCCGTTGCCTCATGGCGCGGCCGGCGTCGGCACCGGGATCTATCTGGCCTTGTTCCCGCTCCAGGGCTTCGAGGTCGTCGGGGTCCCGGCGGGCGAGACCAAGAACCCCAAGCGCAACGTCCCCCTCGCCACCGTGGGATCGCTCTTCTTCGCCGCGGTCCTCTTCACGGTCGTGCAGGCGATGCTCGTCGGCTCCTTTCCGGGCCTCGCGGCGGAGTCGACGACGCCGCTGCTCGACGCCGCGAAGAGCATCGGCCCCGTGCTCGGCGTGCTCGTGCTGGTGGGCAGCCTCCTCAGCGTAGGCGGCTTCATGGCCGGGAGCGCCCTCGGCTCTCCGCGCTACGCGCAGGCCTTGGCCCACGATGGACAGCTCCCGCGCGGGCTCGCGGGGGTGCACCCGCGCTTCGGCACCCCCCACGTCGCGATCGTGACGACCACCCTCCTCACCGCCGGCGCGGCCGCCGTCTTCACCTACCGCGAGCTGATCGGCTTCTCCAACGTGACCGTCGTCGTCCAATACGCCCTGACTTGCGCGGCGGTGCCGATCCTCCGGCGACGCGCGGCGAAGGGTGAGGAGGGTGCGATCTTCCGCGTGCCCCTCGGGCCGGTGATCCCGATCCTCGGCGTGATCGGATCGCTCACCTTCTTGGGAGGCTCCGATCTGAAAGAGCTCGCGTGGGCGGGCGCGGGCATGGGCGTCGGCGTGATCGTCGCCGTCGCGACGTTCGCCACGCGACCCAAGGAGCAGACGGCGAGCGAAGGCTGAAATCCACGGGCGAGCGGGGCCCCACGAAACGATTGCCCCGATCCCGAGCCCGTGTGAAATCTCGGGGGCTCCGTGGATCTCGTCTACTTCGCGCTGCTCTGCTCCGTGCTCATCTTCGTGCACGAGCTCGGCCATTTCGTGTTCGCGAAGATCTTCGGGGTGAAGGTCCTCACCTTCTCGATCGGGTTCGGACCGAAGATCCTCCGCATCCGGGGCCGCGAGACGGAGTACTGCGTCGGCATCCTCCCCCTCGGCGGGTTCGTGAAGATGCTCGAGGAGACGCGGCAGGACTCGGTGCTGCCCGAGGATCGGCCGCGCACGTTCGAAGCGCAGCCCATCTACAAACGCGCCGTCATCGTCCTCGCGGGCCCGGCGATGAACATCGTCTTCCCGGTCCTCCTCTACTTCGGGGTCCTGCTCGGGCAAGAGCCGTCCGCGCCGCCGACGATCGGCTTCGTCGCGCCCGGCCACCCTGCCGACGGCAAGCTCCTCCCCGGCGATCGCGTGCTCGCGGTCGACAACGTCCCCGTCTACACGTTCGAGGAGCTCACGCGCGCGATCCAAAAGAGCCCCAACAAAGAGATCACGCTCAGCGTGTTCCGCGGGCGCGAGCGGGTCGAGGTCGCGGTCGTCCCGCAAGAGATCCGCATCGACAAGCCGCTCGAGATCGTCGACTACATCGGCGAGATCGGCATCGGACCGAGCCAACCGGCGGCGGTGATCGGCGTGCCGCGGACGGACTCTCCCGCCTTCCGCGGCGGCCTCAAGACGTTCGACGTCGTCATCGAGGTGCGGGGCAAGCCGGTGAAGCGGTACAGCGAGCTCGAGGCGGTCCTCGCCGACAACCGCGGCGAGAACATCCCCGTCTCGTACCTGCGGCCGGTGCGGGTGAGCGGGGCGCTCGGGGCGATGGCGGACATCGCGGTGTACGAGTCGGGCGTGGCGACGCTCACCCCCGACGTCGGCAACGGCTCCGTCCTCCAGCGCACCGGGATCGAGCCCGCGGATCTCTACGTCTTCGACGTGCCGGAGGGGTCCGCAGAGCAGAAGGCCGACTTGAGGCCGGGGGACCGCATCATCGCCGTCGACAACGTCGAGGTCCCGGCGTGGGTCACCTTCGAAGAGCGCCTCTTCGATGGCCGCGACGACGCGCACCTCATCACCTTCGAGCGACAGGGGGTTCGCAAGAGCGGCCTCCTCAAGCTGCGCCGCGAGCTCTACGTCGACGAGTACGGGACGGAGCGTCCCCGCTACGTGCTGCGCGCTCGGCATTGGGTGCCCGTCGTCCCCGAGCCGCCGGTGGAGAGCGAGCGCGGCGTTCGCAACGCGTTCGTGGGCGCCCTCGAGGAGACCTACGACGTCGCGCGGTTCATCCTCGTCGGGGTCGTCCGCATCGCCGAGGGCAAGGTCAGCCTCTCGACGCTGGGCGGGCCTCTCACCGTCTATGACGTCGTCGGTGAAGAGAGCAAGAAGGGCACGTCGTACTTCGTCTGGGCGATGGCGGTCATCTCCATCAACCTCGGCCTCATCAACCTGCTGCCGATCCCCGTCCTCGACGGCGGGCACCTCCTCTTCTTCTTGTTCGAGGCCCTCCTTCGCCGTCCCCTTCCCCTCCGCGTCCGCGAGATCGCGAGCTTGTTCGGGATGGTGTTCCTGATGGTGATGATGGGGGTCGCCTTCAAGAACGACATCGAGCGCCGGTGGGACGTCATCCGCGGCCAGGTGAAGGAGCTCGTGGATTGAAGCCGGCCGGCCCCGCGAAGATCGCCGAGGCAAGAAGGAGGGCGGCCCGCGCCCTCGCCCGCGTCGAGCAAGACGCGGCCTTCTCCTCGGCCGCCCTCGAGGCCGAGCTGTCGCGCGAGCCGAAGATGGATCCCCGCGACGTCGCCCTCGCGACCGAGCTCGTCTACGGCGTGCTCCGCACCCGAGGCTTCCTCGACGAGGAGATCGACAAGCGCTCCGATCGAGGCAAGGGCTTCGATGATCCGATGGCGAGGGCCCACCTCTCGATCGGCCTCTATTCGCTCTTCTTCCTCGAGCGGGTCCCCGCGTTCGCGGCCGTGTCGGAGGCTGTCCTCGGCGTGCGCGAGGCGATCGGGGAGCGGCCCGCCGGGTTTGCGAACCACGTCCTCCGGAGCGTCTCGCGCGAGCTCGAAGGACAAGGCGACGTGCCCCCGCGGCCGAAGCCGGATCTCGCCGAGGCGATCGCGAGGGGCGCCCCCGGCTGGGTGCGAGGAGCGCTGCGCCGCTCGCTCGGACGCAAGGCGGCCCAGGAGTTCTTGGCGGCGGGGGCGCGCCCCGCGCCCGTCGGCTTCGCGGTGCGGGATCCCGCGTCACGCCCGTCGTGGATCGCGACCTTCGAAGAGGCGGCCCGTGACCGCGGCGAGGCGATCGTCTTTCGGGAGGGGAAGCTCTCTCCGCACGCGATCCTCTCGGAGCGCTCCGGAGACCCGCGCGGCTATCCCGGGCACGAGCAGGATTGGATCGTCCAGGAGGAAGGGGCGCAGGTGGTGGCCCTCGCCCTCGGGGCGCGACCGGGCGAGCGCGTCCTCGACGCGTGCGCGGGCAGAGGCAACAAGAGCTGGCTCCTCGCGAGCATCGGCGCGGTGGTGATCGCCGCCGACAAGCACCCCCAGAAGCTCGAGCGGCTCGCGACGCGCGTCCCGATCGAGACGGCCGCCATCGACTGGACGGTCGGCACGGGCGGGCTCGCGGGCGGCTTGGACCGCGTGCTCGTGGACGCCCCGTGCTCCGGCGTCGGGACGATCCGGCGCAGACCCGAGATCGGCATGAACAAGGACGCGTCGAGCGTGGCCGCGCTCGCCCACGATCAGATCGCGATCACCAAGGCGGCGGCGCGCCTGGCTCGAGACGGAGGGCGCCTCGTCTACGCGGTCTGCAGCGTGCTGCGCGAGGAGTGCGAAGACGTGGTCGACGCCCTCGGGGGGCGGCACGAAGGGATAGAGCTCGTCCCCGCCCCGTTCGATGCGGCCGGCCTGCCGTGCGACCGCGACGCGACGAGCTTCCGGCTCCTGCCCCACGAGCACGACACGGACGGCTTCTTCGTGGCGAGCTTCGTCGTGCGCCGCGTCCCCCCTCAGGACGTGGGATAGGGGAACCCTTCGGTGGGCTCGGTCGGGACGAGCTCGTCGAAGCGGCGGACATCGAGCTGGATCCGGCCGTCCGGCAGCTCCGAGAGGACGTCGCCGAGGCGCGCGCCCCACACGACCTCGGAGGCGACGTACCGCGTCCGGCCGTGGACGAGCTGCATCGACGTGTCGTCGGTCCCGATCACGCTCACCGAGATCTCGACCTCGTCCCGCTCGAACATCGCCGGGGTGGCCCCGAAGAGCGGGCTCCTCTCGTCCATCTGGTGCATCACCGTCCAAGAGCGCGACAGGAGCGGACTGCGCTCTCGCGTGAGCGGCAGGTCGCTCATCCGATAGAAGGTCATCCCCTCGCGGGTGTGCTCGGTTCGGATCATCACCACCCGGATGGTGGCCTCCGCGATCCCGTTCGCGCGATCGTTCCCGACCCGGAACATCAACGTCGGGATGCCGTTCATCGGCCCGATCGCGACCCGCTCCGAGAACACGATCGCGCTCGTGGATTGAGAGAACCGCGCGAACACGATCCCGGTCACGAGCGCGGTCGAGATGAGGCCCACCACCGACTCCGCGACGACGAGGGCGTGCGCGACCGTCGACGACGGGTACATCGCCCCGTAGCCGATCGTCCCCATCGTCTGGACGCTGAAGAAGAACGCGTCGCGGAGCGGATGCTCGCCCGTCCCGACGATCCCCCCCGCGAAGTAGTAGGCGAGCGCGAACAGACCGTTCAGGAAGAGGTACAAGGCGGCGATGATGCCGAGCGCCCACGGCCACCGCATCCGCAGCAGCAGGTGGTAAGCGTCCCGAAGAGGATGGGCGCGCGCGCCCACGACCAGCACTTCGGTCTCTTCTTGGCGGGCACGCCTCGGCACGCCCCATTCGACCGCGAAGTCGGCGGTCGGGAAAAGTTCGCGGCGCGCCCTCAGTTCTCCGGCGGCGACACGGCGATGTTGACCTCTTCCACGATGCGATCGGCGTCGTCCTGCGAGATGCCGAGGGTGGCGATGAGGTCCAGATCGAACTCGAACTCGCGGTCGGCGGCGTCGAGATCGCTCATCGCCATGAGGCAGGCCACCCGGTAGGCGGCGAGCTTCGCTTCTTTGTCGGAGGCGAGGCTCTTCACCGCGTCTTGGAGGCGCTCCTCGATGGACGCGCGGTCGAGGTCGCCCGCGAACTTGTCGAGCCAGGTCCGGAGGGCGTGATCGTCGAGGCGGCTCGCCTCCGAGCCCTCCCGGGCCGGCTCGCGGTCCTTCACCCGGCCTCCGATGATCGCGGCCGCGATCACGCTGAAGGCATCGATCTCTTCGTCGCGGAGCTGCTCGTCCACCGCCATCGCCAGGTAGGCGATCTCAAGGATCGCCTCCGCGATCGCTCTCGGGAACGAGGGCACGCCCGACAAGGCCTTTTCCACAGCGAGTCGAAACGCGGTCATTTTCGTGCGGCATCGTAGCCGGCCTCGCCGCTCGGCGCACCGATGGTATGAAGTCCTCGTGGCGGGTCGAATTCGCATGCAGCACGTGAGGAACGCGCTCGCCGGCTCTCTGCCCGCCCGCCCCGAGCCCACCGCCGCCCGCGCCGCCGCCGTCGCCGCCATCCTTCGAGAGCGCGACGGTCTGCTGGAGGTGCTCTTCATCCGCCGGGCCGAGCGCGAGGGTGATCCGTGGTCCGGCCACATGGCGTTCCCGGGCGGCCGTCGCGAGCCCCTCGACGCGGATCTGCTCGCGACGGCGATCCGGGAGACGGACGAGGAGATCGGGGTCGACCTGCACCGCTGCGCGGAGCTCGTCGGGGTGCTCGACGACCAGGAGGCGATGGGCCGGGGATCGTTGATGGCCCTCCCCACGCGCCCGTTCGTGTTCGAGCTCGTGGGGGGAGCGGCGATGACGTTCAGCGCCGAGGTCACAGACGCGGTCTGGGCACCCGTCGACGCCCTCGACGACGGCTCGCGACGGACGAGCGTGAGCATCGTCCACAAGGGCGAGCCCTACACGCTCCCGGGGTGGGACGTGGAGGGCCGCATCGTGTGGGGCCTCACCTACCGGATGCTGAGCTCGCTCCTCGCGTCGATCGCGCGCAGCCCGGCCTGAGGCGGCCGGCCTTCAGCTCGCGGCGAGGAGCTCGAGCTTCGCCACGCGGGCGCAGCGCTCCGAGATCGCGCGCATGAGCCGCAGGCGGTTCTCCCGCACCGCGACGTCCTCGCACATTACGAGCACGTCCACGAAGTACTGGTGCATCACCGGCGCGATGGTGCCGATCTCGGTGAGGAGCGCGGCGTAGTCACCGGCCCTCGTGAGCTCGTCGGCGCGCGAGGCGAAGCCGCGGTAGACCTCGAACAGGGCGGCCTCGCTCTTGTGGGCGTCGGCCGCGGGCGGCGAAGGATCGCCCGCGGGGGCCTGGCCGGCGATGTTGGTCGCGCGCTTGAAGACCTCGCCCACGCGCGACCGGAGCTCCGCGGGGAGCCCGGCCAGGGCGACGATCCGCTTGCGAGCATCGAGGGGGCGATCGAAGCCGGCCCCGAGGGCGGCTCGCACCGCGTCGTGGGGGTGCTTGTCGATGAGCACCCCTCGGAGGCGCTCTCCCATGAAGTCGAGGAGCTTCGTGCCGAGGTCGGCGGAGGAGACGTCGAGCTTCACCCCCGAGAGCTGCGCCTCCGCGAGCTTGATCATCGCGGAGAGCGAGAGATCGAACCCGCGGTCGAGCATCGTCCGAAGGATGCCGAGCACGGCCCGTCGCAGCCCGAACGGATCGGCGGTGCCGGTGGGCGCGAGGCCGATGCCGAAGCACGCGACGACGGTGTCGAGCCGATCCGCGATGGCCACGAGGGCGGCCGCGTCGCTGCCGGCCGTGTCGTCGTGCGCGCCCTTCGGCCGGTAGTGATCGCGGATCACCTCCGCGACCTCCGCCGGCTCCCCTTGCGCGCGGGCGTAGGAGGCGCCCATGTCTCCCTGGAGCTCTGGGAGCTCCCCGACCATGAGCGAGACGAGATCGCACTTGGCGAGGTGAGCCCCCCGGCGCGCCGTCTCCACCACCGTCGCGTCGAGGCCGAGGGCGCGCCCGAGCTCCACCGTGAGGCGCTCGACCCGATCCGACTTCTCGAGGACGGACCCGAGACGCTTCTGAAAGACGACGCCGCCGAGCTTCTCCCGCCGCTTGGCGAGCGGGGTGCGCACGTCCTCGTTGTAGAAGAACTGCGCGTCCGCGAGCCGCGCCCGCATCACGCTGTCGTTGCCCTTCACGATGAGATCGGGCTCGAGGGCGGTGTTCAGGACGGCGAGGTAGCGCGGCAGGAGCTTCCCGTCCGGCCCGCGGATCCCGAAGTAGCGCTGGTGGCCCTTCGCGACCTCGAGGATGACGCGCTCCGGGAGCGAGAGGTACGCAGGATCGAAGCTCCCCGCGACGACGTGAGGCTCCTCCACGAGCGACGTGTTCTCATCCATGAGGAAGGCGTCCTCGATCAGGGACCCGCCGACGTTCTTCGCGGTGAGGACGAGCTCCTCCCCGAGGGCCTTGCGCCGCGCCTCCGGCTCGACGAGGACGTGGGCCTTCCGGAGCGTCTCGACGTAGCTCGAAGGGCGATCGATCGCGATCGATCCGGTCGAGAGGAAGCGGTGGCCGAGGGTCGTGCGGCCGCTCTTCTTCGTCGCGATCTCCAGATCGATCACGTCGTCCCCGTCCAGGGCGACGACCCATTGGATCGGCCGCCCGAAGGCGAAGTCGATGTCGGCCCAGCGCATGGATTTGCGGAACGGGATCTCGCGGATGATGCTCTCGAGGATGGCCGGGAGCAGGGCGCGCGAAGGCTGACCTTTCTCGGCGCGGGTCGCGGTCACGTACTCGCCCTTGGGCGTGTCCACCGTCCGCAGCGCGCTCACCTCGATGCCGAGCTTCTGGGCGAACGCCTCCGCCGCGCGCGTGGGCTTGCCGTCCTTGAACGCCGCCTTCACGGGCGGGCCCATGACCTCCTCGTTCAAGTCCGTCTGCGCGGGAGCGAGGCCGGACAAGAGCAGGGCGAGCCGGCGCGGAGAGCCGAGCGACCGCGCGCCGCCGAAGCCGATCCGAGCCGCCTCGAGCTTCTTCTTGGCGAGCTCGGGCAACGCCGCGAGGGCGGCGTCGACGAAGGACGAGGGGAGCTCTTCACATCCGATCTCGAGGAGGACGTCACGGGGGGCGGCGGCGTCGGAAGACATGGGCGCGACGCTAGGCGTCTTGTTTTCCCGACGCAAACTCCACGTCGCGCCCGAGGCTCAGATTCCTCGGCGAATGCGCCGGCGCTGCTCCTGGACCATCGTCTCGATCACCCCTCGTCCCGCCGGCTGCTCCACGAGCGTCCACCAGTCGCAGTCTCGGTCGCGCTGCGCCTCTTCGAGGACGACGCGCGCGGCGTCGCTCGCGGAGATGGTCTGGTGGGCTCGCCCCGGGAGCTCCACGACCGCGACGCGCGCCCGCAGCTTGGCGAGCCGCTCGTAGAAGCTCCGCACGAGCTCCTCGAACCGCGACAGGTCGAACCCGCCGAGCGGCCCCGCGCCGAAGAGGAGGATCTTGTCGAAGGTGAGAAACGGCTTGCCGGGGACCATGACGACCTCGCCCTGCTCCCCGGTGACGAACCCGCTCCGGAGCAGCCGCGAGATGCGCCCGCCCATCCGAAAGTCGCAGAGACCCACGACGCCGCGCGCCGGTCTCACGTCGCTGTGGAGCGTCGCGACCAAGACCTCCGTGTCGAGCTCGTCGAGCTTGGCGAGACTCGGTGCGACGAAGCGGAAGAGCATCGACGATCAGACGCTGATGGCGCCTTTGCGGAAGTCGCTCGTCGCGATCTTCACGTTGACGAGCGCGGGCTTGCCGCTCGCGAACGCGGCGTCGAGGGCGGGGCCGAGGTCGGCCACGCGCTCCACGTAGGCCCCGAAGCCGCCGAGCGCCTCCACGACCTTGTCGTAGCGGGTGTATTCGAGGGCGGTCGCGATGGCGCGCTCGGGACCGTAGAGCTCGACCTGACCGCGCCGGATCTGGGTCCACGCCGCGTCGTTGCCGACGACGGCCACGACCGGGATGTTCTGGCGGACCATCGCCTCGAACTCGAGGCCGTTGAAGCCGAAGGAGCCGTCGCCATACACGAGGACGACGTTGGCGTTCGGGCGGGCGAGCTTCGCCGCCATCGCGTAGCCGGGGCCGACTCCGAGGGTGCCGAGGGGGCCCGGATCCATCCACAGCTGCGGCCACTCGAGCTTCAGCACGTAGGCCGCCGTCGCGACGAAGTCGCCGCCGTCGCCGATCACGATGTCGTCCTTCTTGAGGCGCTTGCCGAGCTCGGCGCAGACGCGGAGCGGGTTCGGCGGATCGCTCTCCGACTCCATCTCCGCGAGCATCTTCGCGCGCGACTTCTCCTCCGCGCCGCGGACGGCGGCGAGCCAGTCGGGGGCGCGCTTCTCCCCGACCGCCGCGAGGAGCTGCTCGAGGACGACCCCGCTGTCCCCCGCGATCGCGAGGTCGATGGAGCGGTTGCGCCCGATCTCCGCGCCGTCGAGATCGATCTGGACGACCTTGGCCGAGGGCGGGATGGCGCGGCCGTAGTCGAGGCGGAAGTCGAGCGGCGTCCCGAAGACGAAGCAGAGGTCCGTGCTGGAGAGGGCGAACTTGCGCGACCTGGACATGAGGCCGCGGTGGCTCTGGGGGAGGGCGCCGCGCGCCATCCCGTTGAGGTAGAACGGCGCCTCGATCGCGTCCGCGAACCGCTGGACGGCCTGCGGCCGCGGCGACCAGCGCAGCTGCGTCCCCACGATGAACATCGGGCGCTCGCTCTCGGCGAGGAGCTTCGCCGCCTTGGCCACGACGTCGGGATCTCCACCCGGTCGGGGCGGGGTCTGCGGCTTCGTCGCGGGGGCCCCGTCGTCGGCCCAGTTCATCAGCAGATCGAGGGGGACCTCGAGGAACACGGGACCGGGAACCCCCGCCTGGGCGATCCGGAACGCGGAGTCGACGTACTCGGCGAGCCGGTCCGTCGACGGCACCGCGACGCTCCACTTCGTGATCGGCCGCATCAGCTCGACGTGGTTCATGTCTTGGAGCGAGCCCATGTCCTGGAGAGCCCGCGGACCTGCGCCGCCGAAGATCACGAGGGGGATCCCCCCTCGATAGGCGTTCGCGGCGGCGGTGACGACGTCCGTCACGCCGGGGCCGGCGGTGACGGCGCATACGCCGGGGCGGCCCGTGACGCGCGCGTACCCGTCGGCGGCGTGTCCCGCCGTCTGCTCGTGGCGCACGTCGACGACCCGGATCCCCTCGTCGATGCACCCGTCGTAGATGGCCTGGATGTGGCCCCCGCACAGGGTGAAGAGGTGCGTCGTACCGTGGCGCGCCAGCGCCTTCGCAATGAGCCGTCCGCCGTGAGCTTGCGCCATCGGGACGGCATCGCTTCCCGCGGTCAGCGCGTCAAGAGCACCGATACACGAGCAGGCTCGAGGCCCGCCCTCCGCTTGAGCCACGCGAAGGCGAAGGCCTCGAACATCCAATCCAGGGCGCACCCCGCCCAGGCCCCGAGGAGCCCTCCGCCGAGGACGACGCCCGCGAAGTACGCCACCGGGAGGCGCACGAGGAACGTCCCCGCGAACGTGACGAGCAGCACCCGATCGGTGGCCCCCGCCCCGCGCAGCGCCATCCTCATCACGATCGCGTAGCCCATGAACGGCTGCGAGATCGCGCAGAGCACCAGCGGAAACATCGCCTCGCGCACCACGGATGGATCACCGCTCACCGCGCCGAGTAGGGTCCGAGGCGCCGCGAGGAAGAGGAGCCCGAGCGCGCAGAGGGTCGCGACGGAGATGAACGCGGCGACCTGGGCCGCCCGCTCCGCTCGCTCGACGTAGCCCGCGCCGAGCTTCTGCGCGACGAGCGTGCCGGCCGCGATCCCGAACCCCTCCGCGGAGAGGAACGCCACCGCCTCGATGCTCGAGATGGCCTGGTTCTGCGCCATCGCCGCCGGTCCCAGCGCGGCGAGGAGGGCCACGAAGGCCAGGTAGCCGCCCGCGTACGCGAGGCGGTCGAAGACGGCCGGCGTTCCGATCTCGACGAGCTTTCGAAGGACGTCGCGCGACCAGGCCGTCGGCCGCGCCAGCGCCCGCGCGAGCGAGAGCGGGCTCTTGCGACGAAGGAGGATGACACCGAGGGCGACGGACTGAACCGCCCATGCCGACGTCGCACCGTAGGCAGCGCCGCGCACGCCGAGGGCGGGGAGACCGAGCAGACCGAAGACGAGGGTGGCCGAGACGACGATGTTCAGCGCGTTGCCCGCGAGGGCCGCGAAGAGCGGTGAGCGCGTGTCCCCGATCGACTGGAGCGAGGCGGCCGCGACCGCTTCGAAGAACGCGAGCGGCAACGCCGGCAGCGCGATCGCGAGGTAGGCCTCCACGTCTCGCCCCACCTCCGCACCAGCGTGGGGAAACGCGGCCGCCATCCAGCGAGCCCGCGACGTAAGCGCGATCAGAGCGAACGCCATCCCGAACGAGAGCGCGGCGGCGAGGCTCGCCGCGATGGCTTGGGAGGCGCGCTCTCGATCCTCGGCGCCGAACGCTCGCCCCGCCACCGCGAGCGTCGCGGAGGAGAACGCGGTGCCCACCGTCGTCAGGGTCCACACCACGACGGTGGAGATCTGGAGGCTCGCGAGCGCGGTGGTGTCGGTGCGCCCGAGGACGATCCGGTCGACGATGAACACGAGCGAGAGGAGCAGCATGTGCCCCATCGCAGGCCACGCGAGCCGGAGCACCTCACGGACCGTCTCGCGCGTGTCGGCCCGGACGGCCTCGAGCCGCGATGGGATCGGCGCGGTCGTCGAGAGGGCGGGCACGTCGTCGATACGCCGCCCCCCGAGCTTCGATTCCCCTCCGCCTCAGCTCCCCCAGGCCACGCGGCTCGACATCTTGGCGCGCACGGCGTCTCCGAACTGCTTCACCTCGTCGAGCCTCGGCGCGGGCAGCGGGCCTTGCGCGACCGCCTCCACGTTCGATGCGAGCTCCTCGAAGGTGCGCGCCCCCGAGAGCACCGTGTCGACGGCGGGGTGGCCGAGGGCGAAGCGGTAGCACTCGCCCGGGCTCATCGGGCCGAGCTCGCCTTGAGGTTTGAGGAGCCCTCCCCAGCGCGTCGCCGTGTACGCGATCACCCCTGGCCGGCGATCCTCCGGGAGCGTCGCGAACACCTCGCGCTCCGCCCCGCGGTGGGCGGCGTTGTAGCGGAGCATCACCGCGTCCAGCTCGAGCTCGTCGATCAAGGCGCGGGCGAGGGGCCGGTCGTGACAGCTGATCCCGAGAGCGCGGACGCGGCCTTCTTCCTTGAGCGCGCGCATCGCGGGCCACGTCTTGCCGGTGACGTACCAGTGGTACTGGACCCACCCGAGCAGGAAGAGATCGACCGCGTCGACGCCGAGGAGCTTCGAGATGCTCGCGAGCTCGCGCTTCACGCTGAAGCCCATCGGGATGCTCGCGACGGCGATGAGGGTGAGGGCGTCACGGTGCCCCGCGGCGCAGAGTCTCCGGATCCCCTCCAGCTGGCCGGAGCTCCGGCTGGTGACGAAGAACGTGGAGACCCCGAGCTCCTCGAAGCCACGGACGGTGTCGTCCGCGGAGATGCCGAACGATCCGGCGAGCGCGATGCGCGAGACCTGGAGCCCACTGCGACCGAGGATGCGTCTGTCGACCCGACTCATGGGGCAAGGATGCCCACGTTGGCGCGGCCGCGCTCATAAGAATCATGAACCCGTGATGATGCTCGGCCGCACGCGCGAGGACACCGAGCCGCAGAGCCGCGGGCTTCGAAATGCAAACGAGGCGCGACCTTCGCCGCGCCTCGCCGATGCGCATCGCGCCCGTTCTTCAGTTGGAGGCGAACTTCACCTTGAACGGAGCGGAGCAGCTACCCATCGTGCAGACGACGACCTTGCACTCCCCTTCGATCGGCTTGTCGGCGCCGACCTTCAGCGTCGCGCTCTTCGCCTTTCCGGCCTTGTCCTTGCCGGCATCCTCGTAGGTCGCGTCGTCCTTGCCGAGCGAAGCCTTCTCGAGCTTGCCGCCATCCTTGATGGTGACCTCGCACTTCAGCGGGTACTCCTTGTTGACGTAGACTCCGTCACCCTTTCCTTGGATGACGATCGTCGCCTTCTTTGCCTTCGCGTCGAGCTTGGCCGTGATGGTGGCCTTGCCCTCGAGGGACTCTTCCGCAACCGCGCTCGAAAAGACGGTGGTGGTGGCGATGGCGGCGAGCGCGAGGCTGGCGAGAGCAAAACGAGTCTTCATGGTCGCTCCTTTGAGGTGTCGGCTGACGGTTGGCAATCTACATGCCCGAGGGCGTCGATAGGGGACACGCCCAAAAACTTCGTCTCGGAACCTGCCCATGATGGGCATCGGATGATCCAGCGGATCGTGAGGAGGTCGGTGAGACCGTGTGGGAAAGCTCGCGTTCTGCTAGTTAGTCGGCGAGCGGCTCCGGATGGACGTCCGCGAAACCGTTCTATTCTAACGTCTCGCCCGTCCAAGCAATCGGACTCGGGCGCCGCCGCG